>NZ_JARHXR010000009.1:0-972755 GCF_029222665.1 Bacillus sp. Cr_A10
AGTAGAGGCGTGACACTAGTCACGCCTCTACTCTCTAGAAAAATCACATGGTTATGATGAACTCCCGTCCTGTCCACAAGCACTCCAGAAAATTTTTGGAAACAGGTATTGATAGGGATTTTCTACAGAAAAAAACTCAGTACATAAAGATTGAAATAAAATAAAAATTGTTATATATTATTTCCTGTTGGAAAAAACATGAAAACACAATTAATGTCATATTCTTATTGAAATAAATTTATAATTTTGAACTATAAGGAGAAGAACGAAGAATAAATGAACGATAAATATACAGAGAAAAATCTTTGTGAATTGATAAGTGCAACGATGCAGTCAGTGGAAATGGATGTTCAATTAAGACAAGATAACTCTGGAGTTAATATGAGTTATAACTTTATCGGAGATTATGTAGGTTTTGATGCAAATCGTTTAATAGAAGCAAAAGAGGAAATGCAAACAACCATCTCCTTGGAGGTATATATAGAAACGATAACATTGCATGAGTTGGGTCATGCAATTGATCGGAAGGCTCTATTGGAAACGTTAGACCGAACGATTGAGATTTTTGACGCAAAAAGGAATAATTCTCTATATGAACTTTATAATCGTGTAGATTTACTTTCGATGGTAATAGAAGAACATGAAATGAATCTTATTTTTGAAGAAACAGCATGGGAAAATGCACAAAAACTTAACGAAAAGTTTCATATTGTCGAAGAGAAATGCTTCGAAGCTATTAAAAAGTATAGCTTAGAAACATATACTGACTTATATCATGAAGACTTGAATTTATATGAAAAACTAGTAAAAGAGCACACTGTACAAATTGCTTAATATAAAATGCCAACTGAACCTAGAATTCAGTTGGCATTTTTTCTATTTATAAAAATGTAACCATGCTTCATATATACCTCCCGCAAAATGCTCGGTAGCTCGGTAAAGATAAGGGTGGTTTTTCATTTGAACAAGTTCTAGTTGAGCATTTCCTACGATGACAGAAGGATGACCCAAGGCAAGCATGTCCATATCATTTCCCGAATCTCCAGCGATAAGAACTTTAACACCTTCATTTGCATAATTTTGAAGGATATAATTTAAAGCTTCTCCTTTACCACTATTCTCAGGAAGAATATCTACATCCCGATTGGAACTAAAAATAAGCTTATGCGGAATATTCTCTTCCACTAAAGCTTTTTCAAACTGTTTTACGACTTCCTCATTTTGATCGACGGTAAAAGAAATTCGTTTAGTACTTGGAAGAGTTTGTCTTTGAAGAGCAGGAAAGAAACTGGCAAGCTTGATAATACGTTCAGGGTGCCAATTAGTATGCATTTTCTTTTCCCAAGTAGTATCTTCCGTAAGTTTTTCTGAAGTATAGATTGCCGCACCGACATCAGTTATAAGAATGTCCGGATTGGGTAAATTCTCAATTTCAATTAAAGAAGAAACTGAGGCAAAATGTCTTCCTGTAATATAGACGAGTTCTACCTCTATATTAGAGTTTTCATAATGCTGCAATAATCTTTGAAGTGCTGAAGGATCACCTACAAGTGTTCCATCAAGATCAGTTGCTAACATATATGGTTTTATTCTCACCAATAACCACCTCGTAAAGTGAATCCATTTTTTGTGCCAAAGTGGTCCAATTGAATTCCTGATTTGCAAAAATGGCAGCGCTTCTACCAAGCTTGTTCGTGAAGTTTCTATTAAAGAGTACTGTACTCATTGCTTGAGCTAAATTATATTCATTACCTTTTTCAATATGCAATCCGGTAACTTTATTTTTAACAACATCTTTTAATCCCCCAACTTTGGAAGCGATAACAGGGCAGCCGCAAGCTTGTGCTTCTGCAGCAACCATCCCAAAAGATTCATAGAAAGAAGGTACTACGACAGCAGTCGCATGATTAAAAATAGTAGCTAGTTGTTTTTGTGATTTCGCTCCTAGGAACTCGATTCTATGCTCAAGTCCTCTTATAGCAGCTCGGAGGTTTCTATCCTTTGGTAATTTGTTGTACGAATCCACACATTCTGCATCTCCACCTGCAATGAGAAGTTTCGTAGTAGGCTCAAGATCATTCTTCTCGACAAGAAGACGGAATGCATTTACAAGGGTATAGATTCCCTTTGTTTTTTGTAATCTTCCTGCAAATGCAAAGTAAGGGTTTTTGCCTTCTACACTAGTTTTTAGTGGACGGAAAGCTTGATCTACTCCGATAGGAATTACTTTAATAGGTGATGGATGATCAACAAAACGATGGATGAGATTTTTTTCGTTTTTTGTAGTGGCAACAATTGCGTCTACAGAGGTTAAAATCATTTTCTCTGTGCAGAGTCTGATAGGTTCTGAAATTCCAGTGGCTTCTTCTTTCGCAACACCAAGCGAATGATTTGTATGAACCCAAGGAATCATGTAATCAGCTTTTACATAAGAACCTAAAAGTCCAGAAAGCCAGTAATGGGAGTGAACTAAATCGTACGATGTAAGATCAATTGTTTCTTTCATTTCTTTATAAAAGACCGGGAGCAAATCATATAATTCACTTTTAGGAACGTAGGTTTTCTTACCCGCTCCTATTCTAATAACTCGACAAGAGTAACCAAAGCTTTCAATTTGTGGATCTAACGGGTTACACCAATGTGTAATCACATCCACTTTATTTCCTTCTTTTTCAAGGGATAAAGCAAGTTGCTTTACATAATTATTTTGACCGCCAGCTTGCTCACTACCTAAAGGAGCAAGGGGATCACCATGATCTGAAATAAATAATATATTTTTTTGCAAGTTTGTCTTCCCCTTTCTAGTTATTAGGCTATTAATCTATTTCCCTATAATCAGAATAATTAAACATCCCTAACGATAAAAAATACCCACCTTTTAGGAGGATATTTACCAATTGGTTTTAATTAAAAATAGGAAAATGGTCAAAAGTGAGATAGTATAGAAATATTAGCGATTGTAAAGGTAGGCGAGTGAGTTGAAAAAAAAACATTATAGCCTAAAAAACAATGAGAATATTATTTTTTTCCCAGGAATGATTGATAAACTAATTGAAGATGGTTTAGCATTTGCGGAAGAAAATAATTATATGAAAGCGACTGAATGTTTTGATGAAGCAAAAAAGTACGTTGAGTTAGATGACATGATTCTAAGTATATATATTCTCGCTTTATTAGAAACTAGAAGACAGCAAGAAGCGAAGGAAATATGTGAGGATTTGATGAAGAAAAGGTCACCTATGTTTGAGCAAATCGTTGAATTATATTTGACAATTTTACTTGATTTGAAGGAATATGGTGAAGTAGATAAAGTATTAAACAGATTACTTGTCGATAAAAGATTTCCAAATGATCGAAAACAAAATTTTCTACAATTAAAAGAGTTAAGTGGAAAACTTGCCAAGGAACAAGAAAGTCTACTAGACACAGATCAATCTTTCACACCCGACAATGAAAAGTTTAATATAAATGAATTTACAAAGTTAAGTGTTGAAGAACAAGAAAGATTGTTGCAAGAATCTTTTTTCCGAGATGTTACAGATGTTATTCCAAGTATTAGAGATATAGCAGAAAATAGTAGCATCTATCCAGCTATTAGGTCACTTGCGCTTTTAGTGCTTGGAGCAATTGGTGAGACAACCGAGGTAGAGATTGAAAAATTTGGATATAAAGCAAAGGTCAACCCTGTGAATCCACCTACACCAAATGCTGTAGACCGAATAGAATCTATAAATCAACAGGTACATGAATTTTTAGAAAAAGATCCGTCGAAATTCGAAATGACAATCGGATTAGTTCATAGTCATGCCTATGCGTTATTCCCATTTGATTGGGTTGGATATAGTGATCAAGAAGTAGCAAAAGGATATGTGGACTTTGTCGAATCATTGTTTGGAAATGGAAACGGACAAAAAGATGAACTAAGTAATCTGATAAAACGATTAGAAGACTCATCGGTAATAGTTGAAGAGGAATAATGTTGAAAGTATATGCATCTATGCTATAATATACAAGTTGTCAATATAATTAGTGAAAAACTGTTCTGTATGATGAATTATACAGCTGCTAAATTATTGTAAATTATTTTTTTGGAGGTAGAATATATGTCAATGGATTTGTCTGTAAAATGGGAAAAACAAGAAGGCAATAATGGTTTATTAACAGTAGAAGTTACTGCAGAAGAAGTAGCAAAAGGGTTAGATCAAGCGTTTAAAAAAGTAGTAAAACAAATTAACGTACCAGGTTTCCGTAAAGGGAAAATGCCACGTCAAATGTTCGAAAAAATGTATGGTGTAGAATCATTATTCCAAGATGCATTAGATATCATTCTTCCACATGCTTATGGACATGCTGTTGAAGATGCTGGAATTGACCCAGTAGATCAACCAGAAATCGATATCGTAACAATGGAAAAAGGACAACCATTAGTATTTACAGCTAAAGTTGTTGTAAAACCAGAAGTAACTCTAGGAGACTATAAAGGTTTAGAAGTTACTAAATTAGTTACGGAAGTAACAGATGCTGAAATCGAAGAACAATTGAAAAGCCAACAAGCTCGTTTAGCTGAACTTGTTATAAAAGAAGATGCAATCGTTGAAGGTGATACTGCTGTTATCGACTTCGAAGGTTTCTCTGACGGTGTTGCTTTTGAAGGTGGAGCAGGAACAGATTATCCTTTAGAAATCGGTTCAAACTCTTTCATCCCAGGATTTGAAGAGCAATTGATCGGCCTAAAAACTGGCGAATCTAAAGATGTAGAAGTAACATTCCCTGAAGAATATCATGCAGCTGAATTAGCTGGTAAGCCAGCAGTATTCAAAGTTACTGTGAAAGAAGTTAAAGGAAAAGAACTTCCTGAACTAAATGATGATTTCGCTAAAGAAGTAGATGCTGAAGTAGAAAGTATCGATGCTTTACGTACAAAATTAAAAGAAGTTACTGCAGAAGAGAAAAAACAATTAGCTGAACAAAGTCTTCGTGATGATTTAGTGGAAGCTGCTGCGGCAAATGCTACAATCGACATTCCAGAAGCAATGGTTCAAACAGAAACAGACCGCATGCTTCAAGAATTTGGCCAACGTTTACAACAACAAGGTATGAACTTAGACCTTTACTATCAATTCTCTGGTCAAGATGAAGATGCACTTCGTGGTCAAATGGCAGAAGATGCTAAAAAACGCGTTCAAGTTTCATTAACTTTAGAAGCGATTGCTGAAAAAGAAAATCTTCAAGTAACAGAAGAAGATATTAATGCAGAACTTGAAAAAATGGGTGCACAATTCAATATGTCTGCTGAAGATATTAAAAATGCACTTGGTGGTACTTCTGTTCTTGAGAATGATGTACGTTTCCAAAAAACAGTGGAATTCTTAGTAGAAAACGCTAAAATTTCATAATTTCACATAAAAGCGTTATAATAAATAGAACAAGGTACAGCGAAAATTGTCTGTGCCTTGTTTTATCCATACATAGATTTTCGGATAATTAAAAACATACTTAAACTTATTATTTGATTCCTTGTAAAGAATCTTGTAAGATAATTGCTTGAATAGGGGTGAATATTTTGTTCAAATTCAATGATGAAAAAGGGAACTTAAAATGTTCTTTTTGTGGCAAACCACAAGAACAAGTTCGTAAACTAGTTGCTGGACCTGGCGTATATATTTGTGATGAATGTATCGACTTATGTTCTGAAATTGTAGAAGAAGAGCTAGGTGTAGAAGAAGAAGTAGAATTTAAAGAAGTTCCTAAACCAAAAGAAATTTTGTCAATACTAGATGAGTATGTAATAGGTCAAGAACGAGCAAAAAAATCACTTGCGGTAGCTGTCTATAACCATTACAAACGAATCAATTCAAATAGCGTGATTGACGAGGTAGAATTATCTAAGTCAAATATAGTCTTAATAGGACCAACAGGTAGCGGTAAAACATTACTTGCTCAAACTCTTGCACGAATTCTAAATGTACCATTTGCTATTGCAGATGCTACATCCTTAACAGAAGCCGGTTATGTTGGAGAAGATGTTGAAAATATTCTTCTAAAGCTTATTCAGTCTGCGGACTATGATATTGAACGAGCAGAAAAAGGTATTATTTATATTGATGAAATAGATAAAGTAGCGCGTAAATCTGAAAATCCATCTATTACACGGGATGTTTCAGGTGAGGGTGTACAACAAGCACTTCTAAAAATATTAGAAGGAACTGTAGCAAGTGTTCCACCGCAAGGAGGACGCAAGCATCCACATCAAGAATTTATTCAAATCGATACAACGAATATTTTGTTTATCGTTGGTGGAGCATTTGATGGCATTGAACAAATTATTAAACGTCGTTTAGGTGAAAAGGTAATTGGTTTTGGTGCCGATCCAAATAAAGTTGATCTAGACCAAGGAACTCCATTATCGCAATTAATACCTGAAGATTTATTGAAATTTGGTTTAATACCAGAGTTTATTGGTCGCTTACCTGTATTGGCAAGCTTAGAACAATTAGACGTGAACGCTCTAGTACAAATTTTAACAGAACCGAAAAATGCACTTGCGAAACAATATCAAAAGATGATTGAACTAGATAATGTAAAATTAACTTTTGAAGATGACGCACTAGTAGAAATAGCGAAGCAAGCTATTGAACGTAAAACAGGTGCACGTGGACTTCGTTCTATAATAGAAAACATTATGCTTGATGTAATGTTCGAGCTACCATCGAGAGAAGATATTGTAGAATGTGTGATCACAAAAGAAACAATTACAGAAAATGCATCTCCTAAGCTTTTATTGGCAGATGGTTCCGAAGTAGAAAAAGACAACGAAAAAACATCGGCTTAATTATGCCATTGAATAAGCTGGCTTCCAATATGCGCTTCCTAAGTGCAATCAAGGATGTCGGCTTTTTCTCCTTATGTAGGAAAAAATGGATTATTTATTTATGCTGACTAGTACATATAGAAAAGTTCTGCTGTTTAATTAGCGGAAAAACGGACAGAATTAGAAGGAGGTGACTTCCCAAAATGGCGAAAATAAATGATGGATATTATCCTGTATTACCACTTAGAGGTCTTTTAGTATTCCCAACTATGGTTTTGCATGTAGATGTTGGTCGAGAAAAATCAGTTGCTGCTTTAAATGAAGCGATGTTACGAGAAGAAAAAGTATTTCTTGTAGCGCAGAGAGATATGAATTTAGAACATCCTACAACAGAAGACTTATATGATGTCGGAATTTTAGCATATGTCAAGCAAATGGTGAAGCTACCAAATGGAACATATCGTGTGTTAGTCGAAGGACAACAAAGGGCTATTTGGGATGACTACAGGGAAAGAGATATGTATGATGAAGTTTCAGTGACCGCTTTTGTCGAGCCGACGGAAGCAGATTCGGAAGATGAAGCGCTTATGCGAACTTTAATACATAATTTTGAAAAGTATTCAAAGGCATCGAAAAGCATATCAGAAGAAACTTATAAATCGGTACTAGATATTAAAGAACCAGGTAGACTTGCTGACATGATTGCATCTCATTTACCATTAAAAATTTCAGGGAAACAAGAAATTTTAGAAATTATGGATGCAAAAGAGCGTTTAGAAACATTAATTAAGCGACTGTATAATGAACAAGAAATATTAAATTTAGAAAAGAAAATAAATACACGCGTAAAACACGCGATGGAAAGAACACAAAAAGAATTTTATCTTCGTGAGCAAATGAAGGCGATACAAACAGAGCTAGGAGATAAAGAAGGTAAAACTGGTGAAATTGCGGACTTGAAAAAACGAATTGAAAAAGCAGGTTTACCAGAAACTACGAAAAAGAATGTGTTAAAAGAATTAGATCGTTATGAGAAACTACCTACACAAGCTCCTGAGAGTGGAGTAATACGAAACTATATTGAATGGATGGTATCCATTCCTTGGTCAAAATCAACGGCAGATCAACTAGATATTAAACGTTCAGAGAAAATTCTAAATCGAGATCATGATGGCCTTGAGTCGGTGAAGGAAAGGGTGTTAGAATATTTAGCTGTTCGTCAGTTAACTAAATCTCTTCGAGGTCCAATCCTGTGTTTAGCTGGACCTCCAGGTGTCGGGAAAACTTCCTTGGCGAAATCTATTGCTGAATCATTAGGACGCAATTTTGTTCGAATTTCATTAGGAGGAGTTCGAGACGAATCTGAGATTCGAGGACATCGAAGAACATACGTAGGTTCCATGCCGGGTCGTATAATTCAAGCAATGAAAAAGGCAGGAACGATTAATCCACTTATTTTATTAGACGAAATTGATAAAATGTCGAATGATTTTAGAGGAGATCCTTCCGCAGCAATGTTAGAAGTGCTTGATCCTGAGCAGAACAATTCATTTAGCGATCATTATATTGAAGAGACGTATGATTTATCTAATGTGCTATTTATTGCTACTGCAAACGACTTAAGCACAATACCAGGTCCTCTACGTGATAGAATGGAGATTATTTCAATCGCTGGTTATACAGAAATTGAAAAACTATCTATTGCCAAAAATCATTTATTACCTAAACAAGCGAAGGAACATGGTCTAACGAAATCTCAGCTACAAGTAAAAGACGAAGCAATTGTGGACGTAATTCGTCATTACACTCGTGAGGCGGGAGTTAGAAGTCTAGAGCGTGTCCTAGCAAATATTTGTAGAAAAGCTGCTTTGCAAATTGTATCTGGCACAAAGAAACGTGTAACGATATCGTCGAGTAACTTGGAGGATACAATCGGAAAGAAAAAATTCCGTTATGGACAAGCAGAAACCGAAAACCAAATAGGTGTAGCGACGGGATTAGCTTATACGACTGTTGGTGGAGACACCTTGCAAATCGAAGTGTCTTTATCTCCTGGTAACGGTAAGTTACAATTAACAGGTAAGCTTGGCGATGTGATGAAAGAATCTGCTCAAACAGCATTATCTTTTGTCCGTTCAAAAGCTGAATCAATCGGAATAGATCCAAATTTCCATGAGAAACATGATATTCATATACATGTTCCTGAGGGAGCAGTTCCAAAAGATGGTCCATCAGCAGGTATTACAATCGTGACGGCTTTAGTTTCTGCATTATCTAAGCGTCCAATTCGACGAGAAGTCGGGATGACAGGGGAAGTGACACTAAGAGGTCGCGTATTACCAATCGGTGGATTAAAAGAAAAAACATTAAGTGCACATCGCGCAGGATTAACGACAATCATTTGTCCTAAAGACAATGAGCGTGATATTGAAGATATACCAGAGAGTGTTCGAGAGGTCTTAACTTTTAAGCTTGTTTCCGATGCTGAAGAGGTACTTCAAATAGCATTAGAGGAGTGAAAGCATGAAAGTGAATAACGTAGAATTACTAATAAGTGCTGTAAGACCAGCTCAATATCCAGAAGGAGATTTACCGGAATTTGCATTAGCAGGAAGGTCCAACGTAGGTAAATCTTCATTTATCAATAAAATGATTGGTCGAAAAAGCATGGCTCGTATTTCTTCCAAGCCAGGTAAGACACAAACGTTAAATTTTTATAAATTAGAAGAAGATTTATTATTTGTCGATGTTCCAGGTTATGGGTATGCAAAGGTATCTAAAACAGAAAGAGCAGCATGGGGGAAAATGATTGAAACATACTTTACGTCTAGATCGGTTTTAAAAGCAGTAGTGTTAATCGTCGATTTGAGACATCCTCCAACTGCAGATGATTGTATGATGTACGATTTCTTAAAGCATTATAATATTCCATGCATAGTTGTCGCAACGAAAGCGGACAAAATTCCTAAAGGCAAATGGGATAAGCATAAGAAAATAGTCAAAGATGAATTGCAAATGGAAAAAAGTGATCCTCTTGTCGTATTTTCTTCAGAAACGGGCCTTGGCTTCGATGCAGCGTGGGCAGAAATTGAAAGTAGAATGTAATTCAAAATTTTTGTGTAAATATGAAGATTAAAACTGGTTGTTTAGGGAATAACTTTTCCTATAAGCGACCAGTTTTATTTTGAGATAGAAGATGCCTAATTAGTTAGAAAAATGCGTCTTTTATAACATTGGTCAGTTTCCTTGTAATCGTGCTTAATGTTTGCTAATATTAGTTTATAATAATTCTAATTAAGGTAAAGGTTATTTCATAGCTTGTTCACAAATGGTTACCATTCTGTGAAAAAAGCTATGGTATAATTGGATTATGAAATGAACGTGAAAGGGTGACATGATTCCATGCATACTATCGTGGTAGGTGTCAATTACCGTACTGCTCCCGTGGAAATTCGTGAAAAGCTATCTTTTGTAGAAGCGGAACTTCCGAATGCCATGCAAGCATTGCAGGAACAAAAAAGCATACTAGAGAATGTTATTGTATCTACTTGTAACCGCACAGAAATCTATGCAACTGTAGATCAATTACATACTGGGAAATACTATGTAAAACAGTTTTTAGCTAATTGGTTCGATATTCCATTAGAGGATCTCTCCCGCTATTTATTTATTCACGAAGATGACCAAGCGAACAGCCATTTGTTCCAGGTGACAGCTGGTGTCGATTCCATGGTACTTGGTGAGACACAAATATTAGGTCAGGTGAAGAAGAGCTTTCTAAATGGACAAGAGAACGGTACTACGGGTACTGTTTTCAATCAATTGTTTAAGCAAGCTGTAACTTTTGCTAAGCGTGCCCATGCAGAAACAGCGATTGGCGAGAATGCAGTTTCTGTCTCTTATGCTGCAGTCGAACTAGGAAAGAAAATTTTTGGCTCTTTAAATCATAAGCATGTTGTTATTGTCGGTGCTGGAAAAATGGGCGAGCTTGCTATTCAAAACCTATATGGTAGTGGAGCAGGTAAAGTAACAGTGTTTAATCGTACATTTGAAAAGGCGGAAGCATTGGCAACTAAATTTGATGGCACTGCCAAACCGATGGACGAGTTACAATGTGCGTTATTAGAAGCGGATATTTTAATTAGCTCGACTGGTTCCACTGGATATGTAATTGACTATGAATTGATGCAGTTTGTAGAACGTCTTCGTAAAGGAAAGCCTCTATTTATGGTTGACATTGCTGTGCCAAGAGATTTAGATCCAAAAATTGGTGATTTGGCGAACATTTTCTTATATGATATCGATGATTTACAAGGTATCGTAGAAGCAAATTTAGCGGAACGTGAGCGTGCAGCGGATCAAATTAAGTCAATGATCCAATCAGAAATTGAGCAGTTCAATGAGTGGGTTACAACACTAGGAGTTGTGCCAATTATTTCTGCTCTTAGACAAAAAGCTAATCGAATCCAACAAGAAACAATGGTTTCTATTGAAAATAAAATGCCGAATCTATCGGACCGTGAACGAAAAATTTTAAATAAACATACAAAATCAATCATTAATCAATTGTTAAAAGATCCAATTTTACAAGTAAAAGAATTATCTACTGCAAACGATTCAGCAGAACAACTTCAATTATTCCAGCAGATTTTTGGTATTGAAGAAGAAGTAAAAAATGAATTCTCTGCTCAAGTAGAAAAATCAAAAATCAAATTAAAACAAACTAGAGTGGCATCACAAAACTTGAAAGAAGAAATATCATTTTGATGAAGTAAAAAGGAGGCGTTTTTGTATCTGTATGTGTCATAATAGATATGGAAAACGTCTTTTTTTGACGTATCTGCCTGTCTAATAAGACTTAGGCAATTACTCTTTTAGGTTAAAAAGGAGCTTATTATGACTGATCTTGGAATGACAAGGCTACACGAGATGATGGTCATTCTACAATCCGTTAGCCTTGTTTTTTATTTTATCGATTATTTGAATAAAGATCGTCGGGCACATCGTATAGGAGTATGGCTACTTTCCATCGTGTCATTCCTGCAAACGGTGTTTTTAGTTATGTATATCATTGATACAAAAAGATTTCCAATTCTTTCGCTATTTGAAGGAATCTACTTTTATGCATGGCTAATTATCACTCTAGCAATTGTATTGCAGATAGTATTCAAATTGGATTTACCTGCATTCTTTTTAAATATTATTGGGTTTATTTTTATGACCATCCATACTTTTGCGCCAAATCAAATGGATCAATCCGCTGTTGGAGAAGCCCTACTATCTGAATTGTTATTTATTCATATTATGTTTGCAATGTTAGCTTACGCTGCATTTTCATTATCATTTGTATTTTCATCCTTATATTTAATATTATATCGGGTGCTCAAAAAGAAAAAATGGACGAAGCAGTTTTCTCGATTGCCGTCATTGAAGCAAGCAGAAAATGGGATGACATTATCTATCTTGACAGGTATTCCTCTTTTGTTTGTAAGTTTAGTTCTTGGGTTAGAATGGGCATATGTATCATTAGATATATTTACCGTTTTTGATTTTAAAATTATCAGTTCTGTCATTTTATTGTTGATCTATGTGGTTGTGCTTCTTTTAAGAAATAAATCACGTTTTATAGGAACCAACTATGCTTGGATTCATATATATGCATTTCTATTTGTTTTGATAAACTTTTTATTAGGTAGTCAATTATCACAATTCCATTTTTGGTATTAAAGAGAGGTAGCGAAGCAATGCGTAAAATTATTGTAGGTTCGAGAAGAAGTAAATTAGCTTTAACCCAAACGAATTGGTTTATTCAGCAAATGAAAGATATGGGTGCACCATTTGAGTTCGAAGTGAAAGAAATCGTAACAAAGGGTGATCAAATATTAGATGTAACTTTATCAAAAGTTGGTGGAAAAGGATTATTTGTAAAAGAAATTGAGCAGGCATTGTATGATAAAGAAATTGATTTTGCAGTGCACAGCATGAAGGATATGCCTTCAGTTTTACCACCAGGTCTTGTAATGGGATGTACACCGAAGCGAGTAGACGAGCGAGATGCATTTATTTCTACTGGGCACGTAAAGTTAGCAGATCTTCCAAAAGGTGCGATTGTTGGGACAAGCAGTTTAAGAAGAAGTGCTCAATTATTATTGTTGCGCCCAGATATCGAGATTAAGTGGATACGTGGAAATGTTGATACGAGACTCCAAAAGCTCCAAGACGGTGAGTATGACGCAATTATTTTAGCAGCTGCAGGATTGAAGCGTCTTGGTTGGAGCGACAAAGTAGTAACGGAATACATATCAACAGAAGACTGTGTTCCAGCAGTAGGACAAGGAGCACTTGCAATTGAATGTCGAGAAGATGATGTAGAATTATTGGATGAGCTTAAAAAGTTATCTGATCAGGATACATGGAATGCTGTACACGCAGAGCGTGCATTTTTAGCTGCGATGGACGGTGGCTGTCAAGTGCCGATTGCCGGACATGCTGTCATCAATGGCAATGAGATTACAATGACAGGTTTAGTCGCTGCACCAGATGCATCGGTTATTTATAAAGAAGTAGTTACGGGAAAAAATCCTGAAGAAGCAGGCAAAGAAGTAGCGCGTTTAGTTACAGAGCAAGGAGCATATGAACTAATACAAAAAGTAAAGGCAGATTTAAATGTCTAAGGAGATACCTTTACAAGGAGAGAATGTCATATTTACAGGGATTTTAAGGTCTTCCGAGGCAGTCGATCTTACGCTGAAATATGGAGGATACCCAGTAATTGCTCCGCTCATTGCGACACAGGAGCTTGTTTCTGAAGCTGACGAACTTAGGCTACAAGAATGTATCGACTATGATTGGTTTATATTCACGAGTCAAAGTAGTGTGCATGCCTTTCATTCGAAAATGAAAAAGTTTGGGTTACCTCCTTCTGTGATAAAAGCAAAAATTGCAGTAGTCGGTTCAAAAACTGCATGCGCAATTGAATCTATAGGCTTGAGGGTAGACTTTACCCCAACTGTTTTTAGTGCAGATGTTTTTGTAAAAGAATTTCCTGCATTTTCTTCACCTACTGAAACCTGTTTGTTTTTTAAAGGCAGTCTTGCAAAAGATACGATAACAAAAGGTTTAACAAATGAAGTAGATGAGTGGGTTATTTATGAAACAATAGAAGTGGAAGAAAATAAAGAGCATATTCAACATTTAATCGAAAATGAGCCGAATTGCTCCATCATATTTACTAGTCCATCTACCGTGAAAGTATTTCATGAAACTATCGGCGTTCAAACTGGATACGAATCACTTACAGTTTGCGCGATTGGCCATATTACAAAAGAGTATTTGGAATCACTAAGTGCAACAGTTCATGTGATTCCAAAAACCTATACATTAACCGAAGTAATCCATGCATTAGTGGAATGGAAAGGGAGAGAATTATGACAGAATTTCAACGTCATCGTCGTTTAAGAAAAACAGCAGGAATACGAGCAATGGTTAGAGAAACATATTTACATAAAGAGGATTTGATTTACCCGATATTTGTTGCTGAGGGAGAAAATATAAAAAATGAAGTAAAGTCTATGCCTGGTGTATACCAATTTTCAATTGACCGTTTAGCAGAAGAAGTAGATGAAGTAGTAGAACTAGGTATTCCTTCTGTTATTTTATTTGGTCTTCCTCTTGAAAAGGATGAAATCGGTTCACAAGCGTTTCATGACCATGGAATTGTACAAGAAGGTATTCGCTTTATCAAAAATAGACACCCAGAACTTGTTGTCATTGCAGATACATGTTTGTGTGAGTATACCGATCATGGACATTGCGGTGTTGTGGATGCAACGGAACAAATTCTGAATGATCCATCTCTTGATTTATTAGCAAAAACAGCGATTAGTCAAGCACGAGCAGGCGCAGATATTATTGCACCTTCTAATATGATGGATGGGTTCGTTACAGCAATTCGACAAGGTTTAGACGAAGCGGGCTTTGCTGATGTACCGATTATGTCATATGCAGTGAAATATGCTTCTGCATACTATGGGCCGTTCCGAGAAGCTGCAGATGGCGCACCTAAATTTGGTGATCGTAAAACATATCAAATGGATTATTCTAATCGTATGGAAGCAATTCGTGAAGCAACATCTGATATCGAAGAGGGAGCAGATTTCCTAATTGTAAAACCAGCACTTTCCTATTTAGATATTATTCGAGATGTAAAGAATAACTTTGATGTTCCAATTGTTGCTTATAACGTTAGTGGTGAGTATGCAATGGTGAAGGCTGCTGCTATCAATGGATGGATCAATGAAAAAGAAACTGTTTTAGAAACTTTAACAGGGATGAAACGTGCTGGAGCAGATATTATTTTAACGTATCATGCAAAAGATGTGGCACGTTGGTTGGAGGAGAAGTAATGACAAAATCATATGACTTATCTAAACAAGCTTTCACAGAAGCTAAAGAATTAATGCCTGGTGGAGTAAACAGTCCAGTTCGTGCATTCAAGTCTGTAGATATGGATCCTATCTTTATGGAAAGTGGTAAAGGAGCTATCCTAAAAGATATCGATGGAAACGAATATATCGATTATGTTTTATCATGGGGACCTCTTATTTTAGGACATGCTGAACCAAATGTTGTTAAAGCAATTCAGCAAGTTGCGGAAGCAGGCACAAGTTTTGGAGCTTCTACACTTGTTGAAAACAAACTTGCTAAATTGGTAATGGAACGTGTACCTTCTATCGAAATGGTTCGTATGGTGTCATCAGGAACGGAAGCAACAATGAGTGCTCTTCGTTTAGCGAGAGGGTACACCGGAAAAAATAAAATATTAAAGTTTGAAGGTAGCTACCATGGGCATGGTGATAGCTTACTGATTAAAGCAGGTTCTGGAGTTGCTACACTTGGTTTACCGGACAGTCCTGGTGTTCCTGAGTCCATCGCGAAAAACACGATTGCTGTACCTTATAATGATTTGGAGAGCGTACGTCACGTGTTCGAAAACTTCGGAGACGACTTAGCAGCTGTCATTGTTGAACCAGTTGCAGGTAATATGGGTGTTGTACCACCAGTCGAAGGATTTTTAGAAGGTCTTCGCGAATTAACAGAACAACATGGTACAGTATTGATCTTTGACGAAGTAATGACTGGATTCCGTGTAGGATATCATTGTGCGCAAGGTTACTATGGTATTACACCTGATTTAACGTGTTTAGGTAAAGTAATTGGTGGTGGTCTTCCAGTAGGAGCTTTCGGAGGAAAACGTAAAATTATGGAACTGATTGCTCCTAGCGGCCCTGTTTATCAAGCGGGAACTCTTTCTGGTAATCCACTAGCTATGACTGCTGGATTCGAGACGTTATCTCGATTGAACGAAGAATCTTATGCATACTTTACGAAACTTGGTGATTTACTTGAAAAAGGGTTCCGTGAAGCTGCAACAAAATATAACATCCCACATACAGTAAATCGTGCAGGATCAATGATTGGATTTTTCTTGACGAATGAAGATGTTATTAATTTTGATACAGCTAAAACTTCTGACTTGGAGTTGTTTGCAAAATACTTCCGATTAATGGCCGAAGAGGGAATTTATTTACCACCTTCACAATACGAAGGATTGTTCTTATCAAGTGCTCATACGGAAGAGCATATTGAAAAAACAATTGCAGCATTCCATACAGTGTTTGAAAAATTATCAACTAAATAATTTAAAGAAAAGCCTCGCAATCATTTGCGGGGCTTTAGTTATTGATTAATCATATCGTTGATCTACACCTCCGTGCGGACGCTTTCCGCGGGCGGTCCGTGAGTCTCCTCGGGCCAACACGATGTAGGGTGATGTGGTAGTTACCACACGAGGTGGAGTTCTTAGCCTTCGTTCCTTTGTTTGCTCCTGTCGGGTACTCACTAGGACACACTATTCCCGCTAAGTCGCCGCCATTATAAGTGATAGGGCTTAATAATAAGAAATCAATTTTCATTACAAGTAATACACGACCAATGATATCCTTGAACTACACTCCGTGCGGACGCTTTCCGCGGGCGGTCCGTGAGCCTCCTCGTCGCCAGCTCCTGCGGGGTCTCACCTGGACACGCTGTTCCCGCTGGAGTCGCCGCCCTCCGTTTCTATCCACTGAAGGCTATCAAAATAAGATAATTTACTTTAAAGGATACACAATGATAGGTGATGGCGTTTAATAATGAGAAATTTATTTAAATTTAAAGTAATACACAAATCATATCGTTAAATTACACTCCGTGAGGACGCTTTTCGATGGCGGTCCGTGAGCCTCCACAGGCCAAAACGATGTTGGTCATGCAAACGTTGCCGCAGGATGCGGCGAACTTAGATTGTCTTCCCCTCAACTGCGGGGCTTCGTCTAACGCTATTCTCGCAGGAGTGTCACCTTTTTCAACGATTTTCTAAAAATACAAATTGGAAAGATTTAAGTGATAAAAACTTGCACTATTAATGGCATAATGGTTTTCTTATTGTAATGCGGATAATAGTTGTTTGGAGTGAAAGGCGGCGACTCCAGCCGGAATAGCAAATGTTTTCTGCACCGATAGCGAAGCGTCAGGTGCATGAGCTGAAGACCCTGGACTGAGCGTAGCGAAATTAATTTTTGCGACGAGCTTGCGCAGGAGCAAGGGAAGCGGCTGAAGCCATGCCGGCGGAACGCGTCCGCCTGGAACGGAAATTAGCTATTTAAAATAAAATTAAGTTTATCTTCTTTATATTTAATAAAATAATGACAAATGGCACCGTATGTGTATCCCTCGATATATTTTTTGTAGATATTCTGTCCTCATAATTATTTTGCGAGCGTTTTTCATATTTCATGAGTTTCTATCATAATTTGTCCTATATGAAGGAGGATGAAAAATGGAAGTGAAAGTATGGGACGTAAAAGAACAGTTTCTTTTTCCAGCGAGTTTTGGTATTCCTAAAGAGATAAAAACAGTTGAAGTAACTCCACAATATGAGCAAAGTGAAACAGAAGATTCGATTCAGATAATGGGGATCTATCACATTACCTGTCATGTTGAATTTGAAGAAGGTGAACATGAGCATCACGCTACAAGCGAATTTACCCAAATCGAGGATTTAGATGTGCAGGGAGAAGTAGGTTATTTCGAATATGCTGTACCGATGAGTGTAGAGATTTCAAAGGATAAAATACAACAAGGGTTTTCCCCTTCTTTAGATGTTCGCCGCGTACATTCTAAAACGACAGATCAAGCAGCTATTGAAATTGCCTGGTCTGTTTATTGTGAATATGAAGCTCCAATGGTAGTTGAAAAAGAAAGTGAAAGAGAAGAATCGGATGAAGTAGAGATGTTAGAGAGTCCAAATAGTGTAGAATCGGAGCTTCAATTTATTTTTGATTTAGATGATGGAATGTCAAAGCTTACGTTTCCATCAAATTATGTCCTTGTAAAGCAAGAAGCAGATGAACAATAGAAAAACAAGTAAAATAAAATCCCAAGTTGTTGGAACAATTAATACACGGATAAGCTGAAAACCACAAATAGGAATAATAATTCCTTTACAATAAAAGCGTGTTTTTCTAAGCCAATCTGGTAACAAGTAAGGGTTATATCCTTTTCTCATTGTATATTCTCCTTTCACGTGACGTGACTTGACGTCATATCATAAGATTAGGTACAATATGAACAAACAATCAAATTCGCCTTGAAGTACAGATTTTTAAACATCTGTGGAATTCTCTAGGCATTAATCTTTTCAACCGAATTGGTGATTTAGATTAAAATATTGATGCTATGAATGGGAAGAGTAAAATGAGTTAGTTATCGAAAGAAAGGAAACAAACTGCTGAAATGTTTCTGTTAACGGCCATTTGAAGGTAGCCCATGAGCAGCTTTTGTGAACTAACAGTAGCAATTGCCGGTTTGAAGCCGTTATCTAATTGAGAGCGTGATGTTATTTTTTGCATCTGCGAATAAAGGTGGTACCGCGAACAAACTCCTTCGTCCTTTAATGACGACAGGAGTTTTTTTATATTCTTTTTTAGGAGGAACACATATGACAAATGAAACAACTATGTCAACGAAGTACGATCCGCAATCGATTGAAAAAGGTCGCTATGAATGGTGGCTCAAAGGGAAATTTTTCGAGGCGCATCCAGAAAGCGCAAAAGATCCTTATACGATTGTGATTCCACCACCGAACGTAACAGGTAAGTTACACCTAGGGCATGCTTGGGATACTACATTACAGGATATTCTAATACGTATGAAACGTATGCAAGGATATGATGCTCTTTGGTTACCTGGTATGGATCATGCTGGTATTGCAACACAAGCAAAAGTAGAAGAAAAACTGCGTTCACAAAATATAACTAGATATGATTTAGGACGCGAAAAATTTGTCGAAGAAACTTGGAAATGGAAAGAAGAGTATGCTGGTCATATTCGCGAGCAATGGGCAAAACTAGGTTTAGGTTTAGACTATTCAAGAGAACGTTTCACATTGGATGAAGGTCTATCGAATGCAGTTAAAGAAGTGTTCGTAAAGCTTTACAATAAAGGTTTGATCTATCGCGGCGAGTATATTATTAACTGGGATCCTGCTACAAAGACTGCTCTTTCTGACATCGAAGTAATCCATAAAGATGTACAGGGTGCATTCTATCATATGCATTACCCACTCGCAGATGGTACTGGCACAATTGATGTTGCAACTACTCGACCTGAAACAATGCTAGGGGATAGTGCAGTTGCAGTGCACCCAGAAGATGAGCGTTATAAACATTTAATAGGTAAAACAGTGATTCTACCAATTACAAATCGTGAAATCCCAATCGTAGGGGATGATTACGTAGATATGGAGTTCGGTAGTGGGGCGGTTAAAATTACACCTGCACATGATCCAAATGACTTTGAAATTGGTAACCGTCATAATTTACAACGTATTTTAGTAATGAATGAAGATGGTACGATGAATAAAAATGCTGCTCAGTACGACGGAATGGACCGCTTTGCATGCCGTAAACAAATCGTGAAAGATTTACAAGACGCTGGTGTTTTATTCAAAATTGAAGAGCACATGCATTCAGTAGGCCACTCGGAGCGAAGTGGAGCAGTTGTTGAACCTTATCTTTCAACTCAATGGTTTGTAAAAATGCAACCATTGGCTGATGAGGCAATTAAATTACAACAAGCAGAAGAAAAAGTAAATTTTGTACCGGACCGTTTCGAAAAAACGTATTTGCAATGGATGGAAAACATTCATGATTGGTGTATTTCTCGTCAATTATGGTGGGGTCATCGAATTCCTGCTTGGTACCACAATGAAACAGGGGAAGTGTATGTTGGACACGAAGCTCCAATAGATGCTGAAAACTGGAGCCAAGATGAAGATGTATTAGATACATGGTTCTCATCTGCTCTTTGGCCATTTTCTACATTAGGTTGGCCAGATGAACAAAACGAAGAGTTTAAAAAATATTATCCAACAAATACACTTGTTACAGGATATGATATTATATTCTTTTGGGTTTCACGTATGATTTTCCAAGGAATTGAATTTACAGAAACTCGTCCATTTGATGATGTTTTAATACATGGATTGGTTCGAGCTGAAGATGGACGAAAAATGTCCAAATCTCTTGGTAATGGTGTAGATCCGATGGACATAATTGCGCAGTATGGTGCAGATTCACTCCGTTATTTCTTAAGTACTGGTTCATCTCCAGGGCAAGATTTGCGTTTCTCTACGGAAAAAGTAGAAGCGGTTTGGAATTTTGCTAATAAGATTTGGAATGCATCTCGATTTGCATTGATGAATATGGAAGGATTAACATTTGAAGAAATCAATCTTGACGGTAAAAAATCAGTTGCAGATGCATGGATTTTAACTCGTTTGAATGAAACAATTGAACAAGTAACGAGACTTTCCGACAAATATGAATTTGGTGAAGTAGGTCGTGCACTGTATAACTTCATTTGGGATGATTTCTGTGACTGGTATATTGAAATGTCCAAACTTCCACTAAACGGAGAAGATGAAGAAGCGAAGAAAACGACACGTTCGGTACTAGCATATGTATTAGATAATACTATGCGATTATTACATCCATTTATGCCATTCATAACGGAAGAGATCTGGCAAAACCTTCCGCATGAAGGGGAGTCGATTACACTAGCTGCATGGCCAACTGTGAACGAATCTTTATCCAATAAAGAAGAAGCTGCAAGTATGAAATTACTAGCTGAAATTATCCGTTCTGTTCGTAATATTCGTGCAGAAGTACAAACACCGATGAGTAAAAAGGTGCCATTGTACATTTCAGCAAAAGATACAGACACATTGGCAGTATTAGAAGCAAATGCGAAATATTTGGAGCGTTTTTGTAATCCAGAGCCGTTAGTAATCGGTCAAGGTATTGAAGCGCCAGGTCAATCGATGTCTGCAGTTGTAACAGGAGCAGAATTATTCTTGCCATTACAAGGATTAATCGATATCGAAGCAGAAAAGGCTCGTTTAGAAAAAGAACTTGAAAAATGGACAAAAGAAGTGAAGTTAGTTCAAGGAAAGCTATCGAATGAACGCTTCGTTTCCAAAGCACCAGAAGCTGTTGTTGCAGAAGAGCGTGCAAAAGAACAAGATTATATAGAAAAACAAGCTACGGTTTTAAAACGATTAGAAGAACTTAAAAACATGTAATTTAAAGAAGAGAGTGTCGATTGATTATTAATCGACACTCTCTTTTATTATGACTGAAATTGGAGTACTGCATTTAGTGGGAATTATGAATGCTTCCGTTGGAATATTGAATAGTCTAGTTAAATAACAGAAAAAAGAGTGAGCTAAAAACTCGGCTCACTCTTTTTCTTTTAATTTCTTATTAATATATTCCATGATTGGTATGGCAATATCTTTATTAGTAGTAGCAAAATAAGATCTTGCACCAACCGGATCTTCTATTTCATTAAACAACCAACTACCATCAGGCAGTAAGAGAAAGTCTATGCCAATGTAATCGCTTTTTAATGCTTTAGCTATTTTTTCCACATCTTTAATTTGTGCACTACTTAAATCGTATTTTTCTACGGTACCACCGAGAGTATAATTTGATTTAAAACTGTCTTCTGCACCAGTTCGTTTTACTGCTCCGACTACTTCTGATCCAAGCATAAATACTCGGACATCCGTTGCATTTGTTTCAATATACTTTTGTGCAATAATCGTTTTAGAATCATGCGCACGAATAAAGACATTTGCATGATCTTTCGTATGGCATAATTCTACCTGTGACCCACCATGACCATCGATTGTTTTTATGACAACAGGGTAATGAGAGATATCTGTTATTGTCTTTATTTTTCTAGTAGGCACAGTTTGAATTCCTAGTAGCTGAACAAGCTGAATGGCTTTCCATTTATCGTTCGCAATTACATTCACTTCTGCGCGATTAAACATTGGAATATCCCTTTGTTCTAACTGCTTAGAAAGTTGAGGGTTCCTTGCTCTGAAAAAGACGAAATCTGCATCTGGAATAGAGGAACTTCGATCATCTATTATAGTCATGGAAAGACCATGTTTTTCTCCAGCATTTATTAACCGTTCTATAAAGCTTCTATTTCTTTCAATTTCATGTAACTCATAAACTAGTAAGCCTTTCATATTAGAACTGTTCCTACTTTTGATAATGCATAGCTAATCATAGCATCTCCAACATTAATACCGGTCACATTATAAATGTTACGAATATGGGCTACTCCATTTACTTCACATACAAGTGGTTCTTCATCTTCACCAAATAATAAATCTACTCCTGCGAACTCTGCATTTAGCGCCTGAGCAGCATGTATAGCCACTTCTTTTTGTCTTTCTGTAAGTTCTATTTGAGAGGCAGTTCCACCATTTGTAATATTTGCACGAAAATCTGTTTCGGAATGACGATGCATACAAGCGATTACCTGTCCGCCTACGACATTAACTCGAATGTCACGTCCTCTACTATTTTCAATAAACTCTTGAAAAACATATTCTTTTCCATTAAGTTCTTCAACTTTTTCAAAAAACTGTTCCTTTGTTTCTATTAGATAGACTTTAAAACCAAAAGAGCCATGTGCTTCTTTTATTATCATAGGTAATTTAATAGTTTCTAAAACTTGTTCATAATAACCAGTATGTTGAATTGTAAAGTCCGTGTACACTTTTGGTGCAATGATTGTACGAGGCATTGGGACTTGTGCTTTGGCAAGTAACATATACTGGCGTGCTTTGTTATCACATATTTCAATTATATCGGGATCATTAAAAACAGGAATGCCTTCATTTTTGAGAAACTTTGCAAGCAAAATGTCTTTATCTAAAAAGATGACAAAATCTGGTCTAGTATCCCTTAATCCTAGCTGGACGTCCATTAATAATTCGTAATTCTTTACTAATGTTGCTTGTATGCCTTGTTTAATTGCTGCTTCTTGAAGAAGAAGGGCCTGGTCGATAAATTTTTCATCTGTAAGACTTCCGTTGTATACAATCCAACATGTTTGCATAATGATTGACCTCCGCTAGTGCGTGATATAATAGTGTTTATAAAGAAGTTTAGCACGAAATTATATGAGAAGGAATAGGGTGAACGACGTGGAAATAAATAATTTTAATTTATATAAAAATAAATGGAATATTAAAAGTGAATCTATTATAAAACCTGGGTTAGATTCCATAAAGAAAGCACTAGAGAAGCTTGATAATCCTCAAAATAAACATAAAACCATTCATGTTGCAGGTACGAATGGGAAAGGATCTACCATTGCATTTATGAGAGCTATCGCAAAGGAACACGGTTTAAGCTACGGATCCTTTACTTCACCAAGTATTATTGATGTGCATGACCAAATCCAATTAAACGGTGTAAATGTTAAGCCAGAACAAATGGATATGGCATTCGAAAAGATGCAACGAGCTAATTTAAGCGGAATGCTTACTGATTTTGAATTACTAACAGTTGCAGCATTCTTAGTTTTTGAAACTGAAACATTGGATATTGTGTTTATAGAGGCTGGTATGGGTGGAAGATTTGACAGTACAAACGTATTTCAAAAATCGTTAGCTGTAATACCTAGTATTTCAATCGATCATACAAACTTTTTAGGAGATACAATTGAAAAAATTAGTTGGCATAAGGCAGGAATATTGAAAGAAGATAGCAAATTAATTATAGGGCAATTAGAGCCACAAGCAAAAACTGTTTTTCTTCAAGAAGCACTTGAAAAGAAGGGTGTAATTATTGAATATGGTAATGATTTTATTGTACATAATAATTCGTATTCATATGACAAGACTGTTTTTAATGGATTACATCCGAGTATGCTAGGGAACCATCAGAAATCAAATATGGCTATAGCAATAACTGCACTTTTGGAAAGTAGTTTCCCATTAGATGAAAGTAAAATTCAATTGGCTGTTAAACATGCTCGAATGCAAGGAAGAATGGAGAGAATAGAGGAAAATCTATATTTTGATGGTGCTCATAACAAAGCGAGTATTGATTCATTGGTAGAAACGATTAAATCTAATTTCCCACATAAAAATATTCATTTTATTGTAGGTATTCTAAAAGACAAAGATTATATATATATGTTGAGAAAATTAGAAAAAATAGGTTCATCTTTTGAATTTGTACAATTCCATCATGAACGGGCATTACCGCCTAGTGAATTATATAAACACTGTTTACACGATGATAAACGTATTACTAAAGATATGGAAGAATTTTTGTTTAAAAATATTCAAAATAATGATGTTACTATTGTCACAGGTTCGTTGTATTTTATTTCAGAGTTAAGATTAAAAACAGGTAAATAGTAGTTGAAATTTTCAGAGATTTAAGTGATATAATTTAGTCAATTGGTTAATAAGCTAATAGTAACAGATAAATTTTTTAGGGGGAGAATAATAGTCCTATGAATATATCAGTAAAAGCCAAAAGAAATATTTTCATATTGTGGTTATTAGTCGTACCTTTAGGGTCTTTTTTAGTTTATCGATATGCTCCAAGTAGGCATGTTGAATGGGATGCTTATTTAATCCTCTTGTTATTAGTTTTATTAACAACTAGTTTTCCATTTTATATCTCAGGTAATACAATGTTTCTTAGTCAATGGGTTTCTCTAGCCGCATTTTTGAATTATGGGATATTTGCCGAACTGGTTCTTATGCAATTGTGTTTAATACCGATTGCTTTTCATATGAAAGTTAACAAAGATAATTTTTATCGCATCGCGTTTAGCTCTTTCATGTTCTTCATTATTTCGGTGGTCTGCGGTACTGTTGTACATTTTCTTGGTTACAATTTAGGGTCCCTAGTAGTACAAGATGTTCTTCTCTTTGGTACAATTTACGCTCTTTGTGATGTCATTTTAAATCATGCAATCATTTATTTAAGAAATTCTTCGTTTGGAACCAATCCAAAATTATTAGACGAGTCTACCGTATGGGATATTGTAGGATTAACGATTACATTACCTTTTGGGATAAGCTTATATTTTTTAGAGAGCTATGTAGGTACTATAGCATTTGTTCTTTTAGGCTTGCCTTTTTTAATGATTACGCTTTTAGTTCGTTTATATAGCACCTCCGAGAAAGTAAATGCGGATCTTAATAAAGCGAGTCAATTTGGACATGAGCTTGCAGAACGAATGACTGGTAAAGAGATAATTGATTTGTTCATGGAGCGTATTACAAAGATGTTCCCCATCGATTCAGCCTATATAGTCGATGATTTATATGGTAAATTTCAAATATTACGTGCAAGAGAAGATGGAGAAAATGTGGAGCTATTTTTTGCGCCAGAAGATCTAGATAGTACTCTTGCAGGTATCATCTATAAAAAAGGGATTCCAACCTTATATGACAAACAAAGCGAATGGATTGAAATGAAACCACCATTTCTTGCAACTGATATGCAAAGTGTAATGTGCGTACCCATCTATCGAAATCAAAAAATAGAAGGTGTTCTAGTGCTTGCTTCACGTAAAAAATACGCTTTTGAGGCATACCAACTAAAAATGGTTCATTTATTATGTTCATATTTTGCGGTTTCTGTGGAAAAAGCAAAGTATGTAAGAGAGGCATTGGCAAGAAGTGAACGGTGCGAGTTAACGGGTTTATATAATTACAGGTATTTAGACAAACGATTGGAATACTTTATGGAGAAATTAACTCTTGGTGAATATAAAACGGTGTCATTAATTATGATGGACATTGATCATTTTAAATCCGTCAATGATACATACGGACACCACAGCGGAAACATGATTTTAAAAGAGTTTGCTAATGTAATCAGTACTGAAATTGGTTCAAATGGAACAGTTGCAAGGTATGGAGGAGAAGAATTTGTCATCTTACTTCCTAACTATACGAAAGTAGAAGCAACCAATATTGCTGAACGATTAAGACGAAAAATTGAACAAAACCCATTTGTCGTACAGTTAGATTTAGATGTAGTTTCGCGGGAAGAAATTATCTTTTTAACAGCCAGCATCGGAGTTTCCACTGCTCCTGAAGATAGCGATGAAGGAATGTCACTGCTTCGAAATGCAGACCGTGCATTATATATTGGTGCGAAGCAAGCGGGTAGAAATAAAGTTGCGGAATATGTGAAATAGAAGAATGAGAAAAGAGAATCTTAGTTTAAGAAGATTCTCTTTTTTATATGTTTATGCAAGTGTCTTTAGATTTAGAGTATCAAATAAAAATCTCCGATGGTAAAATAGTATTAATCTAACTAGCTGTGCTTATGCTGAAAATAATATAGTATAGTTATATTCTTACACTTTTGCTTTTAAATACATATTTGCGAAATTATAAATTTGAGGAATCATGGATGTGCAAGTACAGGAGATTACTAATTTTGACCCACCATGCAGTACGGAAGAAAGTTCAACTATAGATTTTGATATTCAATCTTGTTACTCTGCTACCATAAGCCTGAATTATTTAGTGATAAGAAGTCGGGTTTCCTCATTATAGTTGCTCTAGTGTTTGTCATTATTGGTGCAATCTATTATTTTCTGATATATCCTCTCAAGGAAGAAAAACAATTAAAAGAAGTAACTGTCAGTTGGGTTCGAACAGAGGTAGCTGTTTTACAAACAGAATTAGCCTCTTCTGAAGTAGAAAGTGATGAGTAATAAGGAGCTAACTAAATGGAAATCGTCCTAACAATATTATTTTTCATATATGGTCTAATTTTTGGCTCGTTTTTCAATGTAGTTGGATTACGTATTCCAAAAGGCGAATCCATTGTTCGACCGCCATCTCATTGTACTGTTTGTAATCGGAAACTCACTGCTCGTGATTTGATGCCTGTCCTTTCCTATTTGTTTTTACAAGGGAAATGTGGAGGTTGTGGGACGAAGATTCATTGGATGTATCCTGTGATGGAACTTGTCACTGGCCTCTTATTTGCTTTTGCTTTTACTCAACTTGACTTCAATTTAGAGTTGATTTTGGCCATCTTATTTATTTCTCTACTAGTCATTATTACTGTATCGGATATTGCCTATATGCTTATACCTGATAAGATTCTTTTGTTTTTTTTAGTTCCTTTGATTGTTGCAAGAATCTTCTCCCCTTTAACACCTTGGTGGGATAGTATTGTGGGAGCTGTAATTGGATTTGGTATATTATTTTTAATTGCTGTATTGTCGAAAGGTGGTATGGGCGGAGGGGATATTAAATTATTTTTTGTCATCGGAGTAGTTTTAGGGACGATGCATACGCTCTTAACACTTTTTTTGGCTTCTCTTATAGGTGCAGTTGTGGGTATGATCTCTTTAAGAATAGCTAAAAAAGGTAGGAAAACACCCATACCTTTTGGACCTTCCATTGCGATTGCTGCTATTATTACCTATTTTTTTGGCGATACCCTTGTCGATTGGTATGTGAATATGTTTTTTTAACTCGATAAGTTTTTTGGACGAGCCGACATAGGTCTCGTCTTTTTTTAATTACTTAATGATAAGGTTGTGGGTAAAAGGGGTGAGCACATGCCGATTAGAAGGAGGAACCCGAGAAAAAAAGTAATACTGGCGGGTATACAGGGATTAGTTATCGGAGTTGTAGGAGTGTTGTTATTTGGTTTTATTTTAAACATGTCGAATGATAAAAAAGTGGAAGAACAAGCCCAAGAACAAGTTTCTACACCTACGAACGAGAAAGAAACAGATGAGAAAGTAGAAGTTACTGGGGAAGCTGCTCTACCATTTAAAGCGAAGCAGTACGGTATGTTTACTTCTAAGGAAAGTGCAATGTCCTTTATAAGCACTCAACCTAGTCTTGAAAAAGCAAGTATCGTAAGAGTAGGAAACGAATTTTATGTGTGGAGTGAACTTTTTGTAAATGAGGTAAGTACAAGCGAGGGTGATGTTCTACCCACGTTTCTAAAAACGATTAATATTTCCACAAATGCTTGTGCAGATCCAAAAGTAAAAAATATCATCAATATATTACAGGAAGAAAAACTATCAAAAAATTATTTTGACTCTATAGCCAAAAAAGAAAATTATCCAGATGACATGATGAAAATAGTGACTGCTGTATCAACGTTTTCGGATGTTTCCTCGGTAATTAGACTACATGTATTTACGCATTATTTAGAGCAAAACGATTGCTTAAAATTGAATTTTTGATAGTTAAAAGTAATCAAAATTGAATTGTAATGGATTTATACACAATTTCCCTTTGTTCTAATCTTTTGTATCCTAATATAAAGGGGGAATAAGAATGAATCTTATTACAAAAGATAAACTAATTTTAGCAAGTGAGTCACCTAGAAGAAAAGAACTTTTTAGTAAATTAGGCGTACCATTTGAAATCCAGCCAGCTGGGGTTGATGAAGAGCTCGAGGGTTTATATGAACCAGAGGAATTTGCTATAGCCATTGCAGATCTAAAAGCGAATGATATTGCACAGAAAAATCCAGGAGCAATCATAATTGCTGCTGATACAACTGTTCGAATAGGAAAGGCATTATTAACGAAGCCAACAAACAATGCGCAGGCGGTAAAGTTTCTCAAGCTTCTGTCAGGAAAGGTTCATCATGTAATTACTGGTGTTTCTATTGTGGGGCCAGATCTTAATCTTGCATTTGCAGAAACTACTTTAGTTAAATTTTATGAGTTATCTGATGAAGAAATTAATGCATATGTTGAATCTGGTGATCCATTGGATAAAGCAGGTGGATATGGAATCCAAACGATGGGAGGACTTTTTGTTGAAAAGATTCAAGGTGATTATAATAATGTTGTAGGTCTTCCTATAAGCCGGTTATATCAAACGCTCTTAAAGCTTGGGGTAATAGAATTCGCGAGGGAGACGTCTAAATGACTGTAGATTTAACTCCAACGTTAATGATTCGTGATGTCCATATTGCAGATCGCCCTCGAGAAAGATTAATAAGACAAGGGGCACAAAGCTTGTCCAACCAAGAATTAATAGCTATCTTGCTTCGTACCGGTACGAAGCAAGAGTCTGTGCTTCACTTAGCAAATCGTGTCCTCCATTTTATCGAACAAATTCAAGAATTAAAAAATGCTACGCTAGAAGAAATTATGTCAGTAAAAGGCATAGGTCAAGCGAAAGCTGTCCAGTTACTTGCAGCGGTTGAGTTAGGTCGAAGATTATCGCAGCAAAAAACAGATGAAAAGTTTACCATTCGTTCTCCAAAAGATGCCGCAACATACTTAATGCATGATATGACTTCATTAACGCAAGAGCATTTTGTCGTTTTGTTTTTGAATGTTAAAAATCAAATTCTCCATAAACAGACAATCTTCATAGGTTCGCTTAATGCTTCGATTGTTCATCCACGAGAGATTTTCCGCGAAGCTGTAAAAAGATCAGCTGCTTCTATTATATGTGCACATAATCACCCTTCTGGTAATCCATCTCCATCCTCAGAAGATATTGACGTTACAAAGAGATTGCTAGAGGCTGGACAGATTATCGGTATCGATTTACTTGATCATGTTATTATAGGTGATCATCAATTTATTAGTTTAAAAGAAAAGGGGTACATGTGACACTGTGCATTTTCCTTTCTTTCCGTTATAATGGGAGTTATGACTTTGAATCATTTAAATGAAACTTGCGTTAGATGGAAAGGGAGTAAAAAATAGTGTTTGGATTTGGATCTAGAGATGTAGGGATTGATTTAGGAACAGCGAATACGCTTGTTTTTATTAAAGGGAAGGGTATTGTGTTAAGAGAGCCTTCTGTAGTTGCTAAAAATGTACAAAATGGTGCAATTGTTGCAGTTGGTAATGATGCGAAAAATATGATCGGCCGTACACCGGGCTCAATCGTAGCTATTCGTCCAATGAAAGATGGGGTAATCGCAGATTTTGATACAACTTCTGCGATGATAGAATATTATTTGAAAAATGCTATGAAAGCATCTGGTATGTCTTGGAGCAAACCGAATGTGATGATATGTGTGCCTTATGGTATTACTTCTGTGGAACAACGTGCTGTAATAGATGCTGCTAAACAAGCAGGAGCTCGTGATGCATTAACGATAGAAGAACCTTTTGCAGCTGCAATAGGATCCAACTTACCTGTATGGGAACCTACTGGAAGTATGGTCGTTGATATAGGTGGAGGTACGACGGAAGTAGCTGTAATTTCACTTGGTGGTATTGTGACGAGTGAGTCTGTTCGAGTTGGTGGCGATGCAATGGACCAGGCGATTACTAGTTATGTCCGTAAAACGTATAACCTAACGATTGGTGAGCGTACTGCGGAAGCGATAAAAATCGAAATAGGATCTGCTAGAGTCACAACAGAGGAAGATACGATGGATATTCGTGGACGAGACCTCGTAACAGGCTTACCTAAAACGATTGATATCTCTTCAAAAGAAATTTCCAACGCACTTCGTGAATCGATTGCGGCTATTATCGATGGAGTGAAGAAAACACTTGAACAAACACCTCCAGAATTATCTGCTGACGTTATGGAGCGTGGTATTATGCTTACAGGTGGTGGAGCACTACTTAAAAATTTAGATAAAGTAATTAGTGAACAGACCAATATGCCTGTATTTATTGCGGAAAATCCTTTAGATTGTGTTGCTATTGGTACTGGTAAAGCACTTGATCATATGGGATTATTAAAACGTCAACAAACGAAATAATAAGGGGAAGTGAGCCATGCCACAATTTTTTTCAAATAAGCGATTAATATTGCTGCTTGTAGGGATGATATTTCTTGTGGCACTCATCAGCTTTTCTTTGCGCGATCGGAATCATGCATCTATGCCAGAACAACTTATTAAAGATGTGGTCGGCCTTGGACAATCCTTTTTTTCCAAGCCGACTCAGTATGTTACTGGTGTTTTTAATAATGTAGAATCACTACTTAATACATATGATGAAAACAAACGATTGAAAGCAAGATTAGAGGATTATGCCTCCTTACAAGCAGAAGTCAATGATTTAGAAAATGAAAATCAGAAGTTACGAGATATTGTTGATAAAGAAGAGGATCTTCGAGCTTATAATCCAATTCAAGCAACTGTTATCGCAAGAAATCCGGACCAATGGGAAGAAAAGATTATTATTGATAGAGGAGAATTACATGGAATAGAAGTGAACATGGCTGTTATGACTTCTCAAGGACTAATTGGGAAAGTCATTTTAACTACACCCTACACCTCTACTGTTGAACTTTTATCTACACAAAATCCAAACTACCGAGTGTCCGCGGTTATATCAGATAAAGAAGAGGTTTTTGGATTAATAGAAGGCTATGATGAAAAGCGAAAAGAGCTTATTTTGAAGCGAATAGATTCTGATTTTGATGTGAAAAAAGGTCAAAAAGTTACAACTTCTGGACTAGGTGGAATCTTTCCAAAGGGTATATTAATCGGAGAAGTGACTGAAGTGACGACAGACGATTATGGATTGACAAAACTAGCGTATATTAAACCAGCAGCCAACTTTTCTATTTTAGACCACGTGATTATTTCTAAGCGTTCAATGTCTACAATTGATGGAACGGATGGAGAAAATACCGAGAGGGATTTAACAGAAGGCGCAGGGGACGGCTCATGATTCGTTTTTTAGTTATTATCATTTCGGTTCTATTATTTTATATGGAACCGATTTTTGGACTTTTCTCACCAATAGAAATAAATGGGGATTTCTTTGTTTTGGTTCCTCGCTTCTTAATCATGTACTTAATTTTTGTATCCATATATTATGACCGAAAACGTGCCATGTTATTTGGATTGTTTTTTGGACTCTTGTACGATGTCTTTTTCATTGATATTATTGGATTATATTCTTTTATTTATCCATTAATGTGTTTAGTTGCTAGTTTAGTTGTAAAATATGTTCATCAGCATTTATTGGTGGCTACAGTTTTAACACTAATTTTAGTAGCGGTTGTAGAGTTATTATTGTTTTTCTTTTATACTTTTATCGGTATAAAAAGTATGACATTTGTAGATTTTTATAAATTTAATCTTCTCCCAACAATGATTGCTAATTTTGTTTTCCTAGCAATGTTCGGGTGGGGATTTAAATACATTCTTCTAAATCGGTTTAATCAAAAGGCGTTATTAATGCAAAAATAAAGCTTTACGGTAGACAGTGGATCTGAGGTGACTTGATTGACAAAAAAGCAGTTAATATCGATTAAAGGAACGAAAGAGGGCCTTGTATTACGGCTAGACGATCAGTGTTCATATGCAGAGCTTTTAGAAGAGTTAGCCAAAAAGGTTTCGGATGAAGGTTTTGAAGGTCAAGCTGAAGTGCTTTTACAACTTGGAAATCGTTACTGCAACGACGAACAGGCCAAAGAAATTATTAACTGTGTAGAACAAACAGAACATCTTCGAGTTACGAAGATTCAAAGTGAAGTAATGACTGTAGAAGAATGCAACAAAAAATTGCTAGAAAATCAGTCAGAAACTTATGTAGGTATAGTAAGGTCTGGTCAGGTAATTACTGCTTTAGGTGACTTAGTGGTAATTGGTGACGTTAATCCCAACGGAAGAGTAGTTGCTGGTGGGAATGTCTTTGTATTAGGTAGACTAAAAGGGATTGCACATGCTGGCTCTAATGGTAAAAGAGATGCTGTCATTGCGGCATCTTGGTTAGAGGCCACGCATTTAATAATTGATAATGTAGTAGAAACGATGACAGACGAGTTAAGTGTTTTATCGGAGCAACCAGAAATGGAATGTGCTTATTTACATACAAATGGATCAATAGCAATAGATCGCTTACAAGAACTTAGATTAATAAGACCGAATCTATCGACATTTAAAGGAGGAAGCTAATGTGGGAGAAGCAATCGTAATAACTTCTGGTAAAGGTGGGGTAGGTAAAACAACTACAACTGCAAACCTTGGAACTGCATTGGCTCTTCAAGGGAAAAAAGTTTGTTTAATGGATACAGATATCGGTTTGAGAAATTTAGACGTTGTGCTTGGACTTGAAAATAGAATTATTTATGATTTAGTAGATGTTGTGGAAGGTCGTTGCAAAATTCATCAGGCGTTAGTGAAAGACAAACGTTTTGAGGATAAATTATATTTATTGCCAGCTGCCCAAACAACTGATAAAAATGCAGTAACACCTGAGCAGATGAAAGAACTCGTAACGGAATTGAAACGAGATTACGAATATGTATTAATTGATTGCCCTGCTGGTATTGAACAAGGATATAAAAATGCAATAGCTGGTGCTGACAAAGCAATAGTTGTCACAACACCTGAGATTTCTGCAGTCCGTGACGCAGATCGAATCATCGGTTTATTAGAACAGGAGGAATCGATTGATCCACCTAAGCTAATTATTAACCGCATCCGTCAACATTTAATGACGAAAGGTGAAGCACTCGATATTAATGAAATAACTACGCATTTATCTATTGATTTATTAGGAATTGTAGCAGATGATGAAAGTGTTATCACTTCTTCCAATAAAGGGGAACCAGTTGTAATGGATCCATCAAATAGAGCGGCATTAGGTTACCGTAATATTGCCCGCCGTATCCTTGGGGAGTCTGTACCTTTGATGTCTATGGACATGCCTAAAAAAGGTGTTATGTCTAAACTAAAATCTATATTTTCTAAATAATATTCGACCGGCTTCCAAATAATTTGGAAGTCGGTTTTATTTTGTTCATGAATTTGTCCTAGCCGTCATACATTCCTACTAGGGGGAATGTTATGCTATCGAGAAAAAAATGGATGCTCGCATTTGTATTTGTCATACTATTTTTTGCGTTATCTAAATTTGAAAAGAGTGATGTACTATCAACCAATTACTCTACTACACTACTGGAACCACAAAAGCCAAGTGAAGTTTATAAAAAAATAATGACTTGGGTAAATCAACCGGATGAAGTAATAAGTGTTAGTTCACCTGTTACAACTCCTCCATTAATTGAATATAAATCAATTCAACCTTTTGAAGAGGGAGCTATTTTATCTATTAATGATTCTCAAGAGCTCTTTGCTGCGGAAAATGGCTTAATCATTTTTACAGGTTATACAAAAAAGACAGGAAAGACCCTTTCTATTTTGTATGATACTGGAGAAACTGCGACATTTGGTTTTTTAGAAGAGTTCAATCAATTACCTTATACTACGATTAATACTGGAGATATTTTTGCAACTGTTGCTAGCAATTTGCTATATGTTAAAGTAGAACAAGATGGGGAGATACTAGATACAACGGAACTAGTGGAATGGCTATCATCTGAAGATGAATAAAAAAATGTATAGAGTACATCCCGTTATGATACCTTTTTTTATATTTTTTTATTTATCTGGAGAAGTTGCTGTGTATTCCATCGTATTTGGTTCATTACTATTTCATGAGCTTGGTCATTTATTGGCGGCAAAGCTCATTGGGGCAAGAGTTATTTCGTGCACAATATTACCGTACGGTGGGGAAATCAGAATTGAGCAGTTTTCCAGATTAAAAAAAACGCAGCAATTATTAATTGTGATTTCTGGTCCATTATTTACATTATTGTTGCTAGCATTTTCTACTCTTATTGATATTCCACAAAAAAATATTATCGTTCTAACACAAATTTTAATATTATTTCTTAATTTACTTCCTATTTTTCCACTGGATGGTGGACGAGTCTTATATATATTTAACCCAAACAAATATAATGATATTGTTGGATTCTCTTTGGGATTAAGCTTTTTGATCTTCTGTGCAAGCTTGTATTGGTTTCCTAGGTTACTATCCGTCAGTATTATCTTCTTGTACTTGTTTATTTTAAACATTTCCTTTTGGAGATTTAGAAAGTACAAGCTAGCATTTGATAATATAACAAGAAGTGCTTGACGAAGCTTAGGAGATGTAGTAATATTTAAATGTTATTGTTTGTAGCAGCACCCGTTGCTACAACCGCTCTGAAAAGGTTTAAGTGTTCGAGCAATCGAATCACCTTTTATAAGGCGAGTCTTAGTCTAAGAGGAGGTGCAGGTATGTACGCAATTATTGAAACAGGTGGAAAACAAATCAAAGTTGAACAAGGGCAAGAAATCTACATTGAAAAATTAGATGTAACTGCTGATGATGTTGTAACTTTTGACAAAGTTTTATTCGTAGGTGGAAATGATGTTAAAGTTGGTGCTCCATTCGTGGAAGGTGCTAAAGTTACAGCGAAAGTTGTAAAAAACGGCAAAGCTAAAAAAATCATCGTTTTCAAATACAAAGCGAAAAAGAATTATCGTAAAAAACAAGGTCACCGTCAACCATACACAAAATTAGTAGTAGAATCTATTAGTTTATAAGATGATTAAAGTGACTGTTACAAAAGATCAATCAGGTCTTATTCATTCATTTGAAATGAAAGGACATGCTGATTTTGCCGAACATGGGAAAGATTTAGTTTGTGCAGGTGCTTCTGCTGTATCATTTGGTGCAGTGAATGCTGTCATCTCTCTTACTGAAATCACACCTATTATTAAGCAAAAGGGTGACGGAGGCTACTTATATGTCGAAGTGCCAAGTATATCGAATCCTGAAAAAGCTGCAAATATACAGCTAATTCTTGAAGCGATGATTGTATCTTTACAAACGATTGAACAAGACTATGGTAAGTATATAAAAATAACCTTCAAAAAGTAGGAGGTGGAACATATGTTGAAATTAAATCTTCAGTTTTTCGCATCCAAAAAAGGGGTAGGTTCGACTCGTAATGGTCGTGACTCTCAAGCGAAACGTCTAGGTGCTAAACGTGCTGACGGACAATTCGTATCAGGAGGATCTATTTTATATCGCCAACGCGGTACTAAAATTCACCCTGGTGAAAACGTTGGACGTGGAGGAGACGACACACTTTTTGCTAAAGTTGACGGTGTAGTACGCTTTGAGCGTTTCGGTCGCGACAAGAAAAAAGTAAGTGTATATCCTGTAGCTCAAGAAGCTTAATCAAAAAATAAAAGGACTGCATTTTGCAGTCCTTTTTCTTTTCTCTTGAGAAAAATTAAGTATTACCTGTTATACTAAATAAGGAAAGCTTACTTACGGAGCGTGTATACAATGGAGTCTAAACAAAAAACTATTAATGAAGTATTGCGTCATACAATGCATGATTATTTAAATAATTTGCATTTAATTCAGATGAACTTAGATATGGGAAGATATGATGAAGCAAAAAATCTTATACGAACGTATTCATTAAAGTGCACTCAATTTTTCGACGTGAATAATACAGGATTACTTCTTACAAATGAGTGGTTACAAACGTTTAGTTTAGCTTACAATAAAATAACATTGGAATTTGGAACCTCCATTCAAAAAGTAGGGGCAGGACATTACGATGAACCTGTAAAGAATTATTTAGAGCGATTTGTACAGACGATATATCCATTGCTTAAGGGCTATGAAGAACAGACACTAAATGTCTACATACTTACAGCTGATGTATTAGAGGTACAAGTAGAACTGAAGGGTGAATGGTCTACCTATACATGGGTTGATGAATGTTTGAATGGTTTAATGGATGTGGAGAAAGAAATAAATTCAGATTCCCATATTAAATTTAAATTAATCGCAAGAGAAAGATTGGAGTGAATTAAATGTTTGTAGATCACGTAAAAGTGTACGTCAAAGGTGGAGACGGCGGAGATGGGATGGTAGGATTCCGTCGTGAAAAGTATGTGCCTATGGGAGGTCCAGCAGGCGGTGATGGAGGAAATGGTGGCGATGTAATTTTCGTAGTTGACGAAGGATTACGCACATTAATGGATTTCCGTTATAAACGCCATTTTAAAGCAACTCGTGGAGAACATGGTCATAGTAAGAACATGCACGGTGCTAATGCAGAAGATTTATTGGTTAAAGTTCCTCCGGGAACAGTAGTGATGAATGAAGAAACAGGACAAGTTATCGCTGACTTAGTAGAACATGGACAAAAGGCTGTTATAGCTAAAGGTGGACGTGGAGGAAGAGGTAATTCTCGTTTTGCTACGCCAGCAAACCCTGCACCAGAGCTTTCTGAAAAAGGAGAGCCAGGAGTAGAATTATCTGTTACTTTAGAGCTTAAAGTTTTAGCTGATGTTGGTTTAGTAGGATTCCCAAGCGTTGGAAAGTCTACTTTATTATCAGTGGTTTCATCCGCGAAGCCTAAGATTGCTTCCTATCATTTTACAACGATCGTACCTAATTTAGGAATGGTGGAAACAGAAGATCATCGTAGTTTTGCGATGGCTGATTTACCAGGACTGATTGAAGGGGCACACCAGGGTGTAGGTCTAGGACATCAATTCCTACGTCATATAGAGCGTACAAGAGTAATTGTGCACGTAATTGATATGTCTGGTCTTGAAGGCCGTGATCCTTATGAAGATTACTTAACAATCAATGAAGAATTAAAACAATATAATCTTCGTTTAACGGAACGACCTCAAATTATCGTTGCAAATAAAATGGACATGCCAGAATCAGAAGAAAACTTGATAGCATTTCAAGAAAAAGTAGGACCAGAAGTGAAAATTTTCCCTATATCTGCGATTTCACGTCAAGGATTACAGGATTTACTATTTGCTATTGCAGATATGTTAGAAGTAGCTCCTGAATTCCCGCTGCACGATTTGACCGAGGAAGAAACAGAAACATCTGTTATGTACAAACACGAAGCGAAAAAAGACGATTTCACTATTTCAAGAGACGATGATGGTGCATTTGTGTTATCTGGTGGAACAGTGGAGCGTTTATTCAAAATGACTGACTTTAGCCGTGAAGATTCCATAAGAAGATTTTCTAGACAATTACGTGGAATGGGTATTGATGATGCTTTACGTGAGCGCGGTGCAAAAGATGGAGATACAGTACGTCTATTAGAATTTGAGTTTGAATTTATCGAATAGGGAAATGAGGAAACCGTATGAAAGATGTTACACATCAGCGATTCTATTTAGTAAGGGAGGATGTGCTTACCGAAGCGATGCAAAAGACTTTGGAAGCAAAGCATCTTCTCCAATCTGGTAAAGTATCCTCCATTTGGGATGCGGTAAAAGAAGTAGATTTATCTAGAAGTGCTTTTTATAAATATCGTGATGCGGTGTTTCCTTTCCATTCGATTGTCCAGGAAAGAATATTAACTGTATTTTTACAACTAGAGGACAGAGAAGGGACGCTTGCAAGACTTTTGCAGCTCGTTGCGGAATCGTCTATCAACATTTTAACGATCCATCAAACGATCCCTATTCAAGGGAGAGCAAGCGTTACTTTGTCTCTTGATGTAACGGAAATGACAAAGCAATTAGATGAATTTATAAATGAAATGAAGCGACTAGACTTTGTGGAATCTGCTGAAGTTATTAGTTCTGGTGCTTTGTAAGGAGGTTTTACGATGGATACAAAAAAAGTGGCTTTTCTTGGGCCAGAAGCATCTTTTACACATCTTGCTTCGAAAGCTTTGTTTCAAGATGAATTACTTGTTCCAACTCGAACAATTCCAGAATGCATAGAAGCAGTTGCAAATGGGAGTGTAGATATCGCTGTCGTTCCACTTGAAAATGCATTAGAAGGTACCGTTCCTTTAACAATTGATTATTTATTTCATGAGGCAAACCTATATGTGATTGCAGAAATACAAGCTCCAATTGAGCAACATTTAATGGTTCATCCAACTAATAAAAAGAATTGGGAAGAAATAACGACTATCTATTCGCACCCACATGCATTAGCACAGTGTCATAAATATTTATATTATCGATTTGGGAAAGTTCCACTTGAACAATCGACTTCTACAGCAGCAGCTGCGAAGTATGTTTCGGAAAATGAAGAGCTATGTATTGCAGCAATTGGGAATTCATCTGCAGCAAGTGAGTACAATCTAGCAATTGTAGAGCAAAACATTCACGATTTCCATTTTAACCATACACGCTTCTTCGTACTTTCCAAAAAAAATCTTTGTATTCAAGAGCCAGGACATATTGGACAAATGAAAACGACTGTCATGATTACTTTGCCTAAGGATGATCGTTCAGGGGCATTGCATCAAGTATTATCCGTTTTTGCATGGAGACAGCTCAATTTAAGTAAAATTGAATCCCGACCTCTTAAAACCGGCTTGGGACAATATTTTTTCGTAATAGATGTTTTAGAAGATGAAAAAATGCCAATGATGATTGGCGCTATAGAAGAATTAAAAGCTTTAGGTTGTGATGTAAAATCACTTGGGTCCTACAATACATATGAAACAGAAAAAGAAGCTCCTTCCGAATGAAGGGCTTCTTTTTTATGTGAGAAGGCTTATTCCTCTATCAGGTAGCCTTTTTTTCGAATACCATCAATTCCTCTATTCAATATTTCTTCCGTTGGGGCAGATACAAGATGTAAATGAACTCCCGATGTAAGTTCCAACAAGAAAGGGGCATCTGTTTCTCTTACCTTCTTTAAAAACATTTCGACATCATGACGATTGGAAACCATAATGGAAGAAGTGATTTCGCCATAAACGGGATGTTCTACAGTCACATTTTCAACTGTAACACCTGCATCTACTAATGTTAGTAATTCATCTTCAGAATCTTTAGATTGGTGATTACATGCAACTCGTTTAGAAACACACGCATTCAATTCTTTATCTGGTAGCAATAGATATCCTTGACTAGTTGAAACAATCGGAATATTGGTAGCTTTTAATAAAGTGACATCATTTACTATTACTTGCCGACTCACATTTGCTAGCTTTGCCAAGTCCCCTCCTGTCACAGGATGATTTTGTTCTTTTAAATAAGAAAAAATCCAATTTCTTCTCTCTGATCCTTTTAACTTTTTCATTTATAAACCCTCCAAACTTGCATAACTACCTACTGCCTTTTCATAAGTTTAACATGAAGGGTAGCTAGAATGTTTTAAAAAGATGTGACCATTTGAAATTGATGTACATATTTTAAAGGGAAGGAAGGAGGAAGTCTTTGCAAACTCATATTGTCCAAAAAGGGGATACTCTTTGGAAAATATCAAGAAACTACGGTGTATCATTTGATGAATTAAAGAAATTAAATGCACATCTTGCAAATCCAGAATACATTGTGCCAGGAATGAAGATTTTTATTCCTGAAAAGAGCAAAATGGAGTCTATGAGACATCCATATAGCGATGATCGTCCTGTAAAAAAAGAAATGGTAAATAAGGAGGAAGTCATTATCCAGCCGCAAACCGGTAACAACATGAAAATGCAACAAGTCCAACCTGTTAGTAAGGCACAGCAAGTCCAACCAATTAGTAAGGCACAACAGATGCAACCTGTTCCAATGCCTATGCCGTTTCAACCTATTCCAATGGTACCTATGGCACCACCAGTGCAACCTATTCAACAAGTTCCAGCAGCTCCACCACCTCAACCTATGCAGCCTATGCAGCCTATTCAAAATATCCAACAAATTCAACAAGTTCAACAACCACAGCCATACACAATGCCGTTTCATATAATGCCAGTTCCTGATTTAGATATGACTCCGTCACCTCAAGGGTGGAGACTAATTGAATCTACATCGATTCATATAAATATTCATAACGATGACCATGAAAAAGAAGAAAGTCCTGTATATCATGTTGAACAACCCCAAAAAATGGAACCACAATATGTGAGCCCAGTCATGGAAGAAGTATCTTCAGAATTTGAGGAGATGGAACCATTTGAAGAGTACCCACAAATGCAACAATTTGAACACTATCAGCCAATGAATCCTTGCGGTTGTATGGACCAGCAAATGTATCCACAAATGCAACCACAAATGCAACCAGAAATGCATCATCAACAGATGCAACCATGGGGTGGTCATCCATACGTTCATATTTGCTATGTACCCGTTTTTGCTTGTCCACCTTATCCGTATCATCACTTTTAAAAAGTGAGTAATTACATTCGGCAAATAAAAAAGAATGTATGGAAATGGGAAAATGAAAATGGGCTATTTTCTGTAAAAAAATATCCAACTGTTGAACATGCAGAAAAGATTCGAATTATTCACCATAAATTACATCAGCTCGATAAATCTTTTATACTGCCAGTATTAGAATCAGCTCAGGAAGACTTTATCATCCAGCCTTGGTTCAAAGGTACACATCCAGTTGATTATGGAAGCAAAACGGATCGCTTGGAAGTTTATTCACTGTTAGAACAGTTACATGATACGAACAAATTTATCAATTGGGATAATCAGAAACTGCTTCAGCCGTTTGATTTGTTTGCAAAATGGCAGAATCGTTCCTTAAAAATGAAAGAAATCTCTTATTTTGTGGAATTTTATTTAGGTGAAAAAAAAACAAAGATGCTCCTGCACTTAGGTGATATAGCTCTAAAAAATATGCAATTATTTAATAATAAAGATACTACTATACTGCATGGCGATGTAGTACATCATAATTTTTTATCCAATGAAAAAGCTTATAAAATTATCGATTTTGATCTTGCTGTCATTGGTCCAAAAGAAATGGAAGAAATATTATGGATGCACCGCGTTCTGCCTGCGATTAACTATGACATTTTTATATTATTAAGTGAGTTTCCACTATTGGAAAAGGTCGCAACAAAGCATAAGGAAGCTTTGATGTATCCGAACGAATTATATAGAGAATGGCTCTATGCATATGCTTTGCCTTTAGAGAGAAAACAAAAATTTATAGACCAATTGATACCGTATACCAACAAAGCACTAACAGAATGGCCAAAGCTATGCTATAATTTAGGCAGATTATAATAGACTTGGAGAAGGTTGCTCTTTATAGAGAGCGACCTTTTCTTGTATTCTACATCTAAAAGTATACTGTCTTATACGTGCACATTTCTAGTTATGTTATAATAGGTTTGTCGATAGTGAGGGATAAAATATGTATGATTATATAAAAGGTCAAGTAACACGAGTTACACCTGAGTACGTCGTAATAGAACAACAAGGGATTGGGTATCAATTATTAACCCCGAATCCTTTTTCTTTTCGTAAAAGTGAAGAAATTATTCAAGTGTACACGTATTTACACGTAAGGGAAGATGCTCAGCATTTGATGGGGTTTTTAGATTTATCCCAAAGAGAGTTATTTAGAAAACTAATACTCGTTTCTGGTATCGGTCCAAAAGGAGCACTTGCTATATTAGCAAGCGGAGAACCAACTCATGTTATTCAAGCGATAGAACGTGAAGATGAATCCTATTTAGTGAAATTTCCTGGAGTAGGGAAGAAAACTGCTCGTCAAATGATTCTTGACTTAAAGGGTAAATTAAATGACTTAATTGACATAGAGCATTTTGATTTTACACAAGAGGAACCAACTCTGTTTGAGGATGGACAAGCGACTCATGAATTAGAAGAAGCGATGCTAGCATTAGCTGCGTTAGGTTATTCTGAGCGGGAACTATCAAAAATTCGTCCAATTCTAAAAGGAAATGAATCTTTACAAAAAACAGATGATTTTATGAAAAAAGCTTTACAATTATTATTTTCAGGCAAATAGGGAAAGGAGGTTCAAGCTATGACGGAGCGTGTTATTTCGAGTGAGATTTCTAATTATGATGAGCCGTTTGAGCAATCCCTTCGCCCACAATTATTATCACAATATATTGGACAAGATAAAATAAAGCATAATTTAGAAATCTTTATTGAAGCAGCTAGGATGAGAAGTGAAAGTTTAGATCATTGTCTTCTGTATGGACCTCCAGGTCTTGGGAAGACTACTCTTGCGGCAGTTATAGCAAATGAAATGGATGTACAAATACGCATGACAAGCGGTCCAGCAATCGAACGACCAGGTGATTTAGCTGCTATTGTTAGCTCGTTAGAACCGGGAGATGTCTTATTTATTGATGAAATCCACCGTTTAAATCGATCGATTGAAGAAGTATTATATCCTGCAATGGAAGACTTCAGTTTAGACATCGTGGTTGGTAAAGGACCTTCCGCTAGGAGTGTTCGTTTGGATTTACCGCCATTTACTTTAATTGGTGCTACTACACGGGCAGGGGCATTATCTGCCCCACTACGAGACCGCTTTGGTGTGTTGCTAAGACTCGAATTTTATGACGAAGAGGCTTTAACGTCTATTGTTGTCAGAAGTGCGGAGTTATTTAATGCGTCAATTGATCATGAGTCTGCTGGAGAAATCGCTAGACGTTCAAGAGGAACCCCACGTATTGCAAATCGCTTGTTAAAACGAGTACGAGATTATGCTCAAGTAAGGGGAAATGGTCACATTTCTATTGAACTTGCCCGCGAAGCATTAGAACTACTACAAATCGACCCTAGAGGTTTGGATCATATTGATCATAAACTGATTACAGCGATGATTGAGCGATTTAGAGGAGGTCCTGTTGGTCTGGACACTATAGCTGCAAGTATTGGGGAAGAATCGACTACTATTGAAGATGTATATGAGCCCTACTTATTGCAAATAGGATTTATACAACGTTCACCAAGAGGTAGAATTGTTACTCCACTAGCATATGAACATTTAGGTATACCATTACCAATTGAAAGAGATAACTAATAAAGGAAGTAAGGAATATGAGAGTAGAAGATTTTGATTTTGAATTACCAGAGGAATTAATTGCACAAACGCCACTTTTAGAACGAACAAGTAGCAAGCTTCTGATAGCAGATTATCCTAATAATTCATTTAAACATGAAACCTTTTCTTCTATCGTGGAAGAATTAAACGAAGGAGATTGTCTCGTACTGAACGACACAAAGGTTATGCCTGCTCGTTTAATGGGAATAAAAGAAGAAACAGGTGCACATGTTGAAGTGTTGTTATTAACACAAATACAAGGTAATCATTGGGAAACGCTTGTAAAACCTGCCAAGCGAGTAAAAGTAGGAACGAAAATATCATTTGGCGATGGCTTGTTAACAGCAGTATGTACTGAATTAAAAGAACACGGTGGCAGAGTGTTCAACTTTGAATATGAAGGTGTGTTTTTTGAAGTACTCGATCAGCTTGGGGAAATGCCACTTCCTCCGTATATTCATGAAAAATTAGATGATAAAGATCGTTATCAAACTGTGTACGCTAAAGAACAAGGGTCAGCAGCCGCACCAACAGCAGGTCTCCATTTTACCGAAACATTATTAGATGAAATACGCTCAAAAGGTGTTAAAATAGCATTTGTAACACTACATGTTGGACTTGGAACTTTCCGTCCAGTAAGTGTGGATTCGATAGATGATCATGAAATGCATTCAGAATTTTACCGTGTTTCAAAGGATACTGCTAAAACCATTAATGAGGTAAAAACAGCTGGAGGTAAAATTATTGCTGTAGGAACTACTTCTACAAGAACGTTGGAAACTGTTGCTACAAAGTTTGATGGCACAATACAAGAAGATAGTGGTTGGACATCAATTTTCATTTACCCTGGGTATTCATTTAAATGTATTGATGGAATGATTACCAATTTTCACTTACCGAAATCAACACTTGTGATGTTAGTTAGTGCTCTAACATCTAGAGAATTTATATTAAGCGGCTATAAAGAAGCGATCGAACGGCAATACCGCTTTTTCAGCTTTGGTGATGCAATGTTTATAAAAGGAAGGAATTATTAAATGTCTGCAATAACATATGAGTTAATAAAAAAAGATAAACAAACTGGCGCTCGTCTAGGAATTGTTCATACACCCCATGGATCGTTTGAAACACCAACATTTATGCCTGTTGGTACACAAGCTACTGTAAAAACGATGGCACCAGAAGAGCTTAAAGAGATGGAAGCTGGCATTATTTTAAGTAATACGTACCACTTATGGCTGCGACCTGGACATGATATTATTCGAGAAGCAGGAGGTCTACATAAATTTATGAACTGGGACCGTGCAATTTTGACGGATTCTGGTGGTTTTCAAGTATTTAGTTTAAGCGATATGCGTAAAATCGAAGAAGAAGGCGTTCATTTCCGCAATCACTTGAATGGAGACAAATTATTTTTAAGTCCCGAAAAATCAATGGAAATTCAAAATGCATTAGGCTCCGATATTATGATGGCATTTGATGAGTGTCCGCCATATCCTGCAACATTTGAGTATATGAAAGCGTCAGTGGAGCGTACATCTCGTTGGGCAGAACGTTGCTTGACCGCACATACAAATACAAATAAGCAAGGGTTATTTGGTATTATACAAGGTGGAGAATATGAAGAATTACGTCGTCAATCAGCAAAAGATCTAGTATCACTCGATTTTCCTGGGTACGCAATTGGTGGATTATCCGTTGGAGAACCAAAGGATGTTATGAATCGTGTACTAGACTTCACTACACCAATGATGCCAGAAAACAAACCACGATATTTAATGGGAGTGGGCTCTCCAGACTCATTAATCGATGGCTCTATTCGTGGTGTTGACATGTTTGATTGTGTACTTCCAACTCGTATAGCCCGTAACGGGACATTTTTCACATCAAAAGGTCGATTAGTTATCAAAGGAGCTGCATTTGCACGTGATTTTGGACCAATTGATGAGAAATGTGATTGCTACACTTGTCAGAACTACTCACGCGCTTACATTCGCCATCTTTTCAAAGCAGATGAAACATTTGGGTTAAGGTTAGCGTCATATCATAATCTTCATTTCTTAATGAATCTAATGAAAGATGTACGACAAGCAATTCGTGAAGATCGCTTGTTAGATTTCAAAGAAGAGTTTTTTGAAGAATATGGGTATAACAAACCAAATGCAAAAAATTTCTGATTCTTGTATACTAGAAAGAGAGAAAAAAGGAGGGGATATTTATTATGGAATCGTTAGCAGGCTTATTGCCGATAATCGCTATGTTCGCAGTGATGTGGTTTTTTATCATTCGACCAGCACAAAAACGTCAAAAAAATACAGCACAAATGCAAAATAATCTAAAACGTGGAGATCAAATTATTACAGTTGGTGGTTTACACGGGAAGATAGATGCAGTAGATGATACAACTATTTTTGTAGTCGTAGCAGATGGAACACGTTTGCAATTTGAACGAGTTGCAGTAGGACGAGTTATTTCAGATCAATAAAAAAAAGAACTTACTCTATTTATGAGTAAGTTCTTTTTTTTGGGGCAGAGTAGTAATGAGGTGATAGGATGAACGATATTCTCATCATTATTTTACGTACTTTTTTATTATATTGGATTATTCTAGGTATTCTTCGATTAATGGGAAAACGAGAAGTCGGTGAGCTAAGCATTTTCGATTTAGTAGTTTTTTTACTAATTGCAGAAATAGGAGCTTTAGCCTTAGATGATCCAAAAAGTAAGTTTATTCATGCAGTAATACCAATGGTAATATTATTGATTATTCAAGTTGGTGTTTCTTATTTTTCATTAAAAAGTAAGGATTTCCGAGACGCAATGGAAGGAAAGCCATCCATTATAATGAAAGATGGTATCATCAATGAGAAAGAAATGAGAAAACAACGTTACAACCTAGATGATTTATTACAACAATTAAGAGAACAACAAATAGGTTCTATTCAATCCGTTTCCTACGCTTTTTTAGAACCATCTGGAAATTTATCTGTCTTTAAGAAAGAAAGTCAACAATATGTCTTTCCCCTCATAATAGATGGCGAGATTCAAATAGATCACTTACAAAGACTTGGAAAAGACGAGAAATGGCTTAGAGAAGAACTTGAAAAAAAATCAATATTGGACGTAAATAAGATTTTTTATTGTAGTTATGAAGATGATTCTTTGTATATTCAACTCAAAACTTCTTTTTAGAAGTTCGAAGTATTTGTAGAATAACACTGACTTCTTTTCTTTTTATTTGTCTAAAAAGAACTAATCCAATCGTTAGATATAGAAGAGTTACAAAACAATCAATTAATAATGACCTTTCGCCAATAGTAAAAAGTAACGGACGTGAAACAATTGTGAGTAAGAAAATGACATATGGAAGTGCGAAAAACGAGAAGCCGATCTGTGCTTCTTTTTTTTCTCTTATAGAAGCAATATGTAAAAAGGAAGTGATCAAAACACCAAAACCAATCGCAACGACTGCTCCTTTTTCTTGGATGGCTGCTTGAGAAGCAAGAAAAAATAGTAAAAGTAATTTACCAACTCCGCCATATAACGAGTTTAAAAAAGCTGCCTTAGAGTTGTTTAAGGCTTGTAAAATAGAAAACAATGGACTTTGAATATAATAAAAGAAAAAGATAGGTGACAAAATTTTCATATAAACAGTTGCATTTTCTACATGAAATAGTACAGAAACAAGTTCTCCACCGTGTAAATAAAATAGTGTAGCAGCGTAACATCCTGTTAAGGTAGAGAATTTTAAAGATAAATGAATTCTTTCTTTTAAAAGTGAATTGTTCCGTCTTGCAAATGCATCACTTACGGCAGGAATGAGCACGACAGACAATGCGTAAGGAATGAAAGATGGAAAGAGTAACAATGGTACTAAAACTCCGGAGATAACTCCGTATAGTGTCGTAGCTGCAACACTAGTAATACCTGTTATTGCTAGAGCTTTGATAAAGATTATAGGTTCTAAAAACCATGTGAAAGAACCAAATAGTTTACTACCTGAAGATGGCAAAGCAATTGAAAAGAGTGGTGAAAGTGGATAGGCATTGGAAGCTTTTTTAATTGTTTGCTTCGCTTTCCATTTTACATATTTCCATCTTAGGTAAAGTAAGGCCGCAACTTCTCCTAATAAGGACATTCCCATAGCATAAGCAGCTGCTTCTTTAGGAGAAGCTGATGTAAGCAGAAGAGGGAGTAAAAAACTAATAAGTAAAATTCGTATTATTTGTTCCATCAACTGGGAAACGGCTGTCTCTTCTATTCTTGCTATTCCTTGAAAGAATCCTTTTAATATTCCGCCTGCTGCCGCTATAGGTACAATAGCAATAGAAACATAAAGTGTCATTGTTATAGCATCATTTTTTAATAAATTTTCAGAAATAAATGGTGTGACATAAAGGAAAATAGGAGTAAATGCTAGAATAGATATAACAGTAACAAAAACGGATGTACGCATGACGGAGAAATAACTAGAAACTGCATTTCTCGTTCTTAATTCTGCAATAATCTTTGACATTGCAATAGGGATCCCAAGCTGAATAAGAGATAGAAAAAAAATGAAAGCTGGATAAGCGGTCATATATATGCCGTATGCTTCTTCTCCGGTTAAACGAACAAATTGCATGCGGTAAATAAAACCTAAAAACTTTGATAAAAAGATGGCGAGCATTAACAAAAGAGATCCTCTTAAAAATGTAGACACATAAACACTTCCTTCTCAAATACAGGAACATCGTTTACAATTACAATATGCAAACTAGTAGGTACATTATTCTTTAAACGGGGTGCGGTATTTTGAAAATCACATACGAAGAAATATATTCACATGTACTACCTGCGTTAGAAAGTAAGAAAACAGAGTTCGAAGTTTATCAATATAAGACTGTAACAGAAATTGATATTTGGAATTTTTGTATCACGAAGAAATGGCGTAAAAAAGTAGTACCCGAAATTCCGCTTTATCAAATTATTAATGATATTCTTTCGATATCCCCAGCAGAATTTATGACCTTTGAACAGATCGAGAATTTTAAAACATCCAATTGGTTTTCTGAAGTCAATCAAGAAGAACTTCAACTGCTGTTAAATCATAAAAAGGATGATGAATAATCATACCGTTATTTGACAGAGAGCCTATCGTGTTTCATAATAAATATGTTGCGTTTTTTGAAGTAGAACATATATCTTATAGTAATTGTTTAGCATCAGACGCCTGTTGCTTGTCGTAGCTGACGACGTTGGTAGCTTTTTAGGAGGAAATATACATATGAAAACTAGAGGACGCATAGTTGCGTTTTTATTACTTCTTGTAATCTTTGCAGGGACAATAAGTCCTACAGTTAGTGGAGTACTAAACAATATTAAACTAGGCTTAGATTTACAAGGTGGATTTGAAGTTCTTTATCAAGTAGAAGAATTAAAAGAGGGACAGAAAATTACAGAGGATGTAGTAGCGGATACCGCTTCCGCTTTAACTAGCCGTATTGACGTATTAGGAGTTAGTGAGCCTAGTATTCAAATCGAAGGTGGCAACCGCATCCGTGTGCAACTTGCAGGAGTAGAAGACCAAAACTCTGCAAGAGAGCTGCTTTCTACACAAGCAAATTTAACTTTCCGTGATTCAGATGATAATATCAAGCTGGATGGAACTGATTTAAAACAAGGCGGAGCAAAAGCAGCCTTTGACCAAAATGGACAACCAATCGTTACGCTTGAGTTAAAAGATGCAAATAAGTTTGCGCAAGTGACGGAAGAAATCGCTGCTAAACCAGCACCAGATAATGTATTAGTTATTTGGTTGGATTTTGAAGAGGGTGTAGATTCCTACAAAGAAGAGGTTTTAAAACCTGATCCTAAATTCACATCAGCTCCACGAGTGTCACAAAGAATTAGTTCAGATAGTGTTGAAATTTCCGGTACCTTTACTGTTGAGGAAACTAAAAGCTTGTCAGGTATTTTAAATGCTGGAGCATTACCTGTTCACTTAGAGGAAATTTTCTCCACTTCTGTTGGTGCTCAATTTGGAGAATCAGCATTAAATAGTACAATATTAGCTAGTATTATTGGAGTAGCCTTAATATTTATTTTTATGATTTTCTACTATCGTCTTCCAGGTTTCATAGCAGTTATTTCTTTAGTTGTTTACATTTTCTTGATCCTTGTAATATTTGATTGGATTAATGGTGTATTAACGCTTCCTGGTATCGCTGCAATTGTGCTTGGTGTAGGTATGGCAGTAGACGCGAACATCTTGACATATGAACGTATAAGGGAAGAATTACGTGTTGGTAAGTCTGTTAAAAAAGCGTTTAATACTGGAGCAAAAGAGGCATTTACAGCAATATTAGATGCCAACCTTACGACGCTTTTGGCAGCTATCGTGTTATTCTACTTTGGTACAAGTTCTGTAAAAGGGTTCGCTACATTGTTGATCATCAGTATTTTAGTAGTATTCATAACTGCAGTTTGGGCTTCAAGAGTATTATTAGGCTTACTTGTAAATAGTGGGTATTGGGATAATAAACCAGGTTGGTTTGGTATTCCTAAGAAACGAATTCACGCACCTGAAGAAAATGTGGACACACTTGATTTGACGACCAAATTTGATCGTTTCGATTTTGTTCACAGTCGTAAAATATTCTATACTATTTCTATTGTATTGACCGTTGCAGGTATTATTGTGTTAAGTACATTAAAACTAAATCTGGGGATAGACTTTTCAAGCGGTACACGAGTAGATATACAATCAACTCAACCGTTAACGCAGGAAGCTGTCGCTGAAAAACTGGACCACATTGGTCTTTCTTCAGAAGATATAGTAATTTCAGGTGATAATAATGACCTCGCAGTCGTTCGCTACAAAGAAGACTTTACGCAAGAGGAAGTTAAAACACTTAAGACGGAAATGACTCAAGAGTTTGGTATAGACCCAACTGTAAGTAGTGTATCTCCGACAGTAGGGAAAGAGCTTGCAAAAAATGCAATAAAAGCCCTTTCTATTGCAGCACTTGGTATTTTAATTTACGTTGCATTCCGTTTTGAATGGAGAATGGGTGTAGGTTCCATCGTATCCCTAGTACATGATGCATTCTTAATGGTAACTGTTTTTAGTATATTACGTTTAGAAGTCGATATAACGTTTATAGCCGCAGTGTTAACGATTGTAGGTTATTCAATTAATGACACAATCGTTACATTTGACCGTATTCGAGAGAACTTGCATCGAAGTAAAAAGATTACGACTGAAGAGGAACTTGCGACAATTGTTAATAAGTCATTAAGACAAACACTTGGTCGTTCTGTTAATACAGTACTGACTGTTGTATTAGTAGTTGTTGCACTATTAATCTTTGGTGCAGAAGGAATTCGAAACTTCTCTATCGCATTGCTAATTGGATTACTAGCAGGAACATATTCATCCATTTTTATCGCAGTTCAAGTTTGGTTTGATTTAAAAGTGAAAGAGCTGCGGAAAACTGGTGGGATTGATGTACAAAAAGAAGAGAAAAAATGGGGTTCAGATGAGCCTGTCGTATAATGGTTAATAAAAGATAGAACAGGGTATATTTTATATATTCTGTTCTATTTTTTTATTGAAAAGAGGAATATAGATGAAATTACAATGGTCACTTTTATTTGGATTAATATTTGCCGTTATTATTGCTCTTTTTGCTGTTAATAATGTAGAAAAAGTACCTGTAAACTACGTTATTGGTACAGCGCAGTGGCCGCTCATTTTAGTTATTTTAGGCTCAGCACTTCTTGGTGCTCTCCTGAGTGGTTCTATTGCAATATATCGATCATTTGTTCTTTCTCGTAAGGTCAAAAATCTAGAAAGAGAGCTTGAAAAGAAAGATCATTCTATAGGTGTACTTCAAAATGATTTAGTTGCACAAGAGGGACGACTAGATAATTCTTCAAAACACTGATAAAACCAGTTAGCGAAATATAATCGGTTTTTAATAAAGACTAATCATTAAATATGAGCATAGGGGCTGTACTGAAAGTCATAGAAAATGACTTTTAAGGGTAGCCTCTTTCTTCGTATCTTCTATTAGTGCGATAGATTTCCGTTCCAGGCGGACGCTTTCCGACGGCATGGCTTCAGCCGCTTCCCTCGCTCCTGCGCAAGCTCGTCGCAAAAATTAATTTCGCTACGCTCAGACCCACAGCGCAGCGAGGAGGCTAAGGCAACGCCCGCGGAAAGGGAGCTATTTCAACGATTTTCTTTTTTATCGGAAGTCATTATTTAGATAAGTCAAATTTGGAAGCAGTTCTTGAACGTGAAGAGAGCCCGCTATATTTATGCATTTCCTATAAGCTCCGTCTGTAATTGTAGTATAATAGAGGTCAAGGAAGTGAAAATATGATTCAATCGCAAAAAAGATGGAAAATTTCAAGACCAGATGAACAATTAGTATCTACTTTTGAGAAGGAACTTTCTATACCTAGTGTTTGTGCAAAAGTAATGGTATCAAGAGGTTTTCAAACGGTAGAAGAAGCTTATAACTTTTTACATTTGACGAAAGACCATATACATAATCCTTTTTTACTGAATGGGATGGACGAGCTAGTTGCACGTGTTTTCAAAGCAATTGATCAACAAGAAAGGATTATGGTATATGGAGATTATGATGCTGATGGAATTACTAGTACTACAGTAATGATGAAAACCTTACTTTCTATGGGTGCAGATGTGATTTTTAAAATTCCGAATCGATTTATTGATGGCTATGGCCCTAGCGAGCGTTTATTCCAAGAAGCTTACGATGAAGGTGTAAGATTAATAATTACCGTAGATAATGGAATTTCTGGACTTAAACCAATTCAATTTGCAAAAGATCTTGGTATGGATGTAATTGTAACGGATCACCATGAACCAGGTGAGGAACTTCCTGTAGCAGATATCATTATACATCCCGGTTTAAAGAATACATCTTATCCGTTTCCACATTTAGCTGGAGTCGGTGTCGCATTTAAAGTAGCACATGCCTTATTAGGTGAGGTTCCTAAGGAGTTATATTACTTAGTTGCAATTGGAACAATTGCGGATTTAGTTTCCTTAACAGGAGAGAACCGCTACTTTGTGCAGCAAGGAATAAAGCAAATGAATGGGTCAAATCTGATAGCTATCGAAGCATTGGCAAAAGTTAGCGGAATTGAAGTGCCTACCATTAACGAGGAAACAGTAGGGTTTATGTTTGGACCCCGAATAAACGCAGTAGGTAGATTAGGTGAAGCAGCTCCAGGTGTTGAATTATTTTTAACAGAAGACATAGCTGATGCACACGCAATCGCAAACATGTTACATGAGAAAAACAAAGAAAGACAAGCCATTGTGAAACAGATATCCGACGAAGCTATTCAGTTAATTGAACAGGCTGGCAACATAGAAGGACCTAGTGTAATTGTTGTTGGTAAAAAAGATTGGAATCCTGGCGTCTTAGGAATTGTCGCTTCCAAACTCGTAGAAAAGTATTACCGCCCCGCAATCGTATTGGGGTTTGATGAAGAAAAACAAATTGCTAAAGGTTCTGCTAGAAGTATTGAAGGCTTCCATATGTTCAAGGAGCTCGCTAAAAATAGTGATATTATACCTCACTTTGGTGGACATCCTATGGCAGCAGGTATGACTTTGCCGCTTGATAATGTTGGAGAATTAAGAGATAGATTAATAGACCAAGCGAAAGCTTGTTTGACGGATGAGCATTTAATACCAGTTGTTTCAATCGATGTACCACTGGAAATGAATGAAATTACAACGGAAGCAATAGAATCCTTACAAAAACTTTCTCCCTTTGGGATGGATTTTGCTAAGCCCGTGTACTGTATAGAAAATGTGGAGGTTGCAACAGTACGAAAAATTGGTTCTGCACAAAACCATGTGAAAATGGAGCTCAAATATGGTGGTATAGCTTTGGATGCCATTGGCTTTGGTAAAGGAGAATTAGCGGATGAGATTTCACCAACAGCTAAACTCTCATTCATTGGAGATTTACAAATTAATGAATGGAATGGTCGGAAAAAACCTCAGCTAATGATTGAAGATGCCAAGTCAAACGATTGGCAGCTGTTTGATATACGTGGTATTCGTCAAGTAAATCGTTGGCTGCCGACGATACCTGTAGAAAAAAATGTATTTATTGCTTTTAACGAAGATACTGTTTCCCATTTTAACTCTCTTATAAAAGAAAAAATTTGGATTTTTACTGATCTAATAAATCATCAGATCAAAGCAGATTATGTCACTATATTGGATTTGCCAAATGATGAATCTTCTATTTATAAATTGTTAGAATACCACAATTGGTCAAGAGTCTATGCACACTTTTATGGCAATGATTCTATTTATTTTGAAGGACTTCCTTCTCGGGAACAGTTCAAATGGTATTTTTCATTTTTGTCTAAAAGAAAAACATTTGCATTGAAAAAGAATATTCATGAACTATCCAAACATACAGGCTGGAGTCAAAATACAATTAATTTTATGTCACAGGTGTTTTTTGAACTTAATTTTGTTAGAATAGACAATGGGATGTTAGTGTTAAATGAACAACTGACTAAGTCAGATTTATCGGAAGCACCAGCGTATAAACAACGAGAGAAACAAATAAAACTTGAACAAAAGCTATTATACGCCCCGTATATGGAGCTGAAACAATGGTTTGAAGAGCGGAAAGCAGTACAAACCGTTCCTGAGGAGGAGCATTTATGGATTTAAAGCAATATGTGACGACAGTAGAAGACTGGCCAAAACCAGGTATTAGTTTTAAAGATATTACAACAATTATGGATAATGGAGAAGCATATAAATATGCAACTGACCAAATTGTCGAATATGCTAAAAAAGTACAAGCAGATATTATTGTAGGACCTGAAGCACGTGGATTTATAATAGGTTGTCCTGTTGCCTATGCACTTGGTGTTGGATTTGCTCCTGTTCGTAAAGAGGGCAAGCTTCCTCGTGAAGTAATACGTGCAGAATATGGTTTGGAATATGGAAAAGATATTTTAACAATGCATAAAGATGCCGTGAAACCTGGTCAAAAGGTTCTTATCGTAGATGATTTACTTGCTACTGGTGGTACAATCGATGCGACTATTAAATTAGTAGAAGAGCTAGGTGGAGTTGTAGTTGGTTGTGCTTTCTTAATAGAGCTAACGTATTTAGAAGGAAGAAATAAGCTGGATAACTATGATATTTGCACATTGATGCAATACTAATTACTTCATTAACAAACTTTCTTTGAAAGCGTTGAGAGCTTTTATTTTCTTAAGCTTAGCTTTTCTCAACAGTCAAAGGGGTGGACTTTACAAGTCCATCTTTTTTTTTATACAATATAACTTATATACTATTCTAGAAATATAACGAAATCAGGTGACTTAGCATGGCAAAAGATCAAGTGAAGACAGCAGAAGATGTTTTCCAAACACTCTCTACTTATATGAATGAAGAGCATGTTTCCTTTGTCAAAAAAGCATATAATTTAGCAGAGCATGCGCATCGAGAACAATTCCGAAATTCTGGTGAACCATACATATTACATCCTATTCAAGTAGCCGGAATTCTAGCTGATCTTCAAATGGATCCCGAAACCGTTGCTGCTGGCTTTTTACATGATGTTGTAGAGGATACTGAATATACGAGAGAAGATATCGTTCGCGAATTTAATGAAGAAGTTGCACTACTAGTCGAAGGTGTTACAAAACTAGGTAAAATAAAATATATGTCAAAAGAAGAGCAGCAAGCGGAAAATCACCGAAAAATGTTCATTGCTATGGCACAAGATATACGTATTATTTTAATAAAGCTTGCAGACCGTTTACATAATATGCGTACGTTAAAACATTTACCGGAAGAAAAACAGCGACGTATTTCGAACGAAACATTAGAAATATTTGCTCCACTTGCCCATCGTCTTGGAATATCAGCAGTGAAATGGGAACTTGAGGATACAGCACTTCGCTATTTAAATCCCCAACAATATTATCGCATTGTTAATTTTATGAAAAAGAAGCGTACGGAACGAGAAGCGTATTTAAAAAATGTAATGAATGATATTCGTAAACAGTTAGATGATATGGAAGTAGATGCGGATATTTCGGGTAGACCAAAACATATATACAGTATTTATCGTAAAATGGTTGTTCAGAACAAACAATTTAATGAGATTTATGATTTGCTAGCTATGCGAATTATCGTCAACAGCATAAAAGATTGTTATGCCGTTTTAGGGGTTATCCATACACTGTGGAAACCAATGCCTGGTCGATTTAAAGACTATATAGCGATGCCGAAACAAAACTTATATCAATCACTCCATACGACTGTAATTGGTCCTAATGGTGATCCGTTAGAGGTGCAAATCCGCACAGAAGAAATGCATAATATTGCGGAATATGGGGTTGCAGCTCACTGGGCATACAAAGAAGGTAAAAAGGTTGAAAATAATAAACAAAATATTGACTCGAAATTAACATGGTTTAGAGAAATTTTAGAGTTTCAACAAGAATCTTCAAATGCGGAAGAGTTTATGGAATCTTTAAAATTCGATTTGTTCTCTGATATGGTTTACGTATTTACACCTAAAGGTGATGTAATTGAACTACCTGCAGGTTCAGTTCCAATAGATTTTGCATATCGAGTCCATTCTGAAGTTGGTAATAAAACCATTGGCGCGAAAGTGAACGGCAAAATGGTTCCGTTAGATACGAAGTTAAAAACAGGGGATATCATCGAGGTATTAACATCTAAGCAATCCTTTGGGCCAAGTCGCGATTGGGTAAAAATTGCCCAATCCTCACAAGCAAAAAATAAGATTAAGCAATTTTTTAAAAAGCAGCTTCGTGATGAGAACGTTATTAAAGGTAAAGAACAAATTGAAAAAGAAATTAAAGCACAGGAATTTGATGTAAAAGAAGTATTAACTCCTGATAACATTAAACGAGTATGCGAGAAGTATGCATTTGCCGGGGAAGAGGATTTGTATGCTGCTGTTGGCTTCAATGGAATTACAGCACAGCAAGTTGTAAATCGTTTAGCTGAGAAAATGCGGAAAATTCGCGACCAAGAAGAAGCACTCGAAAAAATTACAACTGAAATGAAAGCTCCGGCACCTAAAAAGTCAACTGAATCTGGTGTTGTTGTAAAAGGCATAGAAAATTTGTTAATACGACTTTCTAGATGTTGTAGCCCTGTACCTGGAGATGAAATAGTAGGTTTTATAACTAAAGGAAGAGGAGTCTCAGTTCACCGAGCAGATTGCCCTAACGTTCAAAGTGATGAATCCCACTCTAGAATAATCGAGGTGGAATGGGAGCAATCGGATACTCCAATGAAAAAAGACTATCAAGTAGATATAGAAGTATCTGCTTTTGATCGAGCTGGTCTATTAAACGAAGTACTGCAAGTAGTAAATGAGTCAAAAACGAACATCGCTGCTGTAAGTGGAAAAATAGAAAATGATATTGCAACGATTAATATGACAATAAAAATCACAGATATTGCCCATTTACATAAAGTGGCTGATCGTATTAAGCAATTGCCGGATGTATATTCGGTTCAACGAATTATAAATTAAAGGGGTTTTTTTCTCATGAAAGTATTATTACAGCGTTGCAAAAATGCATCTGTAACAGTTGATGGGGAAATTACTGGCTCCATTGGTCATGGATATCTATTATTAGTCGGCATTACTTCAACAGATAGTGAAAAAGAAATAAACTATTTAACCGACAAAATTGCTGGACTACGTTTATTTGAAGATGCAGAAGGAAAGATGAATCACTCTATTGTAGAAGCAGGTGGATCTATCCTTTCTGTTTCCCAATTTACGTTATACGCAGATACTCGAAAGGGAAGAAGACCGAGTTTTATTGATGCAGCACGTCCAGAAATTGCAAAGCCTTTATGGGAGTTATTTAATGATAAGCTTCGAGAGAAAGGGTTTGTTGTAGAAACCGGGATTTTTGGTGCTATGATGGACGTTACTTTTACAAATGATGGACCTGTGACGATAATGTTAGAAGCATAAAAAGTGGTAGTGGAAAAAAGTCAATATAATTCAGACAGTAAACAAAACTCAAAAATATGAGGTGTATACTGTCTTTTTATTTTTTGAGTTTTTAAGTATTTTTGTTGTTTCCACAAGACTATGTAATAAGAAAATAAAAAAAGGGAGCGATAAGTTTCATAGTCACTTACCGCTCTTCAAAATTTCACCTTAAAAATAATTGTATGATTGGTTTCACTATTTCTCTAACTGATCATCAAAATAGTTAATGATTCCATTATATATTCCGTGTGTTGCTTGTTCTCTATATTTTTCTGTTGTTACTTGACGTTCTTCGTTTGCGTTACTCAAATAACCTAACTCTATTAAAATAGCTTTCTGTTTATTTTCTCGAAGAATTAAATAATTTCCAGGTTGTGTTCCTCTGTCTTTCAGAGAAACCATATCGCTCAGTTCTTTATGAACATAGGAAGCTAATTCTTTTTGGTAATCATACATATAGTATGTAGTCAATCCTCGGACGGAGTTATTTTCAATTGCATCGTAATGTAGACTGATAAAAGCATCTGCAGCGTTTTGATGACTTATAGATACTCGTTTACGTAAATCAACGTAAACATCAGATTCTCTTGTCATGATGACGTTTGCCCCTGCAGATTTCAATTTAGTAGATAATAACTCTGCAGTTAATAGCGTAATATCTTTTTCATCCGTTCCTAATGCTCCGGTAGTTCCACGGTCATTTCCGCCATGTCCAGCATCAATTACTAGAGTTAGACCATTTAAAGTTCCTTTTTTACGACTTTCTGTTGGTTTTTCAGAAGTTATTGGTGCAGAATCATTTGTTGAAACGACCCAACTTGCTACGAAAGCAGTCGTTTTATCTGCTAGCTCAATTTTATACCAATCATTTATTTTTTCAATTACAGTAAAAGTTTCACCAGCATCCACCCGGGCAACCACTTCACTACTAGTTGCACTATCGGAACGTAAATTTGTTCCATTGTATAGAATTTTAATTGTTTCATTAGACGTGGCTGATTGAACGGATGATTTTGGTTGCTCTGCGAAATTACCATAAAAGCTATAAACCCATCCCTTTTTACCGTTCTTTAATTTTATTTGAACCCAATTATGATCTTTTTCGAGAATTTCAAAGGCCTGGTTTTTTTCGACTTGTCCGATTTTCCTTGAAGATAGATCTGGCTTCGCACGAACATTAAGAATATCTACTGAAACCACAAACATATCTCCGCTGGAGGTGACTTCAGTTTTCGGCTGTTCTTCTTTTGTTTGGTCTACTATTGAAACGTATTCACTATGTACCCAACCCTTTTGATCGTTGAAAGCTATCTCAATCCATTCACCTTCTGATTTTAAGGCAATAAATTGATTTCCTTCTTGTAGTTGGCCAATTACTGCAGACGATAATGAAGGTTCTTTACGGACATTTAGTTTATTTACTTTTGAAACAATTTGTTTATTTGTTATTTCAATTGCTTCGCTTTTTGTATACCAACTAGCGACCCAACCATTTGTTTCTCCATAATTGATTTGTAGCCAATCATTTTCTTTACCAATAACTGTGAGCTTATCATCTTGCTCCACTGTACCTATTACGTTATATGTAAGACCAGGACCAGAACGAACTTTAAGTGATTCCACATTTACTGTCACATCATTTTCTTGTGCATAAACATGAAAAACAGGTATAACTAAAATAATAGAAATAATGATAAATGTCATTTTCTGCATTAGTTTGTCGATCATTGTATCCCCCCTATCCTTATTGTAAATATTCTGTCATGAAATTTCTACCTTTTGTTTAAAAAGGTTGACTTATTTCATTCCTGTTATTAAGATAAAGTATAATTATATTCAATTAACAAACCTGTGACCGAAAAAGTAGCTGTGATAAACGGATGACTAGAGAGGGAGAGACGCGGCTGAAATCTTTCCTACAGACGAAAACAGTGAACAACATTCGAGAGGTTTTTTGTCGAAAAAGAATTCTTTAGTAGGCAAAAACGGGGCTGGTCGTTATCCAGAAATGAGAGGGTCAATTGTTTGACCAACTAGGGTGGAACCGCGGAAGCTAATATTAGCTCTCGTCCCTTGCTATTAAGCAAGGGATGGGGGCTTTTTTTATTTGTCATAGAAAGGGGCAATAGCCATGGATATTAAGGTGCCAAGAGGAACACAGGACATTTTGCCAAGTGAAACAGGCAAATGGCAAATAGTAGAGGATTTAATCAGAGAGACATGTCGACTATATCAATATAAAGAAATTAGAACTCCTGTATTTGAACATACTGAATTGTTCACTAGAAGTGTGGGTGATACAACGGATATTGTCCAAAAAGAAATGTATACATTTCAAGATAGAGGGAACCGTTCATTGACATTAAGACCTGAGGGAACTGCTTCGGCAGTAAGAGCATTTGTTGAGCATAAAATGTTTGGATACCCTGATCAACCTGTGAAGTTATATTATATGGGTCCGATGTTCCGATATGAAAGACAACAAGCAGGAAGGTATCGTCAGTTTGTTCAATTTGGAATTGAAGCAATTGGAAGTGCGGATCCTGCAATTGACGCAGAGGTAATTTCATTAGCGATGTCAGTCTATCAAAAAGCGGGATTAAAAAAATTAAAGCTTGTTATCAATTCTCTAGGGGATACGGAAAGTCGAGTAGCTCATAAAGAAGCGTTAGTAAATCACTTTGAACCACATATCGAAGCGTTTTGTTCAGATTGCCAAAATAGACTTCAAAAAAATCCCCTTCGTATTTTAGATTGTAAAGTTGACCGTAACAACCCATTAATGGCTACTGCTCCATCTTTAGCAGATTTTTTAAATGAAGAATCAGCAGCTTATTTTGAAAAAGTTAAAGATTATTTAACGGCACTTAATATCGAATTTGAAGTAGATCCAAATTTAGTACGTGGTCTAGATTATTACAATCATACTGCATTTGAAATTATGAGTGCTGCGGAAGGATTCGGGGCAATTACGACACTTGCTGGTGGTGGAAGATATAACGGATTAGTAGAAGAATTAGGTGGGCCAGCATCTCCAGGAATTGGATTCGCAATGAGTATAGAAAGATTATTACTTGCTATTGAAGCAGAGAATAAGGAATGGGCTGATCCATCCTCATTAGATGTATATGTTATTGGTATGGGAGAGACTGCTAAGAAAAAAGCGGTAGAACTTACGTATGAACTCCGTCAAAATAATATCACTTCTGAAATGGATTACTTAGATCGAAAAATCAAAACACAAATGAAATCAGCAGATCGTCTCAAAGCAAAATTTGTGCTTGTAATCGGTGACGATGAAATGGAAAAAGAAAGTGTTATGCTTAAAAATTTATCAAACGGAGAGCAACAACTTGTTCCTTGGGTTCAGTTAGTAGAGCAATTGAAAAATAGTATTTTAGCTTGAGTGGAGGAAGAAAAATGAAAAGAACACATACTAGTGGTGAATTAAATGAACAACATATTGGCGAATCTGTCCAGCTAATCGGATGGGTACAAAAAAGAAGAGACTTGGGTGGATTGATTTTTGTTGATGTTAGAGATCGTTCCGGGTTAGTTCAAGTAGTATTCAATCCTGAACTTTCACAATCTGCAATCGATGTAGCGGATAAACTTCGTAATGAATACATTATTGAAGTTCATGGTACAGTGATTGCTCGTGCTGAAAATCAAATTAACCCTAATATTCCTTCTGGCTCAATAGAGGTTCATGCAACGGAAGTAACAATAATAAACGAAGCTAAAACTCCACCATTTCCTATAGAAAATCAAACGGATGCTGGGGAAGATATTCGTTTGAAATACCGCTATTTAGATTTAAGAAGACCAGTAATGTATGACACATTTAAAATGCGTTCTGATATTACAAAAACAGTAAGACGTTTCTTAGATGAAGAAGGATTTTTAGAAGTAGAAACACCGATTCTTACAAAATCAACACCTGAAGGTGCTCGTGACTATTTAGTTCCTAGTCGTGTACACCCAGGAGAATTTTATGCATTACCACAATCACCACAATTATTTAAACAAATGTTAATGGTATCCGGTTTCGAAAAGTACTACCAAATAGCTAGATGTTTCCGTGATGAAGATTTACGTGCGGACCGTCAACCAGAATTCACACAAATCGACATGGAAATGAGCTTCTTATCGATGGATGAAATTTTGGAAATGAATGAACGAATGATGAAAAAAATTATGAAAGATGTAAAGGGCATCGACGTAACCATTCCTTTTAATCGTATGAACTATGATGAAGCGATGGATCGTTTTGGATCTGATAAACCAGATGTACGTTTTGGTTTGGAATTAGTAGACCTATCCGAAATTGTGAAAGATAGTGCATTTAAAGTATTTGCTTCCGCAGTTGAGAATGGTGGGCAAGTTAAAGCAATTAACGTTAAGGGAGCAGCAGATAACTATTCAAGAAAAGATATTGACGCTCTTGGTGAGTTTGCGGCTGTTTATGGTGCAAAAGGTCTTGCTTGGTTAAAAGTGGACCAAGAAGGTTTGAAAGGACCTATCGCTAAGTTCTTTGAAGGAGATGCTGCAACAAGCTTAATTGAAACATTAGAAGCTACTGCAGGAGACTTACTATTATTTGTTGCGGATAAAAAATCAGTTGTAGCTGATGCACTTGGAGCACTTCGTATGAAGTTAGGGAAAGACCTTCAACTAATCGATGAAAGTAGATTTGAATTCTTATGGGTAGTTGATTGGCCGTTATTTGAATACGATGAAAAAGAAGGGCGTTATTATGCTGCGCATCATCCTTTCACAAGACCTTTCGACGAGGATCTTGCTTTAATGGATTCAGAACCGAGTAAAGTGCGAGCACAAGCTTATGACTTAGTGTTAAACGGATATGAGCTTGGTGGAGGGTCATTACGTATTTATTCTAGAGACGTTCAAGAGAAAATGTTTGAAATTCTTGGTTTCTCAGAAGAAGAAGCGAAAGAGCAATTTGGTTTCTTAATGGAAGCATTTGAATACGGAACGCCTCCACATGGCGGGGTAGCTTTCGGTTTAGATCGTTTAGTTATGTTGCTTTCAGGGAGAACAAATCTTCGTGACACTATCGCATTTCCGAAAACAGCAAGCGCTAGTTGCTTGTTAACTCAGGCTCCTAGTTCTGTAGCTTCAGCCCAACTTGAGGAATTAAGCCTAAATGTGATTGTTCAGAATAGTGAGAAAATATCACGATAAAATAATTGAAGTTTAAAAAATGTTGTGCTATCATACAAGTAATACGAATCCTGATGTGTTCGCAACGTGCTAATCAGTTTTGACCGAACAACTATATCGTCGGGAGTCTAACTTTTATTATAAATGACATGCCCTTAATAGGGACGCCAGGATTAATAAAGAGGACACCCACCTGCTAAATGCGGGTTCAAAACGATACGCTTTATTTGTCGGCACTATTGGGATTCGTCCTAAATTACTTATATCCCCTCTAGCAAGAATTGCTGGGGGGTTTTTCATGGCTATAACTAGAATGATGGTTCACCCAACTTGAATTTGGGAATTCCATTTAGAGTTTTCACCTACAAGTGAGGTACATAAGCTGAACTCAAGTGAGATAAGACGAATTTAATATTCAACTAATATGTTATAAATGGAGTGTTTTAGTATGTTACATCAATTTTCTAGAAATGAACTAGCAATAGGGCAAGAAGGTATCGAATTATTAAAAAATACAACTGTTGCCATATTAGGTGTTGGTGGAGTAGGGTCATTTGCAGCTGAAGCATGTGCTAGAAGCGGTATCGGCCGAATCATATTAGTAGATAAAGACAATGTAGATATTACTAATATCAATCGACAATTAGTAGCTTATATGTCTACGATTGGACGCTCTAAATCCGAAGTGATGAAAGAAAGAATTGCGGATATTAATCCAGAATGTGAAGTAATTGACATGCATATGTTTTATACAGAAGAAACATATGAACAGTTTTTCGAATTGGGAATAGATTATGTAATCGATGCATCAGATACGATTATTTATAAAATCCATCTAATGAAAGAATGCTTAAAACGTGGTATTAAAATAATTTCAAGTATGGGTGCCGCAAACAAAACAGATCCAACTCGTTTTAAAATTGCGGATATCTCTAAAACTCATACGGATCCTATTGCTAAAATAATTCGAACTAAATTACGTAAAGAGGACCATATTTCAAAAGGAATTCCTGTCGTGTTTTCAGATGAAAGCCCAATAATTGTTCGTGAAGATGTAGTTGGAACTGTTGGAAAACCAGACGCAGCAATTCGTAAAGCGAAAATGCCGCCATCTTCCAATGCTTTTGTTCCATCTTCTGTTGGTTTAATTTGTGCTAGTTGGGTCATTAATAATATCACGAAGGATATTCATATAAATCGAGTACAATAATTTGTTGAAAATTTTTCCTTTTAGCCTATACTAGTATTAAAGAAAAAGAAAAGTGTACAAAAGAGGAGGTAGTCATATATGACAGAGCTAAATAATCAAGATGCTCCAAAAAAGAAAATGACATTACAAGAAGCAGTGAAACAAAAGCTTGAAGAAAAGAAAAACCAAGCTTCTGGCGGAAAATCAGTAGGAAACGGTACAGCAACCAACCAAAAAATGAAGAGCCAACAGACGAAGAAAGTGAGTAATACTAGACGCAAGATGGGTGTTTAAAGGTATTACAATATAGAATCGTTAACTAAATGGTCTGCGACGAGCTTTGCGCAGAAGCACTAAAAAGTAAAAATCCAGTCATGTTTGGAATGACTGGATTTTTGCTTTTTATTTTTCTATTTTAAACTTTTCTAACCTATTATATATGGCGGAAAGTCGTTTTTCTTCTCCTGCTTCGATTGGGGTATAGAATTTGCTTCCGATAAGATTATCAGGTAAGTAGGTTTGATTGACCCATCCTCCGAATGTACCGATTTTATGATCATGAGGATAAATATACCCTCCATGACCTAGGTCCTTAGCTCCCGCGTAATGTGTATCTTTTAAATGGCTAGGAATGTCTCCTATTTTGCCTTGATGTATACTTGCAATTGCAGCATCTAAAGCTGAATATGCTGAATTGGATTTCTCAGAAAGACACATTAAAACTACAGCGTTCGCTAAAGGGATTCGGGCTTCTGGGAGTCCTAGTCTTTCTGCAGACTGAATCGCTGCAAGCACTTGTGGACCAATAGAAGGATTTGCAAGGCCGATATCCTCATAACTCATAACAAGCAATCTTCTTGAAACAGCAACTAAGTCTCCGTTTTCAAGTAAATGCGCCAAATAGTAAAGTGCGGCATCTGTGTCACTTCCACGTACGGACTTTTGTAAAGCTGATAAGAGGTTATAAAAGTGAGAGCCCTTTTTATCTCCAAAAACACCCACTCTATCCACAAGACTGTTCAATATAGAATCTTCCACTTTCGTAACGCCGTTTTCTTCAAAGCTAGCAAATATGGTTGATTCTAATAAGGTTAATGCTTTTCTTGCATCTCCGTTTGCCGCATCCGCTATTTTTTTTCTTTGTTCATTGCTTATTTCAATAGCTACGTTTCCGAGCCCTTTCTCAGAGTCTTCAAGTGCTCTTTTTAGCAGAAGATCTACGTCCTCTGATGTAAGCCTTTTTAGTTGTTTAATTTCTCCACAACGGGATCGTATTGCAGGGTTTACATCGTGAAATGGATTTTCGGTTGTTGCACCTATCAATATAATAGAGCCATTTTCTACGTGAGGTAATAATGTATCCTGTTGAAGTTTATTAAAACGATGGATCTCATCTAAAAATAAAATGACCTTCCCCGTTAATCTCGCATCAGCTACGACATCTTCTACATCTTTTTTGCCAGCCTTTGTTGCATTTAATGCTACAAAAGGTAGTTTAGTTGTACCTGCAATTGCAAATGCAAGCGAAGTCTTGCCAACTCCTGGGTCCCCATATAAAAGCATAGAAGGGACATGTCCATTTTTTATCATTTTATATAATGCTGTATCTTTTCCGATAACATGTTGTTGTCCAGCTATTTCATCTATTGTTTGGGGTCTCATTCTATATGCTAAAGGTTCATTATTCAAAATGATCTCTCCTTATTCAAACATCTGTTCTTTAATTATAACGAAGTAGAGCTGAAAAGTCATTTTGAAGTCGTTATATGATGTATTTATGCTATACTAGGGAAAGAATTTTTCAATTCCTGTGCTACGAGTATGCACAGGCTAATTAGATATTTAATGGGGTGGAATATATTGAAGTTTTCAACAAAAGGACGTTATGGATTAACCATTATGATAGCGCTAGGTAAACAGTACGGAGAGGGTCCATTGGCACTTCGTCAAATTGCATCGGATCATAATTTATCGGAGGCTTATCTTGAACAAATTGTATCTCCTCTTCGAAATGCAGGACTAGTTAAAAGTGTCAGAGGCGCTTACGGTGGATATATGCTATCGAAAGTCCCTAACGAAATTACTGCAGGTGATGTTATTCGTGTACTAGAAGGACCTATTCAAATAGTTGAAGGTATTGAAGAGGAAGAGCCACCACAACGAGAGCTTTGGATGCGTATTCGTGACGCAGTGAAAAATGTGTTAGAGACGACTACAATCGAAGATTTAGCAAAACATACAGAAGATGATCCAAAGAATAATGATGGATATATGTTTTACATTTAAGGAGTAGTTCGAAATGACTAGAATTTATTTAGATCACGCCGCAACAACACCGATGGCAGAAGAAGTGATCAGAACCTTTACAGCTGAAATGAACGATGAATATGGCAATGCTTCAAGTATTCATCAAACAGGCCGAAGAGCACGGAAGAAACTAGATGAATCAAGAACCATTCTAGCTTCAAGTATAGGGGCAAATGTAAACGAAGTAACCATTACTAGTGGTGGGACGGAAGCAGATAATTATGCTATTTTTGGGACTGCTTTTGCACGAGTGCAAGAAGGAAAACATATTATTACATCCCAAGTCGAACATCATGCTGTTTTACATGCATGTGAACAATTAGAACGTGAAGGTTTTGAAGTAACTTATTTACCTGTAAATGAAGAAGGAATCATTAAGGTCGATGACTTGAAAAATTCACTTCGAGACGATACTATATTAGTTTCTATCATGTTTGGAAACAATGAGGTGGGTTCTGTTCAGCCAATTCGTGAAATTGGACAGCTTTTAAAAGATCATCCTGCTTACTTTCATACAGATGCAGTTCAAGCATACGGTAGTATCTTGATTAATGTGCAAGAACTTCATATTGATTTACTTAGCGTTTCTAGTCATAAAATTAATGGTCCAAAAGGTATTGGTTTTTTATATCAACGAAATGGAATATACTTAAAACCATTATTTTATGGTGGTCAACAAGAAAGAAAGAAACGTGCAGGAACAGAAAATGTTCCTGCAGTAGTTAGTTTTGCAAAAGCTGTGGAGTTAAAGCAACAACACTTAGAGGAAAATAGTAGGGCATTAAACAGTCTAAAAAATGCTTTTGTCCAACAATTAATAAACAATGGTGTTGATTTTTCTATTAATGGATCTAAAGTAAATGTTCTTCCACATGTATTAAATATTAGTTTTCCAAAAACAGATGTAGAAACGTTTTTAGTTCAACTTGATTTAGCAGGTATTGATGCCTCTAGCGGTTCAGCTTGTACTGCAGGTTCTATAGATCCATCACATGTTTTAGTCGCAATGTTTGGTGAGAAATCCCCAGAGCTAAGGAATTCTGTACGCTTTAGCTTTGGAATCAATAATTCGGAATCTCAAGTAATTGAAGCAGCAAATAGAATTAGTAAAATTATTCTAGGATTTTAACGAATAATTAGAAATGAGTGTTTAAAAAGTGAAAAAAATAGAGGATACACGAGTAGTAGTTGGAATGTCCGGTGGAGTCGATTCATCCGTTGCAGCATATTTGTTAAAAGAACAGGGATATGATGTAATCGGTATATTTATGAAAAATTGGGATGACACCGATGAATTTGGAGTATGTACAGCTACGGAGGACTATGATGATGTTATTAAAGTATGTAACCAAATCGGTATTCCGTATTATGCTGTAAATTTTGAGAAGCAATATTGGGATAAAGTTTTTACGTATTTCCTAGAGGAATATAAAGCAGGTAGAACACCAAATCCAGATGTTATGTGTAACAAAGAAATTAAATTCAAAGCATTTTTGGAGCATGCTCTTGCACTTGGAGCGGATTATTTAGCAACTGGTCATTATGCCCAAGTGGAAGTAAGAGATGGACAAACTCGTATGCTCCGCGGAAAAGATGCTAACAAAGATCAAACGTATTTCCTAAATCAATTAAACCAAGACCAATTAGAAAAAGTAATGTTTCCCATTGGTCACTTAGAAAAGAAAAAAGTGCGTGAAATTGCTCTTGAACAAGGTCTTGCAACTGCAACTAAAAAAGATTCTACTGGAATTTGTTTTATTGGAGAACGAAACTTTAAAGAGTTTTTAGGTCAGTATTTGCCTGCTCAACAAGGCGTGATGGAAACGATGGATGGTAAACCAATGGGTAAACATGATGGGTTAATGTACTATACAATTGGTCAACGTCATGGTTTAGGTATCGGTGGACCAGGTGATCCATGGTTTGTTATTGGTAAGGATTTAGAAAGAAATGTATTGTTAGTTGGTCAAAATATTAATAATGATGCACTATTTTCTACAAGCCTAAAAGCTACAGGTCTTTCTTTCACTACTACTATAGAAAAACCAAAAAGTTTCGATTGCACAGCTAAATTTAGATATCGTCAAGAGGATGTCGGAGTTCACGTGGAATTACTTCCAAATGATGAGGTTTTAGTTACTTTTGATATGCCGGTACGTGCCATTACACCAGGACAAGCAGTTGTTTTCTATCAAGGAGACGAGTGTTTAGGTGGAGCAACGATTGATAAAGTGTTCAAAGATGGTATGCAATTGGATTACGTCGGCTAATTGGGAGGAATATACAATGAATTTTAATGAATTGGGTATACAAGCCATTCAAGAAGAAAACTATGAAAAAGCAGCAGAGTTATTCACGAAGGCGATTGAAGAAAATCCAAATGAAGTAATTGGATATATCAATTTTGGAAATTTGCTAGCATCTATGAATGAAAATGAACGGGCAGAAAGATTCTTTCAAAAAGCTATCGTAATAGATGAACATGCTGCGACAGCTTATTATAGTTTAGCTAATTTATATTTTGAAGTTGACCGATTTGAGGAAGCGGCGAAGTTATACGAAAAAGCAATAGCTAATGGAATTGAAGGTCCGGATGCTTATTTTATGTTAGGAAAAAGCTTTGAAAAACTAGGTCAAACAAAGTTGTCGCTTCCATACTTTCAAAGGGCATATGAGATAGACTCACACGATTTACAAATAAAGCTATCTTATGCTATTGCTCTAGCAAGTTTTGAAATGTTTGTAGAGGCGGAACCAATTTTAAAAGAAATTTTACTAGCAGATACAGAAAATGCGGATGCCCACTATAATCTAGGTGTGCTTTATGCAGTGTCCACTACAAATACTGAGGCGGCACTACACCATTTAAAAGAAGCTTATACCATTCAACCAAGTTATGATCAAGCACGTTATGTGTACGATATGATTTCTCTACGCAATTAACTACAATCGGAGGCGGTAGTATGACCATGGAAATAAATAATGAAAAACAATTTATTACTGGTCGTCCTATCGTTTCTATTTTTCATAATCCCCAAAACCTATTTTCTATCATTAAATTAAAGATTAAATCTACTAACACTACATACAAAGAAAAAGAAATAATTGTGACTGGCTACTTTCCACCTTTAGTTTTGGAAGAAGCCTATAAATTTACTGGGGTTATAAAAAATCACCCCAAATATGGCGTTCAATTTCAAACAGAAACTTTTCAGAAGGAAGTTCCTGCAACAGAACAAGGGATCGTTCATTATTTATCTAGTGATATGTTTCCTGGGATTGGAAGGAAAACGGCAGAACAAATAGTGAAGATGCTTGGTCAAAATGCTATTAATAGAATATTAGATGATCCAACTGCACTAGATGTAATTCCGAAACTAGCTGAAGATAAAAAGCAAACATTAAGAGCTGTTTTGGAACAAAACTTAGGTCTAGAAAAAGTAATGATCCAGCTCAATGAATGGGGTTTTGGTCCTCAGGTTGCGATGAAAATATATCAGGCATACCGAGAAGAAACAATAGATGTATTAACCAAAAATCCATATCGTCTAATTGAAGAAGTTGAGGGAGTAGGATTTGTTCGAGCGGATGAACTAGGATATAAACTCGGTATTCAAGGTAATCATCCGGATCGTATAAAAGCGGCCATTTTCCACTTATTACAGACTGCTTCTCTAAGTGAGGGTCACGTTTTTTTATATGCGGAACAATTATTGGAATCTGTCAAAAGTTTATTGGAAAGTGCACAAAGAGAGGAAATCTCTTATGAAGCAATCACAAAGTGTTGTATTGAGCTCTCCGAGGAAAAACGAATTGTAGGAGAAATCAATCGATTCTACATCCCTTCCCTTTATTTTTCAGAAGTAGGAATTAGCTCTAAAATTGAAACATTACTTAATGAAAATGATTCACATCATAAGTTTCCTCTATCTGAAATGAAAAAGCATCTCGGTGGTATAGAAGAAAGACTTGGGGTTCAATATGCTAAGACGCAAGTACAAGCGATTGAAACGGCGCTCAATTCAAGTATGACACTTCTCACTGGTGGTCCTGGAACTGGGAAAACGACAGTAGTAAGAGGAATTGTTGAGTTGTACGGTGAGCTTCATGGACTTTCCCTAGATCCAAAAGAGTGGGCAAAAGACAAAAAGCCTTTTCCTGTAGTTCTAGCTGCCCCTACCGGTAGAGCTGCAAAGCGTTTAAGTGAATCTACAGAATTACCTGCTATGACTATTCATCGATTATTAGGCTTTAATGGACAAGAAGATTCGGAAGCAGAAGGGAAAGAAATCGAAGGGAAATTAATTATTATTGATGAAACTTCGATGCTTGACACTTGGCTTGGTCACCAGTTATTAAAAGCTATCCCAAAGGATGCCCAGGTTATCTTTGTAGGTGACCAAGACCAATTACCACCTGTTGGCCCAGGGCAAGTCTTAAAAGATTTGTTGGCTTCTGAACGAATTCCAACCGTGGAGTTAAAAGATATTTATCGCCAATCGGAAGGATCCTCTATTATAGAGTTGGCACATGAAATGAAAAATGGGCAAGTCCCTCAAACTTTATTGGAAAAGACGAAGGACCGTTCTTTTATTAAAGCATCTACGGAACAAATCCCAAAAGTAGTTGAACAAGTATTAAAAAGTGCACTCACAAAGGGATTTTCTATACGTGATATTCAAGTATTGGCCCCTATGTATAGAGGCCCAGCTGGAATAGATGCCTTAAATAAAATGATTCAAGAAATGGTGAATCCTAATACGGATGGCAAGCGAAAAGAAATGGTATTTGGGGAAACGATATACCGTATAGGGGACAAGGTACTTCAACTAGTTAACCAACCGGAAAGTAATGTATTTAATGGTGATATGGGTGAGGTAGTAAGTATTTTTAAAGCTGCAGAGACGGTTGAAAAGAAAGAAATGCTTGTTATTTCATTTGATGGAAACGAAGTAACATATGAAAAAAATGATTTAAGTCAAATTACATTAGCTTACTGTTGCTCCGTTCATAAATCACAAGGTAGTGAATTCCAAACAGTTATTATGCCAATAACGAGAAGTTATATGAAAATGCTAAGAAGAAATCTATTATACACAGGTATAACAAGAGCAAAAAACTTCTTAATATTATGTGGAGACCCAGAAGTTTTTAAGTTTGGTGTACAACGAAAAGATGACCTTCAACGATTGACAACTTTAAAGAACCGTTTAACTTTAAGTGAGGAAAAAAATAATATAAGTGAAGAAAATATAGAAGAGACAATCGCGGAAATTCAAACGGACTCTACTTACTTGTCAGCGGACAATTATCACCAAATCGATCCATTAATCGGAATGAATGGTATTACTCCTTATCAATTTATGGAAGGCGATAATTGACATTGGTAGGATAGTTTTTTATAATCAAATGCATAAGCAAATCGATGATAGAGAAAGTACTCTTGTTTACTGTAAAGAGAAAGATTCCTTGGCTGAAAGAATCTTCAGATCTTAACAAGTAGGAAAGCTACTCTTGAGTGCAGTCAAAACCTGCCGTATAGCCGCGTTAAGGTTACTGAGAGACACAATAATTTTGTATTGTGTAACTAGGGTGGTACCGCGAAATTATAGCTTTCGTCCCTTTTTTAGGGATGAAGGCTTTTTTTATTTTATTCAGTAGATTATTTACATTTTCTTTAGTTGTGGGAAATGGAAAATATAGTGATAATCCATTATGTTGAATAAAATGAAAGCCTTCGGCGATTGACCAGATTTATATTGTCGAGAAAGCTTGTAATACGGCAATGCGATTTTAATTTTCTATTTTAGGAGGAAAATACGTATGAAACAATTAACTGGTGCACAGATTAGACAAATGTATTTAGATTTTTTTATGGAAAAAGGGCATGCACAAGAGCCTTCAGCTCCCTTAGTACCGAACAATGATCCTTCTCTACTATGGATCAACAGTGGTGTTGCAACATTGAAAAAATATTTTGATGGACGCGTAGTACCTGAAAATCCTCGAATTACGAATGCACAAAAATCTATACGTACTAATGATATTGAAAACGTAGGGAAGACAGCAAGGCACCATACATTTTTTGAAATGCTTGGAAACTTCTCTATCGGCGATTACTTTAAGAAGGAAGCAATTCATTTTGCTTGGGAGTTTTTAACGAGTGAAAAATGGATAGGATTTGACCCAGAGAAATTATCTATAACAATTCATCCTGAAGATGAAGAAGCATATACTATTTGGAAGGACGAAATAGGTATTCCTGAAGAGCGTATTATACGATTGGAAGGGAATTTCTGGGATATAGGAGAAGGTCCGAGTGGTCCAAACTCTGAAATTTTCTATGATCGCGGTGAATCTTACGGTAATGATCTAAACGATCCTGAATTATATCCAGGTGGAGAAAATGAACGATACTTAGAAATCTGGAACTTGGTATTTTCACAATTTAATCATAATCCAGATCATACGTATACACCACTTCCAAAACAAAATATTGATACGGGAATGGGACTAGAACGTATGGCAAGTGTTGTACAAAATGTACCAACAAACTTTGATACAGATTTATTCATCCCAATCATCCGTCAAACGGAAGAAATTTCAGGAAAATCTTATCGTACGAATAACGAATATGATACAGCTTTCAAGGTAATTGCAGACCATATCCGTACCGTAGCATTCGCAATCGGAGACGGGGCTCTTCCTTCTAATGAGGGCAGAGGATACGTATTACGTAGATTACTTCGCCGAGCTGTTCGATTTGCGAAACAATTAGGTATAGACAAGCCATTTTTATTTGAGTTAGTGCCAGTAGTTGGTGAAATAATGAAAGACTTCTACCCAGAGGTAACAAATAAACAAGATTTTATTATGCGTGTAATTAAAAACGAAGAAGTACGTTTCCATGAGACCCTTCATGATGGTCTTGCTATTTTAGAGAAGGTAATTGTGGAGCAACGAGAAAAAGGAGAATCTTTCATTCCTGGAACTACAACGTTCACACTATATGATACTTACGGATTCCCAATCGAGTTAACGGAAGAATATGCAGAAGAAGCTAATATGACAGTTGACCATGAAGGATTCAAAGAAGAAATGGAAGCACAGCGTAATCGCGCTCGTGCAGCACGACAAAATGTAGATTCTATGCAAGTACAATCTGAAGTTTATGGAAATATTCACGATGATAGTGAATTTGTTGGTTATGATACGTTATCCGTTACAACAAATATATCAACAATCGTCCACGGAGAAGCACTTACTAAATCAGCAAGTGAAGGGGATGAAATTCAAGTAGTACTATCTCAAACTCCTTTCTATGCAGAGAGTGGCGGACAAATAGCAGACCACGGGATTATTGAAAATGATACTTTTAGAGGCTTTGTAAAAGACGTTCAAAAAGCACCAAATGGTCAAAATCTACACACTGTCATTGTAGAATCAGGAGAGGTAACAACCGGTGCTGAGGTTATAGCTAAAGTAGACCGCTCATTACGTGGTCATACGGTGAAAAACCATTCTGCTACACATTTACTTCATCAAGCATTAAAAGATGTGTTAGGAACGCATGTAAACCAAGCTGGTTCATATGTTGGGCCTGATCGACTTCGATTTGACTTTTCTCACTTTGGACAAGTAACAAAAGAAGAGCTTGAACAAGTAGAACATATTGTAAATGAAAAAATTTGGGAAAATATTCAAGTTGTTACAGGTTACCATAATATTGATGAAGCGAAGAATATGGGAGCTATGGCATTATTCGGAGAAAAATATGGTGAGATTGTACGCGTAGTTCAAATGGGAGAATTCTCATTAGAATTATGTGGTGGGATTCATGTGCATGCAACTTCCGAAATAGGGTTCTTCAAAATCCTTTCCGAAAGCGGTATTGGAGCAGGTACTAGACGTATTGAGGCAGTGACAGGAAAAGGTGCTTTTGAAGTTGTAAAAGAAGAGGAAAAAACATTAGTTGAAGCAGCGAATCTGTTAAAAGCTCAACCAAAAGACTTAGTAACAAAAGTAACCCAAACATTAAATGACTTGAAAAACGTACAAAAAGAAAATGAATCACTATCTGCAAAAATTGCAAATAGCCAAGCTTCTTCCGTATTATCGGCTGCACAGACTATAAATGACATAACGGTTCTTTCGGTTAAAGTAGATGCAAAAGATAATAATCAATTGCGTCAAATGATGGACGATTTAAAACAAAAACTTGAAAAGGCAGTTATTGTACTAGGTGCAATTGACGGTGATAAAGTAATGATCACTGCTGGCGTTACAAAGGATTTGGTTGGCGGAAACTACCACGCAGGAAATATTGTCAAATTAGTAGCGGAACAGTGTGGAGGTAAAGGGGGAGGAAGACCTGACTTTGCAATGGCTGGTGCAAAAGATGGTAGCAAGCTTGAAACTGCTTTAAATTCGGTATATGAGTATATCAAATCGGTTTAATTCTCATTTCGTTGGACATCCCAACATGCACATTTTTGGGTAAAATTTATCACATGAAAGAAACAAAAACAGTATTCATGCAACATGTGTATTTGATACTATTTCCAAATTCGGTTATACTATGGATAGATATGTAAGATTGCCTATTAAAATTGAAAGCGAGGTGCTGATCATGAGTTCATTTGACAAAACGATGAAATTTAACTTTCCTGAAGAATCCATGGAACAGGAAGTAAAACATGTGATGCTACAAGTACACTCAGCATTAGAAGAAAAAGGGTATAATTCAATCAATCAAATTGTAGGTTATCTTCTATCTGGTGATCCAGCTTATATTCCTCGCCATCAAGATGCGCGAAATATGATACGTAAATTGGAACGTGACGAAATTCTAGAGGAATTAGTAAAGTTCTATATTAAAAAAAATAATGAGGCTTAAGTATGCGGATAATGGGTTTAGACGTTGGTTCAAGAACAGTAGGAGTAGCAATAAGTGATGCACTTGGTTGGACTGCCCAAGGTATTGAAACAATAAAAATTAACGAAGAAAATCTAGAGTTCGGTTTAGAACGGATAGATGAATTAGTCAAGGAGCATACTGTAACAGAATTTGTTGTAGGTTTCCCAAAAAACATGAACAACACTATCGGTCCACGTGCAGAAGCATCGGAACATTATGCGAAGTTATTGACTGATAAATACAATCTCCCTGTCACCATGTGGGATGAAAGATTGACAACAATGGCTGCGGAACGTATGTTAATAGATGCAGATGTTAGCCGTAAAAAACGTAAACAAGTGATTGACAAGATGGCTGCTGTAATGATTTTACAAGGTTATCTTGATAGAAAAAATAGATGAGGTGACTGCAAATGGACCACGGTCAAGAAAATATCACAATTGTAGATGAAAATGGAAATGAGCAGCTTTGTAACGTATTATTTACTTTTGAATCAGAAGAGTTTGGCAAATCTTATGTTCTATATTATCCAATAGGTGCAGAAGAAGATGAAAATGAAGAAATTGAAATTCATGCATCATCTTTTACTCCAAATGAAAATGGAGAAGATGGAGATCTACTTCCAATTGAATCAGAAGCTGAATGGGATATGATTGAGGAAATGTTAAATACTTTCCTTGATAACGAAGAAGAAGAAGAAGAGGAATAATTAATAGAAAAAGGTGGAAGGAGATTACTCATTCTACCTTTTTCTTTTTGTCGTTTAAAATCTCGTTTTCCATCTGTCACCCTTCCAATATATTAGATAAAAAGAGAAGTAATGTCTTTCGGTCTGTGGGCTAACCACAAGCAGAATTCCCTAAAGAAAGAAGGAATCCCTTTAGTATTCCTTGCGCTTTTCTTGTTATCTTGTATAATAAAATGGAAATAAAGGGGGGGAACCCGTGGATAATGAATCAAAAAAAGAGGTAATGTTAGAAAGAATGAAAAACAAGAAAAAAGAAGTAAAAGTTGTTAGAAAAATTGTATTCATAATCGCACTAATCATTCTATTAATTGGTGGGATTGGGGGGTTTATAACGTATAAATATGTAAAAAATGCGTTGGAACCTTTAGATCCAAATTCAGAAGAGACCATTAGTGTTCAAATACCAATTGGCTCGGGACTAGATTCAATTTCTTCTATATTAGAGAAGAGCGGTATAATTAAGGATGCTAAAATATTTAAATACTATGCGAAGTTTAATAATGAATCTAATTTTCAAGCAGGTGATTATAGTTTAACAAAGGCTATGACATTAGATGAGATAATACAAAGTTTAAAAACTGGTAAAGTTTATCGTGAACCAGTATTTACTCTGACAGTTCCTGAAGGATTAACATTAGACCAAATAGGTGCTGTTGTAGAAAAGAAAACAGGACAACCTGCAGATGACTTTGTTAAATTAGTAACAAGTGAAGAATTTGTTGATAGAATGATTGTTAAGTATCCAAATCTTTTAACTGAAGAAATTAAGGGTGAAAATGTTCGATATGCTCTTGAAGGTTATTTATTCCCTGCTACATACCCTTTTTATGTTGAAAAACCTACTCTAGAAGAAATTGTAGAAACAATGATTACTGCAACGGATAGTACGATAGCAAACTACTATGAACTTCTAGAAGCTGAAGGGAAATCAGTACACTGGTTATTAACATTCGCTTCTTTGTTAGAAGAAGAAGCAACTGCTAAAACAGATCGTGAAACAATTGCAAGTGTATTCTACAATCGTTTGGAGGCAGAGATGCCTTTGCAAACAGACCCAACTGTTCTATATGCACTTGGCAGTCATAAAGAGCGTGTCCTATTTGAAGATTTAGAAGTGGATAATCCTTACAATACATATCAAAATCAAGGCTTGCCACCGGGACCTATTGCAAATGCAGGGAAATCCTCGATTGATGCTGTTTTAGATCCTGCTAAAACGGATTACTTATACTTCTTAGCTGATAAAACGGGCCAAAATCATTTTTCGAAGTCATATGAAGAACATCTTCAAAATGTAGACAAATATTTAAAATAAATAATAGGCAGGAGAAGGAACGATATCGCATTCCTTCTCCTGCTATGTTATTATTAGTTTTGTTTTTTACGTAATTAATCATTAACTAATTTTTAATCTAAAGGGGTAGCACTTTATGGACGTAAGTGAAGAATTTTTGAAAGAGCTAATAAAACCTCGTGCAGAAATTTTTTTAGAGATGGAGAAATATGCAAAAGAAAATCACGTTCCTATTATGCAATTAGCAGGTATGGAATCATTAATTCATTTGCTTTCTTTACAAAAACCAAAAACTCTATTAGAACTCGGTACTGCTATAGGCTATTCCTCGATGCGTATTGCAACAAAATTAACTTCCGCAAATATTGTTACGATCGAAAGAGACGTTGATAAAGCAAACTTAGCTAAAAATTATATTGAACGAGGAAAGCTTCAGGATCGTATCGAAGTAATTATCGGGGATGCATTAGAGATTTCAAATGAAATTTTCAAAGAACAGAAATTTGATGCTATTTTTATTGATGCAGCTAAAGGTCAATATAAGAAATTTTTTGAAAAGTACGCTCCATTGTTAAATGATCGTGGGGTTATTTATTGTGATAATTTATTGTTAAATGGTCTGTCCGAATTACCGATGAGTGAAGTACCACGAAGAAAAAGAACGATGGTACGCAATCAACACCATTTCACACAATGGTTAATGAATCATCCAGACTATGACACGGCTTTTCTTCCAGTTGGAGATGGAATGCTAGTAAGTATTAAGAGGTGAGATTATGACTAAGACAGAGCTATTAGTAACTCCAGAAAGTATCGAACATATGAAACATCTTATCGAGGCCGGGGCAGATGCATTTTTAGTAGGTGAGCAATTATTTGGTTTGCGTTTAGCAGGAGAATTTAATTTGAAGAATCTTGAAGTTGCAACTAAACTTGCAAAAGCGCATAATAAAAAAATATATGTAGCGATGAATGGACTTTTTCATAATGATAAAGTAGAACTACTTGCACCATACATGCAAAAACTCCAACAAATCGGGGTAGATGCAATTGTTTTTGGTGATCCAGCTGTTATTATTGCTAGAAGAGAAGCGGGTGTAACTATACCTCTCCATTGGAATACAGAGCAAACAGCAACTAATTACTTTACAGCAAATTACTGGGGAAAACGAGGCGCTTCAAGAGCAGTACTTGCTAGAGAGCTTAGTTTGGATGAAGTCATTGAGATTAAAGAAAATGCTGACGTCCAAGTTGAAGTGCAAGTACATGGTATGACCTGCATTTTCCAATCCAAAAGGCCGCTACTTGGTAATTATTTCTTGTTTCAAGACAAAGCAATGGAAATAGAAAATCGCTCGAAGAACAAAAACATGTTTTTACATGACAAGGAACGTTCGAACAAATATCCAATTTTTGAAGATCAAAATGGAACTCATATTTTCAGTCCAAACGATATGTGTATGATTGATGAATTAGACGAACTTTTGGATGCTGAAATTGATAGCTTAAAAATTGATGGGGTATTACACGATCCCTCGTATGTAACGCTTGTTACGAGTTTCTACCGTCAAGCAATTGATGCCTACTATAATTCAAAATCGAGCTATAAGGATATTAAAAAAGATCTATTTAACAATATCAAGGAAATACAACCTGCACTAAGACCATTAGATACTGGATTTTTCTTTAAGGAAACAGTTTATTAAGAAAGGGAAGGTTTCAAATGACTATTACGAAAATAGATAAAATTAGTGAACGAATAGATGATAATCGGGTAATTACAAAAAAACCTGAATTATTAGCTCCTGCTGGAAGCTTAGAAAAACTGAAAATCGCTGTTCATTATGGAGCAGACGCTGTATTCATAGGTGGTCAAGAGTTTGGTCTTCGTTCCAATGCTGGGAACTTTTCCATTGAGGAAATGCGTGAAGGCGTGGAGTTTGCTAATCGATATGGGGCTAAAATCTATGTGACAACCAATATTTTTGCTCATAATGAAAACATGGATGGCTTAGTAGAATATTTACAAGCAGTGGAAGCAGCAGGTGTAACTGGTATAATTGTGGCGGATCCGCTCATAATTGAAACCTGTAGAAAGAATGCTCCCAAATTAGAACTACATTTAAGTACTCAACAATCTTTATCTAACTGGAAAGCAGTCCAATATTGGAAGGAAGAAGGATTAAATCGCGTTGTGCTTGCCCGTGAGACAAGTGGTGATGAAATTCAGTTGATGAAAGAAAAGGTGGATATTGAAATTGAAACATTTATCCACGGAGCCATGTGTATTGCCTATAGCGGAAGATGTACCCTTTCTAATCATATGACTGCTCGAGATTCTAACCGAGGGGGGTGTTGTCAATCCTGCCGTTGGGATTATGATTTATATGCACAGGAAAATGGTGAAGAACAGGCTTTGTTTAACGATAATGACGTTCCTTTTGCTATGAGTCCGAAGGATTTAAAGCTTGTTGAATCTATTCCTAGAATGATTGAGATGGGGATTGATTCATTAAAAATTGAAGGACGCATGAAATCCATACACTATATAGCAACAGTCGTTAGTGTGTATAGAAAAGTTATTGATGCTTATTGTGCTGACCCTGAAAACTTCCAAATGAAGCAAGAATGGTTAGAAGAACTAGAAAAGTGTGCTAATCGAGAAACGGATACAGCATTCTTTGAAGGAGAGCCTGGTTTTAAACAACAGATGTATGGGGTACACGATAAAAAATTAGGATTTGATTTTGTAGGACTAGTTTTAGATTATAACGATGAAACGCAAATGGTAACATTACAACAGCGTAATTATTTCAAGTCTGGCGAGGAAGTAGAGTTTTTCGGACCAGAAATTGAAAATGTTCGTATTGTTATAGGTGAGATAAAAAATAGTAAGGGACAAGTATTGGATGCTGCACGACATCCTTTAGAAGTTGTTCAATTTACATGTCCTATAAAATTATATCCAAATAATATGATGAGAAAAGGGATGAAATAATGTCTAATAGAACCCCTCTTATTATTGGGATTGCTGGTGGATCAGGTTCTGGTAAAACAAGTGTTACTAACGCGATTAGTGAAGTATTTAAAGATCATTCAGTAGTAGTAATCGAGCAAGATTATTATTATAAAGATCAAAGTCATTTAAAGTTTGAAGAGCGATTGAACACCAATTATGATCATCCTTTAGCATTCGATAATGATTTACTTATTGAACATGTGAGTAATTTATTGAATAATAAAGCAATAGAAAAGCCAGTGTATGATTATGCACAACATACTCGATCTACAAAAACAATTATAATCGAGCCTAAAGATGTAATAATTCTAGAAGGAATATTAGTATTAGAAGATGAGCGTCTTCGAGATTTAATGGATATTAAATTGTTCGTTGATACTGACTCGGATTTACGAATAATCCGTCGAATACTTCGGGATATAAACGAAAGAGGTCGTACGGTTGATTCTGTAGTAGAGCAATATATTAACGTTGTCCGTCCTATGCATAATCAGTTTATCGAACCGACAAAAAGATATGCGGATGTAATTATTCCTGAAGGCGGACAAAATGAAGTTGCAATTGATTTAATGGTTACAAAAATAAAAACTATTCTTGAAACAGATGTTATTGTATAATATGATGATTGTGGATTGACAATTATTTCATGAAATTCATATCATTATCAATCTCAACATATGAATGGTACATGAATATGTTTTAAGTGTGTATTTAAAGGAGTGTATGGGAGTGTCAACAGAGAAACAATATCCAATGACCGTTGCTGGTAAAAAGAAATTAGAAGAAGAACTAGAACTATTAAAAACGGTTAAACGTAAAGAAGTAGTAGAACGTATTAAAATTGCCAGAAGTTTTGGTGATTTATCGGAGAACTCTGAGTATGATTCTGCAAAAGAAGATCAAGCGTTTGTGGAAGGAAGAATTTCAACAATCGAATCAATGATCAGAAATGCAGTAATTATTGAAGAAGAACAAAATAATGACGTTGTAACGCTAGGGAAAACAGTAACATTTATTGAAATTCCCGATGGCGATGAGGAAACTTATACAATCGTTGGTTCAGCTGAAGCAGATCCTCTAGAAGGACTTATTTCAAATGATTCTCCAATTGCAAAAGGACTACTTGGTAAATCAACTGGAGATAAAGTTAAAATTGTAACTCCAGGTGGAGAAATGGACGTAGAAATTATCTCAATTTCTTAATATGAAATAGTTTATTCAATCTAAAGAGGTTATAAAACGCTTACATTTGGTTGAGATTAGAGGAGGTAAACAAACTTGTTTACCTCTTATTTAATTTAATCGAAACTAATCGAGTTTTTTAGCGTCTAATACAACTATAATAATCTATAGAGGTGAGATAAGATGTCAGAGAACAATAGAAGAGCGAACTCTAGATTAAATAGAAAGAAAAAAGCTAATAGAATTTTAAATATATTAATTGGTATTGTCTTGCTTTTAATCATCGTAGTCGTTGTAAATATAGTAAGTGATGACACGGATACAACGAAGGAAGAAAAAAATACGGAAGTATCTGAAGAAACGATGAATGATGAAGAAAGCGGGTCAACGGAAGCAGACGAGAACGAAACAAAAACTGACCAAAATAATACAACAGAAACCGTAGAAACGGAAGATAAATCCGAATCAAATGAAGAGACACAATCAGAAGAGAATGAAGAAACCAATACAGAAGAAAATACAGAAGAAAATACAGAAGAAAATACAGAAGTCATAACAGAGGCTTCTAACGATCCGAATGTCGAAAGTGTAATAATTGATCCGAGCTGGAAACCTATTGGTACTTCACAAACAGGTGAACACACGTCAAGCTATGATACCAAGTCAGTAGATTGGGCAGAGAAAGTTCAAGCTTTATCGTATGGAGCAGGTTTGGACCCTTCTAATATGTATGTGAAGTTTTTAGGTAATGGCGGTAGTCCTCAAAAATCTATCGGTACTGTAACTTCAAAGGATGGTAACGAAATCTATCGAATTTCATTGGAATGGATCGATGGGGAAGGTTGGAAACCAACTAAAAAAGAAATTCTTAAGTCACTATAAAACCCCTTTTAAGAAGGGTTGCAGACTGTAGACAAGCTCAATTTTGGTGCATAGAGTTGTATGTTAAATTCGGCAAGGGCCCCCACTTCGCTTTCCGTGGGCTTGGCCTCAGCCTCCTCGTCACTGCAAAGACACTGGCCAAATAAAGTTCGGCCAGTGTCTTTCCTACGGGATCTTCTGTTCAAGCTTTTCCCACAGGAGCATTGTTTTTTTGCGACGAGCTTTGCGCAGGAGCAAGGGAAGCGGCTGAAGCCATTCCTGTTGAACGCGTCCGCCCGAAACGGAAATTAGCGGGTCCAAAATAAAAATCAAGTTAAGACGCCTCTTGACGTAAGAGGCGTCTTAACTTATTTTTAAATAAGTGCTTTTTTAGAGAGGTGGAAAATAAAATGAAAATAGCTATAATAGGTGCAATGGAACAGGAAGTAGAATTGTTAAGAAATGAAATAGAAAATGCTCAAACGGAGATTATTGCAAATAGTGAGTTTACGGTTGGTACGTATAAAGATCAAGAAGTAATTTTATTGAAAAGTGGAATTGGAAAAGTGAATGCAGCAATGACCACTACGATTTTGTTAAACCAATTTAAACCGGATTATGTGATTAATACTGGTTCTGCAGGAGGGTATGATCCCGATTTAGAAGTTGGAGCTATTGTGATTTCTAATGAAGTACGTCATCATGATGTAGATGTTACTGCTTTTGGTTATGAAATTGGTCAGGTTCCTCAGCTTCCACCGGCATTTAAGGCTGATACTCACCTAATGCAACTAGCAGAAGAAGCTGTAAAAGAGATTGGTGAACATCAAGCAGCGACTGGATTAATAGCAACTGGTGATATTTTTATGCACAACCCTGAAAAGGTAGAGATTGTTCGTAAGAATTTCCCTCAAATGAAGGCCTGTGAAATGGAAGCAGCGGCTGTTGCTCAAGTATGTCACCAATTCAATGTTCCATTTGTGGTTATCCGTGCTTTATCTGATATTGCAGGAAAAGAGTCTTCTATTAGTTTTGACGAATTTTTACCGGTAGCAGCAAAACATTCGACAGAAATAGTTTTGAATGTTATTGAAAAACTTTAAAACTTCATGAAATTGACAACTTATAAATGAAAAAATTAGTTATATTTACTTATTCTTATGGTATGATGAAAGCATAATAAACGATTTCATTATGCATTAGGAGGAGATAATATGATTTTTCTGATGGCCATGTCTATTTTGATTACTGCAGTTTTAAGTTTTATTATGATTTCGGAGACTAGCGAAGATTAATCCTCTAAGCTCTTTTGGTGTTAGTAGCATCAAGAGAGTTTTTTTCATGGATATAGGACTGATATAGTTTGACTAGTGCACGTTTTTCTATTCGAGAAACGTAACTCCTAGAAATTTTTAATTGTTTTGAAATTTCTTTTTGTGTCATTGGAAGATGACCTAATAATCCGTAACGTCGAACAATTATTTCTAACTCTCTTTTCTCCAAATTGCCTAGGTGCTTGTAAAGTCGACTCATGTCTTCCTGATCAACAAGTTGTTCATCTGTGCTTTTTTCTATTCCTTGTAGTAAATCGGTAATTTCAAGAGAATGTCCGTCTTTATCCATACCAATCGGTTCATGTAAGGACACATCTTTCTGAACTTTTTTTAAAGAACGTAAATACATAAGAATTTCATTTTCAATGCATCTAGCCGCATAAGTGGCTAGCTTTGTTTTTTTTGTTGGTGTATAGCTATTTACTGCCTTCATCAACCCAATAGTTCCAATTGAAATATAATCATCTAAAAGCTCATGTTTTGGGTGGAATTTTTTTACGACATGTGCGACTAATCGCATGTTTCGTTCTATTAGTTCATCTCTAGCAGATAGATCTCCTGCTAAAAATCGTTCTATCATCACTTTTTCTTCTTCAGGTGTGAAAGGTTGATGGAATGCCTGACCTTTTAGATAACCGAGAACTAGAGGAAGTTCAACGACCATGCTTATAAAAGCAGTGAAAAGACCAGAGATAGTGTTCACCTCCATCTGTTGATAAGTTTAGTATATGTCGAATTAAGCCAAAATATGAAAAGATACGCCATAGCATGTCTCTATCACACAATAGGTGCTCATTGTTTTAACATAAAAAAAAAACGACTGCAAATGCAGGCGCTTAATTTCATACTTTTCTTAAAGTAAACGTGCTAATCATTAATAATGCTAGAATGATAAATAAAAACATATAAGAGACGGAAGGGATATAATTAATAGCAAAATAGGACAAAGTTAGAATTACTCCTGCTACTGTTATTGGAAGCCCTGTAAAATATCCGTTGGACTCTGAAATATTAAAGCGTGCTAATCTAAAAGCACCACATGCTATATAAATAACTGTAATAACCATTCCAACAACACTAAATTCCTGTAAAACCAATGAATAAATGAGTAGTGCTGGAGCGACTCCAAAAGATATAATATCACTCATTGAATCCAACTGCCTGCCTAATTCAGATTCAAGTTGAAGTTTTCTTGCTACCATACCATCAAACCGATCCAATAAACCGGCTACAAATATAAATAAAACACTATATGTGTATAGTTCATTCATTGTTGCCATAATTGCTGCTCCACCAAAAGCAAGATTACCAATGGTAATCATGTTTGCTGCATGTGATTTCAATTTTTTTACTGTATTTGTCATAACGTCTTGTAAATACATTGCAAATCACTCCTTTACAAATAATATATTTGTTCATTATACTTCGGATAAGAAAAAATTGTAAGAGTTTTTCAAAGGGAGACAAAAATGAAAGAGAAAATATACCAATCGATGATTGAGTTAACAAATGGAAAATGGTCTTCGGTCATCCTTAAAGGGTTTGCCCAATCCAAACTTAGTAAAAGGCTCATACCATCTTATATTAAATATTTTAATATATCAATTCAAGAAATAACTAGTAAGATGGATGATTTTTCTTCATTACATGATTTTTTTATTCGTCATGTGAAGGATGAATCTAGACCTATCATGAGCACTGAAAATGCGATTATAAGCCCTGTTGACGCTACAGTAGAAAAAATAGGAGATATAACAGCTGATGGAGTATTCCATGTTAAAGGAAAAACTTATTCTCTTCACAATATGTTAGGAACAGAGAAAATAGCAGAAGAGTATGTGAATGGAAAATATATTGTATTATATTTGAGTCCGGCAGAATATCATCGTATCCATGCGCCTGTAAATGGGAAAGTACTTCGCCAGTATGTTCTTGGAAAAAAATCATACCCAGTAAACAAGTGGGGACTTATGTATGGCAAAAATACAATTAGCGGAAACTATCGTTTACTAACTGAGTTAGAAATGCCAAATAATAAAAAATGTTTTTTTATTAAAGTAGGGGCTATGTTTGTGAATTCAATTGAATTGACAAATAAAACTAAAGAATGGTCAAAGGGAGAAGAAGTGGGATATTTTTCTTTTGGTTCTACGGTTGTAATGTTCTTTTCAGAAGAAAGTATTGAATTTGCAACGACGATTCGTGAAGGTCATTTTATACGAATGGGTGAGTTAGTAGCAAATATGCTATAATCGATAAAGAAAATGCATCGAATTGGAGTGTTCTTAGTTGTATCAAAATTTTATACCGAGTGAATTTGTAAGAAGCGTCTTCCATATTAAGCCTGAGTTGCTAAAGGAAAAGGGTATTAGAGGCATAATTACAGATTTAGATAACACATTAGTAGAATGGGATCGTCCAGATGCTACACCTAAACTAATTGAATGGTTTGCAAGCATGAAGGCTGCTGGTATTCAAGTGACAATTGTATCTAATAATAATGAGCTGCGAGTTCAATCTTTCGCGGATCCGCTTGGAATTCCCTTTATATATAAAGCAAGAAAACCATTTGGGAAAGCTTTTCAGCTAGCATTGAAAATAATGTCTGTAAAAAAAGAAGAAGTAGTAGTTATAGGCGATCAACTATTAACGGACGTATTTGGTGGAAACAGACAAAAGCTACATACTATATTAGTTATTCCTGTAGCAAAATCGGATGGTTTCTTTACGAAATTTAACCGTTTAGTGGAGCGAAGAATTTTTCGTTATTTGGATAAAAAAGGACAAGTTACATGGGAGGAAGAAGAGTGACAGAAACACCAAAATGTATCGGTTGTGGTACAACTATTCAAACAGAAAACATTGGGGATCCTGGTTATGCACCTGCATCTTCGTTAGAAAAAGATTTTATCATTTGTCAGCGTTGTTTTCGTCTAAAAAACTACAATGAATTACAGCCAGTTTCTTTGACGGATGATGATTTTTTAAAAATATTAAACGGTCTGGGTAAACAAAAAGGATTAATCGTTAAAATAGTAGACATATTTGATTTTAATGGTAGCTGGCTTCCAGGATTACATCGCTTTGTAGGAAATAATCCAATTCTATTAATAGCAAACAAAGCTGATTTGCTACCTAAATCAGTAAAGAAAAATAAAGTGATAAATTGGATGAAGCAAGAATCGAAGAAGTTGGGACTTTCTCCAATCGATGTACTTTTTGTTAGTGCGCATAAAGGGACTGGAATGACCGAAGCAATCGAAGCAATTGAACATTACCGTAAAGGGGAAAATGTATATGTTGTCGGTTGTACAAATGTTGGGAAGTCAACCTTTATAAACAGAATCATTAAACATGCAACGGGTGAAGATGCAGTTATTACAACTTCTCATTTTCCTGGGACTACACTGGATATGATAGAGATTCCTTTAGACGATTCAAAAGCTTTATTTGATACGCCCGGGATTATTAATCACCACCAGATGGCGCATTATTTAGATCCGACTGAACTTAAATTTATTACTCCTAAGAAAGAAATAAAACCGAAAGTATTCCAATTGAATAGTGAACAAACATTATTTTTAGGTGGCTTATCTCGTTTTGATTTTATTAAGGGTGATAGATCTGCTTTTACATGTCATATTGCTAATGATATTCCGATACATCGCACAAAATTGGAAAATGCGGATAATTTATATAAAGAGCATAAAGGAAAGTTATTGTCTCCTCCATCCGAGCAATTTGCGGACAAGCTACCTCCATTGGTAAGACATGAATTTAAAATCAAGGATGCGAAAACAGATATTGTTTTTTCTGGTTTAGGATGGATAACGGTACAACATGGCGACGCTATTGTAGCGGCCCATGCTCCAGCTGGTGTAGAAGTTTCAATCCGTCCATCGCTTATTTAGGAGTGTAAACACAATGAAAAAATGGTTTGCAGTTATAGGGAATCCTATTTCTCACTCTCTATCCCCATTTATGCATGAAAAATGGCTTAGCGAGCTGGAGATAGACGCTTCTTATATACCTATTCATGTCGAAGAAGACAACTTAGAAGAAGCAATAATGGGGCTAAAGCTTCTTGGTTGTAGTGGATGGAATGTGACAGTTCCTTATAAGGAAGCGATTATTCCATTTCTAGATGATATTGATGAATCTGCAAAGGGTATAGGAGCGGTTAACACTGTAGTGAAAACAAAAGATAATCGATTTATTGGTTATAATACAGATGGTTTTGGATTTATTAAATCACTTGGTCCCATTAATTTGGAGGACAACATTTTAATTATTGGTGCTGGAGGGGCTGCTAGAGGTATTGTAAATGCATTAAAACAAGGTGGATTTACTAATATTACAATAGCGAACAGAACAGCTAAGAATGCAGAAAAAATGATCCATGACTTACAAATTGGTCATTTCATCACCTTAAACGAAGCGGAAGCACAATTGAATTCATTTGATATAGTTGTACAAACAACTCCGCAAGGGATGAAAAATCAAGCAAATACATTACCAATACAACTAAATAAATTAAAAGAGCATGCAATTGTTGCGGATATTGTATATAATCCTTTAGTTACTCCTTTTTTAGAGGAAGCAACAAAATATAACGCTAGAACTATTAATGGGTTAGGAATGCTCGTACATCAGGGTGCAATCGCGTTCTCTTATTGGAATGGTGTATATCCAAAGTCAGAAGATATGATAGATCGTTTAACAGAAAATTTAGGAGGAAATTATGTTAACAGGTAAACAAAAAAGATTTTTACGAAGTGAAGCACACCATTTATCACCTATTTTCCAAGTAGGAAAAGGCGGAGTAAATGAGGCAATGATAAAACAAATCGGGGAAGCACTAGAAGTTCGCGAATTGATTAAAATTAGTATTTTACAAAACTGTGAAGACGAAAAGCATGAAGTAGCAGAAGCACTAGCAAAAGGTGCAAATGCAGAATTAGTGCAATTAATCGGCTTAACAGTTGTATTATACAAACCTTCTAAGAACAATAAGCGAATCGAGCTTCCAAAAGCGAGTCGTGCATGAGTAAAAAAGTAGGAATTTTAGGTGGTACCTTTAATCCTCCACATATGGGTCATTTAATCATTGCGAACGAAGTGTTACATGCGTTGAACTTAGATGAAATACGTTTCATGCCAAATGCTACCCCACCACATAAAAAGAAAGATGAACACGTTTCAGAAGCTAATCGACTGAAGATGGTAAAACTAGCAATAAAGGATATGCCAAAAATGAATGTAGAAACAATTGAATTAGAACGTGGTGGTACTTCCTATACGTTTGATACAATGGAGCTTTTGCAAGAAAGAGAGCCATCGACTACATTCATTTTCATTATTGGTGGAGATCAAGTTGAATATTTACCGAAATGGCACCGTGTAGAAGAGTTAGTAAAAAAAGTGCAAATTGTAGGAGTACCTAGACCAAATACTACATTTGAAACTGCATATCCTATTATTAAATTGGATATCCCACAAATCGAATTATCTTCCACGATTGTAAGGAATCGTCTACAGAATGGAAAAACAACGAAGTTTCTCCTTCCAGAATCTGTTAAAGATTTCATTCAAAGGGAGAAGTTATATGAAGAACGTTGATCTACTAGAAAAGATTAAAGATCGTATGCCTCCTAAACGTTTTGAACATACAAAAGGTGTAGCTAAAACGGCAATACATTTAGCAGAAAAATACGGGGAAGATAAAGAAAAAGCAGAAATAGCTGGGATCTTACACGACGTAGTAAAATTTGCGGATAAAGATTGGTTGAAACAGAATATCTTATCTGAACATCTGGACCCGATGCTATTAACGTTTCATCATGAACTATGGCATGGTCCTGTTGGAAGTATCGTAGCGAAAAAAGAATTTTTTATTGAAGACGAAGACATACTTCATGCTATACGCTTTCATACTACGGGTAGAGCAGGTATGTCCAATTTGGAAAAAATTATTTATATAGCAGATATGATTGAACCAAGTCGAAGTTTCCCAGGCATTGAAGTCTTACGTGATAAGGCAGAAATTGATTTAGAAGATGCCATGATCAGTTGTGTGACACATAGTATAAAATTTTTAATTGAAAAAAAACAACCGGTTTATCCGGATTCATTTCATTGTTACAATGATTTGTTAAATAGAAAGGAAAAGTGAAGGAATGAATTCTTCAAAATTACTAGAAATTGCTTATAAAGCAGCAGACGACAAACGTGCAGATGATATTGTCGTACTGAATATGCAAGGGATATCTTTACTTGCAGATTATTTTTTGATTTGCCACGCAAGTTCTGATCGTCAAGTCCAAGCAATTGCAAAAGAACTTTCAGAACAAGCAGCTGTAGCTGGGTTTAATGTAAAACGTTTAGAAGGTTTTGATGAAGCACGTTGGATTTTAGTTGATATGGGAGACGTTGTTGCCCATGTGTTCCATAAAGATGAGCGTACTTATTACAATTTAGAGCGTCTTTGGGGAGATGCACCATTGATTGAAGTAGGGCTTGATGCATAATGGCTATGTACGATCAGTTTGCATTTATATATGATCGATTGATGTCAGATATACCTTATGCAAAGTATGCGGAATGGGTGCAAACAAAAGCACCCCATTCTGCAGGGAAAAAACTGGTTGATATTGGATGTGGTACAGGAGTATTAAGCGTCCAATTTGCAAAAGCAGGATATGATGTAATTGGTGTAGATTTGTCAGAATCGATGCTGACAGTTGCTCAAAATCGTAGTTTGGATAATAATGTCCAAGTCTCTTTTATTTGTCAGTCTATGTCTGAAATGGATGGTTTCGAAGGTATAGATGTTGCAGTGATCGCTATTGATTCTATAAATTATTTAGAGAAACTGGATGAAGTGAAACAAACTTTTCAACATATTTACCACTCCTTGGAAGAAGGTGGACAACTATTTTTCGATGTCCATTCACTATTCAAAATGGATGAAATATATCCGAATGGCCCATTTACATATGAGGATGAGCAAGTGGCATATATTTGGAATACTGAAATTGGCGAAGAGAGTCATTCTATTTATCATGATATTACATTTTTTGTTCGTGACGAGGCTGGTTATTACGAACGATTTGAAGAGTCACATTACCAACGAACCTTTCCGGTTGAAACATATATAAACCTATTAAAAGAAATTGGTTTTTCTTCCATTTCTAACTCCACTTCTATATTTGGAGAACAATCTCAAGATGAGATTGAAAGATTCTTTATCCACGCTGTAAAATAAGTCTTTCATTTAAGAGGTAAATTTAGTATAGTTTGGGTAACTCCATATAATTTACCTCTTCCTATGAGAGGATGATATTTCTGATACTTTCTATTTTTCAGAAAAACAAGAAAAAACTGTTGCTCCCAACTTCAGTTGCATTAGCATTCCTTTTTTTTATCATTCAATCCCACTTTAACTCCGCTAATTCCACAGCGGATTCAATTCAACCTATCCCTATAAATGAAGCAATTCAACCACAAGAATCACCCATTGAGTTCTTAGAGGACAATCGAATATTTGTCGAAGTAAAAGGAGCAGTCAATATGCCTGGTGTATATGAACTAGCCCCTGAGGATCGCGTATTAAATGCAATTGAGCTTGCAGGAGGTTATTTGCCAACAAGTGATAGTAAAGGTATTAATCATGCGCAAAAAGTAGAAGACGAGATGGTTATCTATGTTCCGATAGAAGGCGAAGAAGTAGAATCTCTCTTGAGTTCTTCTGGTGAATCCTCTAACCTTGTAAACATAAATACAGCAGAGATAGCTTTACTCACTACGTTACCAGGTATAGGACCAGCAAAAGCAGAAGCGATAATAGCTTATCGAAATGAACAAGGAATCTTTAAAGAAACCGCAGATTTAATGAAGGTAACCGGTATCGGTACTAAAACGTTTGAAAAATTAGAGTCTTTAATAACTATAAAGTAAATATTTGTGTTGTTGACGTGTGATTGGACAAACTACTAAACTAGAGGAAGTATTAATATTTAGGAGGTAGTTATATGGAGCGTATTACATGGGACCAATTTTTCATGGCACAAAGCCATTTACTTGCTTTAAGAAGTACATGTACACGGTTAGGAGTAGGAGCAACAATTGTTCGAGATCGTCGAATTATGGCAGGAGGCTATAATGGCTCGATTTCAGGAGGAGACCATTGTATCGATCACGGTTGTTATGTAGTTGATAATCATTGTGTTCGGACTATTCATGCAGAGATGAATGCTCTTTTGCAATGTTCTAAGTATGGTATTTCGGTAAATGGGGCAGATTTATATGTTACTCATTTTCCTTGCCTACCTTGTACGAAATCTATCATTCAGGCTGGAGTTTCTCGTCTTTACTATGCACAGGATTATAAAAATAACCAATATGCAGTAGAGCTTCTAGAGCAATCCGGTGTACAAATCATCCATGTGCCATTTGATGATCGAAAAATCGACTTCTTAAGTGATGAAAAAGTTGAATTATACATGGAACTTCTTACAAAACTTCGTGAGAAAGGAGCGAGTAAAGAAGAATTGGTACCTTATGAAACGAAGGTGGCAGAGTTATTCGGTCTTTAAATATTAAAGGAAATATTATTTATATAGCCTTATCAGTAGTTGTTGCTTCCATAGCAGCGTATGAATCGATAAGGCTTTTGTTTTTATTAGTACTGATCGTATTTTGGCTACTATATAAAGGAAAACAATTATTGTTAATTGTGCTGGTTGTCATTTTTGGTAGTTCTTCCTACATGTACTTTACTTACAGCATTCCAGCACCTTCTGAAAATGTTGCTGTGAATAAAATTACCTGGACAGATAGCTACAGGATCAACGGTAGCTATTTACGAGGATTTGCCATTGGAGATGATCAACAAAAGTGGTATGTTCAATTAAAAATTAAATCAGAACAACAAAAAAACGTATTCTTAAACGATTCGATTGCTGGTAAAAGTTTTCTAATTGAGTCGCAAGAAATTTTAAAAGCCCCTTTATCTCATATGTATGCTTTTGATATGGAAGCATATTTAAAAAGTAATGGAGCTGTCGGACAAATAGAGGTACAGAAATATCAGCTTGTAGGAAATGAGAAAAGCTTTGTCAGTTTTATGGCGGAAAAAAGATTTGATATGAAACAACATATTCAGTCGACATTTCCATCCTCATTACAATCTGAAGCGGAAGCATTGCTAATCGGAAGTCGTGAACAAATGCCAACAGATTTACAAGTGGCCTATCAAACCTTGGGTATAACACATCTTTTTGCTATCTCAGGACTTCATGTTGCACTAATAACCCTCATTTTGTACGAACTACTTATTCGCATTGGAGTTAGAAAAGAATCCGCAAGTTGGCTGTTAATTTTAGTGCTTCCTATTTATGCATTGTTAGCTGGAGGGGCACCATCTGTATGGAGATCTGTTTCCGTAACTGAAATAGTATTAATAAGTATGGCATATAGGAAAAAAATTGCTATGGATGATGCTTTTTCGTTAAGTATTATCGGATTTGTATTCATTAGCCCTTGGATTGTATATCAAATTGGTTTCCAATTATCATACTTAGCTGCTTTTTCACTAATCTATTCTTCTGTACTTTTAAATAGTAGCTCCTCTTATTTAAAGCAATCATTCATGATTACAGCTGTATGTCAATTAATCGTTTATCCTATTCTACTTTATCATTTTTACGAAGTATCGATATCTTCCTTTTTAGCAAATCTCCTTTTTGTACCTTTATTTTCTTTTCTCATTCTACCAATAAATATCTTCCTCTTATTTTTAACCTATCTCTCAACTTCTATTAGTGGGTTTATGTTTTCAATGTACGAGCCTATTCGTGTTAAGTTGGAAACATTCATCTTATATATTGGTCATCTGCCATTCCAATTATGGAATCCAATGAAGCCTTCACTACCAATCGTGTTTTTTGCTTATTTAACTGTGTTTTTCTTTTTTGTTTGCTTGGAAAAGAGAAAGAGAATAATTATTGCAACAATTACACTACTTATTCCGATAGTTTTTATGCATATCAAACCATATTTGAATTCGTCCACATGGATTAGCTTTCTTAATGTTGGACAAGGGGATTGTATTATTATTGAAATGCCCTACAGAAAAGAAGTGATCATGATTGACACAGGAGGACTGTTAAGGTTCGAACAGGATTCCTGGAAAGAAACTGATGAAAAATATGAGGTTGGGAGACAAATTGTTGTACCTTTTTTAAAAGGGAGAGGAATAACAAAGATTGACACTCTCGTTATAACGCATGCAGATACAGATCACATGGAAGGTGCTGAGGAAGTCTTAGAAGAAATAAAAATAGAACAAGTTCATATTACCCCTGATTCCACTCAAAAAGAAGTGATGAATGATTTAATAAAGGAAATAAGGAAACAAAATATACCTGTGCTTGAAAAGATTGCAGGTGATCACATAAAGTCTAAATATTTTCAACTTCAATATATTTATCCGTTTGATAATATGTATGAGGGAAATAATGACTCACTCGTATTGTCTATGAAAAATGCCTATTTTCATGGATTGTTTATGGGTGATTTAGAGAAGGAGGGGGAAGAGGAGCTGATTTCAAGCTATGCAAGCGCAATTAAACAGCTTACTTTATTAAAATTAGGACATCATGGAAGCAAAACATCTAGTATTGAATCTTTCTTAGAGCTGACTGAACCTGACATCTCCATAATCTCAGCTGGATATAATAATCGTTATGGACATCCCCATCCAGAAGTAGTAGAGAGATTAAACAGGTTAAATCTACCTTATTTACAAACTGGAAAGGATGGGACGATTCAAGTAGAAATTAAAAAGAATGGAGAAATAATGATTTTTACACCATAAAAGAAAAAGAGTTTTGTGAAATAAGTCCCTAAATGAAAGACGGCGACTCTCTTGAAGGAAAACGAGACAGTCACAGCCCCGCACGTAGCTTAGCAAGGGCACTGAAAAAGTCTATAGAATTTGACTTTACTAAATAATGACGTCCAATAAATAAGAAAATTGTTGAAACGGCTCCCTTTCCGCGGGCGTTGCCTTAGCCTCCTTGGCCAACACGATGTTGGTCATGCAATCGTTGCCGCAAAAGTTCTTTTGCGACGAGCTTTGCGCAGGAGCAGGATGCGGCGAACTTAGATTGCCTTCCCCTCAATGCGGGGTCTTCGGCAAACGCTATTCCCGCAGGAGTGTCGCCTTTTTCAACAATTTTCTATAAATACTAATTTATAAAATTTAAGTGATGAAAACATGCTCTATTAATGGTATGACGTTTTTCTAATTGAAAAGCGGATAATAGTTGATTAGAGTGGAAGGCGGCGACTCCAGCCGGAATAGCAAATGTTTTCTGCACCGAAAGCGAAGCGGCAGGTGCATGAACTGAAGACCTTGGACTGAGCGTAGCGAAATTAATTTTTGCGACGAGCTCGCGCAGGAGCGAGGGAAGCGGCTGAAGCCATGCCGGCGGAAAGCGTCCGCCTGGAAAGAAAATCTATCGCACTTTTTAATAGAAGTACGAAGAAAGAGGCTGCCCTTAGAAGTCATTTTTTATGACTTGCAGGACAGCCCCTTCTCTGTTTTATCGAGCGATAAACTCAATAATTACTGCGATAGCGAACATTATTGTAAAAAATCCAAAGGAGACTACGAAACCTACGCCTGAGTCGATAGCGTCGTTACGTTTCGACTGTACATTTTGTTCAAACTGATTCATTGATACCCCTCCTATTTCCACCTAATTATAAAGTATTATATATAAAAAATCTACATGGAAACGGTCAATTTTCTATTCACTACTATAATGTCACAAATTATTCATTTATTCTACTGTATAATAAGATTATTAAAGTTAAACAAGGGGATTTATAAATGATTTCAGAAAAATGGATGCAAATAGCAAATAATAAAATAGCAGATGTTTATTTATTATATGGAACGGAAGCCTATTTTATCGAAGAAACATTAAAAAAACTTAAGAGACAATTAAGTGAAAGTGGAGAAGTAGAAGTTATAAATTTTGATCTGGAAGAAAACAATATAGAAGAAGTTATTTATGAAGCAGATACTATTCCTTTTTTCTCTGATCGTAAATTAGTAATTGCAAAAAATGCCTTCTTTTTGAAAGCTGCTGAAAAAGGGAAAGAGAAAATTGTCCATGATACAGTAGTATTAGAAAAATGGGTTCAAAGTCCATCTCCAACTTCAGTTACGGTTTTTATTGCGCCTTATGAAAAACTTGATGAAAGAAAAAAAATAACAAAAGCGATGAAACAACATGCTGAAGTAATTGAAGCTTCTAGTTTACAAGCTCATGACTTAAAAGGTTGGATTTTGCATGAGGTTTCTAATCTTGGGAAAACAATCTCCGATGAGGCAGTAGAAGGTTTAATAGAAATCGGAGGAACAAATTTAGTTAATTTACAAACAGAATTAATGAAAATTACGACTTACTTAGGGGAACAGGAAGAAATTGATATTAATACGGTGAAGTTGCTTCTCGTTAGAACATTAGAACAAGATGTTTTTTCTTTAGGAAATGCCTATTTAACGGGAAACAAAGGGGAAGCAATCGAAATATATCATGACTTATTAAAACGAAAAGAAGACCCACTTAAGCTAAATGCTTTAATAGCGACTCAGGTACGTTTAATGATACAGGTAGGACACTTAAAGAAAAGAGGATATCATGCACAACAAATTGCAAATCAACTAAAAGTACACCCTTATCGAGTGAAGTTATTATTTGATAATCCTAATCTACAAAATGAAAAAAAATTGCTTTCAACTTTAAATGATCTTGCAACAGTGGACTTGCAACTAAAAACATTAAATATTAATCGAGATAGAATTTTAGAAATGTTTTTGATGAAATAAAAAAGAAAGACTGGCCGATGAATCGGATCCAGTCTTTTTACTTACGCTTTTTTCATTAATTGAGCTTTCTTGCGAGTAGCTGCGTTTTTATGAATTAAACCTTTAGAAGCTGCTTTTTCAACTTGTTGAATTGCAGTTTTAATAAGTTCTTTTGCGTTTTCGTCGTTATTAAGTGCAGCAGTGTCAGCTTTTTTTACAGCAGTACGCATAGCTGATTTTGCTTTTGCATTTTGAGCGTTTAACGTCTCGTTTTTCTTAACACGTTTAATAGCAGATTTAATATTTGGCATACCTTTCACCTCCTAATAAGGTCTGAGATGATACTTTTATGTGTTGAAAACTGTCTAATACAACAAGCATTATTTTAACAAACGAAAAAACAAATTGCAATATATAAATGCAAAGAATATTTACTTGACACATCGTACAAACTATTTAGGAGGTGATTTATATGTGGGGAAGAACAGATCTTTTAGATGAAACGGAAGAAATGGTACAACACAAAACGAAAACTCAAAAAGAGACATTAAGTAACTCAGAAGGAATAAAGTTTGACGAAAGTCGAAGCGGCGCAGTCTTAATAACTTCAATAGAAGTAAATGAACAAGGTGAGAAAAAAATAGGCAAGAAAAAAGGTAAATATATTACGCTTACAGATCTGACGGTGAATCCAGAAGTTGAGGAAAGTTTTGAAGCCTTGGAAAAAATGTTCTTAGAGAAGCTTGACGAGATGCATCAAGGATTAAATTTATCAAATTCTTCTAAAGTGTTAATAATTGGACTAGGAAATTCTACAATAACTCCAGATGCTATTGGACCAAAGGCAATTGAATACTTACAAGGTTCCTCTCTATCCCAAAAATCAGAAAACGTAAAGGTAGTAATGTATGCTCCAGGAGTAACTGGTCAGACAGGTTTTGAGACAAGTGACTTTATAGAAGCTATTAGCAAAGCATTTCAGCCGGATTTGATAATTGTGATAGATGCACTTGCAGCAAGAAATAGTGAACGACTTTGCAAAACGATACAGCTGACGAATACAGGTATTCATCCTGGATCGGGAGTCGGTAATCAACGAAAAGAAGTATCAGAAGAAGTTTATGGTGTTCCTGTAACTGCAATTGGGATACCAATGGTGGTCGATGGTCCAGTCTTATATGCAGATGCGATGGAAAATGTTATACATTATATTGCATCTAAAGTAGAGGAAAAAAGTAGACCTTCCTCAGCACTTGCTGTTACCCCTATGGTGTCTAACAAAAAATCGACTCTTGATAAAACGGTTTTACAACCGATATTTGGAGAATGGGTGACATGGTCAACGGATGAAAAAAGAAAATTGTTTGAAGAAGTGTTCGTAGGAAAAAATTCTTCTTTATTTGTGACTCCGAAAGAGACGGACGCATGGGTTGAGCAGTACGCTTATTTATTATCTAATGGAATTGAAAATTGGATTTCAAGCAGATAATTAGCGCGACTTTTATTCTTAAGGAATCTTCTTAATTACAGTTGCATAGTAGTTCTAAAAATACTCTCCTCAACATACGATTGTTTGAGGAGAGTGGAAATTATGGCTAATTCCCTTAAGAATTTAACAAGCATTTTAATACTATTATTTTTAGCTCCCATTGTGATCGCTACAATCCAAACACCTCTTGTTACGCAACAACCCGAAGAAAAGAAAAAAGAGGAAACACCAATTGTCTATGCGGCACAGCTGGAATCACCACCAATTGTTTCAGAAATTACTGATCCTAAAAAAGCATTTGTGTATTTTACTCATTACCAAGAAGCATACCAGCCTATACTTGCGGCAAAAGGAGAGAAGGTTTCAGTTTATCATCCTGAAAGTAATATAACTACCTTTCAAGAACAACTCACAGCTCAATTTGCATTCCACCAAGTAGAATCAGAGTTTTTGGATGACTATAATAAGCAAGAAATAAAAGACTATCATACGATTCGCCCATTTGTTCAAAATGCTTTAGCTCATAATAAGTATGATATTATTCTTGATATTCACAGAGACTCAATGAAAGCGAATGTAACGACTCTTAAGGTCGGCGAAGAAAGCTATGCTAAATTTATTTTTGTAATTGGAGCGGAGCATGACAACTACCGATGGAATGAGCAGTTAGCTAATAATCTCTCTGATCAATTAAATAAATTAGTTCCTGGAATATCACGAGGGGTTTTGGTTAAATCAGGGAAGGGTGTAGATGGCGTTTACAACCAAGACCTTGCCAAAAATCTTCTTGTGGTTGAACTTGGAGGCGTCGATAATAATGAACAAGAAATTAATCGTTCTATCGCTATATTAGCGAAAGCTATTTCTAATATGTTTTACGAACCGATAGCATCTTAAAGTACCAAGAGATTGAGCTTATAGCTTAATCTCTTTTTTACTTGATTGTTTTACTAACAGCTTTTTGATAAGATTATATTCTGGCAAAAATAATTTTAAAGGTAACATATCCATCGAATTTTTACTTTGGAAAGTTTACATACAAGAAATACATAATTATTTAACAGACATATTTGTAATTCGTTACGAAAAAGGTTTTGTCTGTTATAATTCTTAGTAGTTTAATTAGGAGTGAACAAGATGAATCATGAACAGAGAATGGATCGACAAAAAAAGATTCGTAACTTTTCGATTATAGCCCATATTGACCACGGAAAATCAACTTTGGCAGATCGTATTTTAGAAAAGACACAAACTTTAACTTCACGCGAGATGAAAGACCAGTTACTCGATTCCATGGATTTGGAGCGTGAAAGAGGTATAACGATTAAATTGAATGCGGTGCAACTGACATACAATGCAAAAGATGGAGAAGAATATATATTTCATCTAATTGATACACCAGGACATGTCGATTTCACATACGAGGTTTCTAGAAGCTTAGCTGCTTGTGAAGGAGCCATCTTAGTTGTGGACGCAGCTCAAGGTATCGAAGCACAAACTCTTGCAAATGTGTATCTAGCATTAGACAATGATTTAGAGATTCTACCGGTTATCAATAAAATCGATTTACCTGCTGCTGATCCTGAGCGTGTTAGAAATGAAGTTGAAGAAGTTATTGGATTAGATGCATCCGAAGCTGTTCTAGCTTCTGCTAAAGCAGGGATAGGTATAGAAGATATTCTGGAGCAAATAGTAGAAAAAGTGCCAGCACCATCTGGAGATCCTGCAGCCCCATTAAAAGCGCTTATTTTTGACTCGTTATTCGACCCTTATCGCGGTGTAATTGTTTATATTCGTATTATGGAAGGTACTGTAAAACCAGGAGATACGATAAAAATGATGTCTTCTGGTAAAGAATTCGAAGTAGTTGAAACAGGGGTTTTTACACCAAAATCTACTATGCGTTCAGAGTTGACTGTTGGGGACGTAGGTTTCTTAACAGCGTCCATGAAACATGTTGGCGATTCAAGTGTAGGGGATACAATCACTTTAGCTTCGAACCCTGCTTCTGAACCACTTGCTGGATATCGAAAAATGAATCCGATGGTTTTCTGTGGTTTATACCCAATTGATAACGCAAAATATGTTGATTTACGGGATGCCCTAGAAAAATTACAACTTAATGACTCAGCTTTAGAGTTTGAACCAGAAACTTCACAAGCACTTGGATTTGGATATCGTTGTGGATTCTTAGGACTGCTTCATATGGAAATTATTCAAGAACGTATTGAGCGTGAATTTAAAATAGATTTAATCACGACAGCACCTAGTGTTATTTACGATGTTAAGTTGACCAATGGAGAAACGATTAAAGTAGACAACCCATCTATGATGCCAGATGTCCAAAAAGTAGATACAATTGAAGAACCATACGTTAAAGCTTCTATTATGGTACCTGAAGATTATGTGGGATCTGTAATGGAGTTATGTCAACGAAAACGTGGGAATTTTATCACGATGGATTTCTTATCTAAAGCTCGGGTTAATATTATTTATGAAATTCCTTTATCTGAGATTGTATACGATTTCTTTGATGCTTTAAAATCAAGTACAAAGGGTTATGCATCTTTTGATTATGAACTGATTGGATACAAAGAATCTAAACTAGTTAAAATGGACATTCTTTTAAATAGCGAGAAAGTCGACGCATTAAGTTTTATCGTTCATAAAGATTTTGCTTATGAACGTGGAAAAGTAATTGTTGAAAAGTTAAAAGCGCTTATTCCTAGACAACAGTTTGAGGTTCCAGTTCAGGCAGCGATTGGTCAAAAGATTGTTGCACGTTCAACGATCAAATCAATCGGCAAAAACGTTTTAGCAAAATGTTATGGTGGAGATATCTCACGTAAACGAAAACTTCTTGAGAAACAAAAAGAAGGTAAAAAACGTATGAAACAAGTAGGTTCAGTAGAAGTACCACAAGAAGCATTTATGGCTGTTCTGAAGATGGATGAGCCTAATAAGTAATTGATTAAAGGGATAAGAATAAAATTCATTTGAAATTAATATTTTTCAACGAACTTGCCACCGTTTGTATTTTTCGGTGGCAAGTTTTTTTCATTTTATAAACATATGCATTGAAAAAAGGACCTAATTAGGTTCATTCGGACTGTAGACAAACTCTAAGGTTTTTGAGTTTATCTATAGTCTTTTTTCTTTTAAAATAAAAAATGTCATAAATAGTAATAGGATTTCCGCTCCGGGCGGACGCTTTCCGCGGGCTGGGCCGAGCCGCTTCCTTTGCTCCTGCGCCAGCTCGTCGCAAAATTAATTTCGCAAAGCTCAGTCCAGGGTCTCGCTGTCCCGCTTTTCCCGCTGGAGTCGCCGCCTCCGCTAGGGATCTAATTAAAAACACACAATACTTGAGTAGTGATTGATTATGATGTTAATAGTTGGAGATGCTGATGATTAACCAACTAGTTCCAAATACGATCGTCCCAGTGTCGACCAAGTAATCTTATTTAAGATGACATTCATTCAATATGTGTTCATGAACCATTCCATGCGCTAAACGAACATGACGTGTCGCTAGTTCTTACGGTTTGTTAGATTTAATAAAATACGATACAATACAATATGAAAGTGCTCGTCTATGAAGCATTTATGGCTTTTTTAAATGGACTAGCCAAATAAATACCAAAGGTAAGGAGGCTTTTGCCTCCTTTTTCCTTTTATAGAAAGTGGTGTATCCTATGGTACGTGGCGTTTATCTCCACATTCCTTTCTGTCATCAGATATGCAATTATTGCGATTTTAATAAATTTTTCTTTCATAACCAACCAGTAGATGAATACATCGAATCCATAGGTAAAGAAATGCACTTATGGGAAGAACAATTAAATGGATCCCAAATTGAAACTATTTTTATTGGGGGAGGAACTCCGACCTCTTTATCTGAATCTCAATTAGAGCGATTATTTACTTTCATCCATCAATACATTCCAATGGATGGAGTAATTGAATTTACTTCAGAAGCTAATCCTGATGAATTAACTTTTGAGAAAATGCAACTTATGCGACAGTTTGGAGTAAATAGATTAAGTATGGGTGTCCAAACGTTTGATCAAGAATTATTGAAGGTCCTTGGAAGAACTCATTCTAACGAACATGTCTATGAAGTAATAGAAAATGCAAAGAAAATTGATTTTCCGTCTATTAGTATTGATTTGATGTATGGATTGCCAAATCAAACAATGGAGCAATGGCAGAATTCACTGCAACTGGCAAACAGCCTTAACATTCCACATATTTCGGCCTATTCTTTATTGGTAGAGCCTAAAACGATTTTTTATAACTTGATGTCAAAAGGCAAACTTTCATTACCAGGAGAAGACCTGGAAGCAAAAATGTATGGGTATTTGTTGGATGAAATGACGAAACAAGGGTATAACCAATATGAGATTAGTAATTTTGCGAAGGAAGGAAAAGAATCTAAGCATAATTTGATTTACTGGGATAATGATGAATACATTGGGCTTGGAGCAGGAGCACATGGTTATGCAAATAGCATTCGGTACTCTAACCACGGTCCACTAAAAAAATATATAAATATGATCGAACAAAATGAAAAACCTATCATGATGCAAAAAGAAGTAACTTCTATCGAAAAGATGGAAGAGGAAATGTTTTTAGGTTTACGAAAAAATGCTGGAGTTTCGATAGATAGATTTAAACATCGATATAGTCAATCAATTCAAAAGGTATATGGAAAAGAAATAGAGGAACTAAAACAAAAAGGATTCATCATTATTGAAAATGGTCATGTGAAATTAACACGACGTGGACGATTTGTTGGAAATGAAGTATTTCAATATTTTCTTCAATAAACCAAATCATATTCATTGACAGTTTTCTTTAGATTTGATACCTTTTATATGAGTATTAGCACTCTCATAGAACGAGTGCTAACAGAGGTGATAATCATGCTAACTAATCGGCAATTATTAATATTGCAAGTAACGGTAGATGATTTTATTGAAACCGCTCAACCAGTTGGATCTCGTCAGATTTCGAAAAAGGAGGAAGTTCCATATAGTCCTGCTACTATTCGAAATGATATGGCAGATCTTGAAGATATGGGATATTTAGAAAAAACACATACTTCGTCTGGTCGTGTACCGTCAGAAAAAGGGTACCGTTACTATGTAGACAATATGTTAACTCCACAACGAGTTTCGAAAGATGAGATTAAGCAAATTCGTTCGGTCTTTGAAGAAAGAATGGTGGAGACGGAGCAAATCATTCGGAAGTCAGCAAATATCTTGTCTGAACTGACGAATTACACCTCCATATTATTAGGGTTGGATGTTCGAAAGCATCGAGTAAAACGCTTTTCAATTGTGCCACTTTCAGAAGATTCGGCTGTTGCCATTATCGTCACAGATAGCGGACACGTTGAAAATCGAGTATTTTCTATTCCTGAAAGCTATAATACATCGGACATTGAACGAATGGTTAATTTGTTAAATGACAGCTTAATAGGAGTACATGTACATGAAGTTCCTATGAAATTAGAGGCTGTTACAAGCACGTTATTAAAACAAAGAGTCGGGCATTTTAACAATCTCCTTAGTTCATTGAACAAAGCGATGACGATAGAGCAGAAGGATAAAGTATACTACGGTGGAAAAATGCAACTGTTAAATCAACCAGAATTTAATGATTTAGAAAAAGCACGTAGTATAATGTACTTGATGGATCATGTAAACCAAATACCTAGTATTTTTCCTGTTGATAAAAAAGGAATTCAGATAAGAATAGGATCTGAAAATAATCACCTCGCAATGGAGGACTGTAGCGTTATAACAGCTTCCTATGGAATAGGAGATGAACAGATGGGATCAATCGCAATTATTGGTCCTACACGGATGGATTATAAGCGTGTAGTTTCTTTACTGGATGTAATGAGTACTGATTTATCAAGAGAACTATCTAGAATATTACGTGGTCATCATGGATAAGGAGAGTTGTGGACATGTCAAAACAAAAAGATGAAATCGTAGAAGAAAGTCTAGAAGTAGAATCAAATGAAAATAACGAAGAAGTAGCTAACGAAGAAAGTGTGGAAGAAGTAGTTGAAGTAGACGAACTCACACTTGTTAAACAACAATTAGAGGAAGAACAAGATAAAGCGATCCGTTTAAGAGCAGACTTCGAAAATTATAAACGAAGAGTTCAATTAGACAAAGAATCAGATTATAAATACCGCGCTCAATCTGTTCTAACAGATATTTTACCGGTACTTGATAATTTTGAACGTGCACTTGCAGTTAACGTAACATCGGAAGAGGCTGTGTCTTTAGTAAAAGGTGTAGAAATGGTATATCGCACTTTACTTGATGCAGTTGGGAAAGAAGGCCTTGAAGTAATTGAGGCAGAAGGTGTTCCATTCGATCCAAACTTCCATCAGGCGGTAATGCAAGAAAAGGACGATTCAAAAGAGTCAGGAATCGTGCTTCAAGAATTACAAAAAGGGTATAAGTTAAAAGATAGAATACTGCGACCTACTATGGTTAAGGTAAACGAATAATAATCGATACTTACTTATATCAGTTATAAATTAGGAGGAAAAATATATGTCTAAAATTATTGGTATTGACTTAGGAACAACAAACTCATGTGTATCTGTACTAGAAGGCGGAGAACCAAAAGTAATTCCGAATCCAGAAGGTAATCGTACAACTCCATCTGTTGTAGCATTTAAAAATGGTGAAAAACAAGTTGGGGAAGTAGCTAAACGTCAATCTATTACAAATCCAAATACAATTTCATCTGTTAAACGTTTAATGGGTACGAATGAAAAAGTAACTGCCGAAGATAAAGAATATACTCCACAAGAAGTATCTGCAATGATTCTTCAATACTTAAAAGGTTTTGCTGAAGATTACTTAGGTGAAAAAGTAACGAAAGCTGTTATTACAGTTCCTGCATATTTTAATGATGCTGAACGTCAAGCTACAAAAGATGCTGGTCGTATCGCAGGTCTTGAAGTTGAACGTATTATTAACGAACCAACTGCTGCAGCGCTAGCTTATGGGCTAGATAAAATGGATCATGATGAAAAAATACTTGTGTACGATTTAGGTGGAGGTACATTTGACGTATCTATCCTAGAACTTGGTGATGGAGTATTTGAAGTATTAGCTACAGCTGGTGATAATCGTCTTGGTGGGGATGACTTTGACCAAGTAATAATGGATTATTTAGTTCAAGAATTCAAAAAAGATAATGGTGTTGACTTATCTCAAGATAAAATGGCTGTTCAACGTCTAAAAGACGCTGCAGAAAAAGCGAAAAAAGACTTGTCTGGTGTAACATCTACACAAATCTCTCTTCCTTTCATTACTGCAGGGGAAGCTGGACCACTTCACTTAGAAGTAACAATGACTCGTGCAAAATTTGATGATTTAACAGCTCATTTAGTAGAGCGTACAATGGTACCTACTCGCCAAGCGCTAAAAGATGCTGGTCTAAATTCATCTCAAATTGATAAAGTTATTCTTGTAGGTGGTTCTACTCGTATTCCTGCTGTACAAGATGCAATTAAAAAAGAAACTGGTAAAGAACCACATAAAGGTGTTAACCCAGATGAAGTAGTAGCAATGGGTGCTGCTGTTCAAGGTGGAGTATTAACTGGAGATGTGAAAGACGTTGTTCTTCTTGACGTTACACCTCTTTCATTAGGTATTGAAACAATGGGTGGAGTTTTCACAAAACTAATTGAACGTAATACAACAATCCCAACATCAAAATCTCAAGTTTTCTCTACAGCTGCTGATAACCAACCTGCTGTTGATATTCATGTTTTACAAGGTGAACGTCCAATGGCAACAGATAACAAAACACTTGGTCGCTTCCAACTTGCGGATATTCCACCAGCACCACGTGGAGTTCCACAAATTGAAGTAACATTTGATATCGATAAAAACGGTATCGTAAACGTTAAAGCAAAAGATTTAGGAACGCAAAAAGAACAAAACATTACAATTCAATCGAATTCTTCACTTTCCGATGAAGAAATTGAACGTATGGTAAAAGAAGCAGAAGCAAATGCAGAAGCAGATAAAGCTCGTAAAGAAGAAGCAGAAGTTAAAAATGAAGCAGATCAACTAGTATTCATGACAGAAAAAACATTAAAAGATCTAGAAGATAAAGTATCTGAAGAAGAGAAAAAATCTGCCGAAGATGCAAAAGAAGAGTTAAAAGCAGCATTAGAAGCTGGTAACTTAGAAGACATTAAAACTAAAAAAGATAAATTAAACGAAATCGTTCAACAACTTACAATGAAACTTTACGAACAAGCACAAGCAGAAGCTGCTAATGCAGGTCAAGCAGATAGCGGTCAAGCTGACGATGGTGTAGTAGATGCTGAATTTGAAGAAGTAAAAGACGATAAAGATAAGTAAGACTAGATAGGCAAGTAATGTGAGTGGTGGGAAAAGTCAAAGACCGAATTCGGCTTTGGCTTTTCTTACTGTTTAGCTTAGAAACGACAAATAAGTTTTTTGCTATTCGGATTTTGTCCGTGTTACAATAATCTTTATGTGTAGGTTAACAGAGCAGGAGAGTGAACTATGAATAAACGTGATTATTATGAAGTGCTTGGTTTATCAAAAAGTGCTTCACAAGATGAGATTAAAAAAGCATATCGTAAGCTTTCCAAACAATATCACCCTGATATTAATAAAGAAGCAAACGCAGAGGAAAAGTTTAAAGAGATTTCGGAAGCTTATGAAGTGTTAAGTGATGATCAAAAACGTGCGCAATATGATCAATTTGGTCATGCTGGCCCTAACCAAGGCTTTGGTGGTTTTGGTGGCGGAGCAGACGGTTTTGGCTTTGAAGATATTTTCAGTTCATTTTTTGGAGGGGGTGGCTCTCGCCGACGTGATCCAAACGCTCCAAGAAAAGGAAATGACCTTCAATATTCTATGACCATCGAGTTTGAAGAAGCAGTTTTTGGTAAAGAAACAGAAATAGAAATTTCAAAAGAAGAAAATTGTGATACTTGCTCAGGTACTGGGGCAAAACCAGGAACACATCCAGAAACATGTACGCATTGTAATGGTGCAGGTCAAGTGAATGTGACCCAAGATACACCATTTGGCCGTATACAAACTAAACGCACATGTAATCACTGCCATGGAACTGGTAAAATGATTAAAGATAAATGTTCAACTTGTCATGGAAAAGGTACTGTCAATAAACGCAAAAAAATTAAAGTCACAATTCCAGCCGGAGTTGATGATGGTCAACAACTTCGCGTAAGTGGTCAAGGGGAACCAGGTGTAAATGGTGGTCCTGCTGGAGACTTATATATTGTATTCCGTGTTAAAGCTGATCCTCGTTTCGAACGAGATGGCGATGATATTTATTATGAATTACCATTAACTTATGCCCAAGCAGCTTTAGGTGATGAAATTGAAGTGCCTACTGTACAAGGGAAAGTGAAATTAAAGATTCCTGCAGGAACTCAATCACAAACAAAATTCCGTTTAAAAGGAAAAGGCGTGAAAAATGTTCATGGTTACGGAGTCGGAGATCAACACGTTATCGTTAAAGTAATCACTCCTAAAAAATTGACAGAAAAACAAAAACAACTACTTCGTGAATTTGCTGAGATCAGTGGGGACATTCCAGAAGAGCAAGGTAGTTCGTTATTTGATAAAATAAAAAGAACGATAAAAGGTGAATAAAGGAGTTGTGCGCAGGGTGAAATGGTCTGAACTATCTATTCATACGACAATTGAAGCAGTAGACGCCGTAAGTAATATTTTGCATGAAGCTGGTGCGAGTGGGGTAGTCATTGAAGACTCAGAGGAATTAGTTAGAGAAAGAGAAGATCGATTCGGTGAAATCTATAATTTAAATCCGGAAGATTTCCCTGTTGACGGGGTTCGTGTAAAAGCTTATTTAGCAGAGACTAGCTTTCTATTAGAAACGGTAGAAGAGATCAAGCTTGCGATTAATAACTTACAAAATTTTAATATCGATATTGGACACAATATTGTTACTGTGCAAGAAGTGGATGAGGAAGATTGGGCAACTGCTTGGAAAAAATACTATCATCCTGTAAAAATATCCAATCGATTTACAATCGTACCGACTTGGGAAGATTATGAACGAGTTAGTACAGATGAGTTAATAATTGAATTAGATCCAGGAATGGCTTTTGGAACAGGTACTCACCCTACAACAGTTATGTGCCTTCAAGCTTTAGAAAAAACTGTCCAACCGAATTCAAAAGTGATAGATGTAGGAACTGGGTCTGGGGTACTCTCAATTGGAGCAGCTAAACTTGGCGCAACATCTATACATGCACTTGATTTGGACGAAGTGGCTGTAGCTTCTGCAAAAGAAAATATCACAATTAATAATGTAGACCATGTGGTAAAGGTAACGCATGGTAATTTACTTGATAGTGTAAATGAGCAGGCAGATATTGTAGTTGCAAATATTTTAGCTGAAATTATTATGACGTTTACAGATGACGCCTTTTCTATTGTCAAAGATGGAGGCTTGTATATTACCTCAGGTATAATCTCTGCCAAAAAAGAAGATGTGAAAAATGCTTTGCAAAAATCTGGCTTTGAAATTGAAGAAGTGATGATGATGGAAGATTGGGTAACAATCATTTCAAAAAAACCGCTTCTATAAGGAGATTGTTATGCAACGTTATTTTACGGATGAACCAATAAATGATAATAATTTGATTACAATAACCGGCGAGGATGCGCATCATATGATACAAGTGATGCGCATGTCACCCGGAGATCAAGTATATGTAGTCGCGGAGAACTTTACTTATACGATGAAAATCATGGAGGGGACTTCAAAGGCAGTCGTTTTGCAAATAGTCGATAAGCAAACTAGTTCAAACGAAATGCCTATTAAAGTTTCCATAGTATGTGGCTTACCTAAAGGTGATAAGTTAGAAATGATTACTCAAAAAGCAACAGAACTTGGAATGCATACACTCTATCCATATGAAGCGAAAAGGTCAATTGTGAAATGGGACAAACAAAAAAACGAAAAGAAGCTCGTTCGTTTGCAAAAGATTGCGAAAGAAGCAGCTGAACAATCGCATCGTTCTAGAATACCAACTATACATAGCCCTATTAACTTAAATGAACTTTTAGAAATTGCCCAAAAATACGATGTGAAGTTTGTAGCAGATGAAGAAGATGCAAAACACGAGCAACGTCAAAAGTTTGCTGAGCAATTAAAAAAGGTGTATGATAAAAAATCGATACTTATTGTATTTGGTCCCGAAGGTGGATTAGATCGCTCTGAAGTAAAAGTCTTACTAGAAAATGATTTTCAACCAATTTCACTTGGACCAAGAATTTTAAGAACTGAAACTGCCCCGTTATATGCGCTTGCTGCAATTTCCTATGAATATGAATGAAAGAGGTGTAAGGATATGTCATCCGTAGCATTCCATACATTAGGCTGTAAAGTTAATCATTACGAAACAGAGGCTATATGGCAATTATTTAAAGAAAATGGTTATGAACGCACTGATTTTGAAAAACAATCGGATGTATATGTTATCAATACTTGTACAGTAACTAATACAGGCGATAAAAAAAGTCGTCAAGTAATACGTCGAGCAATTCGTCAAAATCCTGATGCTGTAATCTGTGTTACTGGTTGTTATGCACAAACTTCACCAGCAGAGATAATGGCAATCCCAGGTGTAGATATTGTAGTGGGAACACAAGAACGAACAAAAATGCTAGATTATATTGAACAATATAAGTCTGAACGAACTCCTATTAATGCAGTAGGAAACATAATGAAGAATCGAGTATATGAAGAGTTGGACGTCCCTTCATTCACAGATCGCACACGTGCTTCCCTTAAAATACAGGAAGGCTGTAATAATTTTTGTACTTTTTGCATTATCCCATGGGCTCGTGGCCTCATGAGATCACGTAACCCAGAAGAAGTAGTTCACCAAGCTCAACAGCTAGTGGATGCAGGTTATTTAGAAATTGTATTAACAGGCATTCATACCGGTGGATATGGAGAAGATTTAAAAGATTATAATTTGGCACAGCTTTTAAGAGACATTGAAAATAATGTAAAAGGATTAAAACGTCTTCGTATTAGTTCAATCGAAGCAAGCCAATTATCGGATGAAGTAATTGATGTGTTAAGAGATTCAAAAATTGTTGTGAGACATTTGCATATCCCTATACAATCCGGTTCAGATACTGTTTTAAAAAGAATGCGTAGAAAATATACAATGGAGTTTTTCGCAAATCGTTTAGACCGATTAAGAGAGGCTTTACCTGATTTAGCTATTACTTCTGATGTAATTGTAGGTTTTCCAGGTGAAACAGAAGAAGAATTTATGGAAACATATGATTTTATTCGTGACCAAAAATTCTCTGAACTTCATGTTTTCCCGTATTCTAAGCGGACAGGTACACCTGCTGCAAGAATGGAAGATCAAGTAGAAGAAGAAGTGAAGAATGAGCGTGTGCATCGTTTAATTACATTAAATGATCAACTTGCAGTAGAATATGCTTCTCGATTTGAAGGTGAAGTATTAGAGATTATCCCAGAAGAAAAATATAAATTGGATTCAGATTCAAATTTGTATGAAGGTTATACAGATAATTATTTAAAAGTTGTCATTCCTGGATCTGAAGATTTGATTGGAAAATTAGTTCGTGTAAAAATTACAAAGGCTGGCTATCCTTATAACGAAGGACAATTTGTACGTGTGCTAGACCAAATAGAAGAGTTAGTATAATAAAAAAAGTCAGTGAATTTATCGCACTGGCTTTTTTTCATAATCTCTATTATGATTGAGAGGTACGGACAACTGCCGAGAGGGGAATACAAATGACACAAAATATTGCAGCATTAATTGATCATACATTATTAAAACAAAATGCTACAAAAGATCAAATTGAAAAATTATGTGAGGAAGCTAAAACATATACATTTGCATCAGTATGTGTAAATCCTACTTGGGTTGAGCTAAGCGCAAAACTTTTACAGGATAGTCCAGTTAAAGTATGTACAGTGATTGGGTTTCCATTAGGCGCAAGCACTACTGAAGTAAAAGCATTTGAAACAAAAAATGCAATTGAGAATGGTGCAGAAGAAATAGATATGGTTATTAATGTAGGTGCATTAAAAGATGCAGACTATGACTTTATCCAAAAAGATATCGCTGCAGTGGTAGAAGCAGCTAAAGGAAAAGCAATTGTGAAAGTTATTTTAGAAACTTGCTTATTAACAAATGAAGAAATTGTAAAAGTAAGTGAAATATCTAAAGCAGCTGGAGCAGACTTTGTAAAAACTTCTACCGGATTTTCAACTGGTGGAGCAACAGTTGAAGCTGTTAAACTTATGAGAGATACTGTTGGTCAAGACCTTGGTGTCAAGGCTTCTGGCGGTGTTCGTAGCCTAGAAGATTTACAAGCTATGGTAGATGCAGGTGCTTCTAGAATTGGAGCAAGTTCAGGAGTAGAAATTATGCAAGGTCTAACAAGTAATTCTGATTATTAATTTAGTTGTATGTATTGACCATTTGTAAACAATACGATATAATTTTTTAGTACATAACAACTGGTTATGTACTTGACGTGTGTTCGGAGGGAGGGAAAGAGAGATGTCAAAAACTGTCGTTCGCAAAAACGAATCGCTTGAAGATGCTCTTCGCCGCTTCAAACGTACTGTATCTAAAAGTGGTACAATTCAAGAGGTAAGAAAGCGCGAGTTTTATGAGAAGCCAAGCGTGAAACGTAAAAAGAAATCAGAAGCTGCACGTAAACGTAAGTGGTAAATTAATCCCAACCATCCCTACGTTCAAAACACGTACATTATGATTAAAATTTACAAGTATGTAAACCGAGAAAATTTATTTTCTCGGTTTATTTTTTTTTGAAACTTTTTTCATTCTACTCCGTAAAGTATTATATACATATAGAAGAAGGGAGGTTTAAGGATGAAATTGTTCCGATATATTACTTCAATTTGCTTATTGCTTTTATCATTTTTCATGATTGTTCCTTCTATTACTGCAGACGCTCCGAAAGTTTATAAAATTCCTGTATATAAAGAAGTTGAAAAAGGTTTATATGCTTTTTTAAAAAGATCCATTAATGATGCGGAAGAAGCAGGTGCAGATGCTATTATTTTTGAGATTAATACTCCTGGAGGATTTGTAGATTCTGCGGAAGATATTGTGAACTTACTTGACTCAACCTCTATTCGAAAAATAGCTTATATTAATTCACAAGCACTTTCAGCAGGAGCATATTTAGCACTACATACAGATGAAATATACATGTCTCCAAATGGGACGATGGGTGCGGCAGCTGTAATTGACGGCAGTGGAAATGCTGCAGATGTAAAAGCGAGAAGTGCATGGAAGGCTAAAATGATCAACGCAGCTAACCGAACAGGAAAAAATCCAATATATGCACAAGCGATGGCAGATGAAAGTGTTGACTTACCAGAGTTTAATGCTCCAAAAGGTGAATTGTTAACGCTTACCTCTGCAGATGCATTAAAAGTAAAGTACTCGAATGGAACAGTTAGTTCAATGGAAGAATTACTAGAAGTGACGAAACTAGCGGATGCACAGATTATTGAAACGGAGCAAACGATTACTGAAACAATTGCTAGGTTCATTACTCACCCGATTATAGTACCTATTCTTTTATCTATTGCAAGCTTAGGACTAATAGTAGAGTTGTATTCTCCTGGTTTCGGTGTTGCTGGAACGATGGGACTTGTATCATTAACACTTTTCTTTTTTGGACATTTAGTTGCAGGACTCGCTGGGTACGAAACGATTATCATTTTTGTTATTGGAGTAATCTTATTAATTGCTGAATTCTTTTTGCCCGGAGGAATTAGTGGTATATTAGGGGCAGCTGCTATTATTACTAGTATAATACTAGCAGGAGGCAATATTGTACAAATGAGTATATCTGTTTTAATTGCTTTAACAGTAGCTATAGTGGGAATGGTGATTATAATGAAGTTTTTTGGTAAACAATTAAAAGTATTAAATAAAGTAATTCTCTCGGATGCTACAACTACTGAACAAGGGTATGTTTCCAATGTAAATAGACTTGAGTTAATTGGTAAAGTAGCAGTAACAATGACTCCCCTTAGACCTGCCGGAACGATACGTATAGGTGATGAGCGAATAGATGCAGTTTCTGATGGAAGTTTTGTAGAAAAAAACAAACAAGTTGTTATTATTAAAGTAGAGGGTTCTCGTATAGTTGTACGAGAAATATCTGAAGGGGAGGAAATAGAATGATTAGTGGAAGTATGATTTCTTTAATAATTGTAATCGTTCTGGCATTCATAGTGCTGTCTGTATTTTTTACATTTTTTCCAATCGCATTATGGATTTCAGCACTTGCTGCTGGAGTTAAAATTAGCATATTTACATTAGTAGGTATGAGGTTACGTCGAGTTATACCTTCTCGTATCGTAAATCCGCTTATTAAAGCACATAAAGCAGGTTTGAATGTTGCGATAAACCAGTTAGAAAGTCACTATTTAGCTGGTGGTAATGTTGACCGTGTAGTTAACGCATTAATCGCTGCTCACCGAGCGAACATTGCTTTAACATTTGAACGTGCGGCTGCAATTGACTTAGCTGGCCGTGATGTTTTAGAAGCAGTACAAATGTCGGTAAATCCAAAAGTTATTGAAACTCCATTTATTGCAGGGGTTGCTATGAATGGTATCGAGGTAAAAGCAAAGGCTCGAATTACAGTGCGAGCAAACATTGACCGTTTAGTCGGGGGAGCTGGGGAAGAAACAATCGTAGCACGTGTAGGGGAAGGTATTATTAGTACGATCGGTTCCAGCACTAGTCATGAACGTGTTCTAGAAAACCCAGATTTAATTTCGCAGACGGTGTTAGCTAAAGGATTAGATTCAGGAACTGCATTTGAAATTCTATCGATCGATATCGCGGACGTTGATATAGGCAAAAACATCGGTGCTGAACTTCAAACAGAGCAAGCGGAAGCAGATAAGAAAATTGCACAAGCTAAAGCAGAAGAACGTCGTGCAATGGCTGTAGCTTCTGAACAAGAGATGAAAGCGAAAGTAGTTGAAATGCGCTCGAAAGTAGTTGAAGCAGAAGCAGAAGTACCACTTGCAATGGCTGAAGCTTTGCGCGAAGGTAATATTGGTGTGATGGACTATATGAACTATAAAAATATTCAAGCAGACACTACGATGAGAGATTCCATAAGTAAAGTCGGAGGAGAAAAAACTTCTACGGATGAGTTGAAAGACTAAGAAACAATGGATAGGAGGTTTTCTCCTTGGAAAGTATTATTGTCATCATTATAATGGCGATCATTAGTAGTTTGGTTGGAAAGAAAAAGAAACCAGAGCAAAAGCCTGTCAAACAAACTCAACAACCAATGAAACCAGTAAAAGATAATCCGTTTAAGGATCTTGGCGATTTTGCAAAGGATTTTATGGATGATCAAAAAAAACAATTGGATAGAAAGTCCCCAGAAGTAAAGAAGGCACTTGTCCTTGTTGAAAAAGTAGAACGAGAAGTTATGAGAAATCAGGGCAAACCTCGATCTACGGGTAGACTTTCCGTTCATCAGGAAAATAAGGAACAAAAAGTATCACGACCGGATATTAATATAATTCCTAATTCCAAAGATGATTTAGTTAAAGCAATTGTGTTCTCTGAAATACTAGCACCACCAAAATCGAGAAGATAACTCATGAACACCCCTTTACATGCATAAAATCATGTAAAGGGGTGTTTTTTTGAAAAAATTATTTCCACTCCATGCGAGTATTATGATGGAAGATTTCAGTGAGATTACGTTAGATAATGAATTTACCATCCTCCGTTTAAAAGAAAATAATTTAGTCTGTGCATACGATGATTTCCTTTTAGAAATTCAAGCCACTACTTTAAAGATAAAGTCAATATCAATGGAGCGACTATGTTTGCAAGTAGAAGATCTTAGTCATTTCAAAATTACGAGGAAGGAAAAAATGTAATGCAGCAGCTAATTCAAGTAAGGATGCCGATTAAAGTAGATCAGCATCTATTATTTCAACGGTTATTTTCAGTTAATATTGTCGTGTATCAGGTCTACAGTACAGAAAAGTACTTTTATTTTTCTATTCGAAGAAAGGACTTACCAGTTTTTCGTAAAGTAAGGAGGTCATTAAAGCTTCCTGTTTATTTAGTAGATGAAAGAAAAAAAGGAATCATTCAACCATATGCTATCTCAATAGTAGGCGTGATCATATTTTTATTGATTCCTGTTATACTTGCGCAATTCATTTGGACGATACAAATTGAATCTGAATCTCCAGAAAACAATGTACTGATTTATGAAGAATTAAAGGAAATAAGCATTAAAGAAAGAATGCTTGCTTCTAAAATACCATCGGAGCAAGAGATTAGGCAAAAACTATTACTAAAACATAAAGAATACTCTTGGGTGCATTTTACAAAATCAGGATCAAAATTAACTGTAACGCCGATGTTAGCACCAACTCAGACAGAGCGTGTTATTAAAGATGCTCCCTCTATCCATTTAATAGCAAAAAGAAGTGGTGTCGTAACTGATTTTGAGCTAATAAAAGGGGTAAGGGCAATAGAAAAAAATGTTAGTGTAAAAAAAGGAGACATTTTAGTTAATGGTTTTGTAACGCAGGGAGATAAAAGAATTATTACTAGTGCAGAAGGTAAGGTATTTGCAAGTTATTGGATTGAGCTTGAATTTGAATTACCAAAACAAGTAAGTATCGTTAAACCCAGTGAGCGAAAGCTAGTAATACAAAAAAAGAGTGAGAAAAAAACGACGTTTTGGAAAGAGGTTGTTCTACCTAAACCTTTACAAAAATATTTGGAAGTAGGTTATGTGCAACTTTCGGAAGAAAATAAGTTTTTATTGGATGAACAATCGATGGAAAAATTAATACGCCCATTACTTTATCAAAAGATAATTAACGAGCTACCTGCCGATACTCAAATACTGGAGGATAAAATTTTACAGGTGACCATTCAAAATGATAAAGTAAAAGGGAAAGTATTATTTTTGATAAATGAAAATATTGCGATTCCACAAGTAATACCCCAAGGAGACGAAGCATGAGCGAAATTACACAATTAGATCTTATTTTAAAAGACCCAACTGAAGCTGTAATGCTTCTAGGTATATCAGATAAAAATGTAAAGCTTATTGAAGAAGAACTGAAAGTACAATTGATTACTCGAGGGGAAACAATTCGTATTGTTGGTGAAGAAAAAAATGTAGATGAAGCAAAAAAGTTAATGGAGCAACTTTTATCAGTCATTCATAAAGGTATTAATATTAACTTGCGTGACGTTTCTTCTGCGATTGAAATGAGTATGAATGGAACTATTGAATATTTTTCTGGCTTGTATGATGAAGAAATCGCTAGAAATACAAAAGGAAAAGCAATTCGGGCAAAAACTATTGGTCAGCGAGAATATATACAAGGTATTCGAAAATTTGATTTGGCATTTGGAATTGGACCAGCAGGTACTGGTAAAACTTATTTAGCTGTTGTAATGGCTACACAAGCTTTAAAAAATGCACACGTCAAAAAAATCATTTTAACACGTCCTGCAGTGGAAGCCGGCGAAAGTTTAGGATTTCTACCGGGAGATTTAAAAGAGAAGGTAGACCCTTATTTAAGACCGTTATACGATGCGTTACATGATGTTCTTGGAATGGAACAAACTGAGCGTTTAATCGAGCGTGGAACGATTGAGATAGCGCCTCTTGCATATATGAGAGGAAGAACCCTTGATGATGCATTTGTGATTCTAGATGAAGCTCAAAATACAACTAAAGCGCAAATGAAAATGTTTTTAACACGCCTTGGATTTGGTTCTAAAATGGTTATCACTGGAGACAAAACCCAAATTGATTTACCTAGAGGGGCAGAATCAGGATTGATCATTGCAGAGAAAATTTTAAGTAATGTTTCAGGTATTCATTTTCAGTATTTGGAACAAGGGGATGTCGTCCGTCATCCATTAGTTGCAAAAATAATACAAGCATACGAAGAACAGCAGCCATAATGGGCTGCTTTTTTTTATTAATGCGGATGGCAAGGTACGAAGGTATCCCTTTTTTATTGGGTTATATATATACTTTACGGATTCTAGTTTTTTATATAGGCCCCGTTGATTTCCGTTCTAGGCGGACGCTTTCCGCCGGCATGGCTTCAGCCGCTTCCCTCGCTACGCTCAGTCCAGGGTCTTCAGCTCATGCTATTCCGGCTGGAGTCGCCGCCTTCCACTTCAATCAACTATTGTATGCTTACAAATAAATTAAAGGAAATATAGGCAGGTGTTCCCCATGATTTCAACCCAAGAAACCTTCAATTTAAGTAGTCCATACAAGGGGATTTACAATATCGTTGTGCCATAGAGATAATATGCTTTTTTTCAGTGCCCTCCACGTCATGAGGCTTGCAAGGCGCGAATGCCAGTGTAGTCTCTTTATTCTAATATTAGATTACTGAACAACAATTCTTAAAAAAGGATGTAAACTTTCTTTTTCATTGAATTGTATCTATTTCATCGGCTTATTTCTAGGATGTGCGCCTTACACGCCGCAGGAGCGCGAAGAATGAGACTCCGTAAAGGAAGGACGAGCGACGAAGGAGCGACTCATGCGAAGCGCGCGGCAAGCGCACATCCGGCTGTACACTATAAGTTGTTGAATCCGATTTTTTGATAAAAACAAAAAGGACATTTCACTTTCCATAATGCTTAAATTTGGAATTATTTTTAAAACATACAATAAATAAGGTATAATGAATGTACCATTTAGAAGGGTGATGAATATGTTATGAATTCAATTTTATTAAAAATGAAGGAATGGAGTAATTATAAGCATCTCCCATTAGTTATTATTTTTATTACGGCTATAATTATGTTTTTTTTATTGATTGGCAATGTGAAGGAAAATACATATGATATTAAAGAGTTTCAGTTATCTCCAGAAACTATTCGTGCAGTTAAAACGATAGAAGATACCGTTAAAACAGAAGAGGAACGTGATAGGGTAGCAGCAGAGATTCAACCATATTATCAATTTCAAGAAGAAACTGCAGACAACCAAGCTGCCATCATCAGTTCCATATTTGATAGTGTCATTGAAATTAAAAAAGAAGTGATTCCTGAGGGAGAAGTAGAAAATAGAACAAGCCAGCTAGAAAAATTGAAAAAGGAAATAGATAAAATTGTTGATAATGCAAGTATGGTGCAGTTAAATGATGAGGCATTAACAACTTTATTGGGGCAAAGTCCAGCAGTTCTTGAAAAATCAAGTGAAACCATTAGCACCCTTGTGAAGGATATGTTGGATCAACCAGTTCGATTAGAAAACGTTTCTGATAAGAAAAAAGAAATAGAAGATCAAGTAAGGGCCTCATTAAAATATTCAAATAACTATATGAATGTTTTGTCATCGATGGCTCGGTCAAGTATTGTAGAAACTGAAATTGAAAATGAAGAACAAACAGAAATTCGCATAGAGCAGGCAAAAGCTAGTGTCGAACCGATTAGAATTTTACAAGGTCAAATTCTTGTACAAAAAGGAGAAATAATAGATAGAGAAGTTTATAGGCAAATAAAATTACTAGGAATGTTAACAAACAAATCCTCATACAAACCAATTATTGGTGTGGCATTATTTGTCATTTTGACTATGTGGGTTTTGTATGTTCAAACTGTAAATAGAAAAGAAAAAACGAAAGAAAATTCAAAATCGTTATTAGTTGTTTTGTTTAGTTTACTTATTTCTATATTAATGATGAAAGTGTTGCAGTTTGTTGCCTATAATTTTGATGTTGTCATTGCATTTATTTTTCCGACAGCAATTGTATCTATGTTAGTTTACCTACTTGTAAATGAACGAATGGCTTTTATATCTACTATCATAATTGCTGCATATGCTGGATTCATATTTCAAGAGGGGTATACAAATGTATTTCAAATGGAAGTATCCTTGTATATTTTATTTGGTGGAATAGCAGGCATTTTTGCGTTACAAAAAATGAGCAACAATTCACAAATCTTACGTTCAAGTCTAATCGTTGCCTCGGTTAACTTAATTTTTATTCTCTTTTACTTGCTCATGACTAAAACGACGTATGGGATAGGAGATTTACTCTTTTATTTCGGAGCTGCAATATTATCAGGAATACTATCTGGGGCATTAACAATAGGGATATTACCTTTTTTTGAATCCTTATTTGGTATTCTATCAACTATGAAGTTAATTGAACTATCTAACCCGAACCATCCACTACTAAAGAAAATTTTAACCGAAACACCAGGAACCTATCATCATAGTGTAATGGTTGCCAATTTAGCAGATGCGGCATGTGAAGCTATAGGGGCAAATGGTTTACTAGCAAGAGTAAGTTGTTATTATCATGATATTGGCAAGACAAAAAGACCAGGTTTTTTTATAGAAAATCAAATCAACGGCTATAATCCGCATGATAATTTACCCCCTGAGGCAAGTCGTGATATTATTATTGCACACGCTATAGATGGGGCAAATATTTTACGAAAGCATAAGATGCCGAAAGAAATTATTGATGTTGCTGAGCAACACCATGGGACAAGTCTTCTAAAATTCTTTTATTATAAAGCAAAAGAACAAAATGATAAGGTAAGCGAAGAAGATTTCAGGTATTCAGGCCCAAAACCACAAACAAAGGAAAATGCTATTATTTCCGTTGCAGATAGTGTAGAAGCGGCAGTCAGGTCTATGAAAGAGCCCAACTCAGATAAAATACAGGCATTAATACAATCTATTGTTAAAGATAAGTTACAAGATGGACAATTTAATGAATGTGATTTATCTTTGCGTGAGATTAAGAAAATGGAAGAAAGTTTTTGTACAACTTTGAATGGGATATTCCATTCACGAATAGAATATCCAAAATAAAAACTAAGGTGGAACGACTATGCTAGAACTCGATTTAATGGATGAGACAAATACATTATCAGAACAAACAATCGAATTGGTTGAAAAGGTATTGCAATTTGCGGCTGATCAGCAGGCTGTAAAGAATGGAAGCGAAGTAAGTGTAACGTTTGTAACGAACGATGCTATTCAAGAAATTAATCGTACGTACAGAGATAAAGATGTTCCTACTGACGTAATATCATTTGCGATGGAGGAAATGGGTGAAGGAGAAATAGAGATAAAAAATGCTGATATTCCTACTCTTTTAGGTGATATAATCATTTCAGTAGAACGTGCAAGTGAACAGGCTGCTTCTTACGGTCATACATTTGAGAGAGAACTTTGTTTTCTAGCGGTCCATGGTTTTTTACATATACTTGGATACGATCATGGTACAAGAGAGGAAGAACAAGAAATGTTTGGCATACAGGAAACGATACTACAGGCTTTTGGATTGAAACGTGAAGGCCATGGACAGTCGTAAATTTATAAAATCATTTATATATGCTTCCAATGGAATTTTACATGTTTTAAAAAGTGAACAAAATTTTCGATTTCATTTATTTGCTGCAATCGTAGTATTTATAGTAAGTATAACAACTGGATTATCTAAAAATGAATGGATAATCATAATTATGTTAATTTGTGGCATGTTCATGGTAGAATTATTAAACGCTTCAATCGAACGAGTTGTCGATTTAGCATCACCAGCCTATCATGAACTTGCTAAACAAGCGAAAGACTTAGCTGCAGGTGCATGCCTAGTTTACGCTATTTGTAGCGCAGTTGTCGGGTTGATGATATTTGTCCCTAAGTGGTGGGGAATACTATTCTAGAGGTGAAAAGATGAATAAAGAAATGTTAATGGAAGCTTCTAAAGCTGCAAGAGAAAAAGCGTATGTACCATATTCGAAGTTTCCGGTTGGAGCAGCGCTTTTAACAGTAGATGGGGAAGTAATTCATGGCTGTAATATTGAAAATGCATCGTTCGGTCTAACAAACTGCGCAGAAAGAACAGCTGTATTCAAAGCTGTTTCTGAAGGAAAGAAAAAATTTGCCGCTATTGCAGTGGTAGCGGATACCGAAGGCCCTGTATCACCATGTGGTGCATGCAGACAAGTACTGGTGGAATTCTGTGAAAGAGATATGCCTGTATATTTAACAAATTTAAATGGACATGTGCTTGAAACAACGGTTGCAGAACTATTACCGGGTGCATTTACAACGGAGGACATGGAATATGGAGCAAAACAATAAAGGCTACAAATCAGGGTTTATCTCAATTATTGGAAGACCAAATGTAGGTAAATCAACATTTTTAAATAGAGTAATCGGCCAAAAGATCGCTATTATGAGTGATAAACCTCAAACTACTCGAAACAAGGTACAGGGTGTATTGACGTTAGATGAAAGTCAGATGATTTTTATTGATACGCCAGGAATTCATAAGCCAAAACACAAACTTGGAGATTTTATGTTGAAAGTCGCCAAAAATACACTACGTGAAGTAGATGTGATCATGTTTATGGTAAATGCAACGGAACCAATTGGAAAAGGCGATGAATTTATTATTGAAATGCTTGAAAATAATGAAACGCCGGTTTTTCTAGTTATCAATAAGATTGACCAAGTTCATCCAGACGATTTAATTTCAATTATTGAATCGTATAAAGATAAATACAACTTTGCTGAGATTATTCCAATCTCTGCCTTACAAGGAAATAATGTAGAAAGACTACTTGAAACTGTTCAAAAATATTTACCTGAAGGTCCTCAATATTATCCGGCGGACCAAGTGACAGATCATCCAGAACGGTTTATTATTTCAGAATTAATTCGAGAAAAGGTCCTGCATTTAACTAGGGAAGAGATTCCACATTCTATTGCAGTAGTTATCGATAAAATAAAAAAAGAAGAAGATACCGAGAAAGACATGATTCGTGTAATGGCAACGATAATCGTGGAAAGAGATTCGCAAAAAGGGATTGTCATTGGGAAAAAAGGAGCCTTACTCAAGGAAGTTGGAACTAGAGCACGTCACGATATTGAAATGCTACTAGGTACAAAAGTATTCTTAGAACTATGGGTAAAGGTACAAAAAGATTGGCGTAATAAATCTACTCATTTAAGAGATTATGGCTTTAGAGAAGATGAGTATTGATTTAATCAAATTAATCTTATAAGCACAGAAGGAAGGGAAGACAATTGCTCCAAAAAGTTGAAGGGATTGTCTTAAGATCTTCTTCTTATGGAGAGTCTGACAAAATCGTCACAATTTTTTCTCGAGAGCTTGGAAAAAGAGCAGCACTTGCTCGTGGAGCTAAAAAGCCTACTAGTCGTTTAGCGTCCGTTTCTCAGCCCTTTACATATGCTTATTTTCTAGTACAGCAGGGTAGGGGAATGGGAACTCTTCAACAGGGAGAAATTATCGATTCGATGAGAGCCATAAGAGAAGACATTTTTACTACTGCTTATGCTTGCTTTATAATGGAATTAGTGGATAAATTAATCGATGATGAGTCACCAAAACCAAGACTTTTTGACATGTTACAGCAGGCACTACAAGCCATTTCTGACGAGTATGATCCAGAAGCAATTAGTTTATTTGTGGAATGGAAGATGTTGCCGATAGCTGGTATATATCCCGTTTTACATCAATGTGCAAATTGTGGCGCAACGGATGGGGAATTTTCCTTTTCATTTCAACAAATAGGTTTTTTATGTCATCGTTGTTTTTCCATCGATCCTTATATTATCAGACTGACGCCCTCACAAGTGAAGCTAATCCGTACTTTTTATACAGTACCAATTGATCAAGTCGGGAAGCTTTCGCTTAAAAAAGAGACCAAGGGATTTATAAAAAAAATTGTACGCACTATATATAGTGAGCAGGTAGGCATCCGATTAAAGTCACAGGCCTTCTTGGACCAAATGGAAAAGACTCCTGAATTTTATACACCAAAAAAAGATCCAAGTGAGGAAGAATAAGTCTTCTTCACTTGGATTTTCTATTGATCCGTATTTTTACGATGAATGAATTTCAAAAATCAACTTGTCAAAAGCCCTACTAAAGAGTAGGGCTTTTAGTAACTATATTCTTTGCATTTGAAAATTTTATACTTTTCAAAAATGTCCTCTATACTTAGAATTGTAGTTGTTTTTCTATATATGATTGAACTTCTGCAATAGGCATTCTTGTTTGTTCCATTGAGTCGCGGTGACGAACAGTAACTTGACCATCTGTTTCAGAATCGAAATCATATGTGATACAGAATGGTGTTCCGATTTCATCTTGGCGGCGGTAACGTTTACCGATTGATTGAGATTCATCATAATCTACCATGAAGTGTTTACTTAATTCTGAGAATAAGGAAGTAGCTCCCTCAGACAATTTTTTAGATAATGGTAAAACCGCTGCTTTAATTGGAGCTAAAGCAGGATGGAATCGTAAAACAGTACGAGTATCATCACCTTCTAATTGCTCCTCATCAAATGCTTCGCATAAGAACGCAAGTGTTACACGGTCTGCTCCTAAAGATGGTTCGATACAATATGGAACATATCGTTCATTCGTGATTGGATCAATATAGTTAAAATCTTCTCCAGAATGCTCCATATGCTGTTTTAAATCGAAGTCTGTTCTATCAGCGATTCCCCATAGCTCACCCCAACCAAATGGGAATTTATATTCGATATCAGTAGTAGCATTAGAGTAGTGAGAAAGTTCGTCTTCAGAGTGGTCTCTTAAACGAATGCTGTCTTCAGCCACACCTAAATTTAATAACCAATCTCGGCAGTAGTTACGCCAAAACTCAAACCATTCCATATCTTCACCAGGTTTACAGAAGAATTCTAATTCCATTTGTTCAAATTCTCTCGTACGGAAAGTGAAGTTACCAGGTGTAATTTCGTTACGGAAACTTTTACCTACTTGGGCTATACCGAATGGCATTTTTTTACGCATAGAACGCTGCACGTTTTTGTAATTTACAAAAATACCTTGTGCTGTTTCTGGACGTAAATAGATTTCATTTGTAGATGATTCCGTTACACCTTGGAATGTTTTGAACATTAAGTTGAATTGACGGATTTCAGTATAATCGTAAGCGCCACATGATGGACAAACAATCTCGTGTTCCTTCATGATTTCTCCCATTTTTTCAAAAGATAGGCCGTCTACAACCATTTCGATTCCTTTTTTATCAAGTGCATCTTCAATAATTTTATCTACGCGATGACGTGATTTACATTTTTTACAGTCAATCATCGGGTCATTAAAGTTTCCAATATGACCTGAAGCTACCCAAGTTTTTGGATTCATTAATATAGCTGCATCTAATCCTACATTGTAAGGTGATTCTTGGACAAATTTCTTCCACCAAGCTTTTTTGATGTTGTTTTTAAGTTCCACACCGAGTGGACCGTAATCCCAAGTGTTTGCAAGGCCACCGTAAATTTCTGATCCGGGAAATACAAACCCTCTTTGCTTAGCTAAGCTTACTACTTCTTCCATTGAAAATGCCATTTCATTACCTCCATTTTTCTAAATGCTTTTTTGGTGTAAATGCAAAAAAACTCGTCTCCGGGCCATTATAGCCCGGGGACGAGTTTTATACCCGCGGTTCCACCCCGATTGATTGTAATTACAATCCACTTTAAAAGCATAAGCTCCAAGCTGCCTTTTCCTGTATTGTGGACTTTCACCATCACCACTCGCTATCATTACAGTACTTATAATGCTCTTCAACGCTTTATTATTTGTTGATATTGTAACATGAGCCAGTTTTCTTCGCAATAAAAGACATTATCGTATATAATTAATAAGTATTAAGTATAACACTTTGAGGCGGTGAGTCCAATCGAACTCAACAAACGGCAAAACGAGATTTTGGACATTGTAAAAGGAAACGGCCCCATTACAGGTGAACAAATTGCAGAAAGACTTCATTTAACTCGGTCTACATTAAGACCGGACCTTGCAATTTTAACGATGGCAGGCTTTCTAGATGCTCGTCCGCGAGTTGGTTATTTTTACTCAGGTAAGAAAACAAGTCAAGCTATATCCGATAATATTGCACAAATGCTTGTAAAGGATTTTCAATCCATACCAGTCGTAGTAGAAGAGAGCATGACGGTATATGATGCGATATGTCATATGTTTTTAGAAGATGTAGGTTCCCTATTCGTAGTAGACAAAAATTCACTTTTATCTGGGGTACTCTCTAGAAAAGATTTTCTACGGACGAGTATAGGAAATCAGGATTTAAATAAAATTCCGGTACATATGATTATGACAAGAATGCCAAATATTACGTACTGCTTAAAAGAAGATACGATTATAGATGTAGCAAAAAAATTGATGAGCAGACAAATTGATTCTTTACCTGTAATAAGAGAAAGAAAAGATGGTTTAGAGGTAGTTGGAAGAATTACGAAGACGAATATCACGCGTGCTTTCCTATCATTAGCCGATGACCATGATCTGTGAGGGGGAAAACTATGAAAATGCTTAACCTATTTATTATCTCAGATTCTATTGGAGAAACTGGTGAATTAGTTGCGAAAGCTGCAGTTAGCCAATTTAGGCCTGGCCTTCAACATACAAAGTTGAAAAGATTTACTCATATTGATTCATTGGATCATATTAAAGAAATTACTGAACTTGCAAAAGAACAAGATGCGATAATTTTATATACGCTTGTTCAAAAAGAGATGCGTGATGCATTGATACAATATTGTAATGAGTATCAACTCGACTCAGTTGATTTAATTGGTCCAGTTATTCAATTACTGGAAAAAAACTTGAACGAAAAACCTTTTGAAGAGCCAGGGTTAGTTAGGAAACTAGATGAGGACTACTTTAAAAAAATTGAAGCTATTGAGTTTGCAGTGAAGTACGACGATGGAAGAGACCCGAGAGGCTTATTGCAAGCAGATATAGTTTTGATAGGCGTTTCAAGAACTTCTAAAACACCTTTATCTCAATATCTAGCACATAAAAGATACAAAGTGGCAAATGTTCCGCTAGTTCCTGAAGTAGAGCCACCAGAAGAATTATTTTTAGTTGATCCAAATAAATGCTTTGGTTTGGTAATTACACCTGAGAAGTTAAATACCATTCGAAAAGAAAGATTAATCGCAATTGGTTTAAATGATGATGCTAGTTATGCTAAAATAGAACGTATAAATGATGAAATAAAACATTTTGAGAAGATTGTTAAAAAAATAGGCTGCAGAGTGATTGATGTTACGAATAGAGCTGTAGAAGAAACAGCAAATGAAGTCATTAATCATACTCAACAAAAATAAATTATAAGAAATAAAACCGATTCACGTTTTGTGAAAAGGTTTTTTTGTATTGTCTATCGAATAAAGTAATAGATAAATATGAATAATTGTTTTATAATTGTTATTTGTGGAAAAAAGAATTTATTCTCTATGAAACTTTTTTTATGAATTATTTTGTCGATTCTTGCAGGAATTTTATTGATTCTCTCGAATTAAGTTAAATAGCAAGTAAAGATGGTGAAATAATGACAAATCGTATAGAAGAAGAGATTATCGAACAAGTTAGGAATAACAATGATATTGTCGATGTAGTAAGCGAATATGTTCAGCTTACGAAAAGAGGGAGAAACTATTTTGGGTTATGTCCTTTTCATGGCGAACAAACACCATCTTTCTCTGTAACACAGGAAAAACAAATATTTCACTGTTTTGGTTGTGGTGCAGGTGGTAATGTTATAACTTTTGTAATGGATATCGAAAATCTATCGTTCCAGGATGCAGTAAGTAAACTCGGAAGTCGAATTGGATTAACGATAGAAGAAAGTTCCTCTGATAGTTCAGAAGTAAAAGCCCCAGTCTCAAAAGAAGTAACAATTATGAAAAAAGCACATGAGTTTGCAAGTGATTATTTTCATCATTTATTACTTCATACCGTGGAAGGGGAAGATGCATTAAATTACCTAGAGGAAAGAGGGTTTTCAAAGGAAATCATTGAAAAGTACAAAATTGGCTGGTCCCTTACAAGTTGGGATGCTCTTACTACGCTTTTAGAACGTAAAGGTATGGATTTACAAGAAATTGAGAAAACTGGGCTCATTATCCGAAAAGAAAATGAACTAAAGTATTTTGATCGTTTTCGAGGGAGAATTATGTTTCCAGTGTTTGATGAAGGTGGTAATGTTATTGCTTTCTCTGGGAGAGTTCTTCATAAATCAGAAAATGAAGCAAAATATTTAAATAGTCCTGAGTCTCCCATATTTCAAAAAAGCCAAGTACTTTATAATTTAGATAAAGCCAGACTAGATATAAGAAAGCAGCGCAATGTTATTGTCTTTGAAGGATTTTTAGATGTTATAGCTGCATCAAAAGCGGGTATAACTAATGGTGTTGCAACAATGGGTACTGCTTTGACGTCACAACATATATTAAAGCTAAATAGATTAACATCCAATGTGACGCTTTGTTATGACGGCGACAAAGCTGGTATGGAGGCAGCTAAAAGAGCAGCATCTGCTTTACAAGCTCAAAATATTCAAACGGAAGTCGCAATAATTCCTGATGCTATGGATCCAGACGATTATATTAAAAACTATGGGGAAGAAGCATTCAGAACGAAAATTATAGAAAAACCGCATTCCTACTTATCTTTTATGATGATTGTCTCCAAAAGAGACAAGAACTTTAATAATGAAAATGATACTTTGCAGTATATTCAAGAAATTTTGGAAATACTGAGTGAAAGAAATTCTTCTGTAGAACGTGATTTATATATTCGACAACTTTCGCAGGAAACGAACGTTTCTGAGGAAGCAATTTATCAACATCTTAGAAAACTACAAGGTAATAAAGCAAAGCAATCGAAAGATCAACATCCTGTATCTCTTCAAGTGAATCCAGAGATGAAGAAAAAGAAAAAAACTTTATCAGCGGATGAACGAGCGGAAAGAATTTTACTTTCCCATATGCTTCATAATTCACAAGTACTTGATATTGCTCGAAGTATAAATGGTGAGCAATGCTTCATTCGAGATGCGTATGAGGCTGCTTATGTAAGGTTAACAGGATTTTATGAAGATTATCCAGAAGGAGATTTTCAACGATTTTTAGAAGTAATAAATGATGCAGATATTAGAAATATAGTTATGGAAGCAGCGCTCTCAGAACGTGATCCAGATCATGAAAAAGAGGAAGTCATGGACTGTTTGCGCCATATTAGAAAATACCGGGTAGAGCAGCAAATAGAACAAAAGCTACACGAAGCAAAAGAAGCAGAGAAAATGACTGATATGGTTAAGGCTCTACAACTTGCTCAGGAAGCTATCCAATTAAAAAAATCATTAGCGGCTTTTGAGAAATAAACCGGTAGCAAAAGGAGGAAATTCTTATGGCGGACAAGTCTGAACGTACAAAAGAAACTGAAATTGAAATCTCATTAGAAGAAGCAAAAAAACAACTAATTGAATTAGGTAAAAAAAATGGTGAATTAACCTATCATGATATCGCTGAGAAGCTCGCTCACTTCGAATTAGAATCCGATCAAATTGAGGAATTTATAGATGATTTGGAAGGAAAAGAAATTGAGCTTAGTCGTAAAGACGGAGATGAAGAAGATTTAGATCGTTTGATGAAGGGGAAAGAGGAAGAAACTTTCGACTTAAACGATTTAAGTGTTCCGCCTGGTGTTAAAATCAATGACCCAGTACGTATGTACTTAAAAGAAATTGGTCGTGTGGATCTACTTAAAGCATCAGAGGAAATAGCACTTGCTGAACGTATCGAGCAAGGAGATGAAGAAGCTAGAAAACGTCTAGCGGAAGCAAACCTTCGACTGGTTGTTAGTATTGCTAAACGTTATGTTGGACGAGGAATGCTATTCTTAGATTTAATCCAAGAAGGAAATATGGGTCTTATTAAAGCAGTAGAAAAATTTGACCATAGAAAAGGATTCAAATTTAGTACGTATGCTACTTGGTGGATTAGACAAGCAATTACACGTGCAATAGCAGACCAAGCAAGAACAATTCGTATTCCAGTGCATATGGTGGAAACGATCAATAAGTTGATTCGAGTACAACGTCAATTACTGCAAGATTTGGGACGTGAACCATCTCCAGAAGAAATAGGAGAAGAAATGGATTTACCTCCAGAAAAAGTTCGAGAAATATTAAAAATTGCACAAGAACCGGTTTCCTTAGAAACTCCTATTGGGGAAGAGGATGATTCACATTTAGGTGATTTTATTGAGGATGCAGATGCTCAATCTCCTTCGGATCATGCAGCTTATGAACTATTAAAAGAGCAATTAGAAGACGTATTAGATACGCTGACAGATAGAGAAGAAAATGTTCTACGTTTACGTTTTGGGCTAGACGATGGCCGTACGAGAACATTGGAGGAAGTAGGGAAAGTATTTGGCGTTACGAGAGAGCGTATTCGTCAAATTGAAGCGAAAGCATTACGAAAACTCCGCCATCCATCTAGAAGCAAGCGTCTAAAAGATTTCTTAGAATAATTTAAAGACATCCTTATATAAAGGATGTCTTTTTTTCTAGGCTTTGACAATGTTATAATAGAAATAATTGCATGTGAAATGAGGCCGAATAATGTCACTTCAACGTAAGCAAATAATTTTGAATGAAATAGCATTTTGGAAACAAAATAAACTGCTTCCTGAACATTATTGCGACTTCCTAACTGCTCTATATGCACAAGGGGAAGATGGAGAATCGGAAGTGAAGGAGAAATCAACTAAGGCAGTACTAGCAAAAGAAAAAGGTAAGAGACGACTGGCATATTCCACTTTAGCTATAATTACTTTTATTTTAATAGTTTCTTTAACATTTATTACGACATTAGCATTTATCCCTATTATTCTTGCAGGCATTGTTATAGTTTCTTTTTTATACATAGGTTTTAAATTAGCGAAAAACAAATCTATTATGACACCCATATTAATGGTTTGCTCTGCTCTTTTATTGTTAGGTGCCTCTTTTAAAGTATGGGATGTCTATTTTGTTGAATATCCTTCTGTATTAATAGGTTTAATCATTGGTAATTGTTTGATTTGGCTTTTTTCTGGTTTGCTGCTTAAACTAGTTTATTTTAGTATTTCTGGAGTAATAGGAATTGCATTTATATTGTTTTATATGTTTCGATATTATTTTTAGTATTTACAATGTCAGCTGGTATGTTAAACCAGCTGGTATTTTTTTATGAATAATAAATATGTCCTACTATTATTGTCGTTCTTGCAGTTGTACAGTCCTTTTAATAGGATAGTAATAGTAGATTTTTTATTTTCCGTGTGAATTTATTTTATTTTTAGTATAATAAGAATGTAAGCGTTTTTATTTACAAAGGGGATGGAGAAATGAATTTTGATTTAACACAAGAACAACAAATGATTCGTAAAACGATACGTGAATTTGCGGACGAAGTTGTTGCTCCAGGTGCTATCCTGCGAGACAAAACAAAAGAGTTCCCAAAAGAAATCTTCAAACAGTTAGCCGACATGGGGATGATGGGCTTACCGTTTCCTGAAGAATATGGAGGGGCAGGAGCAGATACAGTTAGTTTTGCCATCGTAACAGAAGAATTAAGTCGTGCATGCGCTTCTACAGGTATCACTTATTCAGCTCATATTTCATTAGGTGGGGCTCCTTTAAATCTTTTTGGAACTGATGAGCAAAAGCAAAAATATTTAGTTCCAGTATGTACTGGCGAATCATTCGGTGCTTTTGGTTTAACAGAGCCTAATGCAGGCTCCGATGCTGGTGGAACACAAACTACAGCAAAAGAAGATGGTAATGACTTCGTAATTAATGGAAATAAAGCCTTTATCACAAATGCTAGTTATGCGAAGCATCTAGCATTAACTGCTATTACTGATGTAAAAGATGGTAAAAAGGAAATTTCAGCTATTATTGTTCCAACAGATGCAGAGGGCTTTTCCGTAATCGATAATTATGAAAAAATGGGATTAAATGCTTCTAATACAACTGAATTAGTTTTAGAAAACGTTCGAGTTCCACAAGAGAATTTACTTGGTAAACGAGGCAATGGTTTCAGACAATTCTTAGTTACACTTGATGGTGGGAGAATTGGAATTGGAGCTATGGCGGTAGGTATCGCGCAAGCAGCTTTTGACCGTGCGCTTCGTTATTCAAAAGAACGTAAGCAATTTGGTAAAACATTATCTGAGTTTCAAATAACTCAGTTTAAATTAGCAGATATGGCTATGAAAATAGAGTTAGCTAGAACAATGGTTCATAAAGCTGCATGGTTAAAAGATCAAGATAGAGCATTCAGTAAAGAAGCATCTATGTGTAAATTATATGCTTCGGAAATTGCAATGGAAGTAGCAGATGAAGCAATACAAATTCACGGTGGTTATGGATATATGAAAGAATATGAAGTTGAACGTTATATGAGAGATGCAAAACTTCTAGAAATCGGTGAAGGTACTTCAGAAGTTCAGCGTATGGTTATAGCTAGACATATTGGTTGCTAAGTCGAATTTATGTCTAAATTGTCACAAAGAAAGAAAACTTCCTCTTTTAGACTTTTCGTTTTCCTTAGAATGCAGTACAATATTAGTGTTGACTAATTCTATATTAGAATGAATGTATCAAGAGGGAGGGTTAACTAATGAAAAAGAATCCAATTATTCCATTTATCTTAATAATGGCATTTGGTATTGGTCTAATTTTCTTCTTATCTATTGAAGGCGTAAATAACAAAGAAGAAATTGCTTCAGAACATGCTGAAGGCGGTGAAGAAGGTGCTGCTGAAGGTGGCGAGGAAGCAGCAGCTGGTAACTTTGATCCGGAAGCTCTTGCTCAAGGAAAATGTATCGGTTGTCATGGTAACAGTTATGAAGGACAAGGAGCTTTCCCTTCTCTAGTAGCTACAAAATTATCTGAAGATGAGATTAAAGATGTTTTAGCTAATGGTAAGGGCGCTATGCCTGGTGGACTAGTTCCAGAAGAAAATCTTGACGCTATGGCGGCATGGGTTAAATCTTTAGGTGAATAATAATATTTTTAAAAAGACCTCAGATTCTTTAAAAGAATCGAGGTCTTTTTCAATTTTTGATATAATGGTTGGCAGAGGTGTTTATATTGAATGCAAAAAATTTATCTGAACGATTAAAAACAGTAGCTTCATTTGTTGAAGAAAATTCTATAGTAGCGGATATTGGAAGTGATCATGCTTATTTACCATGTTATTTAGTGCACTCTGGAATAATTACACAAGCAATCGCTGGGGAAGTAGTAAAAGGGCCGTTTGAATCAGCTCTAAAACAAGTGAAAAGTGAAGGATTAGAGGAACACATAGATGTAAGATTTGGGGATGGATTAGAAGTGATTCAACCGACAGATGGTGTCCAAACCGTTACGATCGCAGGAATGGGGGGGCCACTCATTGCATCTATTTTAGAAGCGGGTAAAGATAAACTCCATACTGTAGAAAAATTAATCTTACAGCCGAATATTCACGCGAAGGCTATACGTGAATGGGCAATCAACAATGATTGGAAAATTGTTGACGAAACAATATTGGAAGAGCATGGAAAGATTTATGAAATTTTAGTACTTAAAAGAGGACATATGACTCTCACCGATAAAGAATTATTAATTGGTCCTATTTTAATCCATCATAAGTCTATTGTATTTACGAAAAAATGGGTAAACGAGATGGCCGAATGGCGTCGAATATTAAATCAATTTAATAAAATTAATATAACTTCAGAAGTGAAACAGAAAAAAGAAGAGTTAGAACATAAAATAGCGTTAGTAGAGGAGGCTTTAAAAGCGTGAAACCTACAAACGGTCAACAAATAATATCTCTATTTGAACAATGGGCACCTAAATCTCTTGCAGTTGAAGGCGATTCAATCGGTCTACAAATAGGAACGCTCAATAAACCTGTTTCCAAGGTGCTTGTTACATTAGATGTAAACTCAAAAGTAGTGGATGAAGCAATTGAAAAACAATGTGAATTGATAATTGCCCATCACCCGCCAATATATCGTAGTTTAAAAAATGTTCGAACTGACTTACCCCAAGGAAGTCTAATAGAAAAGCTGATTAAGCATAATATAGCTGTTTATGCAGCACACACTAATTTAGATATAGCCTCAGGAGGAGTAAATGATCTTTTAGCTGATAGATTACAATTAAAAAATGTACAAATTTTAGAAAAAACAGCTTCGGAACATTTAATGAAGTTAGCTGTATTTACCCCTAAAGAATCTACTGAGCAAGTTAGAGTTGCCTTAGGAAATGCAGGGGCAGGAGAAATTGGAGATTATACAAACTGTAGTTTTACATCTGCTGGAGAAGGAAGGTTTAAACCGACTGAAGATGCAGATCCATATATAGGACAAGCCAATAAGTTATCGATTGTAGAAGAAGATAAAATAGAAGTGGTATTTCCGATTTCTATAAAAAACCGAGTATTAAAAGCTTTACTTTCCTCACATCCGTATGAAGAACCTGCGTATGACTTGTTCCAACTAGAGTCAGAGGTGAATGAAAAAGGTCTAGGAAGAATTGGTGAATTACCACAGCCAGTTAGCCTTGCAGATTATGCTAAAACGGTAAAAGACCAACTTCAAGTTCCATTTGTACGTGTTGTAGGAAATTTAGATAGTAATGTTCATAAGGTTGCTGTTCTAGGGGGAGATGGGAATAAATATATTCACGCTGCCAAAAGAGCTGGTGCTGATGTATTTATTACAGGTGATTTATACTTTCATGTTGCACAAGATGCTGAAGGAATCAATCTTGCAGTGATTGATCCTGGGCATCACATAGAGCAAATTATGAAAACAGGTGTTTCAGATTATATGAAAACAGTTTGTGACAATAAAAACCTTTTGGTTGAATTTATACCTTCGGAGATTTCTACTGAACCATTTCAACTTGTATAATAGAAGGGGCTGTCCAATAAGTCTCTAAAATAAAGCAGAAGGAGAAAAACGACTCATTTTTCTCCTTCTGCTTTTGTGTTTCCATCTAATATTGTTGATTGAGTGAAGTAATTGATTGGAGTGAAAGGCGGCGACCCCTGCGGGAAAGCGAGGAGGACACTGATAAAGTCTATAGAATCTTTACTAAATAATATCGTCCGATAAATAAGAAAATTGTTGAAAAGGCTCCCTTTCCGCGGGCGTTGCCATAGCCTCCTAGGCCAACACGATGTTGGTCATGCAATCGTTGCCGCAAAAGTTCTTTTGCGACGAGCTTTGCGCAGGAGCAGGATGCGGCGAACTTAGATTGCCTTCCCCACAACTGCGGGGTCTTCGGCTAACGCTATTCCCGCAGGAGTGTCGCCTTTTTCAACGATTTTCTTAAATGCTAATTGAAAAAATTTAAGTGATAAAAACTTTCTGATATTAATGGCATAATGGTTCTCTAAATGAAAAGCGGATAATAGTTGAGTGGAGTGGAAGGTGGCGACTCCAGCCGGAATAGCAAATGTTTTCTGCACTGAAAGCGAAGCGCCAGGTGCATGAGCTGAAGACCCTGGACTGAGCGTAGCGAAATTAATTTTTGCGACGAGCTTGCGCAGGAGTGAGGGAAGCGGCTGAAGCCATGCCGGCGGAAAGCGTCCGCATGGAACGGAAATCTATCGCACTTTTTTATTAGAAGCTAAGAAGAAAGAGACTGCCCTTAAAAGTCATTTTTTATGACTTTCAGGACAGCCCCTTCATATTTACTCAGATATTGTGTGTGGCTCAATACGAACTACTGGTTTAGGAACTTTAATCTTCGGTAGAATTTTTTCAGGTAATACCTTCTTGGTTGTATCATGAGTAGAAGGATCATTTGGATCATATTTTTCTAAAAACTGAATCACTTCTTTAACTATTGGAGTAGGGGTGGAAGCACCTGCTGTCACTGCCACGTGGTTAATATTGTCTAACCATTCCAGCTTTAGTTCTGATACATCACCAATACGGTAAGAAGGAGTACCAGCAATCTCCTCCGAAACTTGAGTCAATCTATTAGAGTTGTTACTCATTGGATCACCAACAACTATTAATAACTCTGCTTCTCCAGCTTGTTCCGCGACAGCTTCTTGTCTAACTTGCGTAGCAAGGCAAATTTCTTTATGAACCTCGATATGTGGGAATTTTTCTTCTAATTTTTTCATCAAATGTACAACATCCCATTGAGACATAGTAGTTTGATTGGTTACAAGCAGTTTCTCTGTTTTTAGTTGTAAGTTCTCAATATCCTCCAATGTTTGGACAAGATGTACTTTTGTAGGTGCTACGCCAATAGCTCCTTCTGGTTCAGGATGACCTTTTTTTCCTATATAAATAATATCATAGCCTTCAGCCGTTTTTTCTTCTATTAAGTCATGGGTAACTGTCACATCTGGACAAGTAGCATCAATCGAAACCAATCCCTTTTTTCGTGCTAGCTCTTTAACTTCTGGAGATACACCATGAGCTGTAAATATAACTGTTCCTTTTTCCACTTTGGAGAGAATATCTAAACGATTTTCACCATCTAACGTAATAATACCGTCTTGTTCAAATGCGTCTGTTACATGTTTGTTATGAACAATCATTCCTAAAATATATATTGGCCGAGGAAGTGAAGTATCTAAAGCTGCATTACGTGCAATAACCATTGCGTCAACAACCCCATAACAATATCCTCTTGGCGAAATTTTTTGTACAATCATTTTTGAAAGAACTCCCTTCAATACGAGCATACTCATATTATAACGGAGCTCTTACTCTAATTCAAAACATTAAATTGGTGGCTGGAATATTCTAGGTAAGGAAGCTCCAGTTGGATTTGCGTTTGTAGTTGCAGATGCTGCAGCTCGGGCTGCTCCAGAAATAGAAGGGGGACCAGCAGCACGTGCATTTGTTGCAGCTGAAGTTGCGTTAGGAGCAGATTGGAAACCTCGGTAAAGCTTCCAAAGAGCAGGCACATTTTGGAGCATCGGTGCATATTGTCTTACCATAGGTGTAAGCTGTTGAGCTGTGGATAAAAATTTATCTGCTGTTTGCAAGTACGACATTGTCCTATTTCCTCCAGGCGGTCCTTGTGAAAATCCACCTTGGCCACCTATATTACCCTGTCCTCCAAATCCTTCTGATCCTCTTTGCTGGAAGCTTCCGAGAACTCCTTGTAAGAAATTGTTTGGTTGTGCTCCTTGTTGAGTTGGAGGCATACCAAAACCGAATGGATTTTGTGTTGGGGTAGGAGAATTTACAGGTGGTGGACTATTAAAATTTGATCTTGTTTGTGAGAACGGATAAAAAGACTCATAGCGCATTTAATCATCTCCTTTCATCAAAGTGAGTCCTTCTATTCTATGCAAATTATACGTTTTATGTACAATCGTGGTACAATAAAGAAATGTGAGGGAGGGACTCAAATGTCCAAGTATACAGATTATAATTTTCAGCCTTTTTTACAAAATGCAATTGAAAAACTAGGTTTTCAAGAACCAACGCCAATTCAAAAAGAAATGATTCCTTTAGTTTTAAAAGGGAAAAGTGCGATTGGTCAAGCGCATACAGGAACAGGAAAAACACATAGTTTTTTGATCCCAATTGTTGAAAAAATAGATGCTAGTAAACACGATGTACAAGCAATTATTACATCTCCAACTAGAGAGCTAGCAACTCAAATTTATAATGAGTTAAATAAGCTAGTTGAGGGTACAGAAATCCAAACTAAATTATTCATTGGTGGAACAGATAAAGCTCGTTCTATTGAAAAGCTAAAAACACAACCACATATTGTTGTAGGTACTCCAGGTCGTATTCGTGATTTAACAGTTGAACAAGCATTGCTAGTGCATACGTCTAACATTTTAGTAGTAGATGAAGCAGATTTAGCATTTGATTTAGGTTTTATCAATGAAATTGATCAATTTGCTTCACGTATGCCAGAACAACTAGAGATGTTTGTTTTCTCAGCTACGATACCTGAAAAATTACAACCATTTTTGAAAAAGTATATGGATTCACCGATCCATATAAAAATTGGTGATAAGCGACCAGTAGCAGAGGGTATTGATTTTATTGTTACACCGGTCCGTAGTAAATCTAGAAAGAAACGATTATTGGATGTTTTGGAAGGAATTAATCCATACTTAGCTATTATATTCGCTAACACAAAGCAAAATGCAGACGAGGTAGCAAACTATTTACAAGGAAACGGTGTAAAGGTAGGAGTTATTCATGGTGATATATCACCACGTGATCGTAAGCGAGTAATGAAACAGATTCACGATCTTGAATATCAATACATCGTCGCAACAGATCTTGCTGCTCGTGGAATCGATATCCCTGGTGTTAGTCATGTGATTAACTATGAAATACCCGACGATCTAGAGTTTTTCGTTCATCGTGTAGGAAGAACAGCACGTGCTGGATTGACTGGTATTGCAATTACATTATATGAACCTTCGGATGAAGATGCTTTAGTCCGCATTGAAAAAATGGGTATACCGTTAGTACACAAAGACGTTATAAATGGAGAATGGTCAGATTTAAAGGAAAGACATGCTCGTAAAAATCGTACAAAAAATGAAAATGAGATTGATGCAAAAGCGAAATCCATGGTTCGCAAGCCTAAAAAAGTGAAACCAGGCTATAAGCGCAATATGAAATGGGAAATGGATAAAATTAAAAAGAGAGAACGACGTATAAAAAATCGTAAAAAATAAGGGGGATTTTTCGTTGCTTTTAGGTTCACATGTTTCCATGAGTGGGAAAGAAATGCTTCTTGCTTCTAGCAAAGAAGCAGCATCATACGGTGCAAATACATTTATGATTTACACAGGCGCACCTCAAAATACACGTAGAAAACCAATTGAAGAATTGAATATTGAAGCTGGATTAGAACATATGAAAGAAAATGATATATCCAATATTGTTGTTCATGCTCCATATATTATTAATTTAGGTAACACGACAAAACCTGAGACATTTACTTTAGGCGTAGATTTTCTACAAAAAGAAGTGACGAGAACAGCTGCAATAGGTGCAACACAAATCGTATTGCACCCTGGTGCTCATGTTGGAGCAGGAGCAGATGCAGGCATTGCTAAAATAGTTGAGGGTTTAAACGAGGTATTGACTCAAGAAGAATCGGTACAAATTGCACTCGAAACAATGGCTGGAAAAGGGTCTGAGTGCGGTCGAACTTTTGATGAATTAGCACAAATAATTGACGGAGTGGTTAACAATCATCGAATTTCAATCTGTTTGGACACTTGTCATATTCATGATGCAGGATACGATATTGTGAATGATTTTGATGGAGTATTGAATGAATTTGATAAAATTATTGGATTAGACCGTCTAAAAGTACTTCATATCAATGATAGTAAAAATGTTCGTGGAGCTGCAAAAGACAGACACGAAAATATTGGCTTTGGAGAAATTGGCTTCGAGGCACTGCAGTATATTGTGCACCATCCTCAATTAATGCATTTACCTAAAATACTGGAAACTCCATTTGTAGGGGTAGATGCAAAATCAAAACAAGCTCCATATAAAATAGAAATTGAAATGCTTCGTTCAAATACTTTTACACCAGAAGCAATAGATGCTTTAAGATAAAATATTATACTAAATAAGTAGCTCCCTCAGTTTTCACGTAAAAATGAGGGGGCTTTTTCTTTTAATTGATAAAATAAGTCTACTGCTCTTTGCTCACCTAATATACTAATTAATTTTTGCTGTATTGCCATAGGGACACCAAGTAATAGCCAACTTAATGAGATTTCTTGTAGAAGTGGATATACTTCTTTAATCTCTTTATCTGATAACTTAATATCAAACCCTCTAAGTATTTTTTTAAAATCTTTTATCGAACAAGTTTGTAATTCATTAATAAACCGTGCGATATCCATCTGAACATCCTCTCAAGTTAAAATTATTTACACTTTCTATATTTTCCTCTATACTTTAACTTTGTAAATCGTAATGATTATTAATTAGAATAGAGGAAAAATGATGGGTAAACCCTTAATTCAGTTACAAAATGTTTATTATCAATATGAACAAACTGAAGCACTAAAAAATATTTCTATAAAAATTGAAGAAGGGGACTTTTTAGCAATTATTGGACCTAATGGATCAGGAAAGTCTACACTTCTTAAGATAATTCTTGGACTCTTAAAGCCTACTAAAGGAAAGGTATTACTTTTTGGCAAACCGGTTCCTTTGTTTAAGGAAAAAGAATTAATAGGCTATGTTTCTCAAAAATCCAACGCATTTAATACTGGTTTTCCTGCAACAGTCGAAGAAGTTGTGCAAAGTGGGTTAGTAAAAAAGGCAGGACTTTTTCGTTCTTACCCTAAAAATGTGCAAAATAAGGTGAAGGAAGCACTTACTTCTGTAGGTATGGAAAAGTTTGCAAAAAAAAATATTGGAGATTTATCAGGTGGACAGCAACAACGTGTATTTATAGCTAGGGCTTTAGTTAGCGATCCAAAAATCCTTATTTTAGATGAACCGACTGTAGGAGTGGATAGCAAAAATGTTCGCTCGTTTTATCATATGTTATCTCATTTAAATCGGGAACATCAAATTACAATTGTATTAGTTACACATGATGTAGATGCTGTATCGAAGAGCATTAGCCATGTTGCATGCCTCAATCAAACAATTCATTTTCATGGTTATAAAAACGAAATGGATTCGATGAGTGATGAGCAATTAGAAGCTTGGTATGGTCACTCTGTTCGTAAAGTGAACCACCGAAACGAGGGTCAATTATGATTGAATCAATATTCCAATATCAATTTTTACAAAATGCATTTACTTCCGGTTTAATAATTGGGGTTATTGCTCCATTGCTAGGAGTATTTATCGTTGTTAGACGGCTTTCTTTAATAGCAGATGCTCTTAGTCATGTAACCTTAGCTGGAATAGCAGGTAGTCTTTACTTAAGTCAATCGGTTGGTGCTTTGGCACTTCTTAACCCGCTATATTTAGGAATAGTGGCTTCTGTAACGGGTTCACTATTTATTGAGAGATTAAGAAGACTTTATAAACATTATGAAGAGCTTGCGATTCCTATAATCATGTCTGCTGGGCTTGGTTTTAGTGCTATTTTTGTGTCACTTGCAGAAGGATTTAGCTCCGACCTTTTTAGTTATTTATTTGGTTCTGTTTCTGCTGTTAGTCGTCAGGATCTTTATATCGTAATCAGTATAGCCATTGTTGTTGTTGTATTTTTATCTTTATTTTACAAGGAATTATTTGTTCTATCTTTTGATGAGGAATATGCAAAAGCCTCTGGATTACCTGCAAAATGGATTCATATTTTGTTTATGATTGTTACGGCTTTAGTTATTGCAGGTTCTATGCGTATAGTTGGTATTCTTTTAGTCTCATCCCTAATGACTTTGCCCGTGGCTGCTGCTATGAGAATAGCGAAAGGTTTTAAGCAAGCAATAATACTTTCAGTACTATTTGGAGAGCTTGCAGTCATAATTGGATTGGTAAGTGCATTTTATTTAAATATAGCTCCAGGTGGAACAATTGTTGTTACGTCAATAGTTATCTTACTACTTACTATTACATTGAAAAAGATATCGATGAAGGGAGTAACTTCACAATGAACATTGAAAGAGCATGGGATATTCTCAAAAATGAAGGGTATAAAAAAACAGATAAGCGAGAGCAGATATTAGATATTTTCTCGAAAACAGAGAAGTACATTACAGCTCGAGATATTTTGAATGTTATGATGGTGGAACATCCAGGGATGAGCTACGATACTATTTATCGTAACTTGAGTACTTTCGTGGACCTTGGAATTTTAGAAGAGACAGAGTTAAGTGGAGAGAAACATTTTCGTATGCAATGTGAAATGGATCACCATCATCATCATTTTATTTGTATGTCATGTGGTAACATAAAAGAAATAAATTATTGTCCTATGGAAGTACTTCAAAATGCTATTCCAGCTTATCAAATTGATAGCCATAAATTTGAAATCTACGGTAAATGTCCAGAATGTCATTAATATTTCCTGCCAAATTAACCTTTGGCAGGATTTTCTTTTTTAGTTAAATTATAAACAAAAGGGCGAACCTCCAATAAGTGCTTCATCTTTCCATTCCAGGCGGACGCGTTCCGTCGACAAGGCTTCAGCCGCTTCCCGATTAGTAAACTATCATGCCATTAATAGAGCAAGTTTTTATCACTTAAATTCAGTATTTATAGAAAATCGTTGAAAATGGCGACGCTCCTGTGGGAATTGCGTTTGCCTCACCCTCAGCGTAGCGAAGGGTGAGGCCAGTTAATTAGTCCGCTGAAAGAGAGTGGCTTTTCCCAAACTAGATTTTCTGACTATCATTTACCACAAAAAAACGTGAAGATTACTCTTCACGTTCGTTGCAATGCAAATTCTTTTTCAATCCATTCATTTGCTTCAATCCAATTGTTAACACGAATAACTCCTTTTGGAGCAGGTTGTTGGTTATAAGGTGTGTTAAATAGAATTACTGGGATATCTAGCTCTTCATGAATTTCTACGGCATTGTCGTGCTTATCCTCAAAAAAAGCATGCACACCATGTTTTCGAGCCGTTTCAATTTTGTTATGTGTTCCAATCAATTCAATATGATCGTACAGTAATTCTTGTTCTTTGAACCAGTTAAGCGTAACATCCCGCACATTTTCTCCTCTGGCAGAAATAAAATATAGCTCATATTTTTCCTTCCAAGCAGACAATACAGCATGTGCATCAGATTGAATAGGGGATGATGCATAAATGGTAGATTCTGTTTTTTTAAACCACTCATAAAATTCTTTCTCATCTACAGAAAAAGCTTTTGTTAAGTCATATTCTTTAATGTCCTCCAATTGCAAGTTACAATTAAAGGCACTATTAATATGTGGAAGTAAAGAAGTAGGACATGTTACTGTCCCGTCAATATCAATTCCGAATCTAGCAATTACCATCTTGCATTACTCCTTACACTTCTTGTTTTTCTATTTCTTGCTTCTCTAGTTCTTGTTGAGCAAAGTATTCAGCTGCAATTTTATCAATTTCAATTTTAAGTTCTTCTACCATTGTTTCTTCTGGAACTTTTCGTACAGTTTTACCTTTTCTAAATAGCAGACCTTCTCCTCGTGCTCCGGCAATTCCGATATCCGCTTCACGGGCCTCACCAGGTCCGTTAACAGCACATCCTAATACTGCAACTTTAATTGGCGCTTTAATATGAGAAATATATTCTTCTACTTCATTTGCGATTGAGATTAAGTCAATTTCAATTCGTCCACATGTCGGACAAGAGATTAACGTTGCAGCGTTAGAAGAAAGTCCAAATACTTTTAACAATTCGCGAGCAACTTTAATTTCCTCAACAGGATCTGCACTTAGCGATACACGCAATGTATTTCCAATACCCATGCTTAGTAAAGTTCCAAGTCCTGCTGCACTTTTAATCGATCCAGCAAATAACGTTCCGGATTCTGTGATTCCTAAATGAAGGGGATAGTCAAATGCTTGTGAAGCTTTTGTATATGCTTCAATAGCTAAATTTACATCTGAAGCCTTCATAGAAACAATGATGTCGTGAAAATCTAAATCTTCGAGAATTTTAATATGGTGTAATGCACTTTCAACCATACCATCAGCAGTTGGATAACCATATTTTTCTAGGATTTTCTTTTCAAGTGAACCTGCGTTTACACCAATACGAATTGGAATACCCTTTGCTTTTGCAGCATTTACAACAGCCTCTACCTTTTCTTTGCGCCCAATGTTTCCTGGGTTAATACGAATTTTATCTGCACCTTGCTCAATTGCTATAAGAGCAAGCTTATAATCAAAATGGATATCCACTACAAGTGGTATATTAATACGTTTTTTTATTTCACCAATAGAATAAGCCGCTCGTTCATCTGGACATGCAACACGTACGATTTGGCAACCTGCTTCTTCCAGGCGCAGAATCTCGGCTACTGTTGCCTCTACATCATGCGTTTTGGTCGTAGTCATACTTTGGATGAATAGCTCGTTACTTCCACCTATTGTTAAGTTTCCAACTCGAACTGGACGAGTTTTGGAACGATGAATTATTTCACTCATGAAATTCTCTCCTTCTTGAGGCTTTATGCCATCACTATCATTCATTTTATCAGTGATAGGATTGAAATGACAAGGAGGAAACCTCTATCTTTCATTTTTGCAAGATTCAGATGATGTGTATATCGGTAAAAAAATCAGTTCGCCGTCTGTAATGGTTTGATTGATCAAATGTGGATTTAAAGCATAAAAGTCCATTTCTCTTTCAGAAAAGGTAATATCCTTTTCAGCAGGGTACATGGAAAAAAGAGTATATAAAGTATCTCCTGGGTGTTTTTTTACTGCTACATAATCCATTGTTTCCACACATTCTTCTGGTGGATAAAATGCAAGAGGAATCGTTCCTTCGAACATATCTACTTTGATAATATAAAGTGTGATTAGAATGGTGATCGTTGCTAAGAATATTTTCATATAAAAACCTCCTTGTCCCACTATATGTGAGCAAGGAGGAATTATGATTACCGTTTGATAGGATAATATTTACATGCTAAAAACAGATAAACAAGCGTAACGAAATAGATGAAGAATTGTATGTACCCAGTTGATATATTGAAAAAAGCAACCACAACTGAAATTAGCATTGGAATAGTACTGGCAAAAAGTGTACTTCTCCACAAATGCCTATATTCTCCTTTTCTTTTTAAAAGTGAGAGGATAATCACTCCCAAATAAGCAAAAATACTAATACGTACAAATATAAGTAAAGTGTTTAAGACAAATAAAAATATAAAGGAAAAAGGATAAAGCAACCATTGTATCTCTTGAAAATACTCTAAGAGACCTTCCATATTAGCTTGTTGAACCGAAATTCCATTTATAAACTGAACAAATGAAATAGATGTGATGATCAGTATGTATATAAATATGTATTGCATAACCTTTCCAATTGGAATAAGTCGGAATGCTGCAATTTTTTTAGGGCTATGCAAGCTTGCTTTAAACAGCTGTAACAAATTCATTAAATTCACCCTTTCATTTACATTTTATCACCTCTTCACAGAAAGAAAAACATAGTAATAAGGGGCTTAAATTAAAAAAAAAGAAAGAATGATTTTATTCTCTTTACAATTCCTTTATATATTAACCATAATAGATATGTGAAATATGTCGAAATAGGAGTTGACTATCAAGGTGAATCTCAATTGGCAAGAAATGCTGTTCGAATTTTTTGGCGGATTAGGAATCTTTCTATTTGCCATTAAATATATGGGGGATGCCCTACAGAAAACGGCCGGGGATAGATTAAGAGATTTACTGGATCGTTATACTACAAATCCACTTGTGGGTGTGTTAGCTGGTATACTATTTACTGTTTTAATCCAATCTAGTGCTGGAACAATCGTTATCGTCATTGGCTTAGTAAGTGCAGGTTTTATGACATTACGCCAATCAATAGGTGTAATTATGGGAGCTAATATTGGTACTACGATTAAAGCATTTATTATTGGATTTGAAATAGGTGATTATTCTCTGCCAATTATGGCAACAGGCGCATTTTTAATCTTTTTTTTCAAACGTAAAATATTGCAAAATGTAGGAGAAGTCCTTTTTGGATTTGGAGGACTCTTTTTAGGTCTAGATTTAATGATGAGTGGTATGAGTCCTTTGCAACAGCTTCCAACGTTTACGGATATCACATTGAGTGTAAGTAATCATCCTCTTTTAGGTGTCATAGCGGGAACTGTAATGACCTTATTTCTACAAAGTTCTAGTGCCTCTGTAGCAATATTACAGGGATTTTACGCAGAACATTTAATTTCTTTAAAAGGTGCTTTACCTATCTTGTTTGGTGATAATATTGGGACAACCATTACCGCGATCCTTGCTTCTTTAGGGGCATCAGCAGGTGCTAAAAGAGCAGCTTTTTCTCATGTTCTTTTTAATGTAGTAGGGACACTTGTCTTTCTTATCTTATTAACCCCATTTACTTTATATATTGAATGGATTTCAGAAGCTCTTTCAATTGAAAACAAAATGCAAATTGCAGTGGCACATGGAACTTTTAATGTAGTAAATGTAATCCTTCAGTTTCCTCTTATAGGAGCATGGGTCTTTCTATTAACCAAATTAATTCCAGGGGAAGATTTCAATACGAAGTATAAACCGAAACATTTAGAGGAAGATTTTATAGAAGAATCCCCATCCATAGCTATTGGGCAAGCGAAAGAGGAAATTCTACGTATGGGTGATTTAAGTGTACAAGGTTTAGAGAAAACATTCTCTTATCTCAAAGATAGAAATAAGAATGATGCAGACGAGGCAAATCAAATAGAAGACGCAATTAATCATTTAGATACAAAAATTATTAATTATTTAGTAAAAATTTCTAGCCAACCGCTATCCAGTCAGGATTCGAATAGGCATCTAATGTTAATGGCAACTGTTCGTGATGTTGAGAGGATAGGAGATCACTTTGAAAATATCATCGAGCTGATTGATTATCAAGACGAACATCATTTCCAACTAACCGAGGATGCATTGGAGGATATATCTGAGATGTTTGAACTAACGATAAGTACAGTTAAAAAAGCGATAGAAGCTTTAGATTTAAATAGTGATCAGTTAGCTAGAGAGGTTGCAGAACAAGAGAATGTAATAGACCGGATGGAACGTAAATTTAGAAAAAATCATTTTATACGATTGAATGAAGGACTATGCACAGGTCATGCTGGTGTAATTTTTGTTGATATGTTAAGTAATTTAGAAAGAGTTGGTGATCATGCAGTAAATATTGCAGATGCCATATTGGGGAAACGAGTATGATTGAAATTATTGGATGGATTTTAATAATAGCTAGTTTCATTATTGCGTTTATCGGAACTTTTTATCCTATTATACCTTCGGTTGTATTTATGATATTAGGATATATTATTTATGGTTTATTCTTCTCTTTTTCAGAACTAACGTGGCTGTTTTGGGTAATTCAATTATTGTTTGTTGTCTTATTGTTTAGTGCAGATATGGTTGCGAACGCTTTTGGAGTAAAGAAGTTTGGTGGAACTAAAGCAGGTTTATGGGGAAGTACTATTGGTTTAATTGTTGGTCCATTTGTTATTCCTGTAGCAGGAATATTAGTTGGACCTTTCCTTGGAGCGGTGTTAGCGGAACTAATTGTTACAAGAGAAGGGATAAAACAAGCTATAAAATCAGGGGTAGGCTCTCTTATCGGTTTCCTTACTTCATCCATAGTCAAGATTATCATTCTTGCGGTGATGTTGGTCATTTTTCTTATTTTTGTTTAGTCTCAGTCAAAAGTATGAAAAGTAATCGAGTCGTTTTTAATTGAACGTTTTTCATTAATTTGATACGCTAATACGTGGAAAGAATTTTCTAAAATATTCTTTAGGAGGAAACAAAAAATGGCTTACGAATTACCAGAACTACCTTACGCGTATGACGCACTAGAACCACACATTGACAAAGAAACGATGAATATTCATCACACTAAACATCACAACACGTACGTTACTAATTTAAACAATGCGGTTTCAGGCAAAGCCGACTTAGAGAACAAATCGGTTGAGGAGTTAATTGCTAACTTAGATGCATTACCAGAAGATATCAAAACTGCAGTACGTAATAATGGTGGTGGACATGCTAACCATTCATTATTCTGGCAACTTCTTTCTCCTAACGGTGGAGGAAATCCATCAGGTGAATTAGCAGAAGCGATCGATTCTAAATTTGGAAGCTTTGATGCATTCAAAGAAGAATTCGCTAAAGCTGCTACAACTCGTTTTGGGTCTGGCTGGGCTTGGTTATCAGTTGCTAATGGAGAACTAGAAGTTTCTTCTACAGCTAACCAAGACTCTCCAATCATGGAAGGTAAAACTCCATTATTAGGCTTAGATGTTTGGGAACATGCTTACTACTTGAACTACCAAAATCGTCGTCCAGACTACATCGGCTCTTTCTGGAATGTAGTTAATTGGGATGAAGTTTCAAAACGCTACGCTGCAGCAAAATAATTCTTTTTGAGATCTTAATAAAAAAGAAACCTGGCACACACTTTTTCGTCTAAAAGTGTGTGCTTTTTATGTTACACTAATAGGTAGATTAAATTATTTACTGTATTTAAATGATGTTAGTGCCTGTGGCAATTAAAACAAATTTTTTAAATGCAAATCTTGGCAGCTAAAGCCAATTAGAATTCAAAAAAGTAGGTGAAACTCATGCGAAAAATTCCTAATAAACGTGCACAAAGTGTAAAGGCTAAACAAAGGGCCAATATTACATTTCGCATGAACATTCTTTTCTTTTCTATTTTCCTGCTATTTACATTATTAATCTTGCGATTAGGCTATTTGCAAATTGTCAAAGGAGAAGATTATACAAGGGCAATAGAACGAACGGAGGAAGTTCCTGTAAACACAAGCGTTCCTCGTGGTCGTATTTTTGATAGTCAAGGTCGTATCATGGTAGACAATGAGCCTCAACTTGCGATTACCTATACGAAAATGCAGACGACCAAGTCAGAAGAAATGTTCGAAATTGCGAAAGAGCTTAGTTTATTAATTGAAAAGAAAGCAGATGGAATTACAAAAAGCGATTTACAAGATTTTTGGCTTCGTAAATATCCAAAGGAAGCTTTAAAGTTAGTCTCCGAAGAAGAACGAAACAAAATAGAGAAAAATGATGAACTTGAAGAGAAAGAAAAAAATGCTGAGATTAACCGACTAACTCGAAGTCGGATACCTGAGGAGCAACTAGAGGCATTCTCTCCAGAAGAATTAGAAATTATTGCTATCTATCGTGAAATGGCATCAGGATACGCACTGTCTCCTCAAATTATTAAAGGGGAAGATGTGACAGATGAGGAATTTGCAAGAGTTTCCGAAAGGCTAGGGGATCTAATCGGCGTTAATACAACAACTGATTGGCGTAGAGTAAAAACATCTTCCCTTGCTATACTAGGAACTGCATCATTGCCGAAAGAGGGTATACCAAAAGACCGATTAGATTATTACTTATCTAGAGACTACTCTAGAAATGACCGGGTAGGAAAAAGCTATATTGAACAGCAATATGAGGATGTTTTACAAGGTCAAAAAAGTGTAGTAAAGAATATCACAGATGGTAAAGGGCGAGTAATTGATATTAAAACTGTCTATGAAGGGGAACCAGGGAAAGATTTAGTTTTATCCATGGATAGTGAAGTTCAATTAGCGCAAGAAGAAATTTTAGGGCAAAAACTACTTGAATTAAAAACAGGAAATGGAGCATCTGCAAAGTATTTAGATAGGGCTTTCTTTATCATGATGGATCCTAACACGGGAGAAGTTCTATCCATGGTTGGTAAGAGAGTAGAAAAAAACGCTAAAACAGGAAAGTACGAAATAAAGGATTATGCTTTCGGATCATTTACAACAGCGTATGAAGTAGGGTCTACAGTAAAGCCTGGAACATTGCTTACGGGATATCGTGAAAATGTTATTTCACCTGGGGATGTATTAGTAGATGAACCGATTCGCATAAAAGGTTCTGCGCCAAAAAGTTCTGTCTTCAACCGTTCTGGTAGAATCCCATTAAATGATTTAGAAGCGATTGAACGTTCATCCAATGTTTATATGTTTAAGACTGCATATGGTTTAGCAGGACGGACTTATAAGGAAAACCAATCTATTAGTTTTGGTCCAGAGGCATTTCAAAAAATGCGTAATGGTTATGCACAATTAGGACTGGGTGTCCCGACAGGAATAGATTTACCTGGAGAAGTGACTGGTGTAATTGGTGGAGTAGAAGATGGGAAGTTACTTGACTTAAGTATTGGGCAATACGATACGTATACACCATTACAACTTGCACAATTTGTCTCTACTATTGCAAACGGGGGCAAACGTATACAACCACGTGTTGTTAAAGAAATTAGAGAACCATCTGCGGATGGTGTGAAAATGGGGAAAGTAGTAAAAGAGTTTCAACCAAATGTTTTAAATACAGTTGATAATTCGCAAGAGGAAATCAATCGTATGCGTCAAGGTATGCAAAGAGTATATTCCGGAGCGAAAGGAACAGCTCGTTCAGCCTTTGGTACAGCACCGTTTAATGGCGCTGGAAAAACAGGTACAGCTCAATCATTCTTTTATGATGCTACTATAAAAAATCCTAAAGAACGTAATATTAGAACAGTTAATTTAACTCATATAGGATTTGCGCCATATGATAATCCAGAGATTGCATATGCTCTTGTTATTCCTCATGCATCCTTAGAGTCCAGTTACAAAACGAATGTTTCTACTGGTATTGCACGTGAGCTAGTTGATAAGTATTTTGAAATACAACTTAAAAATGGTGCATTAAAGGATAGTGAAGAGGCTATGCCGATTCCAACTATAAAACCAGCCTTTACAAATGAAAAAATAGATGAAGAAGAAACGAACAACTAATTCAAAACAGGTCAACCTAAAGAAACCATTTAGGAGGCCTGTTTTTTTATGTAAATAACATTGGAATTCTTTAGTTTCTTATTTACAAAAGCTTTACAATGCATTCATATCGACTCAACATGAAGCCTTTATAGTAAACATTGTAAGAAAAATAGAAAACAAAACTTTAGGGGGATTTACCTGATGAAGAACTGGAAGTACTTATTAATGACAACAATGGTAGGATCAGCATTAGTACTTGGAGCTTGTGGAGACGACACAAGTTCAGAACCAACAGAAGAAACAGAGACAGAAACTGCTGGTGATACACAAGATGAGGCAGTTCTAGAAGGTAAGGTTGCTGGAGATGGATCTAGTACAGTTGCTCCAATTACGGAAGCACTTGTTGAAGAATATGCAGGCGTTCAAAATAAAGTACAAGTATCAGTTGGTGTGTCCGGTACTGGTGGCGGATTCGAAAAATTCATCGCAGGTGAAACAGATTTCGCTAATGCATCTCGTCCAATTAAAGACGAAGAAAAAACAAAACTTGAAGAAGCTGGAATTGACTTTACTGAATTCCAAGTAGCTAATGATGGTTTATCAGTAGTAGTTAACAAAGACAATGATTGGGTTGAAGATTTAACAGTTGAAGATCTAAAGAAAATGTGGATTGAAGATGGAACAACAAAAAAATGGTCTGACATTAATCCAGAATGGCCAGCTGAAGAAATCGTATTCTATTCACCAGGTACTGATTCTGGAACATATGACTACTTTGATGAAGTAATTCTTGATGAAGCTGACTTAGTAAAATCTGCAACTCTATCTGAAGATGATAACGTATTAGTTCAAGGTGTACAAGGCGATAAAAATGCAATAGCATTCTTCGGTTATGCATACTATTTAGCTAACCAAGATACTTTAAAAGTTGTTAAAGTTAACGGTGTAGAACCTACAAACGAAACAATTGAATCAGGTGAATATTCACCACTTTCTCGTCCATTGTTCGTATATGCAAAAAATAGTGCGCTTAAAGAAAATCCAGCATTTTATGATTTCATGAAATATACACTTGAAAATGCAGGAGAAATGGCTGAAGCAGTTGGATATGTAAGTCTTCCACAAGAAAATTACGACAAAGGTTTAGCTGATTTAGAAGCATTAAAATAATAGGTTGATCTAAAAAGTAAGAGACGAGTAGCAGGGCTTGCTACTCTTTTCTTGCGTTTGGTAAAAGGGGGATTCACTATGGCTCAAAAGAATGCGACTGGTCATCCATCAGTACAAGAGCTAATTGCAAAATCAAGTAGCAAGAAACAGAAAAAAATAGTAGAAAAAATAATTCCAATTATTCTCCTACTAATTGCATGTGTTTCAGTATTAACTACTTTGGGTATTGTCTTTACTCTTATTATAGAAACAGGAATATTTTTCACTCGTGTACCGATATTAGATTTTTTATTCGGAAAAGAATGGTTTCCATTTGCTAATACGGAACAGCTATATGGTATTCTTCCTTTAATAGCGGGTACATTAAAAGTAACTTTTATAGCTGCTATTGTAGCAGTTCCATTTGGTATTGGTTCTGCTATATTTTTAAGTGAATATGCAAGTGATAACGCTCGAAGAATTATTAAACCTATATTAGAAGTATTAGCAGGTATACCAACAATTGTTTATGGTTTCTTTGCATTGACTTTTGTAACACCGCTTTTACAACAATTTATTCCTGACTTGAAAATCTTTAATGCATTGAGCCCGGGTATTGTTGTAGGTATCATGATTTTACCAATGATCGCATCCTTATCAGAAGATGCAATGAGCTCTGTACCTAATTCAATACGTGAAGGTGCCTTAGCTATGGGTTCAACAAAATTAGAAGTAGCGATCAAGGTTGTACTACCCGCTGCACTATCAGGAATTGTTGCGTCCGTAGTACTAGCATTGTCTCGTGCAATTGGAGAAACGATGATAGTTTCTTTAGCAGGAGGATCTACTCCTAAATTCGATTTAAATGTAACGGACTCTATTCAAACTATGACTGCATATATTGTACAAGTTTCATCAGGTGATGCGGGATATGGAACAACGATTTATTATTCCATCTATGCAGTAGGATTTACTCTTTTCCTATTTACATTATTGATGAATTTTATTGCTCACGCGATTTCGAAAAAATTCCGGGAGGAATATTAATATGAAATATGTTAATCAAGAATCAGTCATAAAAAAAATGAATAGTCGATTAAATGTAAATCGTGTTTTTAAAGTAATATTCCTTTTTGCTACATTGTTTGCTTTAGTTGCTCTTGGAATCTTGTTTTATCGAATCATTACTCAAGGTGTTGGATATCTTACACCAGAATTCTTCCAAAACTATGGTTCTCGTTTCCCTGCTAAAGCCGGAATAAAGGCTGCGTTAATAGGGTCAATTTGGTTAATGTGTGTAGTTGCACCTATATCATTAATTTTAGGAGTAGGTACAGCAATTTATTTAGAAGAATATGCTAAAAAAAATAAATTAAATGATTTTATTCGAATGAACATTTCCAACTTAGCAGGTGTTCCTTCAGTAGTATTTGGTTTGCTGGGATTAACAATTTTTGTTCGGGCTTTAGCTTTAGGAAATAGTATTTTGGCTGCAGGATTTACGATGAGTTTGTTAATATTACCTGTTATTATCGTTGGTTCTCAGGAAGCAATTCGTGCAGTACCTCAAGATGTTCGAGAAGCTTCATATGGAATGGGCGCGACAAAGTGGCAAACAATTGTTAAAGTTGTCCTACCTTCGGCTATTCCAGGTATTCTTACTGGTGCAATTTTAGCTCTTTCCCGTGCAGTCGGTGAAACGGCACCATTAGTAGTCATTGGTGTTCCTGTAATTATTCAGTTTTTACCTGAAAATTTACTTAGTCAGTTTACTGCTCTACCAATGCAAATCTACGATTGGGCTAAAAGACCACAGGCAGAATTTCAATATGTCGCATCAGCAGGGATTCTTGTTCTAATGGTATTCTTATTGATCATGAATTCCATCGCTATATTTATTCGAAATAAATTTCAAAAAAGGTACTAAGCTAATTTGTGATTAGGGGGAAGTAATGATGGTACAGTCTTTAAATAACGATACATCAGTAAATAATTCAACTTCAAATATTGTGTATAACACGCAACAATTAAACTTATGGTATGGTAATCATCATGCTTTAAAAAATATTGATCTTGAAATTAAAGAAAATGAAGTAACAGCAATTATTGGACCTTCTGGTTGCGGTAAATCTACGTACATTAAAACTTTGAACCGTATGGTAGAATTAGTTCCAACAGTAAAAACATCAGGTAAAATTTTGTATCGTGACCGCAATATTTTTGATGCAGATTATGGAGTAGAAGAATTACGTACGAAAGTTGGAATGGTTTTCCAAAAACCAAACCCATTTCCAAAATCCATCTATGATAATATTGCATATGGTCCGAGAATACATGGTATTAAAAATAAAAAAATTCTGGATGAAATCGTAGAAAAAAGTTTACGTGGTGCAGCAATTTGGGATGAGGTAAAAGATCGCTTATCTACGAATGCGTACAGCCTCTCTGGTGGTCAGCAACAACGTATTTGTATAGCTCGCTGTCTTGCAATTGAACCAGACGTTATTTTAATGGATGAGCCTACTTCAGCGTTAGATCCAATTTCTACATTAAAAGTTGAGGAACTAATTCAAGAATTGAAAAACGATTACTCTATCATCATTGTTACACATAATATGCAACAAGCAGCTCGTATTTCGGACAAAACTGCTTTCTTCTTAAACGGAGAAGTGGTAGAGTTTGATAATACAGATGTAATTTTTTCAACTCCAGAAGATAAGCGCACAGAGGATTATATTTCAGGACGTTTCGGATGAGGAAAGGGGCAGTTAGGGATGGTAGGAAGAGAGAAATTTGATGCGGAATTACAGCAAGTTCAGAATTTAATGTATGAATTATGTGATACGGCGATTAATACCTTGAATTCTGCAATGGATTATTTGTTTGCAAATGACATTGAAGGTGCACTAACGATCATTAATAATGATATTCATATTAATCGTATGGAAGAAGAAATTAATGACCGTGTAATTTTACTGATCGCTAAGCAACAGCCTGTTGCAACAGATCTACGTAGATTAATGGTGCTTGTTAAGGCTGCATCCGATATGGAGCGTATAGGTGATTATGCAGTAAACATTGCTAAAGAAACGATTCGTATAGGAAAAGATGAACATATCGCTCCAATTCATTTGTTAGAAGAGATGCGTGACAAAACGATAGCAATGTTAAAATCAATTTTAGATGCTTTTAGAAATGAAGACATTGAAGAAGCTAAGAATATCGCAAAACTTGATGATGAGGTAGATGAATTGTATGGTCATGCAATTAAAACACTTCTTTCAGTTGGGGTAGAACAACCTGCACAACTAAGTCAAGTGACGCAGTTATCATTTGTATGTCGCTATCTTGAAAGATCTGCTGATCACGCTACAAATATGGCAGAACGATTATTGTTTTTATTAAAAGGGAAGCATTACGAACTGAATAACTAACAAAAGAGGTCGTTCAGAAATTAAATCTTCTGGACGACCTCTTTCATTTTCTATTTTCCTGTTAACTTTTCAGCAATCTGTTTCAATGTCATAGAGGAGTCGAGTTTATACTCACCAATTTGAATACGCCCAGCTAAATCTTGAGAGACCAAATAATCTTCAAAATCTTGTTTATTTTGGACAATTCCAGCTTCCTCTAATAGAGTACTAATTTCTTTACTATTCATGCCTGCTTGAACGATTAAAGTATATGGAGTACTACCACTAGAAGTATCGCTCTGTGTTGCTTCCTCTTTTGCTGTTTCTTCTTCTTTCGATTCGTCTGTAACAGGTTGTCCCTTTTGGGCATTTTCTAAGTCCATCTGAAGTTGTGCTAATTGCTGCTTTACGTTTTTTAGTTCTGTTTGTGACTTTTCATATGCTTCCTCCGTGATGGAGCGCTTCGATGTGATTTCGTCCTCTTGCGTTAAATGTTGTAATTGGAGAACAGCACCTGCTATAAACAAACCGATACCAAATGAACGGATGGATGTCCTTTTCATCTTATTTTCCACCGCCAATTACATATTTAACATCTTCTATAGATAGGGATGACCTTTTACTTATTTCTGGTAGAGAATAGCCCTGTTTATGCAGCTCGAGCACTTGGCTTCTAATGATTTCGTGTATAACAGGTTTTGTTTTTTGCTTTTTGGGAACCGTTATTTTAGAACCTTCTAGTAATAATTCCTCTTCCACTATTTTTAGTCTCCGTTTAATAGCGCTTGTTTCTTGATATAATGTAATGGAGAGTTCCTCTACTTCTGACTCCATTTTTTTCGTGGAATCCTTAAGAAAAAAGGAAACGATGATTAGTAAAATTCCAATAATCATGATAATAATTGTATAGCTCATCAATTTCACCTCAAAATAATTACTTCTTCTTATTATACTAACATATACCAAAAAACTTTGAATTAATTCTTTCATTAAATAGTAGATTTTCTTGGATAATATGCTATAATGGGTTAGTCGTATAAATCATGCTCAGAATTTATATTTCATCCTGTAAAAGAGTGGGAGGGACAACCATGCGCGTTAATATTACATTAGCTTGTACAGATTGCGGAGAGCGCAACTATATTTCTAAGAAAAACAAGCGTAACAATCCAGAACGTCTTGAACTTAAAAAATATTGCTCACGTGAAAAGAAAATGACTCTTCATAGAGAAACTAAATAATAACCTAAGCCAAAACCAACTTCGGTTTTGGTTTTTTTCTATTTGAAATGGGAGGGAAATGACATGAAAAAGAAAGAGTTAAGAGAAGAAATGAAACAACAGCTTTCGTCTTTAGAGCAGTCCTCCTATCATACATTATCAGAGCAAATCATGAGTCGCTTTTTCACACTAGGAACTGTACAACAAGCATCTACTATAGGAATAACCATCTCGGCTTTTCCAGAAGTGGATACCGAAGGGATTATCCGTGCATTATGGGAAAAGGGTAAAACCGTTGTTGTGCCAAAATGCTCCCCAAAAGATCGGACAATGACCTTTTATAAGATAGAGAGCTTCGATCAATTAGAAACCGTGTATATGCAATTATTAGAGCCAAATCCATTGTTAACAACTCCAGTAGCTCCGAATAACATTGATCTTTTAGTTGTTCCTGGAATTGTTTATAGCCTATCTGGTTATCGAATAGGATATGGTGGAGGATATTATGATCGCTTTTTAATGAATTATAAAGGGCATAAAGTTTCGTTAGCGTTTGATTTTCAATTAAGGGATGACTTGGAAAAGGAGCATTTTGACCTCCCAGTAGACTTGATTATTACTAATGAGCAAATGATAAAATGTCATTTATACCGGGATGAGGATGGACAATATGAAGACAGTATATGATGTTATGCAGTTATTAAAACGATTCGGTACGTACATTTATACAAAAGATCGATTGGCAGATCTTGAACTAATGGAAGACGAAATAAAAGAACTATATAAAATGCAAATGATTGAGGCACAAGACTTTCAACTTGCGCTGCTCATACTTCGACAAGAACATAATAGACAGAAATAAAGCCGATTAATTTACGTAAATTAATCGCTTTTTTATATTCTTTTACTAAAAAAGGAAACTTTTTTGGTTTTAATACGTTTAATAGAGGGTAGCAAAATTATGGACCTATAAAATTATATCAAATGTAAATATCATTTATATTGATTTATTGTTAAGAAAGGATTAAGATATATTTTGTTACTTTTATTCCTACTATTAAGAGTACAAAAGGGGAGGATGTAGGCATGAAGAAAAAAAATTGGCCGACACATTCTATTCTTGTTATAGCTATTGTGGCAACATGGATTAAAACATATGTGGTTTACCATACTAGCTTTGAAATGAAAATCGAGAATATGATGCAACAAGCGATACTATTTATAAGCCCGTTAAGTTTTCTTTTATTTGTATATGGGCTATCACTTTTCTTTAAAAGTCCAAAAGCAAGAAATAGATATATTGTCATTACAAATTTAATACTTGCAATCGTTCTGTATGCAAACGCTGTATTCTATCGTTTCTTTACAGACTTTATAACGTTACCAGTATTATTCCAAACAAGTAATTTTGGTGATTTAGGTTCATCTGCTATGGAAAGTATCTACATAACAGATATATTCTTCTTTACAGATGTAGTAATCATTATAGCTGCTTTAAAATGGTTGAAAATTGGTGACAAAATATCGATTGTAAAACCTGCACAAAGAAAAGCATACTTTGTACTTTCTGCTGCAGTGTTGTTTTTAAATTTGGGATTAGCTGAAATAGAAAGACCTCAGCTTCTTACAAGAAGCTTTGACCGTGAAATGTTAGTGAAAAATCTAGGGCCTTATAATTATCATTTGTATGATATATATATTCAGTCTAAGTCTCATGCACAGCGAGCACTTGCTGATGGTAGTGAACTCGTAGAAGTAAATAACTATGTACGATCTAACCAAGCAGAACCTAAGGCTGAAATGTTTGGGCTTGCAGATGGTCGTAACTTAATCGTAGTCTCCATGGAGTCATTACAAAACTTTGTTATTAATAATGATATGAATGGATATGAAGTTACCCCATTCTTAAATTCTTTGACTAAAGACAAAGATACGTTTTACTTCTCTAACTTTTATCATCAAACTGGTCTAGGTAAAACATCAGACTCAGAGTTTATTGTGGAGAATTCACTCTACGGACTTGGTGGTGGAGCTGTATTCTTTACCCATGGAGGAAATAAGTTTCATTCCATGGCAGAAAGCTTAAACGAAGAAGGCTATTACACAAACGTAATGCATCCTAATAACAAAAGCTTCTGGAATCGCGATATGATGTATCAAGCACTTTCTATTCAAAAATTTTATGATGTAAATAGTTATGAAGTAAAAGAAGGCGATGCTGTTAACTGGGGTATGAAGGATATTCCATTCTTTGAACAATCAGTTGATCATATGGCACAAATGCCACAGCCGTTCTATTCTAGACTAATTACATTAACAAACCATCATCCATTTGATTTAGATGTTGAGGATCAACTCATCCCTGCATATAATTCTAATTCACGTACATTGAACAAGTATTTCCAATCTGTACGTTACATGGATGAAGCGTTGAAGTTGTTCTTTGAAGATTTAAAAGCACAAGGACTGTATGACAATTCTATCATTGTAATGTATGGGGATCATTATGGTATTTCTGAAAACCATAATGCTGCAATGTCTCAATATTTAGGAAAAGAAATTACACCATATGAATCTGCAAAACTTCAAAGAGTTCCATTCTTTGTTCACATTCCTAATAGTGGAGTTGGAAAAGAAGTAACAGAAACAGCTGGTCAAATTGATATTAGACCTACAGTATTGCATTTACTTGGTGTAGAAACTGCTAAAGATATGCAATTAGGAGCAGATGTATTCTCTGACGACCATGAGGATTTTGTTATTTTCCGAGACGGTGGATTTGTTACAGATAAATTGGTTTACGCTGGAAACACTTGTTTTGACAATGAAACAGGAGAAGAAACTGATATGGCTAGCTGCCAGCCTTATATAGATCGAGCAACACAAGAACTAGGCTATTCTGATCAAATTATTAATGGAGATTTACTACGTTTCTACGATTTGAAAACAGGAAACCTATTAATTGATGAAGCTGAAAAAGAAGAGCAGTAGTAAAGAAGCACAGACAAATTAAAGTCTGTGCTTTTCGTATGAAACAAAAGGGCAACTCGTGCGTCTAATATTATAAAGGTGAAAGGGGGAGTCAGTTGAAGAGAATCGGTATTCTTATTGTTTTTGTTCTATTGCTTCAAGCTTGTACAGAGATCAATAATCCCGGGGGAGAAGAAGTTAAGACCCCAGTTACAGATGAAATTTCAGTTCCAGAAAATACGTCCAAATCATCTTCTCAAGAAATCCCTTCCATTTCAATGGCTTCCTCAAACTTTCACAGTGTGATTGGTTGGCTTTCTAATGACGAGATTGCTTTTGTACTTATAGATAAAGGAAAATGGACTGTGCAATCTTATTCAGTTTCAAAAAATGCATGGAAGGTTATTTATTCTTCTACACTACCAATTATTCAAGCAACCTTACATCCAAACAAAGAATTGATATTATTACATACATCAAATAATTCATCTTCAGCAGAAGTGCAAATTATACATAAGAATGGTTTCTTAGTACAAAGTTTAACTTTTGAATCAGATGAATTATATATGGATTGGCATCCAACAAATCAAGATCTAATAGTATTCACGGCTTTTTATGAGGATTGGACGTTTAATACATTTGTTTATGATGGGTCTACTCAACAATTACAATCAATTGAGGTAGAAAATCCATTCGTTAAATGGTATGATGATGAGCATTTGATGGTGTTTAGAGGGTCTGAAAGTGGTTTAGATGGATATGAATTAATGCTATATTCTGTTCAAGAGAAGACACTAAAAGAAACAGGGGAAATTCATTTAGTGGATGTTCAAAATTTAGGTGAAAGTATGTTATATATTCAAATCAATGAACCGAAAAATATATTTGAATATCGCTTGCAAGATAAGAATCATGAAAATTCCTTTGAATGGACAACGCCTGCTATTAGCAATTATTCGGAATGGGTTATTCCAACCATTTCTATTGTAGATACAAATTCATTATTTCTTATTAAACCAGTGGAAGCAGGGAATATGGATGAGATTGATCAAAGAGGAGTTCTTTCAATTTATTCATTGGAAGGCGAGAAAGAGTTGGGAGAGGTAAACTCTCAACCAATTGATTGTTCACCAAACGGAGAAACCTGTCTTGCAGGATACGAGAAAGATCATTGGATTCAGACAAATCCTTTTAAAGAACAGCGATGGTTACAACTAGAAGAATAGAAAAAAGCTGCTGTACAACTTGTACAACAGCTTTTTTCATAACATTTTAGTGTAAGCTTGGTGGAAAACCTTGGTTCACGATTGTCATGACTGTAAAGAAGCCAAAAACAGCAAATGTACCAAAGTTAAATAGAACTCCTAGCACATTCTTTTCTTTGAAAGCTTGGAAAGTGCCGATTACAGCTAAAACTGTAACGAGTCCAAAAATAACCATTAATAAGTTCATGAAAGACACTCCTTTCGACATCAGAAAATGAATGTCGCTTTACATATTCCTCTTCTATTGTAATTGTATTCGCCATTTTTGTCGAGAGATAAAAGTGGCGAATAATTGAACAAAGAATTAGAAACGATTAGAATAGGAAAGAGGTGATTATTATATTAAATGTTAGATCTTATCCATTAGGATATATACAAACAAACTGTTATATCGTATCAAACTCATCTAAGCAATGCTTAGTATTTGATCCAGGTGGTGATGCGGAAAAATTAATAAGTGAACTAAAACGATTGAATTTAAAACCAGTCGCAATTTTGTTAACACACGCCCATTTTGATCATATAGGTGCGGTAGACCCTGTAAGAGATGCTTTTAAGGTTCCTGTCTATATACATAATGCTGAAAAGAAATGGTTAATGGACCCTTCCAAAAACGGTTCTGGTAAATATGCGGAAATTCCATCTATTACATGCACAGAAGCGGATGTTATATTGTCAAACGAATCCATTTTAGAAATAGAGGATTTCTCCATTCAGCTTTTTCATACACCTGGCCATTCACCAGGTAGTTTAACGTATTATTTTGAAAGTGAGTCTTTTGCAATTGTAGGCGATACACTCTTTCAAAATAGTGTAGGAAGAACGGACTTGGCCGGAGGAAACAACGCAGAATTAATGAAGTCTATTCATACAAAATTATTAACCTTGCCAGAAACAACGATTTTATACCCTGGTCATGGTCCAGAGACAACTCCAGAAAATGAAATGGAATCCAATCCATTTTTAAATGGTTTTTGACTGAAATAATAGAGAAGTAGACAGTTTCGAAGCTAACCACTCGCTTTCCGTGGGCGAGCGCAGAGCCGCTGGGGCACACACGATGTTGTATAGCATGAGGATGTGGCGTTCTTACCCTTTATTACATGAACTCCTAAGGAGTCGAGCGAACGCTCCAACAAGTTAATGGTAAACCATAAGCAAAATCCATATTAAAAGGCAGTTAGAATGAAATCATTCTAACTGCCTTTTTTGTGAACATTATTAATGTCCAGCTCCTGGTACTTGAATAAACGTTGTGTAGTATGTAAAACCAGCGAAGAAGAACATTAGGTAAGCTCCAAAGATGTACATATACATACGTTCAGAAAGGTTTAAGAACCCTAAAAGAAGGAAAATCCCCGTATTTGCTAAAAATAGTAAAGAAGCTTCTGTCATATCACCTAAATAAAACATAACTGCAAAAATCCCTGTCCAGAAAGCCATTACTTTATACATATTGCCCATTTGTAGTCCCTCCTTTTGCAACGACACAAATATTCTCATATTCATTATAAATGAAAGTGTTCGCGCATGTAAACCGTATAAAATATTTCTTCTTTGTATTCCACTTTATTTTGTCACAAATATGTTCCATTTATAAGTTTTTAAAAGAAGTAACTTTGAGTGTTACATGTTCGTTCATTAATTCTCATTATAAAACTTCTATGTGATATAAGCAATTTTGACATTGATCTTGCATGCTTTCCAATTGAATAAAATCATTTGTTGGAAATAATGCATCAAATTGTCCTCTTAAAAAGGATTCATGTAATGCACAAATTAATTCGGATTGACTTTTCAAATGATTTTTGTAGGGGCAATTATAAATGGCGAACGTAATCACTTTTTTATGATTTTTCTCTTGTATAGTCGGAAAATAACCGATAGATGCCGCATTTGCCTTTAATATTTGTATTTTTTCCTCAAAGGACGCTGGAGAAGTGAGTTTACTGCTCGTTAGCAGTTTCCCATTTTCATAAGCAATTTCTTTTCCTTTTACAATAGCTTGCTCACCAAGAGAGCTTACAAGATCTATTAACCACTGTAACAGAAGATGATCCTCTTGCTTTGGAAAGCTTAAATATACAGGATTTTCAGCAAGACTATAAATTCTTGCAGGTCTTCCACCTTTCCTGTTCTTGATAAGCTCAGAACGCAAAAAATTGGAATCATTTAGTTTAGATAGGTGCAATCTCGCAACATTCGGATGTATACCAAATTGATCGGCTATTTCCTGTACCGAAACTACTTTTGCTTCTTTTACAATATATTGATAAATAGAATACCTTGTTTCATCGGCTAACGTACTAGTAAGCTGTAATGTATTCGGCATCTTTTTCCCTCTTTTCTACATGTTGTCTCTATTATAATAAATCTTTTGTATTTGCCAAAGGAGTTTCACTAATTCGATATAATTATTAGAAAATTCTATAATATATCTATCTTTTTAATTAATTTCCAAGTATACTAGTTTTGTACAAGCTGTTTTGCGGTCACAACTTGTACCTGGAGAAAGGAAAGATGCATGCAGCAATTAGAAAATATTATCGAACAAAAATGCTTTCAGCTACTTAAGAAGGCTCATGGTTTTGGTGCTTCAGATTTGCACATGATTCCAAACGAAGAAAATTACTATTACTACTTTAAGAAAAATTCTCAAATGTTTGAAGCAGGGAAGCTTCCCCTAAACATGGGAGAACGGTTTATTTCATTCTTCAAATTTTTATCCTCTCTTGATATCAGCGAAAAAAGAAAACCACAAAGTGGTTCCTTTCAACAAATCTTTAACTCTCAAAAATTTTCATTTCGTGTTTCTACATTACCATCCATTTTCGGAAGAGAGTCATTAGTTATTCGACTGCAACAACATGATAATGCGAAACTATTGCATTCCTTATCCTTATTTCAAGATGCTTCCGACAAAATAATGGAGCTTGCTACTAATCGTCAAGGATTAGTCCTTTTTGTTGGTCCTACTGGTTCAGGCAAATCTACAACTATGTATTCACTCACTAAGTATTGTTCGGAGAATTTGAATCGACATGTAATCTCGCTAGAAGATCCTGTTGAAAATAGTCAATCTCACTTATTGCAAATTCAAGTGAATGAACGCTCAGGCGTCACGTATGCAGCAGGATTGAAAGCGATATTAAGGCATTCACCAGACGTCATTATGATCGGCGAGATACGTGATGAAGATACTGCAAAAGCTGCTATTCAAGCTGCTTTGACAGGTCATTTGGTCGTTTCAACTATTCATGCCAAAAATGCTGTAGGTTCATTATATCGGTTGATGGATCTTGGAGTATCGGCTGAGGAATTAAAGCAAACAGTAATTGGTATAGTTGCGCAGAGACTAGTGACGGTTTCCTTCACGAAACAGCCAGATTTATCGGCAATATTTGAAATTATTTCCGAAGACCTTTTGATGGAAGCATTAAACTCATTAATATCTGGAACGGATTTTAAGATTCCTCATTCGTTAACACTTTCTTATCAAATAGAGAGAGGTGTGCGTGAAGGTGTTATTCAAAAAAATTAACGACTATTGTACGCGTAAACGGGAAACGATCCCATCGCATATACAACCTTCCTTCTTAAAAAGACTTAGTGAACTATTACAAGAAGGTTATACCTTTCATGAATCTGTTTCTATGTTGCTACCATTTCATGTGAAAAATTCTGATTTGGTAATTAAAAAAATGACGGAAGTGCACAAAAACGGTTTAAGTGTTACGGAAGTTTTTAGATTATTAGGCTTTCCTAATAGGCTATTGCTTCCAATCGATTTGGCAACAAACCACGGGAAACTTCAAGATACTATATTTGTTCTAAGTGTCCAAGCGGCTATTTTTGAAAGGGCTAGAAAAAGATTTAATAGTTTATTGATGTATCCATTATTTTTGTTTGTAGTAATTTTCCTACTTTTTACTGTATTTAAGATTTATTTCCTGCCAAATATGGAATCGTTGCTACATACAAGATCTTCTGGAGATACTGACAATTCTTTAATTTGGACGAGTATACTACTGCAATTGCCTAATTATTTCTTGATTGGTTTCCTATTTCTTTGTTTTGCTATGTTAGTTCTTATAAAAATGATACGTAATAAAAAAATAGAGTTTCAGATAGCTTTCTATTTAAAAGTTCCGTTAGTAAATAAATGGTATCGACTCTTTTTGACAAGAGTATTTTCTAGAGAAATGGGAGTGCTGATAGATAGCGGCATGTCACTTCAGCAAGCATTTGATTCGTTGATCAAACAGGAAGAACATAAAACTCTTCAATATATCTCGATTCAAATGAAAGAGAAAATAATACATGGAGAGTCTTTTTCAGATGCTTTATTGTTGCTAAATCATTTTACTAAAGACTTCCATCAATTTGTTATTCACGGGGAAATAAGTGGTTACCTAGGTAGAGAGTTGAGCTTGTATAGCGAATTCGTAACAGAAAGAATAGAAGAAAAGCTATCCAAATACTTAAGTATTCTTCAACCTACACTTTTCTTAATACTAGCTATTTTTATCATTGGAGCATACTTGGCAATCTTGTTACCAATTTATAAAATGATCAATATTGTATAAAAGGAGAAGGAACTATTGATAAAACTGATAAGGAACAACAAAGGATTTACTTTGATAGAAATGATGATAGTGTTACTAATTATTTCTATTCTGATTTTAATAACAATACCAAATGTGACGAAGCATTCAGCCTCCATAGATGATAAGGGTTGCAAGGCTTTTGCTAAAATGGTGGAAGGACAAATTCAAGCGTACAAAATAGAGTTTAAAAAGATTCCAAAAGTAGAGGATTTAACAAAAGAGGGATATCTTAAAGGAATTGAGAGTTGCCCTAATGGCACAGACATCATCATTGATGAGAATGATGGAAGTGTAACAATTACTGGAGACGTAACTGCTAGAAATGAAACGATATCTCTTACATGAAAAAGGATTTACTTTTATCGAAATGCTTCTTGTTCTTGCTATAGTAATGGTAGTGTCTGCCTCTATAATTTTTGTGACCTCTTCTAAGTTTGAGAAGATGGAAGAGAAGCGTTTTTTCAAACAGTTTCACTTGGATGTACAAAGTCTTCAGAGTACTGCTTTGGCAGAAGGAATTTATACTCATTTAAACTTTTTTGAGAATGGAACAAAATACAAAGCAAGACATTCAAATGAAATATATATGGAATATGAATTGCCGAAAGGAATTCGATTATCTCGAAATAGTTACTTGAAAGAAATAGTCTTTCACCCAAATGGAACTGTCAAAGAATTTGGAACTCTATTGTTTGAAACAGACAATGGTTTAAAGGAAGTTTACGTTTATATAGGTAAAGGAAAATTAAAATATGAATAATAGCAAGGGGTTTTCCTGGCCAGAGACTATCGTGTCTTTAAGTGTAATATTTTTAATAGCAACTATGTTACTGCCTCTATTAAGTAATATGGTAGTTCAACTGGAAGAGAAAAAAAGGCAATATCATTCCTCGATTGTAATAAATGAAGGTGTAAAAATGTACTTTGCAGAACGTTTGCTACATGGTTCCTTGTGGATTGATGAGATAGAATATACGTTTACAATTGAAAATCAACAAATATGTGTAAATTATGAAGGAATGAGTGAGGAGAAAATGAATTGCCTACTTATAACATATTGAACAAAAATAATGAAGAAGGGTATACCTTGATCGAATCAGTATTTCAACTCTCAGTACTTCTAATTTTTTCTCATATATTCGCTGTAACTATCGGTTGGTTGAGTTTGATGGAGGTTCAGGTGACAAATCCTACCGAAACAGAGTGGGCTTTGTTTATAGAAGATGTAGAAAACTATTTGAACGATTTAGATATGATAATGGTACAAACAAGAAACACTGGTATACGTTTTATTAAGGAAGAAGTTGAGTTTGATATAGAAATTTATCAAAATTTGATTCGAAAACAAAAAAATAGATTAGGACATGAGCAAATGTTACTCCATGTGAAATCTATAAACGTAAGTATGGAAGGTCAACTGTTATATTTTTCTGTAAAATTTGAGAATGGGATAGATAAGGAGCATACATTCTATGTTACGTATAATTCAGAGTGAGAGAGGTGTACTATTGCCGGCTTCTATCTTACTTCTATTATTTGTTTCACTAACAATTTTATCTATCACTACTGCTTATCAATCAAAATATCGAACATATGATTCGTTGGAATTGAGCAATATTAATGCTACTATCAAAAGAATAGAAATTTTTAATACAATCGAACAATAATTCTGGTAGTAGTGAGTTGGTGAATCGTGTACAAAGTATATTTAGTTGGTTTTATGGGGAGTGGTAAAAGTGCGGTCGGCAGAAGACTGAGCTATTTATTGAAGATGCCCTATTATGATATGGATAAAGAGCTTGTAAAAAAAGAAAAAAGGACGATTCCTGAAATATTTGAGCAGGAGGGAGAGGCCTATTTTCGTAAGATTGAAACAGAGTTTCTTCAAAATTTCCGTAATGAGTCCTGTATTATTTCCACTGGTGGTGGCGTTGCGATGAATGAGGAAAATATTCGAATAATGCGTAAGACGGGACTGGTTTTATATTTAGATGCTACTTTTCAAGATATTTGGATGAGAGTGAAGAATGATAAAAACAGACCTGTCGTTCAAAGTAGTACTAGGGAAGAATTGGAGCAGCTATATATTAAAAGACGTAAAAATTATAAGAAAGCTGCACACATTACAATTCTTACGGAAAATCGTCATTTACGACAAGTGACAGAATATGCTGGTTATCAGGTAAATAGGCTGAAAGGCGAATGATTTTATAAAATTTATATAAAATGTTCGTCTTTAAACTAATTTATTAAAAAGGATTGCTTACTTTTGAGTTCAATGTTAGGATATAGACAAAGCGAGTGATAATTACAGATTTAGCGGATGAGGATACGGGGAGAGAACGCCTAAAGTGCGTCGCCGAAGGAGCAAGTAAAGAAATTTATGAATCTCTCAGGCAAAAGAACTCGTATAGGACGCAACTCTGGAGAGTGCTTTCGTTGAGTATCACGCAAAGCCACCAAAGAGGAAAGCCGTTTTCGGTAAACTTTCAGGTGCCAGGACAGAGAACCCCTGTTTTTTTAAAGGGGTCACTCTGTCTTTTTTTGTGTGAAAATTATAAAGGGGGAGAATTTTGTGTCAGAACAGTTGAAGCGTACACCTCTATATGAAGACTATGCCAATTATGGTGGGAAAACCATTGATTTTGGTGGATGGGAATTACCCGTGCAATTTTCTAGTATTAAGGAAGAACATGAAGCGGTAAGAACGAAAGCAGGACTTTTTGATGTCTCTCATATGGGAGAAATCTTTGTAACCGGTTCGCAAAGCGAGTCTTTTTTACAAAAAGTGATGACGAATGATGTTTCTAAACTTGTAAATAACCAAGCTCAGTATACGGCTATGTGTTATGAAGACGGTGGTATAGTAGATGATTTATTAGTTTACAAGATGGAAGATAACCACTATCTTTTAGTCGTAAATGCATCTAATATTGAAAAAGATTTTGAATGGCTGAAGCAAAATGCATCTGGTGATGTAGAACTTGTCAATAAATCAGATGATTATGGACTGTTAGCGTTACAAGGACCACTCGCACAAAGTATTTTACAAAAGTTAACTTCCAAAAATCTAGAGGAAATTGGATTTTTCCGATTTGCAGATCATGTCGAAGTAGCTGGAAAATCGGTTCTTGTTTCTCGTACTGGTTATACAGGTGAGGATGGATTTGAACTCTATGCAGCTAGTACGGATCTTTCCGAATTATGGAGCAGCATTTTAAATGCTGGTAAAGAGGAAGGTTTACTTCCTTGTGGACTTGGAGCACGCGATACTTTACGTTTTGAAGCATGTCTTCCTTTATACGGGCAAGAGCTTTCAAAAGATATTTCTCCATTAGAAGCTGGAATCGGATTTGTTGTGAAGCTCAAAAAAGAGCAAGACTTCAACGGTAAATCTGTACTAGTTGAACAAAAAGAGAATGGTGTACCGAGAAAAAGCGTTGGTATTGAAATGATTGATAAAGGAATTCCTCGTACAGGGTATCCAGTTTTCGCTGGTGAAAAACAAATTGGATTTGTAACTACTGGAACGCAATCTCCTACTCTTAAAAAGAATATTGGCCTTGCACTGATCGATGCCGACTTTACAGAAATCGGCACTCAATTAGAAGTTGAAATTAGAAATAAGCGTTTGAAAGCTGTCACAGTAGCTACGCCATTTTATAAAAAACAAAAATAATCGCAGAAAGAGGTTGTCCATTTGATAAAGCATCGTTATTTACCAATGACTGAACAAGATCAAAAGGAAATGCTGGATGTTATAGGCATTTCTTCCGTTGATGAATTGTTTGCAGACATTCCGGAGAAAGTGCGTTTTAAAGGTGAGTATAATATTAAACCTGCTAAAGCGGAGTCTGCTTTGTTAAAAGAATTATCTGTACTTGCTGATAAAAATGCACATAGTAAAAAGTATGCTTCCTTTCTTGGTGCAGGAGTTTACGATCATTTTAAACCGATAATCGTAGATCACGTTATTTCAAGATCTGAATTTTACACTGCTTATACACCTTATCAACCGGAGATCTCTCAAGGTGAACTACAAGCTATTTTTGAATTTCAAACAATGATTTGTGAGCTTACTGGAATGGATCTTGCAAACTCTTCGATGTATGATGGTGGTACTGCACTTGCGGAAGCTGGTAACTTGGCAGCTGGTCACACGCGTAGAAAAAAACTATTAGTTTCGGAAGCTGTTCACCCAGAGTATATTGATGTAGTAAAAATGTATGCAAAAGGTCAAAACGTTCAAGTTGTAACGATTCCTACTAATAATGGTGTAACTGATTTAGGGAAATTAGAAGAGTTAGTAGATGAAGAAACAGCAGCTGTTCTAGTCCAATATCCTAATTTCTTCGGTCAAATTGAAGATTTAGCAAAAGTGGAGCAACTAACACATGCTCAAAAAGCATTATTTGTTGTATCTTCAAATCCACTTGCTCTTGGAGCTTTAACTCCTCCAGGAAAGTTTGGTGCAGATATTACAGTTGGGGATGCTCAACCTTTTGGTATCTCGGAAGCATTTGGTGGACCTCATTGTGGTTTCTTTGCTGTATCATCTAAGCTTATGCGTAAAGTTCCAGGACGTTTAGTAGGGGAAACAACAGATGAAGAAGGTCGACGTGGGTATGTTTTAACATTACAAGCTCGTGAACAACATATTCGTCGTGACAAAGCAACTTCAAATATCTGTTCAAACCAAGCGTTAAATGCACTTGCCGCATCAGTAGCAATGACTGCTCTTGGTAAAAAAGGTGTAAAAGAAATGGCGATTCAAAATATAACAAAGACTCATTATGCAAAACAAGCATTTGAAAAAGCTGGATTTGAAGTTCCTTTCCAAGGACCTCACTTCAACGAAATTGTAGTTAAAGTAAATGGATCTGTAGCAGATGCAAACAAAGCACTTCTTGAAAAAGGAATTATTGGAGGTTTCGACCTAGGTCGTGTTATCTCTGACCTTAAAAATCATGTATTAATTGCCGTTACCGAGCAACGTACAAAAGAAGAAATAGATGCACTCGTGCAAGAAATGGGGGCTCTTTATGCATAAGGATAATCAACCATTAGTTTTTGAAATTACAAAGGAAGGTAGAGTAGGATATAGTCTACCTGAGCTCGATGTTCCAGAAGTAGATATTAATTCTTTGTTGCCACAGGGCTTACTTCGAGAAGAAGAAGCGGAGCTACCAGAAGTATCAGAGCTTGATATTATGCGTCACTATACAGATCTATCGAATCGTAACCATGGAGTAGATACTGGTTTCTATCCACTTGGATCTTGTACGATGAAGTACAATCCAAAAATTAATGAATCAGTAGCACGTTTCCCTGGATTTGCAAATATTCACCCATTACAAGATGAGTCTTCTGTGCAAGGTGCTATGGAATTAATGTATGATCTACAACAACATTTAGTAGAAATTACTGGAATGGATGAAGTAACATTACAACCAGCTGCTGGTGCCCATGGTGAATGGACTGCATTAATGATGATTCGTGCATTCCATGAGGCAAATGGAGATACTCAGCGTACAAAAGTAATTGTTCCTGACTCCGCACATGGTACAAATCCAGCATCAGCTACAGTTGCAGGTTTTGAAACGATTACAGTAAAATCAGACGAAAATGGATTAGTAGATTTAGAGGATCTTCGTCGCGTTGCTGGTCCAGATACAGCAGCTTTAATGCTTACAAATCCAAATACGCTTGGTTTATTTGAGGAAAGTATTTTAGAATTAGCGGAAATCATTCACGGTGTAGGTGGAAAACTATACTATGATGGCGCTAACTTAAACGCGGTTATGTCTAAAGCACGCCCTGGAGATATGGGCTTTGACTGTGTTCATTTAAACTTGCATAAAACATTTACAGGTCCTCATGGTGGCGGTGGTCCAGGTTCAGGTCCGGTTGGAGTTAAAGCAGATCTAATTCCTTTCCTACCAAGCCCAGTTCTTGTAAAAGAAAATGATCAATATAAATTTGACTATAATCGTCCTCAAACAATTGGACGTGTGAAACCATTCTACGGAAACTTTGGAATTAACGTACGTGCATACACATACATTCGTTCAATGGGTCCAGATGGTCTAAAAGCTGTAACTGAATACGCAGTTCTAAATGCAAACTATATGATGAGACGTTTAGAAGCATATTTTGATTTACCATATAACCGCCATTGCAAGCACGAATTCGTACTTAGCGGTCGTCGTCAAAAGAAATTAGGTGTCCGTACACTTGATATGGCAAAACGTCTGCTTGACTTCGGATATCATCCACCAACAATCTACTTCCCATTAAATGTAGAAGAAGGTATGATGATCGAACCAACAGAAACAGAATCAAAAGAAACATTAGATGCTTTCTGTGATACAATGATTCAAATTGCAAAAGAAGTAGAAGAAAATCCAGAAATCGTTCAACACGCACCACATACGACAGTAATCAATCGCTTAGACGAAACAAAAGCTGCTCGTCATCCAGTATTGCGCTATACAAAAGCATAAAACTTGAAAAGAGATTCGAGATAATCGCATTTCTAATTATAGACAAAAGGTATCAAGAGGATGTCCTCTCGATACCTTTTGTCATTTTTTTGATTTTAATAGTAAAGCTGAGGATGTTAATTATATGAAGCCTTCAGTTGACTGAAACGGAGGACGGCGACTCCAGCGGGAAGAGCGTGTCGGGTGAGACCCCGCAGGAGCTAACAAAGGAACGAAGGCTAAGGACGCCTTGTCAAACGGAAGGCAATCTAAGTTCGCCGCGTCCTGCGGCAACGATTGCATGACCCACATCCTGTGGGCCTCAAGCCTTCATGACCAACATCCTGTCGGCCTGAGGAGGCTCACGGACCGCCCGCGGAGAGCGTCCGTCCGCAGTTGAAAATCAGCGATAATAGAATCTAAATATTTTTAGATGAAAAAATCTGACTTTTTTAAAATAATCACCAAGGCGAGTTACAATGAATGATGCGTTTGTATATTCAATCCTATTGATAAGTTGTATTGTTCATGGAGCCCTCACTTGATTGAAACGGAGGACGGCGACTCCAGCGGGAACAGCGTGTCCTGGTGAGACCCCACAGGAGCTTGCGACGAGGAGGCTCACGGACCGCCCGCGGAAAGCGTCCGTCCGCAGTTGGAAATCAGCGGTAATAGTATCTAAAAATGTTTAGATGAAAATTCTGTCCAGACCGTAGGGCAACCTTGAAATCCTTCGCGTTTGTCCACAGTCTAAAATAGCCAATAGAAGCTGTTCACTTCTTCGATTCAAAATCCAATAGAATGTTCGTCATTCTCCCATTCTTTTTTCATAGATCTTTTATTTTGTTTTAGCAACTCTTCAATACGCTCTTCATATGCCAGTTTCCCATCATAATGCCAATTTAATGCAACTGACATATACAATTCGTTAAGCTGGGACATAGATAACCCTTTCGAACGTTTCGCCATATCTGTAAATTGTTCGTCCGTAAAAATATGTCTAATATCTAACTTTCGTAAGTACTGCTCTCGAACTTTATCCGAAGGAGATGGTATCTCGTATGCACGGTCAAACCGACCTGCACGATTTATAAGCGCTGGATCTATTTTTTCCGGGTAGTTTGTCGTTCCGATGATAAATAACCCTTCTCGAGATTGAACACCGTCTAGCGTGTTTAAAAAAACGGATCTCGTATATTCAGGCATCGAATCAATATCTTCAATAACGAGAATTGCAGGAGCAAGTCTTGTCACGATACCAAATACTTCTTGAATAGAATGACTTCCAGTAAATTCGGTAATTTGCCAATAAACAACAGGTGCTTTCGTTGAGCCTGTGATGGACTTTACTAAAGTTGTTTTCCCATTCCCAGGACTGCCATATAGTAAAATTCCTCGTTTATAGGGTAGGCCATATTCTTTGAAAAAATGACCGTCCTCTTTAAAAAATTCATCAATAGAACGAAATATATCTTGCTTTATGCTATGTGCTAATAATACGTCCTCACGATTAACAACAGCTTGCTCGCCATAATTTCTTCGCTGGACTCCATTTTCTGTATCAACTAAATAAGTAATCGATTGCATAAGTAATTGTCTTAACTTTTCGTTGATTTCGTTTAAAAATAGTAATGCTTTTTCTGCTGACGTAGAAAAGAAACGATATTCCGGCCAACTATGACTAGAAGAATAGTTAAAAGACAATGTCATTCCTACATCATATTCTGGAAAGTAGATCAATTTATTTTCAAAGGTTTCCGTAATTTCTAAACCTGTGCCTAAATTTAATGTAGATTTACTCATAATTTTACCTAGAGGCTGTGTTTCGAAAATATAGCTCAGTGTTTCATAAGCTAATAAGTTCTTCTCCATCATTTCTAATAAGTTTGCATCAAGTTGAGATATTGTTTCTCCAATTGAAATATTTTTCCAATCGCCTTGTTTTCTTTCATTTAAGGCCCAAATGATCCTTTTTGAAACAAACGCAAAGTCCTCATAATTAGGAAGAGTATTTCTAAAATCCTCGTGATGTGAAAATAACGTTTTCTCCTTCATTCCATACCTCCAGAAAATTTAGTGAGTGTTGAAATAAAAAAGGTTCCTCTAACGATAAGAAGAACCTTTATGTATTATTATTTAGATTTAATTTTACCTGTCCAAGTTTTAAATCCGCCTTGAAGTTGGTTTAATTGTGTATATCCTTTTTTCTTTAGGAACATTGCTGCACGTGCACTTCTTGCGCCGTTTTGATCATATAGATAAACTGGTTTATCTGGACGAATTTCTTTATAACGTTGACGAAGCTGTGTGGAAGGGATATTTCTTGCACCAAGAATATGACCTGAATCAAACTCCTTAGGTTCTCTCACATCAATTAATTGTGCCTTACGATAGCCTTCGATAAATTGTTCCTGATTAAGGTTTGTAACGGTCTTCTTTAAACGGAGAGCTTGGATACCAGCATAAACTAGTAAAACAATAATTACTACAAGTAGAGTGTATAAAATATTTAACACGGTCTTTCCCCTTTCTATGTTTCCATATTCATTATAAAAGATTCACTAGATACAATTCAATCTATTTGATAAAATGAATAAGGTTGTTAGGGGGAAGATTTGATGGAAAAGAAAAAATGGTACTTTATTAATTCTGGACCTTGTAGTCCATCTTATAACATGGCGCTTGATGAGGCTTTGCTAGATTGGCACAGTGAAGGGCTGATTCCACCAGTAATTCGTTTTTATGAATGGAATCCAGCGACTCTATCTATCGGTTATTTTCAATCTGTTGAAAAAGAAATAGATTTAGATGCAGTAAATCGTTTAGGTCTGGGGTTTGTTCGTAGACCTACTGGGGGAAGAGGAGTACTACATGAGCATGAACTAACATATAGCGTGATTGTGACTGAAAGTTATCCTGATATGCCAGCAACCGTGACAGAAGCTTATCGTGTGATAAGTGAAGGGTTATTGCTTGGATTTCAAAATCTAGGTTTAGATGCATACTTTTCTATTCCAGACACAGAAGAGAAAAAGCAAAATCTAAAGAAGCCTAAAACTGCTGTCTGCTTTGATTCGCCAAGTTGGTATGAATTAGTAGTAGAAGGAAAGAAAGTTGCAGGAAGTGCCCAAACACGTCAAAAAGGTGTTATTTTACAGCATGGTGCAATCTTATTAGATCTGGATGAAGATAAACTTATCCAGACGTTTAAATTTTCTTCTGAAGCGCTACGTGAGAGAGTAAAAGCAAGTTTATCTAAAAAAGCTGTGGCCATCAACAAAATTAGTCAAAATCCTGTAACAATCGACGAGTGCAAAAAAGCATTCAAAAAAGGATTTGAAGATGCGTTGCAGATTGAATTAGTAGAATTTGCCCTATCAGAAGAACAAGAATTATACGTAAATGCGCTTGAAAAAAAGCGTTATGATAATAATCAATGGAATTTTAAAAAATAAAATTTATTTTTTTAGGAAATAAGTCCATTGACCATTGCTACATATGACTTTTGAAGAAATTCATATATTTGCAAAAAAACACAACATATAGTATGGTTTAAAAATAACCATACACCATATATGGTGTGTTTTATTTTTAAATAAAAGGGAGGCAATATGATGGTATTAGCATCTCAGAACAATAATGCAACCATTAACATTGATCAGTTAAACAAAGACATTCAACTATTTCCACAAGTACATCCAATTACAGAAGACATGAAATTGACGCACAAAGGTGTTTCCCGACTAGTAATGATTGACCGTTATTCATTTAAAGATACGGAAAAGAAAACGCTAAAAGCAGGAGATTTTGTCGTTCTTACTGTAAAAGCTGACCCGAAATTTCCTGCACGCGGTTTAGGTCATATCGTTTCAATCGACCAATCGACAAAAACTGCAGAAGTGCTTATTGAAGAAGACTATAGAAGTGCAATTGATGATCAAGATGAACTTGAATCAGGAATTGTAAAACGTTCTCTTAATGTTATTGAGAAACCGTTGGAAGTGTATTATGAGCAAATTGCCAAACGCAATGCTACTGGACTTGCTTCGGTTGAAAAAACAGAGGAAAAACGCAAGGAATGGTTTGAGAAGTTCTACCAACAATTAGTTTCTTTGAAATTTATTCCAGCTGGACGAGTTCTTTATGGAGCAGGTACAGGTACAGACGTAACTTACTTTAACTGCTACGTAATGCCATTTGTTCCCGATTCACGCGAGGGAATTAGTGACCATCGTAAGCAAGTGATGGAAATTATGAGTCGTGGTGGTGGTGTTGGAACGAACGGTTCGACGCTTCGCCCGCGTAATACATTAGCTAGAGGTGTAAATGGTAAATCTTCTGGTTCGGTATCATGGCTAGATGATATTGCTAAACTAACTCACTTAGTTGAGCAGGGTGGTTCACGAAGAGGAGCACAAATGATAATGCTTGCTGACTGGCACCCGGATATTGCGGAATTTATCATTTCTAAAATGCAAAACCCTCGAATTCTTCGTTTTTTAATTGAAAATACGAATGATGAGACGATTAAACAATTAGCTAAGGACAAGCTTAAATTTACCCCTTTATCCAATCAAGAAGAAGCAATGTACCAGGGAATAGTAAATTATAAAGCGATTCCTGGATTAGGTGGCTTCAGCGATGATATCATTCGTGAAGCAGAAACAAAACTTCGTGATGGTGGTAATTTTACTGTTCACAATCCTGAATTTTTAACAGGTGCAAATATTTCTGTTACGTTGACAGATGACTTTATGAAAGCAGTCGAAGAAGATGCAGACTTCGAACTACGTTTCCCAGCGATTGAAACCTATTCTCCAGAAGAGATGGTATTTTATAACAAACATTGGCATGAAGTTGGAGATGTTCGTGAATGGGAGAAAATGGGTTATGCTGTTCGAACATATCGCACTGTAAAAGCAAAAGAGTTATGGAATTTAATTAATATTTGTGCTACTTATTCTGCAGAGCCAGGTATTTTCTTTATAGATAATGCGAATGAAAAAACGAATGCAAAAGCATATGGACAAAAAGTAGTTGCTACGAATCCATGTGGGGAACAGCCGCTTGCTCCATATTCAGTTTGTAACCTTGCAGCTGTTAATTTAGCTCAATTTGCTAACAAGGAAACTAAAACGGTTAACTTTGAAGCTCTAAAAGAAACAGTGAGTGTTGGAGTTCGTATGCAGGATAATGTAATAGATGCAACTCCGTATTTCTTAGAAGAAAATAAAGTACAAGCTTTAGGTGAAAGACGTGTAGGTCTTGGAGTTATGGGACTAGCAGATCTTTTAATCTACTGCGAAAAAGAGTACGGATCTGAGGAAGGCAATATTCTCGTTGACGAGGTATTTAAAACGATTGCAATTGCTGCTTATGAAACTTCAGCGAACTTAGCAATTGAACGAGGAAGCTTCCCATTTTTAACTGCAGAAACAGAAGAAGAAACAAATCGTTTACGTAAAGCATTTACAGAGACTGGTTTTATGCAATCTATGCCAGAGGAAATTAGAAATTCTATCGTTGAAAATGGAATTAGAAACTCACATCTACTAACAGTTGCTCCAACAGGATCTACTGGAACTATGGTAGGAGTCTCTACTGGTTTAGAACCTTATTATTCTTTCACATATTATAGAAGTGGACGTTTAGGAAAGTTCATTGAAGTAAAAGCGGATATCGTTCAAGAGTACTTGCAAGCAAACAATGATGCAGATGAAAACAACTTACCTGAATGGTTTGTTACTGCAATGGAGTTAGCGCCAGAAGCTCATGCGGATGTTCAATGTATTATTCAACGCTGGATTGATAGTTCAATCTCTAAAACAGTTAATGCACCAAGAGGCTATACGGTTGAACAAGTAGAAGGTGTATATGAACGTCTATACCGTGGCGGAGCTAAAGGTGGAACTGTTTATGTTGATGGAAGTCGAGATTCTCAGGTTCTAACATTGAAAGCAGAAGAAAATACGCTTGACGATCAAAGACAAGAAGAAAAAGTATTTGAAAAACGACCAATCGTTTTAATTGATACGATTCAGGATTTGCGTTCAACAAATGTTACAATCGGTTCTGAAGTTGGTAATACTTGTCCAGTTTGCCGAAAAGGAACTGTGGAAGAAATGGGCGGATGTAACACATGTACAAATTGTAATGCGCAATTAAAGTGCGGATTATAAAATAAATGCGTAAAAAAACACATGCTCGAGAGTAACTCCTCGGTATGTGTTTTTTTGTTTTTTTAGAAGTTTTATACCTTTTTGTTTAATATTCATCTTTCAGCATCAAACTGAAGCAAAAAGGAGAGATGATTATGAAAGAAAAGGGATTATCGATTAGTACTAGTTTTGTAGCTGCATTAATTTGCACTTTATTGCTTAAAGTGATCGATTTGTTTCATTGGATCAAGTGGAGTCCAATTGGTTATGCAGACAAATTACAAATGTTCGAATCAGTCCGTCCTCTAGGGAAATGGGTCATTCTTTTTATTGTAGTATGGTTTATTTGTTTTGTATTTTATTATATAAGTCTGATTTTTATTAAAATTCCTGCCTCTATTACTAGCTTGGCACTTGGAATCATTTTTGCAATTATTATGGAATGGATATTTTTAGATAAGGATACGCTTGCGAAAACAATTAAACATTTGTCGATTCCATTTATTTGTATCGTTGTAATGTTAGTAAGGTTTATGATGGAATCTGCTATTTTTCATGCACAGGATAATCCTCTTAGTAAATGAAAAATTTACCCGCGTCTCTTCCTATGATAAAATAAAGTGAAGATATAAATAGAAAATGAGATGGGGTATAATGATGAAACTTGAGAAGTTACGTGCTGCTTTAGAAGAACAAGGTGTGGATGCTTTACTGATTACAAACGGTTATAGCAGACGTTATATGACTGGTTTTACTGGTACAGCTGGTGTAGCAATTGTGTCTAAAAACGATGCAGTATTCATTACAGATTTTCGTTACACAGAGCAAGCGGCTAGTCAGATAAAGGACTACCGTATTGTACAGCATACAAAAACTTTAATAGAAGAAGTTGCTAACCAAGTTACAGAAATGGGCATTAATTCTATTGGATTTGAAAAAGACGATTTAACGTATAGTGGCTATGAATTGTATAAACAAGCTATCCAAGCAGATTTAGTACCACTTTCAGGACTAGTGGAAAAAATTCGCTTGATTAAGACTGAGGAAGAGATTAGTATTATAAAGTCGGCTTGTCGTATTGCGGATGAGGCTTTTAACCATATTGTTACATACATAAAACCGGGGATGACAGAGCTTGAAGTGTCAAATGAGCTTGAATTCTTCATGAGAAAACTTGGTGCCTCGTCTTCATCTTTTGATACGATCGTTGCTTCTGGTGTAAGATCTGCACTTCCTCATGGCGTAGCAACTAGCAAAGTCATTGAAGTAGGGGACTTTGTGACACTTGACTTCGGTGCACTTTATAATGGGTATATTTCAGATACGACTCGAACAATTGCTGTTGGGGAACCGAGTGACCAATTAAAAGAGATTTATCAAGTAGTTTTAGATGCACAATTACTTGCATTGGAAAAAATAAAACCAGGAATGACAGGTAAAGAAGCAGACGCAATTGCACGTGATTATATTGCTTCAAAAGGATATGGTGAAGAATTTGGTCACTCTTTAGGTCACGGAATTGGGCTTGAAGTACATGAAGGTCCAGGGCTTTCTTTCCGATCTGATATTACACTAGAACCAGGGATGATTATTACAATTGAGCCGGGAATTTACTTACCGAATATCGGTGGAGTTCGTATAGAGGACGATGCAATTGTAACTGAAAATGGTCTAGAAAAACTTACGCATTCGACAAAAGAATTACTCATTTTATCTTAATATTTGGAGGAAAAATAATGATTTCTGTAAATGATTTTAAAACAGGTTTAACAATAGTAGTAGATGGAGTACTTTATCGTGTACTGGATTTCCAACACGTTAAACCAGGTAAAGGAGCAGCGTTTGTTCGCTCTAAACTTAGAAACCTTAGAAATGGTTCAGTAAATGAGAAAACTTTCCGTGCTGGTGAAAAAGTAGAGAAAGCTCAAATTGATAACAGAAAAATGCAATATCTATATGCAAGTGGAGATCAACACATTTTCATGGATACAGATTCTTATGAGCAACTTGAATTAAACGAAACACAAATCGAATACGAATTAAAATACTTACGTGAAAACATGGAAATTCATATTATTCAGTACCAAGGAGAAACACTTGGAGTGGAATTACCAAAATCAGTTGAACTGGAAGTGACTGAAACTGAACCTGGTATTAAAGGGGATACTTCTGGCGGTGGTTCTAAAACTGCAACTCTTGAAACTGGTTTAGTTGTAACTGTTCCACTTTTCATCAATGTTGGAGATCGACTAATTATCAACACAGATGAAGGATCATACGTATCAAGAGCTTAATTTAAAAATAGTTATATAGTTTAATTTCATTAAAGAGTCATGCAAAAATGTGACTCCTTAATGAGAAATAGAGGCAGTTGGAATGATTTCATTCTAACTGCCTTTTTTGCTGCATCATATAATTATATCTTAATGAATAAATGTCATAATTGCTTCTTGTAACAAAAAACACGAATATTCACTTATATAGAGTTCTATTACGTTGATTGGAGCGGAAAGCGTCCGCCTGGAACGAAAATCAATAGTTTCAATTTTTAATGCAAAAGAAACAATAAACTTCAGGTTTATCTAAAGATAAAAGAGTCACGCAAAATGCGTGACTCTTTTTCATATTTGAAGAACTTGTATCATATGCTGAAGATATGGAAGGGGGAGGCATTGTGGAACTTCACGATGTACTTCGAGTTGCTGGTATAGGGTTATTAATTGCTATACTTCATTTGTTTTTTGAATCAACCGGAAAAAAAGAGTTTGCCTTTTTTTTATTTTTTGTAGGATATATTTATATGACCATTGAGCTGCTTCGTTTACTGAGGGTATTTTTTTATGAAATATCCACATTCCTTGAATGGCTTATTATGTCGAGTTAGCAAATGATAGTATACATAACGATTATAATCGCATTCATTTTGCTGCAATTTATTGATGAAACTTATCCACGACTTCACTCTATTATTTATACAATTTTTATATTTTTATTCTTAACATACTTATTAATGACTTATATTATCCCTAATACAAATCAATTTATCTCCGTTATACCAACTAATCTCTTACCAGTATTTAAGCTACTTATGTTCTCTGTCATTCTTTTAATAGTTTCTCAAATAATTGAGGAACTTTTGACGGATTATGAGTATACAAGCCTTGCAACTATACTAACTTTTACAACAAAAGCAATATTGCTACTTGCCTGGCTCGATCATATGAAACAATTTTACTCTAAATTCTTTTCCATAATGGGACTACTCTCTTGAAGGAATGAATCAAAATGGATGAAATGCTCACGAATTTGCTACTCCCAGTAAAAGAAGTCATTCAAACATTTACGTATATCCTGCTATTTGGTTTTATTTTTCTTTGCTTAGAATGGCTCATTCCAAAGAGCAAAAGATTGTTAAAGTTATTATTTATTTATCTTATTTGCTTCTTATGTTTAGAACCTGCTTATCGAACGCTAGAAATGATTCAAACCCTTACAAGCCAGTTAGTTACACTTTTTTTAGGAATGTATCCAGTACTAACCGCAGGTATTGCTGTTTCTGGTGGAGCGTTGCTAGTAACTTTATGGAATCCAGCGGTAGTATTCTTTTCAACGTTTACAGCATTTATGGCAGAGAAAGTATTGATACCATCAATTATGGCTGCATTTCTTCTAGATTTGATCAGTCGAATACATCCAGCAACCTCTTTTTCGAAACTGTCAGATCTCATTAGGATGACATTAATTGGTATGACGTCAGTAATCCTTGTATTATATAGCTTCTTCATAACAGTCAATGGTGTGATTACATGGACGGTAGGAGGAGCGGTTAATGAATCTGTTAAACGATTAATACAAAACTCTATACCATTTGTAGGGTCCTTATTAACTGAAAGTATTAGCACGATGAAAACATATTCTTCATCTGCCTCGGTTATAACTGGAAATTCATTACTAATCTCCGTATTAGTTTTAGTTTCGATTCCAACGATTCAAACAATATTAATTGCTTTTTTATATAGACTATTAGCTGCAATTTTGGAACCGTTTTTAGATTCAGGGATAAGTGGGCTTCTAGATGATATTGGAAGAACACTCTTTGTTCTATCTATTATTTCGGTATTGATTGCTTTTGCGTTCTTTTTCACGATTATATTAACGATGCTCTTTGCAAAACTATTAGTTAGTGGGAAAGGATAACTCTCATCATTCAAACAATTTTATTTGGCATATTAATCATTGTCGTGATTGGGGAGCTTATTTCAATTCTATTAGAACATGTAGATAAAGAGAAATCGAGCTTTATAGTAAAAATTGCGATAATATTTTGGATTCTGTCTAATCTCTTCATATAAATAGTTTTTGATGCATAAAGTATTATATCCATAATGAAAAGAAGGGTGAAGCACTATCACACTTAAACAAAAACCCACTTTTCGTTTTGTTGTTATAGGAGGAGCAGTACTTTTCATAAGTCTACTTTTTTCAGGTCTTCTTAATATGGATAATGTTAGTAAAACAGAAACGAATGTAGAAGAACTTCAAACACCAGATGAGTTAGCTTCTGTTCTTGAAAGAATTAGAGGCGTTGGTCGAGTAGCTGTTTATTATCATTATTCAAATGGATCTGAGGAAGCTACGGAGAGTGATGTATCATTTTTCCAATGGACAAGTGACAGCAAAAGGGACAAGGAGGAGCTAATTGGAGTATTAGTTGTGGCGGAAGGAGCGAGCGATAAACGCATTCAAAACAAGCTTGTAATAACACTTTCATCTGTTTTACAAATATCCCCACATAGAATTGTGATTGAAGAAATGGAATTGGAGGAATAATAACATGAATGTAAAAAAGAGATCTATTTGGTTTTTAACTTTAATTAGTTTAGTAGCTGTTATTACTGTTTTTTATGTAACAGATCGACCATCGCCATTCGATGGAATAGCATTATTCTCAAATGATACAATAGAAGATGTAGACCTAGTTGAAACTTCTTCCACAAACGAACAGTCATTTACTTCAAGTAGCAATGCCTTTGAAGAAATGAGAATGGAAGTTCAAGGGAAAAGAAGTCAACTTCGTGAGCAATTAACGACTAAAGTAGGTAGTAACGATTTCACTGCAGAAGAAAAAGATGAAGCATATAACCAAATTGAAGAATTAGTGAAAATAGATTCAACAGAGGCTATGCTGGAGCTAATTATCAAATCATTAGGTTATGATGATGCGCTAGTAAGAATTGAAAATGAATCTGTATTAATAGATGTTGTGTCAAATGAGCAGTCCTCTCAAAAAGCGGATGAGATCATTTATGCTGTAAAAAGAGAGTGGCCACAAGCTTATAAGGTAGAAGTTAAGTTTGACGGTCAATAACATATATTATCGGTTCTGTCAAAAAAAGTGCCATACTGGCGCTTTTTTTTATTATTTCCGAAGTTTTATCCTCTAGCTATTTAAAATTATCATAAAAACGTCTAAAATGAGAAGAGTAAGTATAATTATGTATACAAAAGGGAGACAGGTAAAATGAAGATCCAAGAAATTAGAGAAATTATTAAATTAATTGATCAGTCCACACTAGATGAATTTTTATATGAATCAGAAGGAACTAAAATCAAATTAAAAAAGAATGATAAAGGTTCTGTAACTTCTACTGGATTCGCATTAGAAAGTTCTGTTGTTTCAGAACAACCTATAGTAGTGGAAGAAAAACAAGTACAGGTAAGTGAAACTCCTAAAGAAAAAGTGGAGGAAAAAGTGGAAGAAGTTGTAGAAGAAACTTCATTACATAAAATCACATCACCTATGGTAGGTACTTTCTATCAATCATCATCTCCTGATGCTGATGCATACGTTCAAGTTGGAACGAAGATTTCGACTGATTCTGTTGTGTGCATTGTAGAAGCAATGAAGTTATTCAATGAAATTGAAGCAGAAGTAAATGGAGAAGTGGTTGAGATCCTTGTAAAAGATGGACAATTAGTAGAATATGGTCAGCCTTTGTTCCTTGTAAAAGAAGTTTAAAAAGCAGACGCTATCTTCAACAAGGTAGATTCGGTTTAATGAAAAAATTTGCTTTTTAATTACGGAGGAAGGGGCAAGATTGATGAAAAAAGTATTAATAGCCAATCGTGGAGAAATTGCGGTTCGTATCATTCGAGCTTGCAAAGAAATGGATATAGAGACAGTTGCAGTATATTCAGAAGCAGATCGCGACGCGTTACATGTTCAGATAGCGGATGAAGCTTATTGTATCGGTCCGAGATTATCGAAGGATTCTTATTTAAATTTTTCTAATATTATTAGTGTTGCTAAACTAACTGGTTGTGATGGAATTCATCCTGGGTACGGATTTTTGGCAGAAAATGCAAGCTTTGCAGAGTTATGTGAAGAATGTGCTATCACATTTATCGGACCATCCTCATCTGCCATCTCAAGTATGGGTACTAAGGACGTTGCAAGAGAAACAATGAGAAAAGCTGGAGTACCAGTAGTACCAGGTTCTGTTGGAATTGTCGCAGATGAAGAAGAGGGTTTGAAAATTGCTAATGAGATTGGTTTTCCAGTAATCATTAAAGCAACTGCTGGAGGCGGCGGTAAAGGAATTCGTGTTGCTAGGGATGAAGAAGAACTAGTAAAAGGAATTAAAATTACTCAAAAAGAAGCCGCTGCTGCATTTGGTAATCCAGGAGTTTACTTAGAGAAATTTATAGAAGAATTTAGACATGTTGAAATCCAAGTATTGGCAGATGGACAAGGAAATGCTGTACACTTAGGTGAGCGAGATTGTTCTATTCAACGTAGAATGCAAAAGCTCGTGGAAGAAGCACCATCTCCAGCATTATCCGAAGAAATTCGTTCTGCAATGGGAGAGGCAGCTGTAAAAGCTGCGCTTGCTGTAGACTATAAGAGTGCTGGAACAGTAGAATTTATATTTGATCATATCAATCAAAAATTTTACTTTATGGAAATGAATACGCGTATTCAAGTAGAGCATCCAGTTACTGAAATGGTTACTGGTATTGATTTGATTCAACAACAGTTAAAAATTGCTTCTGGAGAAAAATTAGCTTTTGAACAAAAAGATATTCAAATTAAGGGATGGGCAATTGAATGTCGTATCAATGCAGAAAATCCAGCTAAAAACTTCATGCCATCTCCAGGGAAAATTGACATGTATCTTGCTCCAGGTGGGTATGGTGTTCGTGTTGATTCTGCAATGTATCCAGGCTATAGTATTCCACCATTTTATGATTCGATGGTAGCTAAACTGATTACGTTTGGAGATACTCGTGAAGAAGCAATTGCAAAAATGAAACGCGCATTAGGTGAATTTGTCATAGATGGTGTGGAAACGACTATTTTATTCCACGAAAAATTGATGAATCACGAAGTGTTTGTTTCTGGAGATTTTGACACAAAATTTTTAGAGAAGTACGATGTAATCAATTCATAAAAGGAGTGAAAAAAATGTCAGAAACAAACGAACAAAAATTTGTTCAAATGACTCCTGAAGGAAAAGATGACTTAGGGACAATTGAAATTGCACCTGAAGTTATTACTGTAATCGCAGGCATTGCAACAAATGAAGTAGATGGTATCGCTGGAACACGCGGAAACCTTGCTTCGGGAGTTGTAGAGCGTCTGGGTAAAAAAGTGCATGGCAAAGGTATTAAGACAGAAATAACAGCTGATGGTTTGTTTATCGATGTATATTGCCTTGTAAAATACGGTGCTTCCGTTCCCACGGTTGCTAGAGAAGTGCAATCTCAAATCCGACAAGCAATTGAAAATATGACTAGTTTAGTGCCAAAAGAAGTGAATGTTCATATTACAGGTGTACAATTCGATTCAGCCGAATAAAAAGAAAGGGTCATCCATGGATGGCTCTTTTTATATTTAGTATGTATTCTCCATGCATTTTCTTTATATTTTCTGCTTTCTAGTACGCAATCTAAAGAGAAATATGCTATGATTGTTTAGATAGTTACATTTAAAGGAGAACTAAATAATGAAACGAAGAAAAGCAAGAGAGCTAGCATTACAAGCGCTATTTCAGTTAGATAACCATGAAATTTCTATAGAGGAAGCAATTGGTCATGTTACAGATGAACAAGATACTTTTCTAACAATGTTAGTTAGAGGTGTGATTGAGCATAAAGAGCAGATTGATGCTTCATTAACAGAAAAGCTAGAAAATTGGTCGCTTTCTCGACTACCAAAAATTGAACGCACAGTTCTACGTATTGCTGTTTTTGAACTAATGTTTACAGAAGAAACCCCTGCAAAAGTAGCTATTAACGAGGCTTTAGAAATTTGTAAGGTTTTCGGAGATGAGAAATCTAGCCGATTTGTAAATGGTGTATTATCTAAATATACAGATCAATAATGGTCCGGAGTGAAGGAGAGTTAATGGTGTTAGACAATTTAATTGATGGTAAACAAATTGCTGGACAAGTTACAGAAAAAGTCCAAAAAAGAGTAGAAGCTTTAAAAGCAAAAGGTATTACACCTGGATTGGCTGTTGTGTTAGTTGGAAATAATCCTGCTTCTCAAACATATGTAAATAACAAAACTAAAACTTGTGAGAGATTAGGGATGTATTCTATCCTTATCCAATTGGACGAGGATGTTTCAGAAACTGAATTATTGAAACAAGTGGAGCTATTAAACAACGATGAAAAAATCCATGGAATCCTAGTTCAACTACCTTTACCAAAACAAATTGATGAAGATCGAGTGATCGCAAAAATCTCACCACTTAAAGATGTTGATGGTTTTCACCCCGAAAGTGTTGGTAAAATGATGATCGGACAACAAACCTTCCTTCCATGTACCCCATTTGGTATTTTAAAATTATTAGAATACAGTAATATTGATGTTGCAGGAAAACATGCTGTAATTATTGGTAGAAGTAATATTGTGGGCAAGCCAATGGGACAACTTTTACTCCAAAAAGATGCAACTGTTACATATTGTCATTCCAGAACAAAAGACCTGCATGCATATACAAAACAAGCGGATATTTTAGTAGTGGCAACTGGTCGTGCTAAAATGATCGATGCTAGCTATGTAAAAGAAGGTGCAGTTGTAATTGATGTAGGTATTAACCGAGATGAAAATAACAAATTATGTGGGGATGTAAATTTTGCTTCTGTAAAAGAAGTCGCATCTAAAATTACCCCAGTACCGGGTGGAGTAGGTCCAATGACGATTGCTATGCTAATGGAAAACACATGCTTAGCAGCCGAAAATACATCTAAAAATTAATAAGCTATAAGCTGTTTTTCTAGAAAAGCGAAAGTGACTTATGACTTCTTGAGAGGACATAGGCGCCGAAGCCTAGACAGGTAAAAAGTAAAGTATAACTACTTTGTAATCTGTTTAGAAAGGCAGCTTTTACCTTGTGATCATAATGGAGTTGTTCTTGTGACTGCACAAACACATACATACTTAACGGTAAAAGCTTTAACTAAATACATAAAACGTAAATTTGACGCAGATACTCACTTACGAGACGTATACGTAAAAGGTGAACTATCAAATGTGAAGGTTCACAGTAGTGGACATATTTACTTCACTTTAAAAGACGATACTGCACGTTTAACATCCGTTATGTTTGCAATGCACGCAAGATCGTTAAAGTTTAAACCTGAAAGCGGGATGAATGTACTCGTTCGTGGTGATATTAACGTTTTTGAAGCTGCTGGGCAATACCAATTATACGCTTCCACTATTCAACCGGATGGTATTGGGGAGCTTTTTTTAGCATTTGAACAATTAAAAAAGAAACTGGAGCAGGAAGGTTTATTCCATCCTAGTCGTAAAAAACAGATTCCTATATTTCCTAAAATGATAGGTGTAGTTACTTCTAAAACCGGTGCAGCTATTCGTGATGTTTTGACAACGTTAGAACGTAGGTATCCAATAAGTGAGGTAGTCGTTTTTCCAACTATTGTCCAAGGACCTCAAGCTGCCCCATCCATTGTAAAGTCAATTGAGCAAGCAAATAATATGCAAAACATTGATGTCTTAATTGTTGGTCGAGGTGGAGGATCTATCGAAGATTTATGGGCATTTAACGAGGAAGCGGTAGCAAGGGCTATTTCCAATAGTGCTATTCCTATTATAAGTGCTGTTGGGCATGAGACGGATACAACAATTGCCGATTTTGTTGCCGATTTACGAGCACCAACACCAACTGCAGCTGCTGAAATGGCTGTTCCTAGTAAAGAAAATTTATTAAAAAATATTTTTTCCTTCCAATCCGCTTGCTTGAATTTTGTTTCTAAGAAGCTACAGGATGAAAAAAATAGATATAACCGAGCTATACAATCTCCTGTACTTGCAACTCCTGAGAAACTATATCGTCCTTTTATAGAAAGATACGTACGTGTGGAGCAGCAATTACAAAGAGAAACTAATCGCTTGTATCGTGAAAAAGAACGAAACTTTACGCAAGTAGAAAAAAGAATGCTCCAACTTTCACCAAAAAAATTGATTGATTTGCAGTATAAGTCAGTCCAAGTCTTAACAAATCAACTAAATCAAGCAACTGTTTCTACATACGAAAAACATCGACAGCATTTTCATGGGTCGATTCGTACGTTAGAAGCTTTGAACCCATTGAAAATAATAGATCGAGGTTTTAGTATTACGTATAAAAATGGAAAAGTGGTTAAATCGGTGGAAGAAGTAGCTAAAGGAGATTCCATCTTTGTTACACTCCCGGATGGCCAAGTTGAAGCGATTGTAAAAGATGCTGAGAAGAGAGGGAAAGGGGACTAATTTTCATGGCTAAAAAAGAAATCCCGTTTGATGAGGCGATGTTGCAATTAGAAAATATCGTTCGTCAATTGGAGCAAGGCGACGTACCACTTGAAAATGCAATCGAACTCTATCAAAAAGGGATGGAGTTATCAAAATTATGTAGTGAAAAATTACAAAGTGCTGAAAAACAGCTAGTCTCTTATATAGGGGATAATACGGAAAAAGAAGGTAATAGTAATGAATAATTTATTGCATTCTTTTATCGATTCAAATTTACCAACTATTGAGCAAAAGATGTCTATATTAATAAATGACCTTAAAGCACCCCAGGAACTGAAAGATGCAATGGATTACTCTTTACAAGCAGGGGGTAAAAGAATAAGACCGTTATTCACATTAGCAGTTTTAAAAGAACTGCAAACAAATAATGAGGATGCGCTTGTTGTTGCCAGTGCGATTGAAATGATTCATACTTATTCACTGATACACGATGATCTACCTGCAATGGACAACGATGATCTTCGCCGTGGTAAACCGACGAATCATGTAGTCTTTGGAGAAGCACTTGCAATATTAGCAGGTGACGCACTTGTGACATTTTCTTTCGGGATAATTGCACGACTACCGAATCTTACTGCAGAACAAAAAGTAAAATTGATTGACAAGTTAAGTTTTTCAGCTGGTGCAGAAGGAATGGTCGGTGGGCAGGTGCTAGATATGCTAGGAGAAGGAAGATCTTTAACACTAGCGGAATTAGAAAAAGTTCATGTAAATAAAACTGGTGCACTCCTTACAATAAGTATTTTAGCAGGAGGCATCATAGCTAATGCAAGCGATGAAATAATGGAAGCATTAATGAAATATGCATACCATATAGGATTAGCATTTCAAATACAAGACGATATTCTGGATATAGAAGGAACTTCTGAACAATTAGGCAAAACTGCTGGAAAAGATATTTTGAGTGAGAAAAATACATACCCATCTATCTTAACGCTAGAAGGGGCAAAAGAAGAGTTGCAAAACCAATATAATATGGCTATTCAAGCTCTTCAGGAAGTTAATTTACATCAAGGACTATTAGTGGAACTCGCAAATTATATAACGAAAAGGGCCAATTGATAGCGAATAATTTTGTTTTATAACAGTTTATTGGTATGATATTACCTAACGTATTACGAAGGAAATCTAAAAGAAGGTGTGTGATGGCAATGGATTTAACTTCAATTTCTAGCCCATCCTTTTTGAAAAGTTTAAATAACGAACAATTAAAGGAATTAAGTGAAGACATCCGATCGTTTTTAATAGAAAAGTTATCTGTAACAGGTGGACATATCGGCCCAAATCTTGGAGTAGTAGAGCTCACCATTGCACTTCATCGTGCATTTAACAGTCCGGTTGATAAACTATTGTGGGATGTAGGACATCAAGCGTATGTGCACAAAATTTTAACTGGCAGAGCAGATCAGTTTGATACACTACGCCAATTTAAAGGATTGTGTGGATTTCCAAAGCGTATAGAGAGCGAACATGACGTGTGGGAAGCAGGTCATAGTTCTACGTCTCTTTCTGCTGCAATGGGAATGGCAAAGTCTCGTGATCTACAAAAAAAATCTAATTTCGTTATTCCGATTATTGGGGACGGAGCACTTACTGGCGGCATGGCTCTTGAGGCGTTAAACCACATTGGGCATGAAAAAACAGATATGATTGTTATTTTAAATGATAATGAAATGTCTATAGCTCCAAACGTTGGGGCGCTTCATAATATACTTGGAAAATTACGCACCCATGGTACGTATAACAGAGCTAAAGATGATTTAGAATATTTATTAAAGAAAATACCTGCAGTAGGTGGAAAGCTAGCAGGAACAGCAGAACGTGTAAAAGATAGTTTAAAATATTTACTTGTATCTGGTGTCTTTTTTGAAGAACTAGGATTTACGTATCTAGGTCCAATAGACGGGCATAACTTTGAAGCATTAGAAGAAAATCTTAAAAATGCCAAAAAGATGAAAGGCCCTGTCCTTCTTCATGTGATAACGAAAAAAGGTAAAGGCTACAAACCTGCTGAAAATGATAAAATAGGAACTTGGCATGGAACTGGTCCATATAAAATGGAAACAGGTGACCTTATCAAATCCTCATCAAAAGCACCATCTTGGAGTGGTTTAATCGCTGAGACCGCACGTAAATTGGCAAGGGATGATAAGCGTATCGTTGCTATTACACCTGCGATGCCAGTTGGATCTAAACTCGAGGGATTTGCTTCGGAATTTCCTGATCGTATGATTGATGTAGGTATTGCAGAACAACATGCAACTACAATGGCTGCGGGTCTTGCAGTAGACGGTATGAAACCGTTCTTAGTCATTTATTCCACGTTTCTACAACGTGCTTACGATCAAGTACTGCACGATATTTGTCGCCAAAACTTAAATGTGGTCATTGGTATTGATCGGGCGGGATTAGTCGGTGCAGATGGAGAGACCCATCAAGGTGTATTTGATATTCCATTTTTACGTCATATGCCTAATATGGTATTAATGATGCCAAAAGACGAAAATGAAGGGCAGCATATGGTTAAAACTGCATTTGAATATGCAGATGGACCAATAGCGCTTCGATATCCTCGAGGAAATGGACTAGGAGTACCAATGGATGAGGATTTAAAGTCTATTCCTATAGGTACTTGGGAAGTATTGAAAGAAGGCACTCAAGCTTCGATTTTAACTTTTGGTACAACAATTCCAATGGCGCTTCAAGCTGCAGAACGACTTGAACAAGCAAATATTTCAGTAGAAGTGATCAATGCTCGTTTCATTAAGCCTTTAGATGAAGAGATGCTTCGTTCTTTACAACAACGTAATATACCAATTATTACTGTAGAAGAAAGCATGCTCGAAGGTGGTTTCGGAAGTGCAGTTCTTGAATTCTTCAATGACAACAATTTACAAGCAAATGTTAATCGTATTGGTATTCCAGATATGTTTATCGAACACGGTGACGTCAATCAATTATTAGAAGAAATTAATATCACGAGTGATGATATAGTTGAATTAGTAGAAAAATCAGTCGCGTCAAATAACAGGTATATATCATCATGACGAAGTCTTCAAAAGAACGAGTAGATATATTATTAGTTGAACAAGGCTTATTTGAAACTCGAGAAAAAGCAAAGCGCGCCATAATGGCCGGGCAAATTTATCTTAAAGAAGAACGTATAGATAAACCAGGCGAAAAAATAGATGCTAACTCTATTTTATCTGTGAAGGGTCAAGTATTGAAATATGTCAGTAGAGGCGGTCTGAAGCTTGAAAAGGCATTAGAACAATTTGAACTGACAATTGAAGACAAAATCATGTTAGATATTGGCTCTTCTACAGGTGGTTTTACTGATTGTGGATTACAAAATGGCGTTAAACATGCATATGCACTTGATGTTGGTAGTAACCAGCTTGCATGGAAAATTCGTCAAGATTCACGAGTTACTGTGATGGAAAAGACAAATTTCCGGTACTCAACGCCAGCTGATTTTCATGAAGGATTACCTTCCTTTGCATCAATTGATGTTTCTTTTATATCTCTTAAACTAATCTTTCCTACTTTAAAAACTATTCTTGTTCCAAATGGTGATGTTATTGCCCTAGTCAAGCCTCAGTTTGAAGCTGGAAAAGATCGAGTTGGTAAAAAAGGGGTTGTTCGTGACAAATCAGTTCATATTGATGTTTTGAACGATATTGCAGATTTTGCAGAAAGTCAACATTACCAACTGAAAGACGCTTCCTATTCTCCTATAACCGGTGGAGAAGGAAATATTGAATTCCTGTTTCATTTAGTAAATGTTAATGAAGGTGAAGTAATTCCACATCAAATAGATTTTAAACAGCTAGTGAACGAAGCGCATTCTTTATTATAGGTGAGCGCGACTCATAATTAGAGTCGCGTTTTTTCTTGTGCCTTTTGGAATGAAATGCTAATGTATTAATTAACCGGTATAATTATACGAAGAGGTGAAAGAAATGAATAAAGGACAAAGACATATTAGAATACGCGATATTATTGCTAATAATGAAATAGAAACGCAAGATGATTTAGTAGATTCTTTAAAAAATGCTGGATACAATGTCACACAAGCAACTGTCTCAAGAGATATAAAAGAATTGCATTTAGTGAAAGTACCTCTTCCTAATGGAAGTTATAAATACAGTTTACCAGCTGATCAAAGATTCAATCCAACTCAAAAATTACGCCGTGCATTAACGGATGCATTTGTCAGTATTGATGGAGCAAGTCATTTTTTAGTCATGAAAACGTTACCAGGTAATGCACATGCTATCGGATCTTTGATCGATTATTTAGATTGGTCTGAAATATTAGGAACGATTTGTGGGGATGACACGTGTTTAATCTTATGTAGACAAGAATCGGAGACAGAAGAAGTAAAAAACCGATTACTTGAAATGCTATAATATAATGTCTTTAGCGTAGCTCGTATTTTTTAATATGAGGGAGTAATCCTAAAGTTAATTTAATGAGGTGAAAGCTAGTGTTAAAAGAATTATCGATTAAAAATTTTGCAATTATAGACGAATTAACAGTTAGCTTTGAAGAAGGACTTACAGTGTTAACTGGAGAGACAGGTGCAGGAAAATCGATAATAATTGATGCTGTACATTTATTGTGTGGTGGAAGAGGTTCGCAAGAATTTATAAGACATGGAACAAAGAAAGCAGAATTAGAAGGGTTATTCATAATCACGAATCCAAAACATGTAGTTTTTAACAAAATGGCGGATGTAGGTATAGATTTAGATGAAGAAACCATCATTTTAAGAAGAGATATTAATGACTCTGGAAAAAGTGTTTGTCGAATAAACGGTAAGCTAGTAACCATTGGTATATTACGTGAGATTGGAGCCTCTCTCATTGATATACATGGTCAGCACGAGAGCCAAGAATTAATGGATGAAAAAGCACATATTTATTTATTAGATCAGTTTGCAGGGGAAAAAATAAGACTTGTAAAAGAGTCATATAAAGAACTTTTTACAAAATATAAAAAGTTGAAAAAAGATTTAGCGACTTTAACTGAGAATGAACAGCAAATCGCTCATAAAATAGACCTGTTTATATTTCAAGTAGATGAAATAAATGATGCCAATTTAATTGTTGGGGAAGAGGAACAACTTCAAGAAGAAAAAAAGAAGCTCCAAAATTTTCATAAGGTATTTGACAAAATGAGTAGCGCTTATGAAGCGATACTATCCGAATCTAAAGGGTTAGATTATATCGGAACTGCTATGGCAGACTTACAGGATATTTCCGAAATTGATAAAAAGATGCTCGAGTTAAGTGAAAATGTATCATCCGCATTTTACATTTTACAAGATGCTGCATACCAACTAAAAAGTGAATTAGACGAAATGGAGTACGACAGCAATCAACTTCAAATTGTAGAAGACCGACTAGCATTTATTCAATCCTTAAAAAGGAAGTATGGCCAATCGATTGAAGATATTTTAGAATATAAAAATAAAATATCAAATAGTCTCGAGCAGTTAGTCAACAGAGATGAGCAAATTCAAAAAACTGCAGAAAAGATAAAACAAATAGAAAAAGATTTAGAATTAGAAGCTAAAGATTTAACGGATAAACGAAAAATAGCTGCAAAGCAACTAAGTAAAGCTATTATGGAACAATTAAAAGAACTCTATATGGAAAAAGCGACTTTTTCTGTTATGTTTCATGAGCATGCCAATACAACGTATAACGAAAATGGTATAGACGATTTATCATTTTATATATCAACAAATGTAGGGGAACCACTTAAAGCGTTAACTAAAATCGCATCTGGTGGAGAATTATCGAGGATGATGCTAGCATTAAAAAGCATTTTCTCCAAGCACCAAGGAATAACGTCCATTATATTTGATGAGGTTGATACTGGTGTAAGTGGACGAGTTGCCCAAGCGATTGCAGAAAAGATTGCAGGAATTGCAACAGATTCACAAGTATTATGCATTTCGCACTTACCACAAGTTGCAGCAATGGCCGATCAGCATTTAATGATAAAAAAGATTGTTTCAAGAAACAGAACATACACGAATCTGGAAGAAGTAGTTGATGATCAGCGAGCAGAGGAATTAAGTCGCATGATGTCAGGAGCTGAAATTACAAGCACTACATTGCAGCATTCAAAAGAACTGCTGAAATTGGCAAATGAAAGAAAAAAAATGTTAAGACATGCGTGAAGACCTTTCTAAAAGAGGTCTTCTTTTTTTATCAATTATTTACCTCACATAGACTTTATTCAACAGGATATAGTATTTGTATAGGAGGTGAAATATGAAGCCAAGCTATCGTATATGGTCGCTAATTACAATACTTTTCTTTACTTTATTCTTTGCAGTCAACTCCACTTTTGCACAAAATACTACTTCCTCAGTTGTCCCATTAGGACAATCCATTCAAATTGACCTACAGTACGGAGCTGTGGTACTTGGCAATGATGTCTTACTAACCGATGATTATTGGTTGCGAACAGGTGACGCAATTAAACAGGTCAATTCCGAAAATGTTCGAACGATGGAAGACGTTAAAACCCATATAAAAGATAAAGAACAAATCACTATTCATTATGAGCGAAATAAAAAAATGTATACAAGAGAAATCACTTCTGACCAAATACTGAAACTTCTTCCATTTTTGAAAGATGCTACAGAAGGAATCGGTACATTAACGTATTTTGATTTGGAAACGAATGAATTTGGTGCCTTAGGACATCAAATTGTGGATCATCCATCCGGTTTAACACCTAGTTTTTCGGAAGGATCGATATACTTGTCTTCCATACTTCAAATAAAGAAAAGTATTCCAGGTAAGCCAGGATACAAAATTACCTCACATCAAAATAACACTTCTCCCATCGGAGGAGTAAATGAAAACAATGTGTACGGTATTTTTGGAAAACTTGAAAAAAATGCGATTGAAAATATTCCGATGCAAGAAGTAGAAGTAGCTGACAAGGAAGCAATAACGACAGGTAAAGCAATTATGCGAACTTCAATCGATGGCGAAAAAGTACAGGACTTTTCAATAGAAATTACAACTGTTGAGGACTATCTTTTTCAGTTTACAGTAATTGATAAAACGCTCATAGAAAAAACAGGAGGAATTCTCCAAGGCATGAGTGGAAGTCCTATTATACAGCAAGATAAGCTAATCGGTGTTGTCACGCATATGTATGTAGATAAACCAAAAAACGGTGCAGCTTTGTCCATAAAAGAAATGATGAAAAAAAATCCATGATAAAAATGTAAAAGGCTACACCGTAATTAGGTGTAGCCTTTTTTGATGACAACATATACAATGAAATAAAGAAAATTCGACAAAAGGGTAGAAACCATTACCATATTGTCGTAATTCAAAGAAATCGTATTAGTAAAGACTTATTTTTAACAAAAATAAAGGAAGAAGTCAAAAAAGAGCGAATACTATCTAAGTGAAAAATTACAAAAGGTGGATGAGGCAAAATGGAAAAAATAAAAATTGTAATAGTGGATGACAATAAAGATTTAATTCGGACAATGGATTCATATTTTGACAAACATTCGGAAATAGAAGTAGTTGGTACAGCTGTCAATGGGAAACTTTGTTTAGAATTACTCGAAACAGTTGAACCTGACGTACTGCTATTAGATATAATAATGCCTCATTTAGATGGTATTGCTGTATTGGATAGTTTGCAAAAAAATGACAAAATCAATAATCTTCAAGTCATTATGTTAACTGCCTTTGGTCAAGAGGATGTAATGAAACAAGCAGCTGAACTTGGAGCATCTTATTTTATGCTGAAGCCTTTTGAATTTGACCGTTTAGTTACACAGATCAAACAAGTGGCTGGTAGAAAAGAAAGCATACAAGAAGTACCAGCAAAAGCAAATCCGGAAAGAGAAGCAATGCAAAATAAACGAGTTATTGACAACATCATCACAAATGTTATAAAAGAAATTGGTGTTCCTGCACATATAAAAGGTTACTCTTATTTAAGAGAGGCGATTCAAATGGTTTACACGGATATTGAGTTACTTGGTTCCATTACAAAAGTTCTTTATCCAGAAATCGCGAAAAAGTTCCAAACAACGCCATCTCGTGTAGAAAGAGCGATTCGTCATGCCATCGAAGTAGCATGGAACCGCGGAAATTACGAAACTATTTCTAAAATGTTTGGTTATACGGTACATCATCTGAAAAGCAAGCCAACTAATAGCGAATTCATCGCAATGATCGCAGATAAGATTCGTATGGAGAATATGGCTAGCTGAAATTCATAAATTAACTGAAAAGTTATACATTACAAAGTATCTTCCTTTGCTATAATAAATGAAGATACTTTTTATATTGTTGCCCTTATATTTTGAAAAGTGAGTATAATAGAAAGAGGAAGGATGTGAAGCATTTATGATAATAGAAGAAACGGATGAAATTATTCTTTCAGAAGAAAATGGAAGGGTTTTCATCGAGATAAAAAATAATAGTTTTAATTTGAAAAAGTTTGATCAAATGACTCGTAAATATGCTCGATTAAGAATTTCAAATTTTATGGCCTTAAAAAAAGCAGTTGATAAAAAGTCACTCGAACAGATAGAAATTGGTAGTTGGATTGATAGTGTTGAACTGGAAATAAGTCCTGATAAAATGCAAGCATTGGTAACAATTTATGAATCCCAAAGTTATATTCAAGAGCATACACAAGAAATTCAAACGATAATTCGTAAACTTCTAGCTGATCATCAAATTATTTATGGACAAGTACCAATTGATTTTCAAAAAGTTATGACAGGAAAACCTTACATAGTTGCAACAGGCTTGCACCCAAAAAAAGGTGCAGATGCGCAAATAACATACTTACAACAGGCAGAAAAGAAACCTGAAATAAAGGAAGACGGAAAAGCAGATTACTTTGATATGAATTTTTTAGTCGAAATAAAAGAAGGATCATGGCTAGGAGAAAAAATTCCACCACGTAAAGGTATAGATGGTATAAATATTTTTGGACAAGAAATAGCTGCGAGTATGGGTGAAGATCTACCATTAAAATATGATCCGCAAACTGCATATGAAGTCGAAGAAGTTGGGAAGATCGTTTTGCGTTCCAAAACAAATGGAGTAATTGGAGAAGTAAATGGAGCACTCACCGTTCAGAAGCATCTAGTTATTGATGGAGATGTCGGTTTAGAAACCGGAAACTTAAAATTTGATGGTTCGATTCAGGTGAAAGGAACTGTGATGCCGGGTTATTCGATTGTCGCTTCCGGAGACATTTCTATTGAAGCAAAAGATGGGGTAAATGCCGCAGAGCTTATTAAGTCTACTGAAGGTGATGTCTTTATCAAAGGTGGTATTTTTGGAAAAGATGTCACGAAAGTAGAGGCATTTAGAAATATATTCATCAAACATGCAAATGAATGTTCTTTAGAAGCAAAAGAAAACGTTCATATTGGACTTTATAGTTTAGGTTCCACTGTTTTCGGGAATGAAATTATTTTAGACGAGAGAAAAGGCAAAATTATTGGTGGAAAAGCAATTGCTATTAATTCCATCACTACTGCATACTCAGGAAACAATTTGGAGAGAAAAACGGAACTTATTGTGCAAGGGATAGATCGAAAAATATTAACAGAAAATGCAAAGATAAAAGCAGAAGAGTTAATGAAGCTACAAAATGAGTCCACAAAATTAAATGCTACCGTTAGTCAGCTACACCAATTTAAAGATACAATGTCTAAAGAGCAAATTGCTGTCTATGAACAGACAAAACAAAAGTACAATGTGTTGCAAGCAAATATGAAGGATTTGGATATAGAGATTCAGCGTATATTGAAGATGCTTCGTCAAACAACTGACTATTTTATAAATATTACAAAAGAAGCAAGTCCAGGTACTATTATTCAAATTAGCAATAAGTCATCGTTATTAACAAAATCAACAAAAGGTAAATTTAAGCTTGAAAATGGGGAATTAAATGTATAACATACCGGTTTATGCGCATAGAGGTGTTTCCAATAAATCAGTAGAAAATTCTTTGAATGCTTTTAAAAAAGCTGTAGATGTTCGTGTAGATGGCATTGAGTTAGATTTGCAATTATCTGCTGACGGCGTTGCATTTGTTACGCATGATATCGATTTTTTCCGTTTAGCTGGCAATAAACGAAGAATTACGGACATGCTTGCAGAAGAGGTTTTACAACTGAAACTAGGAAGTAGTTTTTTTCGAAAGTTTTTCGGAAGTAGAGTCTTAACGTTTGATCAATTCCTACAATTTATCATTCCGACAGGCATGAAGCTTAATATTGAATTGAAAGAATCCTTTCTAGGAAAAAGTGAAATGATTCGTGAAGTTGTCGAAAAGAGCATGGCAGTAAATGATGTTCATTTTTCATCTTTTGAATTTAGTATTTTAGAAACGATACACGCTATGAATTTAGATGTGCAAACTGCTTTTATTGGGAAAAAAAATTCTGATTGGGATTATGTCCTTTCTATAAAAAAGTTCAACGCAATTCATTTGAACAAAAAGTTCTATGGAACTAAGTTGATGAACACCATTTGGAATGAAGGTTATCCTATGCGGTTTTACAATATAAAAGGAAATGAAAAATACCTACAAGATCCACATGAATGTGTTATTGGTTGGATTACTGACTATCCAGAAAAAGTATTAAACATACAAAAAAGACGATGATCTGTTTAATCATCGTCTTTTTTGTATTGCTAGTCCTTCTTCTTCTCAAAGCGAGGAGCTACTTTTCCATTTTTTCGATCTCTGTTCAACAAAAAGCCTGCGAAGAAACCAAGACCTAAAACAGTAAAAACTATTCCGCAAATAAATTGAAACCATAAAGCACCAAAAGGGAGAATATGTATTCCGAAAAAGGTATCTCTCATTAATTTAATCCCAAATGCAGCTAAAATTCCAGGAATCAATAATACGATCAAAGCAGCTAAACGAGCCAACATTATCACTCCTGTATCTTATAAGCTTCATGCGCCGTCCAAAATTTAAAGTCGCCTTAAGACAGACGCCTTCCGCATTTCTACTTATAATTTAATATTACATGTGAGAAAATTATTGTCAACTCATGGAACTTACGTTATGATTATGAAGAAGTGCAATTACTTGCAGAGTTTAAATGGGGGTGTGCATATTTTTGCAAAACATATTAATCGTTGGAGCAGGTAAAGGCGGATATGCACTTTTGAAGTTATTTGAAGAGGCAGACTACCTTCAAGTGAAAGCAGTAGTTGATATTGACGAAAATGCTCTTGGCATGCAATATGCAAAAAAACAGCAAATTCCTACATATACCGATTGGAAGGATCTTATAAAAGGTGATATCCAAATAATTATTGACGTCACTGGAAAAAAAGAAGTTTTTTTAGAACTTCTAGCAGATAGACCGGCAACGGCAGTTTTAATTCCAGGTGAAATTGCAAATTTAATCGTCACATTATTAGAAGAGAAAAATAAATTTATTCAAATTTTAGATAACAAAAATACAATACAAGAACTAATTTTTAATTCAGTTGAAGAAGGTATGATTGGTATTGATGAAAATGGCATTGTGAACTTTTTTAATAAAAGCGCCTCAAAAATGACTAATGTCTCTATAGAGGATGCCATAGGAGAGCATATTTATAATGTTATTTCTCAAAGTGAATTACCAAGAGTATTCGATACAGGACAGACTGAGTTAAATAAAGAACTAATTCTTGAAAGCGGTACCAAAATAGTCACCTCAAGATATCCGATGATTAATGAGGAAGGACAAAAGATTGGTGCATTTGCTGTTTTTAAAGATATAACAGAAGTTGTCCAACTTGCAGAAGAAATCACCAATTTAACAGAAATACAAACGATGCTGGAAGCAATTATCCAGTCTAGCGATGATGCTATTTCCGTAGTAGATGAGGATGGAAAAGGGATACTTATTAATCCTGCATATTCGCGGATTACTGGATTGAAGGAAGAAGAAGTAATAGGGAAACCTGCGACAGCGGATATTTCTGAAGGAGAGAGTATACATTTAAAAGTTCTCCAAACACGCAAGCCTATTCGAGGAGTTAATATAAGAGTAGGTAAGGAGAAAAAAGATGTTATTGTGAACGTTGCTCCAATTGTTGTCAATGACCGGCTTAAAGGTAGTGTAGGTGTTATACACGATATGACCGAAATGAGATCTCTCATGAAAGAGCTCGATCAAGCACGTACTCTCATTCGAAACTTGGAGTTTAGCTTTTCATTTGAAGATATTGTCGGTAAATCTGAAATCATTCAATTTGCAGTCAATCAAGCAAAGCTTGCTGCAAGCGTTCCGGTAACCGTGCTTTTAAGGGGAGAAGTCGGTTCGGGTAAAGAATTGTTCGCACATGCAATTCATAGTGCCAGTAATAGAAAATTTAAGCAATTCATCCGAGTAAATTGTAGCTCTCAGGAAGAACACTTATTAGAGCGTGAATTATTTGGTTATGATGATGGTGAAGTTAGCTATCCTGGCCTTTTTGACGAAGCAAATATGGGTACCATTTTCTTAGACGAAGTCGGTGAGTTAACTATTAGAACACAAGCGAAGTTACTCCGTGTACTTAGAGAAAATGCAATTGTAAGAGTAGGTGGTACCACACCTATTCCAGTCGATGTCCGAATAATAGCAGCGAGTTATTTTAATCTGGAAAAGTTAATGCGTGAAAGTACATTTCGAGAGGACTTTTATTTTCAGTTAAGCCGCATGCCGATCCATGTGCCATCTTTAAGAGAGAGAAAACAAGACCTACCAGATATTGCGGATCATTTACTTGTGAAATTAAATAAGGAATTCGGTCGAAATATCGAAGGATTTACAAAATCCGCAATGGAAAGCTTGTTGTTATATGATTGGCCAGGAAATATACGTGAGCTTGAAAATGTTATTAGTCGAGCAATGATTTTTCTGGAAGCGCAAGATCGAATAATAGAAGAACATCATTTACCTAAATCGATATTGTCTATTTCAGATGACGCACAAGATGAAGTACAAATAGGTACACTTGCAGAGCAAATGGATGTTATGGAGAAAAAAGTACTACTGAATGCTCTCCGAGTTTGTGGAGGAAATAAATCTCAAACTGCAAAAAAGCTGAATATTTCATTGCGTACTTTATATTACAAATTAGAAAAATATAATCTAGATTAATGAGGTATTTTACATGGGGATGTAAAATCAAAGGAATGTCCATTGATATTTTTTCAAAGGGGTTTCAAACATAAAATTACATGGGGATGTATTTTACGAAAATAATATTTTCGAAAAAATAAATAATAACTTAACTACTAGGAGGAACTACAGATGGAAATTTTTAAATATATGGAGACTTACGATTATGAGCAATTGGTATTTTGCCAAGACAAAACATCCGGATTAAAAGCGATTATCGCTATTCATGATACTACATTAGGACCTGCACTTGGAGGTACACGCATGTGGAACTACGCAACAGAAGAAGAAGCGATTGAAGATGCACTACGTTTGGCAAAGGGAATGACTTATAAAAATGCAGCTGCGGGCTTAAACTTAGGTGGCGGAAAAACTGTTATTATTGGAGATCCATTGAAAGATAAAAATGAAGAAATGTTCCGTGCATTTGGTCGATTCATTCAAGGTTTAAACGGACGATATATTACTGCGGAAGATGTTGGTACAACAGTAGCAGATATGGATTTAATTCATGAAGAAACAAACTATGTGACTGGAATTTCTGAAGCGTTTGGTTCGTCAGGTAATCCTTCTCCAGTTACAGCTTATGGTGTGTATGTTGGAATGAAAGCTGCAGCAAAAGAAGCATTTGGTTCAGATTCATTAGCAGGAAAAACAGTTGCGGTACAAGGCGTAGGAAACGTAGCATACACTTTATGTGAGTATTTACACAATGAAGGTGCTAAACTAATTATAGCGGACATCAACCAAGCTTCGGTTGATCGTGCTGTAAATGCATTTGGAGCAGTTCAAGTTGGCGTGGATGAGATATATTCACAAGAAGCAGATATTTTTGCACCATGTGCACTTGGAGCAATTATTAACGATTCTACAATTCCACAGCTAAAAGCTAAAGTTATTGCAGGTTCTGCAAATAACCAATTAAAAGATACAAAGCACGGTGATTTGATCCACGAAATGGGAATTGCATATGCACCTGATTATGTTATCAACTCTGGTGGAGTGATCAATGTTGCAGATGAATTATATGGTTATAATCATGACCGTGCAATGAACCGAGTTGCAGGTATTTATGATAAAATCGAACGAATTTTTGAAATTTCTAAACGTGATGGTATTCCAACTTACGTTGCGGCTGACCGTTTAGCAGAAGAGCGTATTGCACGCGTAAGCAAATCACGTAGCCAATTCTTACAAAACGGAAAACATATCATCACAGGAAGATAAGTCGAACAACTAATTTCATCCAATAACAGAATGGCCGTTTTTCTTAACAGTGAAGCGGCCTTCAAGATGGATTAATAAGGGGATGTAAAAGTTGGCAAAAGAATATGATGTAGTCATTATTGGTGGCGGTACAGGTGGTTATGTAGCCGCTATTCGTTCAGCTCAATTAGGTTTGAAAACAGCAATTGTAGAAAAAGGAAATTTAGGTGGTACTTGCTTGCACAAAGGATGTATACCAAGTAAAGCTTTACTCCGAAGTGCTGAAGTATACGCTACAACGAAAAATCATGCTGCAGAATTTGGTGTAAATACCTCAGAAGTTACGCTTGATTTTAATCGAGTTCAATCTAGAAAAGAATCGATTGTTAGCCAATTACATCAAGGTGTGCAAGGCTTGATGAAAAAAGGGAAAATTGATGTCTATGAGGGTACAGGAAGAATGCTAGGGCCATCTATTTTCTCACCTTCTCCAGGCGGAACTATCTCAGTGGAGATGAATAGCGGCGATGAAAATGAGATGCTTATCCCTAAAAATGTAGTAATCGCTACTGGCTCTAGACCGCGTACATTACAAGGATTAACAATTGATGGGGAATATGTTATGAGCTCTGATGAAGCATTAGCTATGACAGAATTGCCGAAGTCAATTTTAATAGTTGGTGGAGGAGTAATTGGAATCGAGTGGGCTTCTATGTTAAATGATTTTGGTGTAGAAGTGACGGTTATCGAATATGCCGATCGTATTATTCCTACAGAAGATAAAGATATTTCAAAAGAAATGCAAAAACTTCTATCTAAAAAAGGGGTAACCTTTGCCACAAGTGCTAAGGTTCTTCCAGAGACACTTCAAACAGCGGATAATCAGGTGAGTATTTCTGCTGAGCTAAATGGAGAAACTAAAACTTTTACTGCTGAAAAAATGCTCGTCTCAGTCGGACGTCAAGCAAATGTTGAGGGCATCGGAATTGAGAATACGGATATAATTGTTGAAAATGGATTTATTCAAGTTTCCGAAACTTTTCAAACGAAAGAATCTCATATTTATGCGATTGGTGATGTAATTGGTGGGCTTCAGCTGGCTCATGTTGCAAGTCATGAAGGTATTAATGCAATTGAACATATTGCCGGTAACCACACATTACCTATCGACTATAAATTAGTTTCGCGTTGTATCTATTCTAGTCCAGAGGCTTCAAGTGTTGGTATTACAGAACAACAAGCAAAGGAACAAGGCTTTGATGTTAAAATAGGAAAATTCTCATTTAAAGCAATTGGAAAAGCACTAGTTTATGGGGAATCAGATGGTTTCGTTAAAATTGTTGCGGATAAAGAAACAAATGATATTTTAGGAGTTCATATGATTGGTCCACACGTGACGGATATGATATCTGAAGCTGGTCTTGCTATGGTTCTTGATGCAACACCATGGGAAATAGCACATACGATTCATCCACACCCAACGCTTAGCGAAGTAATTGGTGAAGCGGCATTAGCTGTTGACGGAAAAGCTATTCATATGTAAAAGGAGGAGTCCTGATGACAACAAATCGTCATGAAGAATTAGGTTTAACAAATGAAGATGTGCTAAAAATGTTTGAAACGATGTTAATGGCTCGTCGTATTGATGAACGTATGTGGTTATTAAACCGAGCAGGGAAAATTCCATTCGTTATTTCCTGCCAAGGTCAAGAAGCTGCACAAGTAGGCGCTGCGTATGCGCTTGATAATACAAAAGACTATATCGCACCATATTATCGTGATATGGGTGTAGTATTACACTTTGGTATGACACCTAGAGATTTAATGTTATCTGCTTTTGCAAAAGCAGAGGATCCAAACTCTGGTGGTCGTCAGATGCCAGGTCATTTTGGTCAAAAGAAAAATAGAATTTTAACTGGCTCATCACCGGTTACTACTCAATTACCACATGCGGTAGGCGTAGCATTAGCTGCTAAAATTGAGAAAAAAGATTTTATTACATTCGTAACTCTTGGAGAAGGCTCTTCGAACCAAGGAGACTTTCACGAAGGCTTAAACTTTGCAGGAGTACACCAATTACCTTGTATAACTATGGTTGAGAACAACAAATATGCAATTTCTGTCCCATTTGAACGCCAAGTGGCAAGTAAAAATGTAGCAGACCGTGCTATTAGTTATGGAATGCCTGGTGTTACAGTAGATGGTAAAGATCCTATTGAAGTGTATAAAGTAGTAAAAGAAGCAGCGGATCGTGCTCGTAATGGTGGAGGACCTAGCTTAATTGAAGCGGTAACATACCGTTTGACAGCCCATTCTTCAGATGATGATGACCGCCAATATCGTACAGCAGAAGATATAGCAGAAGGTAAAGCCCTAGACCCACTTATTACATTTGCTAAATATTTAAGAGATCTTGATATTTTATCCACGGATTTAGAAAAAGAAATAAACGACCGTGTGATGAAAGAAGTAAATGAAGCTACTGACTATGCAGAAAATGCGCCTTATGCTGCTCCCGAAGATGCATTGAAGCATGTATATGCTGAAAAAGATGGGGGGAATGCATAATGGCAGTTATGTCTTATATCGATGCAATCACACTTGCAATGAAAGAAGAAATGACTCGTGATGAGCGCGTCTTCATCTTAGGTGAAGACGTAGGTCGTAAAGGTGGCGTATTCAAAGCGACAAATGGCCTATATGATGAATTTGGGGAATACCGTGTCCTCGATACACCACTTGCTGAATCTGCGATTGCTGGAGTAGGAATTGGAGCAGCTATGTATGGTTTACGTCCGATTGCAGAAATGCAATTTGCTGACTTTATCATGCCAGCAGTAAACCAAATTATTTCCGAAGCATCCCGTATTCGTTACCGTTCTAATAATGATTGGACGTGTCCAATTGTTATTCGTGCTCCTTTTGGTGGCGGTATTCATGGTGCACTCTATCATTCCCAATCAGTAGAGGCAGTTTTTGCAAACCAACCTGGTTTGAAAATTGTTATTCCTTCTACTCCATATGATGCAAAGGGATTACTAAAAGCAGCTATTCGTGATGAGGACCCAGTTATGTTCTTTGAGCATAAGCGTGCATATCGTCTAATTAAAGGTGAAGTGCCAGAAGACGATTATACAATTGAAATTGGTAAAGCAGATGTAAAACGTGAAGGGGAAGATATTACGGTTATTACGTATGGTCTAGCTGTTCACTTTGCACTCCAAGCAGCTGAACGATTAGAAAAAGACGGAATTTCTGCCCATATTCTAGATTTACGTACGATTTATCCTTTAGATAAAGAAGCGATTATAGAAGCCGCATCTAAAACAGGAAAAGTATTACTTGTTACAGAAGATAACAAAGAAGGTAGTATCATCAGTGAGGTTGCTGCAATCATTGCAGAAAACTGCTTATTTGATTTAGATGCTCCGATTATGCGTCTTGCTGGTCCTGATGTTCCTGCTATGCCATATGCACCAACGATGGAAAAATTCTTCATGATCAATCCAGACAAAGTCGAAAAAGCAATGCGCGAGCTAGCGGAATATTAACAGGAAGGAGTAATTCATATGGCTCTAGAACAAATTAAAATGCCCCAGCTTGGTGAGAGTGTGACCGAGGGAACGATTGAAAAGTGGTTAGTAAAGCCAGGGGATCACGTAAACAAATACGATGCACTTGCAGAAGTAAATACAGACAAAGTAACAGCTGAAGTACCTTCTTCCTTTACAGGTGTTATTAAAGAGCTTATCGCCAACGAGGGCGATACACTTGCTGTTGGAGAAGTAGTCTGTACAATTGAAACAGAAGGTGGCTCTTCAGAAGAAGTAAATGAAGCAGCTCCTGAACAGCCTACTGCTGAAACAGTTAAACCGGCTGAATTACAAAAGCTTGATACTCCTGCACCAGTTCACCGTGAAAAAGGTGCAAAAGCACGCTATTCACCTGCTGTTTTAAAACTATCACAAGAACATGGTATTGATCTCTCACTAGTAAATGGTACTGGTAATGAAGGTCGTATAACTCGTAAAGATTTACTGAAAATTATTGAGAGTGGAGATATCCCAGTTGCAGCTCCTGAAATCTCTAAAGAAGAAAAGGTACATGAAACAGTGCAAACTACTTCAGCCCCAAAATCAGCTCCAGCTAATATTCCTGTAGCAGTTGGTGATATAGAGATTCCTGTTACAGGCGTTCGTAAAGCTATCGCTGCAAATATGCTTCGTAGTAAACACGAAGCCCCACATGCTTGGACAATGATTGAAGTGGATGTGACAAGTTTAGTTAACTACCGTGACTCCATAAAAAATGAGTTCAAGCAAAAAGAAGGCTTTAACGTTACCTATTTTGCGTTCTTCGTAAAAGCAGTTGCACAAGCGCTAAAAGAATTCCCTATGATGAATTCAATGTGGGCAGGAGATAAAATTGTACAGAAAAAAGATATCAACATATCAATTGCCGTAGCAACTGAAGATGCTCTTTTCGTTCCTGTTATTAAAAATGCAGATGAAAAAACGATTAAAGGTATAGCTCGTGAAGTAAACGAGCTTGCTTCAAAAGTTCGTTCTGGCAAATTAAAATCAGAGGAAATGCAAGGTGGTACATTCACTGTAAACAACACAGGGTCATTTGGTTCTGTTCAGTCGATGGGAATCATCAACTACCCGCAAGCAGCCATTCTTCAAGTAGAATCTATCGTGAAACGTCCAGTAATAATGGATGGCGGTATGATTGCAGCGCGTGATATGGTAAACCTTTGCCTTTCTTTAGATCATCGTGTACTTGACGGTCTAGTTTGTGGTCGCTTCCTAGCTAGAGTAAAAGAAATTTTAGAAAATATTTCTAAAGAAAATACATCTGTTTATTAACAAAAAGAGGCTCAAAATCGGTGAGATACGATTTTGAGTCATTTTTACATAATGGATGAAAAAAATTATAAAACATAAAATTTGATCGTCCAAAAAACTAATTGCAAAGTTAAATTTAATGCAATTTAGTTCATTCTAAATGGTACTATTGAAAAATTAAAAGAAAGAATATCCCCGTTTGCTACTCTAATGTTAGTGTAACAGACCGGGGAGATGATTCTGCTTCATATTTATTATGATCCAGAGTCTTCCGTATCAGAATCCTCATTTTTTTTGTTCTCATCAGGAACACCACTGTCATTTTGGCCGTCATCTTCTAATAAAGGATCGTTTACTTCAATTTCTTCTACATCTTTGTCATCCTCTCCACATGCTCCGAGTAAGAAGATAGAAGACAGTGCTAATGGTAATGCAATCGTTCTTTTTTTCATTGTTTATCCCTCCTAATATTAGGTTCTTTCTATTTATCTACCTCATTAATAATTTTATAAACTTATATTGAGTGTAATTAAAGAATAAATAGATTAATTCGAAGTGTAATATCATGTATAATAGATTATTGTTTAAAATAAGTATTTTTAATGAATTAAGAATCTCTTGCTGCTAATACAGAAGAGAGGAGGATATCTATTGCTAGAAACTTTTTTGATAAATATATTATTTATGATTTTTCCTGTGCTATTGTTTGTGATTTTCTTTGATAATTATAAAAAGGAATATAGCTATTCTCTCGTTATATTTTCTTTCTCTATATCAATGATTCTTTGCATGCTATATCCGATCGAATTGGAACTGGGATTTAATATTGATTTGCGATATATTGCATTTATAATTGTTGGACTTTATGGTGGATATAGAGGATTATTTCCACTTTACCTAGTACTGAATATATATCGATTTTTTATTGGAGGAGAAGGTACATTACAATCTTTAATTCATTCGACTTTGGCTTTTATTGTTCTACCATTATTATCTAAACAGTTCAATGAATATAGTCCAAAAAGGCGTATTATTACAGCTATAATGGTTGCATCCTTGAATGTTATTATATATCTGATTGCATTGTCTAATTATTTTGATGTATTAACGAATGAATATTGGTCATCAGCGTTTTTTATGTTGATCACTTCAATTATGGTGATGGGTCTAAATATGGCTATGATTGAAAAGATAATTTCCAATATCAAAAATCGGGAGAACCTCCTACGAACAGAGCGTTTACATGTTATGAGCGAACTTTCTGCAAGTGTATCCCATGAAATACGAAATCCGCTCACTGTTACAAAAGGGTTTCTTCAATTATTGAATGTCTCCAAAACTATTTCAGCTCAAGACAAGGAATGCATAGATTACTCTTTAAAAGAATTGTTACGAGCAGAAAATATTATAAATGATTATTTAGCATTCTCTAAACCACAATCGGAGTATATGGTTTACTCAAATTTAAAAGAAGAGCTGGAATATGTTCAAAATGTATTAAGTCCTTATGCTCTATACAATAAAGTTGAGATTGTCACTAAATTTTCGAACACATTAAATAAGGAATATGACCAAAATCAAATAAAGCAATGTTTCATCAACTTAATGAAAAATGGAATTGAAGCAATGAAGGGAGAAGGTGGTATTTTAAATGTTGAAATAATGGACCAAGGCAGACATATTATCATTTGTATAAAAGATTGTGGTGTAGGAATGTCCAAAGATGAAATTCTTCAACTAGGAAAACCGTATTTTTCAAATAAAAAAGAGGGAACCGGACTTGGAATGTTAATGGTCTATGGAACTCTAAGCAAGATGAAGGGGAAAATTGATGTCCAAAGCAAAAAAGGAGTAGGAACAACTTTTACCATTACTATACCGACCTGAACCAATAACGGTCACATTGTCTATCAAATTGTAAAAGATTTGGTAGGCATTTTCTTTGTCAAAATACATCCCATTACAAAAGAAGGTATCTATCTTCAAATCGTACTTTTATCAGCATGAAAGATGAGTTCGTTATAAAAATAGAAAGAAATAATAATATGGGATGTTTTACATTGATCTATTTATGAGTTTCATATTCTTACTCAACTTGAAGGAATATAATGGTTGAGTGTTAAATTGTTCTAAAAACTATTTACTATGGAGGAACATACAATGATTATAAAAAAACAGGAGTTTAATGTTAATGGGATATATTATATAGTTAGATCAGCAATGGTTCAGGATGCAAAAGAATTGTCTGAACTAAGATTACAGATTGATAGTGAGACAGAAAATATGGACAGAGAAAAAGGAGAAGCTTTCATAGATACGCTAGGTTTTGAAAAATTAATCAAAACTGATACAGAAAGTAAGTGTAATCTTTTTTTAGTTGGAGTTGTGAATAATCGGATTGTTGCTTTTTCAAGGTGTGAGGGTAATCCCTTGAAACGCTTTGCGCATAAAGTAGAATTTGGGGTTTGTGTATTAAAAGACTACTGGGGGTTCAAGATTGGAACAAATCTATTAAAAGAATCTATTGCTTGGGCAGATGCAAATGGACTAAAAAAAATATCCTTAAATGTTTTGGAAACAAACCAAAAAGCAATCAATCTATATAAAAAATATGGTTTTAGAACCGAAGGAATTTTACAAAATGATAAAATCCTTTCAGACGGTGAATTTTACAATACGGTAGTTATGGGAAGATTTAATGGATAAAGACTATAGCTCAGCTGAACAGTAGAATAAGGGAGTAAATAGGTTACATAAAAATAGTACGGAGAGATGAATATTGAAAATACTTATATTAGGAGCAACTGGATTTTTAGGTTCTACTCTATTTTTATATGGCTTCACAAAGTCACAATGTGAAAGTATATGGCACTTCACGTTATTTAAATGAGAATGTAAACATCGAGCTTTCCTTCCTTTAGTAGGAATAAAATCATCCAGCATTTGCATATTGTATACTTCTCATGCATAGCTACCAACAGGATATCCACCTAAAAAAATCATTACCTTCGTCCATCATCTAAGATTGCACACTGCAATAATAATTCCAGTTGGAAGATCTCTTCGTTTCATACTTCGTCAGAACCTTTTCAAAGTCATTTTTTCCTATGTAATCCAAAAATAAATAAAAATTATTAGCAACTACTTAAAGATAAATGTGGTAAATATTGATTTTAGATTCACGTCATACATTTTTATATTAAATAAGGTAAAAATTTTTGAAAATGTTCAAAGATTTTATCGTTTTCAAAGAGGATATAAACATAGAAACATAGAATATATTTAGTGACATTTAACAAAGGGAGGCAATTGTTTTGAATAATAAATTGTTAAGAGTAGGAACTTCTTATATACCAGTATCAAATGTAGAGCTTTCATCAGAATGGTATATAAACAAATTAGGTGCAGAGCTTAGCTATAAGGATGAGGATAAAGCAATTCTAAATTTTGCTAACCAAAGTTTATTTCTTGTTCGAGCAAAAGATGGCCAAAGTTCCAACTTCCTTGATATTAACGGGGAAGAACGTTTTTCAATGACATTTGAAGTGAATGGTTTAGATGCTTTAGAAATTATTCATAAAGACTTTTTAGAAAAAGAGATAAAAGTAGGTGGAATTGAAAACAGAGGTCATGCAGGAAAGAACTTTGTATTTTACGATCCGGACGGTAACAAGTTTGATGTTTGGAGTGAATTGAGTCCAAAATTTTTACATTTAGTGTGAATGTAAGAAGTTAAGCGTATCATTACTCTTGCATGATAGAAGAATTAAAAGTGTTTGGGATTGTTGTTTGTAAATACAGTTAGGGGGCTAAGAGGAAATGGAATTCAAACAGATAAAAAAGAATTTTAAAGTAGTAGGTATGAAAAATAGTGGTGTTTTTGCTGATTATGGGAGTGAGGTTCCCAAGTTTGCACAGCAATTTTTGAGACGAGCAAATGAAATAAAAAATAGTTCAGAAACTGAAATTGCACTATATGAACCAAAAAGAAATGATAACCATCTCGAGGGTCAGTATTATGTGGGGTTAATTGTTAATGGTACTCTAAATGAAGTTCCAACCGGTATGGAATATATTGAAACTACACAGGACTACGTTAATGTAAGAGGTAAAATTTCTGATATTGGAAAACTACATAAAGAATTATTAAAATGGGCAGATGAACAAGGATTTCAAAGGGAGTTAGAATCTTATATTGTTGAAACATATCATCAAAATGAAAATTATGAAGAGGAGGTAGAGATATACTTGCCAATACTTTTATAAATTAAAGCAAACATTAATGCATGGGTAGGAGGTATTAAATGCAGTACGATAACTTGGAAGATTTTAAAATAATAATGGCTACTAACGATAAATGCATGACCATTATTGACATGTTAAAGCAAGTTGCTCTATGGCTGAAAAAAAAAGAAATTAACCAATGGAGATTTCTGTTAGATAGCGGTGAAGATAAAGAAATTGAGCAAGACATAAATAATCGAAACACATATATTGTTTTAAAAGATGATGAAATCGTAGCAACATTCACACTTCTATCTAAACAAAGTGAATGGGATAGGCATATTTGGGGGGATGATCTAACATCATCTTCACTATATTTACATAGACTCGCAATCCAGCCCAATTATATGAACAAAGGAATAGGATCTAGTATTTTAGAGTGGATTCAAAAGAATATTAGAAGAGATATAGAATGTATAAAACTAGATTGTGTTGCTGACAATGTAAAACTAAATGATTTTTATAAGAGCAATGGCTTTGAACTAGTGGGCATAGAAGACAGTCATAGTAAATTTCAAAAAAGTGTAATAATAGATTAATTCTTATAGTATAAAATGATAAAAAACTAATAGTCCCTCAGTAATGAAGAATATAGTTTAGTTGATAGCATTCAGCTTTTGACAGAACAGTTCTGTCTTCTTCAACTAAAGATTGTTTTAGTTGAAGAAGAAAGTACATAAAATTTTAAGGGAGCTGCTGAATTTTTCTTAAGAACAGCTCATCATCTCTTTAAATTTTTCGATTACTATAGTTTACAACATCTTTTCTTCAAAGCGTTTTAAGTCATTATTATTACCCATTGCCACTAGTACATCGTTTTCTCGAATAATATCAGTAGGTAATGGAGAAACGTTAATTTGTTCATTTCTAATAATTGCTAGAATTGTAATGCCGAATTTTGCCCGTACATCTAAATCAAGCAATGATCGATTATGTATTAGATTTGTAGCTCGAAGTTCTACTACACTATATTCTTTGGACAAGTTAATATAATCTAACAATCGATCCGAGGACATAGATTGAGCAGTTCGAATCCCCATTTCCACTTCAGGATGTATAACACGATCTGCTCCAATTTTCTCTAAAACCTTTTGATGGTACGTATTTTGGGCTTTGACCCATACGGTATGGACCCCAAATTCCTTTAAATTGAGCGTCGTGAGTACACTATCTTGAATATTCTCTCCGATTGCTACTACAACATGGTCAAAATTCCGTATCCCGATCGACTTAAGAAAAGCCTCGTCTGTGGAGTTTCCATGAATTGCATGGGTTGAATACTGTATAAAGTTTTCAACTCTGTCTAGGTCACGATCTATTGCCAACACTTCATGACCAAGCGTATATAACTCTCTACACACACTTCCTCCAAATCTTCCCAACCCAATAACAGCAAATAGTTTCTCTTGTTTTGGCATTTTATTACCTCCTCTTTTCATTTGTAGACATCTAAAAAAATACTATTCGATTTATTGGCAATCACAAAGTTAGTTAGGAACTAAAATGATTTATATAGTAATCCTAAAGGTGATTTATCCAGTAAATACTTGGTCATATGGATAGCGATAATGGACCTTTTTAGGTTTCATTAGCAAGAAAAATAAAGTTAATGGACTAATTCTTCCTACGAACATAACCATACATAAAAGGACTTCACCTATATCGCTTAGTTGAGCTGTTATCCCCATTGACAATCCAACAGTGCCGAAAGCTGATACCACTTCAAACGCAAGTGGAAGGAAGGGAATATTTTCGGTAATGGTTAACAGAAAGATAAATGAAAGGACGATGAATAACCCAATTGTTGCAATCGCTAAAGATCGTATTACTATATCGAGACGAATAGATCGTCCAAATAATTCTGGTTCTCCACGTTGACGCAAGAATGCCAGTGTAGCAAGAATAATAACGATAAAAGTTGTTAGCTTTATCCCTGAAGCAGTTGATGCACTTCCAGCACCAATAAACATTAAGACCATCGTCAAAAGAATTGTAGGATCTTCCATATCACCATAATTTAACGTATTAAACCCTGCAGTGCGAGGGGATACGCCTTGAAAGTAGGAAACCATCACTTTCTCATATAATGGCATATTGCCGATAGTTGCTGGATTATCATATTCGAGTATGAAAACTATGCAGACAGCTACAACATTAATGATAATTGTGCCGATAATCATCATTTTCGTATGAAGTGACCATTCCTTGAATGATTTTTTCTGATGAATATCATATAAAACGGTAAAACCGATTCCACCAATTATAAAAAGCGCTGTTATCACAATATTCACAATAGGATCGTTTGCAAATCCGATTAAGTTATCTGGAAATAAGGAAAAACCAGCATTATTAAAGGCAGAAATAACATGGAAAATACTTATATACAACGCATCCTTAAAGCCAAAAGTAGGAATCCAGTGTATGGCCAAAATGATAATTGCAAAAAGTTGAACCGATAAAACAAATGATAAAATCAGCTTAACTAATTTGATAATGCCACCTATTGACTCTTGATTAAAAGATTCTTGCATATATATACGATTTTGTAGCCCTATTTTCTTTTTAAGAAGAATAAGTATAGCTACTGCAAATGTCATCAAGCCGATACCACCACATTGTATTAAAATCATTAATACAATTTCGCCAAACAGAGTGAGCGTAGTACCAGGGTCAAAAACGCTGAGCCCAGTTACTGTAGTTGCTGATGTTGCTACAAATAACGCATCCGTCCATGATATATACGTCGTTGTAGCAAAGGGGAGCTTTAAACAGAGTGTCCCAATCATTATTAAAAATAAGAAACTTCCAGCAATAATAACAGGAGGTGAAACTACAATTCTTTTCTTTTTAATTCCACGCATGCGAACACTCCCCATAATGTAAATTTAGAAACAAAACTCGAAAATCTTTTCATTACATAACATCACAAAATGAAAAATAAGTACAAAAAAAGTCCACAAGGCATAGGTAATAGCCTAGTGGACATTATTTCATTCTCACTAGCTCCAATTCCTCTCTCAGAACGCTTACGAGGTTAGCTGTCGGATTTGGGCCAATAGAGTAGCCCTACCTACATTCATAGGATTCACCCCACGCGGCATAAATGCCACAAATGGTTCCCCCGTTTCTAATGAATTAAGCGATTTAGAAATATGAAACTGCAAGTAATAATACTCCTATAAATTTAACTTGTAAATAGAATTTTTATGAGTTTAACTTGTACTCAATATATACCCTTTTCTAAGTTCTGAATACGATGGTGTTTCCGCGAAGAAATAGCGCCTAAAAATTTTAGTTTTACTTCTTTAAGAGGAATATTTCTAGTGTTTGTAGAAGTTTATAAAGAGTGTTGATAGTTAAGGGGTGAAATTTATGACAAAACAATTCATACAGAATCCATCTATTGAATGCCTTGATGAAATTAAGTTAGTTGGCTTTCGTATATTATGTGAGGGTACTCAATATGTAAACGAAATACCCAAAGTTGCTAACCAGCTAAATGAACGATTAAGTGAGATTAAAAATGTTCTAAATCCATTTGTACAATTTGGAGCATTTGTTGTTAATAGTCTTTCCGAAAATCAAGATGGCTACTGGGTATGTATACAGGTTAAAGAGTATGAGGAGATTCCTGAAGGGATGGTTACTTTAACTGTTCCACCTCAAAAATATATTGTGTGGAGACATAAGGGACCAAACCTTAAAATCAGAGATGCTTACGAACGTTTACATTCTTGGATGGAAGCAAACGGGTATGAAAGACAATTGGATAAATGGCATTTAGAGAGGTTTCATAGTTGGAATGATACAGAAAATGTGGATGTAGAGCTATTGGACACGGTTAAAATTGATTAAACCTGGTGAACTCACATATTCGTATTTTATGAAGCTTTACAGCATAAAAAATATTGGTAAAAATATAGAGAAATTTAAGGGGATCTAAATGAAGATCAAGTTCAAACATTTTTTTAAAGAAGAATTAACGATACATGAAATACAGGATGCATTAGAAGAAGGGGAAATAACCTCAAAAGAGTTAGTTATGTATTACCTTGATAGAATAGCGAAATTTGACCAAGAAGGTCCGATGATAAATTCTGTCCTTGAAATAAATCCAGATGCTATTTTTATAGCCGAAGCACTTGATTATGAAAGAAAGACAAAAGGAGCTAGAGGGCTTCTACATGGAATTCCTGTATTGCTTAAAGACAATATTGAAACAAATGATTTCATGCATACAAGTGCCGGAACACTCGCTTTAGAAAATCATCTTAGTAAGCATGACGCATTTCTTGTTGAAAAACTACGCGTATCAGGTGCAATTATTTTAGGTAAATCAAATATGACTGAATTGGCTAATGGAATGTCCTCTACTATGTGGGCAGGTTATAGTTCTAGAGGTGGACAAGTATTAAATCCATATGGGAGTGATCTATTTGTCGGTGGTTCTAGCTCGGGTTCTGCTGTGGCGGTTGCTTCCAATTTTACGGTAGTATCTGTTGGTACTGAGACAGATGCTTCTATACTCAGTCCTGCCATTCAAAATTCAGTAGTTGGAATTAAACCTACAGTTGGATTAATTAGTCGAACAGGCATCGTACCATTTACATATTCACAAGACACTGCAGGACCTTTTGCAAGAACAGTTACGGATGCAGCAATTTTATTGGGTGCCATGACAGGAGTCGATAAATTGGATGCAGCTACTCTTAAAAGTGAAGGTATTTCAAAGCAAGATTATACTGTATTCCTAGATTCTAAAGGATTGAAAGGAGCTAGAATCGGAGTATTTAACAATGCATCTGAAGATTTTTATACATCAGGGGAATACGATGAAAAACTGTTGTTAAAAGTTATTCAGACATTAAACGAAGAAGGAGCAGAAATTGTTGAAAATATCGAAATTCCTTCTTTTAAAAGGGATTGGAGTTGGGGAGTTCCTATATATGAACTGAAGCATAGTTTAGGAAATTATTTATCACAGCTTCCACACTACATACCAGTCCATTCAGATACCGAATTAATTCAATTCAATAAACAAAATGAGCAGAAAACATTAAAGTATGGGCAAAATAAGTTGGAATTTAGAGAAAGCCTTCCAAACACATTAAGAAACCCTGAATATTTAAATGCAAAATTAGAAGATTTGTATTTTTCACAGGAGATGGGAATCGACTATACTTTAAAAAAATATAACCTTGACGCAATTCTTTTTCCATCTTATATAGGATCTACAATAAGTGCTAAAGCTGGCTATCCATCTATAGCAGTTCCTGCTGGCTACATAGATAGTGGAAGACCATTTGGTGTAACTTTTGCAGGTACCGCATTTAGTGAAGGCTTATTAATAAAGCTTGCTTATGCTTTTGAACAAGCAACAAAACAACGAGTTTGTCCTGAATTTACATAATATAACTGTTAGGGAGAAATTAATTTTGGAATAGTAGGGTATAATTTATTTTGCCTAAAAATTCAATTATTCTTATATTTTGTTGATAGGTATTATTGCTAGGGGGCGTTCATTATGGTAAACAAAAGACTCTATATTGTAAATGACATTAAGGGGATTACGCTTTTTTAAAATACACGCGTTTCCCCAAAACAAAAAGGGGAAGTTTTATGAGAACAAATAATGTAAGATTGGTAGAATTAAATGATGATAACTGGTATGAATGTTGTCAATTAGAGATTTCAGAAGAACAAAGCAATTATATTGAACCAAATGCCATATCTATAGCTCAGTCTAAGTTCGAACCTACATTAGTGCTATATGGTATTTACTTAGAAGAAAAAGTTGTTGGTTTTTTAATGTATAACTCTGTTCCAGAGGAACTTGAGGGACATTGGGTATATAGAATAATGGTGGATAAGCAATTCCAGGGTCAAGGTATTGGTAAAGCTGCAACTAAGCTAATGATTAATGAGATGGCTAAATTACCAAATGTAAAGAAAATCGTAGTTGGTTATCATCCAGAAAATTTGGGGGCACATAATTTGTATGCCAGTTTGGGATTTATTGATCATGGTGATAGATTTGGAAAAGAAATGGCAGTTATTAAACATATAATTGAGTAATATATAAATGGATGAGTGAAGAAAAAAGATCATTTATTGGTCCTTTTTTTATGAAAAATATTTTTTCTAAGAACTTAATCTTTTGCTAATCGTCTTATATTTAAAAGGTGGGTGTGTATGGAACAAGCAATTATATTTGATATGGATGGTACATTATTTCGAACTAATTTAATTTTAGAGCCTGCATTAGAAAAAACGTTTAATATGCTAAGAAAGGAAAATTTATGGACTGGAGAAACACCTATTAATAAGTACCGTGAAATTATGGGTGTGCCGTTACCAGAGGTTTGGAAAACATTATGTCCAAACCACTCTATTGAGATAAGAGAAAAAAGCAATGAGTTCTTCCAAGAAAAGTTAATTGAATTAATTAAAAAAGGAAAGGGTTCATTATATCCTTATTCGGAAATGGTACTGGAATTGTTAAGTAAGAACTATAATCTCTACATAGCTAGCAATGGACAAGAAGATTACTTACAAGCAATTGTTCATACATATACATTAGACAAGTATATTAAAAAGATATACAGTATTCAGTCAATACCTTCAGGACATAAATCTGATTTAGTAAAGAAGGTACTACAGGAAAATAATATTAGTACTGGATCAGTTGTTGGTGACCGTTTATCGGATATTAACGCAGCCAAGGACAACGGGTTAGTTTCTATAGGAGTGAATTTTGATTTTGCTCAATCGATTGAATTAGAAAAAGCAGATATAGTCATTGATGATTTAAGGGAGCTAATAAACTTCGAGTTAAGAATTTAAATGTGTCAGACACTTTAAAAAGTAACTTCCCCAAGAATATTGTATATAGCACCGAAAATTCGGTGCTATAAATTTAATTACAAGTAGGTCTAACCCAAAGCTTTGAAAAGTCTACGTACCCAAAATGTTTTATATTAATATTCATTAAATCTACGGAGAAAGGAATTTGACGTTTCGCATAATAAAGTGGAACAAAAATAGATTCGTCAATCAAAGCTTTCTCTACCTTTAAATTTAATGATGTCCACTCTTCAAATGGAGTGTTTACGTATTCCTCTAAATAGTCCATCCATTTATTATTTTCTTTCAAAACAGATGCTAATGGAGAAAAACCATTTCTTAAGAAATAAAAGAATGAAAAGTTTTGATTCATTTCAAAAACTTCACCATGAATAAAGAGATCTACTTCTTCGTTCTTCACATTATTTGCTATCGTATCTTTAAAAGAGACCCATTTTATATGAACTGGAACTCCTTCTCTTTCAAATATAGTTTTCAACCAATTAGTAGTATTTTCCGTGTAATTTACTAACTTTATTATAAGTGGTTCTGAAAATGATGGGCGTTCCACTTCTGACAACATGTATTTCTTACTATGACCAATAAGGCAGCCATGAGGATTAGGTAGAATTCTCTGATCCACTTTACCAATTGTATGTCTATGCTTTGCTATTATAAAATGTAAATAATCACGTACTTCTTTTCTTTGAATAGCAGAGTTACGGTTTACATTCATGACAACCAATCCAAAGCCAGAATCACTTTCCACTTGAAATGTAGGTTGATTTTCTGTTGAAGAACGATACACTATCTCAAATCCGACTGGTAATTGGACAAACTCAATAATGTCTAATAAAGGTCTTTCTCCGTAAAACTCTTTAAACGCGACTAATTTTGTTTTGTAATCATTGTTCTCCTCGAGATAAAAGCAACCAGTCCCTATTAAGTTTCCTTTGATTTCTTTATAAATACTAGCATTCATTGTACCGAGCATTTGTAAACAATAGGTACAACCTCTCGGAAAATGTATATCTACTACTAATGGTGCAGCTACAACAATTTTTTTTACTGGCTCCCATATATCTTTATAGCAATCATGATTTCGAATCCTTTCCAAACAGTCTGTAACATCTTCTGCAGTTAATATGGAACCATCATGGAATTTAATATCTTTTTTTAAATATATTCGAAGCTTAGTTTCTCCTATGTCCCAGCTATGAGCTAGTTCCGGGTATACAATTCCTTCTTCATCCACAAAAACTAATCGGTTATAAATCGTTGCGACAATATTTGCGCTATGTACATCAGCAGCTTCAAGAGGATGCTTTGTTAAAAATGGAAATTTTCTTGGGACGACAAGTTTGTCATTTGTATTTTGAACATAACCGAAATTTGACCGAAATTTATTCATTAACCGGAGTTTACTTTCCAATGACCATTCGAATAACAAATATTTGCTACTTATATCAACGGCTTCCTCATCAATGATCTTCATAGCATGTTCTTCAAAAATACTTTCCACATCTTTTAGCCATTGTAGGTTAGATACCTTGCCACGTCCACGTCCAGAAGTATAAGTGAGCCAGCCTTCTTTAGACCATTTCTGTATATTACGTGTGGTTTGTTTTGTGCTTAATTGGAGGACATCTGCTAATTCTTCTTGTTTTATTGGTCCTGAAGACACTGAATGCCAAAGCTTCAATAAATTCTTATCCATTCTATCCTCCTATTAAAGTGGACATAGATTAATTATTTGTCCGTTTTTATTTTTCTTAGTCTAGTTTAATATACTAAAGACAGAGGAGGGGAACAACATGGGTTGGAAGAACTATCCGCAAAATATTAAGGTTCGTCTCATTACTTCATTTTTTAATCGCGCGGTATCCTCCGCAGTAATGCCTTTTATGGCACTATTTTTTGCACAAGAAATGAATAAGGTATGGGCAGGACTTTTTCTTGTTTTTACTGTAATCATTAGTTTTTTTGTGAATCTTATCGGGGGCTATATTTCGGATCGTTTTCCACGAAAAAGAGTATTAGTACTAACTTCATCTATTAGTGCATTCCTTTTTTTGTTGATGACAATTAGTTTATATCCTAGAGACAACATCATTTCGATTTTTGCCTTTGCTTACACATTATACATAGTGACAAGTAGCCTTGGACGTCCAGCGATGCACGCGATAATTATCGATTCGACCACTTCTGAAAATAGAAAAGAGGTGTATGCACTCGATTACTGGCTCGTAAATTTATCAATGGCTATAGGTGCTGCATTAGGCGGTTTGTTATATTTGCATCATCAAATAGAATTATTTGTATTGCTAACGATTACTTCCACGATATTACCAATTGCTTATCAAATTTGGTTAATTGATGAACATACCATTAGAAGAGAAAAGCAGCATCAAAATGTGTTTTTGGATTTAATTCAAAACTACAAAGTTGCTTTTCAAGACAGACCCTTTGTGAAAGTAGTTTTAGGATCCATGTTCATTTTTGCAGCGGAGTTTTCGTTAAACAGTTATATAGGTGTTCGATTAGCAGAGACATTTGAAACTGTACATATAGGAAACTTTGAGATTGCTGGTGTTCGAATGTTAAGCATACTTAATATTGAGAATATGCTTCTTGTCGTATGTTTTACGTTTCTGATCAATAAACTAACGGATAAATTTAGTAATAAAAACGTTTTATTGATTGGCTTGATCATATATGGTATCGGTTATGTAACAGTTACTTCAGCTAATACTTTTTATGTGCTAATCTTGTTTAATTTGATAGCAACTATGGGAGAATTAATCTATTCTCCAGTTAGAAACGCTGAACAAGCGAATATGATTCCATCAGACAAAAGAGGTTCTTATTCTGCGTTCACGAACTTTTCTTTTAGCGGTGCAGATTTGATTGCCCGTTCCACAATAATCATAGGGGCGTTTTTAATACCTACCATGATGTCTGTATATATTGGCATTTTAATTATGTTTGGAACTCTGTTAGTATACGCAGGATTATTTATGAGAAAAACTTAAATTAGATTTGTTGAGAACTATATATTACTAACCCATTTTAATCGAAGTGGGTTCAGACTGTATAAAAAGTACCCCGAGAGTTCTTTCGGGGTACTTTGTCAATTTTAAAGGTTTAAGTTCAAATTTCCCCTGAATTTTATGTGTGAGTCATCTCTACGAGACGTTTTCAACTCGCATTAGGAAGCTTCCATGTCCAAGTGGTGAGCTTTTTCAAATTCATCGCACAAAAGAAGTAAGTATCGCTTGCATAGACAATTTTTTAAGGGACCGAAAGGTTGTCCAACGCATACCATGCTTTTCTTTCACATCAGCAAAGACGCGTTCAATTGTTTCTTTGCGTTTAGCATATATCTCTTTTACTTCCACATAATACGTAGATGTTCCGCTTCCTCCACATACCCTTCCTAAATGTGTCGTTGAATCAGCTTCGTTTTTCAAGTTGTTCACGTTCATTAATTTGGTTTTTAGTCAGAATGATATTCAACACCTCAACGTCTTAGAAGATTTAGAAACTCAACACTTTTTAAATTAGTCAACACTTGTCGATTGGAGTGGAAGGCGCGAAGACTCCTACGGGAACAGCACGAGCCGAAGCACCCGGACTGAGCGTAGTGAGGGAGAAGGCTGAGGCCGTGCCCGTGGAAAGCGTAGGGCCTGAAACGGAAATCGACGATTTCTTACTATTTATTGCTTTAATAAATTTAATAACTTGGATAGGATTTTGTTCTTTCGGATATCCTATACGTATTACAGATTCTCATTAATTGAGGTGTATAAATTGAATACAAATGAGAAAACGAATCCTCCAGAGTTAATGAAGCAGTTATCAGATAAGTTTAGTCCTTCCATTGATATTATGTTAATACCTTTGCAAATGGAAGGAAATATAGTATACATTTTCTATTTAAAAACAGTAGTCAATGGCGTTAAATTACATGAAATGATAATCAAACCTTTTTTTGAGATTAAATCATGTACAAATTATAATTCGTATATTAAATCTCTACCTGACTTAATTGAAATGAAATCAGGGGAAGAACTAATGATTGAAATAACGAAAGGACATGTTTTAGTTGCAATTGAAGATAATTTTTATCTTTTAGATATTAAATTTGTTAATTCGAATGTTGTACAACAAACATTAATGGAGCCAACGGTTTATGGTCCACAATTAGCTCTAAGTGAAGATATAGAAACGAATCTGAACATTATCAGACATCGTTATCACGAGCCTTCCTTAAAGTTTGAATTACATCAATTAAAGGATAAATCTCATCAACCGGTAGCAATTATTTATGATGAAAAGACAGTAAATCAATCTGTCCTACAAAATATTCAAAAAAGATTAAAAGGCATAGATGTATCTCTTATTCAATCCGCTGGAGATTTACAGCTACACCTAAATGGTTCAAAGATTTCCCTTTTTCCAACACTCATTTTAACGGAGCGGCCTGATCGGATATCCTATAATCTTGCTGCGGGTAAAGTTGTTCTTATGGTAAATGGGAGTCCTCACGCTTTAATAGCACCAGTAGTATTTTTCGATTTTATGCTTTCCATGGAAGATAATTATCATACTTTTTGGATAACTACGTTTACTTCTATTCTCCGATATATTGGTTTGATTGCTTGCCTGATTTTGCCTGCCATGTATGTAGCAGTGACGTCTTATACTCCTGACATTTTGAGGACCGAATTAGCACTGACAGTTGCAGGGAGTAGAATTGGGATACCTTATCCGTCTTTTATTGAGGTATTATTAATGCTTATATTTATGGAGTTTCTTGTTGAGGCAAGTATACGGTTGCCTAAAGCTATTAGTGCAACTGCTACAACGGTTGGTGGATTAATCTTAGGTACTGCTGCTACAGAAGCTGCATTAACCTCTAACATAATGATTATTATTGTCTCTGCTGTTGCTATTACGAGCTTTGTCATTCCAATTAGTGAAATGAGTTTTTCTATTAGAATCTGCAGATATATGTTGCTTATTTTTACAACGTTTTTTGGAACTATAGGGTTAATGTTAGGCTCTCTTGGGATATTAATGTTCTTGACAAACAAAAGAAGTTTTGGAGAACCTTACTTAAAAATGAATTGGAAGAGTGAGAAGAAGGAAAAAGAGGTGAAAACAACAGGATGAGCCGCTATCTCTATTACTTAATTATTGTCACAATGGTTACGAATATCATAGCCTCTGTACCTAAAATTTTAATGAGTGAGAGTAAAAATGGAGTAATAATCTCCATGATTATTGCGGTCATCGCTGGAGTTATCCTAACAACTGTAGTAATTAACTTGTTTAGCTATTTTCCTAGTATGACTTTACCTGAAATATTAAAGCAAAGCACTTCCAAATGGGTTTATTATCCAGTATTATTTTATTTTGCTGTTTCTTGGTATTTAGCAGGTCTCATAACACTTATTACTTATGTGTTTTTGTTCAATACGTTTTTGTCATATGAAACTTCAATCACAATTACCACTCTTGCATTCATATTGATTGCCTCTTTTGGTGTGTTAATGAAAGAAAAAAGCGTTCTTTATACAACTGAGCTCGTATTGGTCTTATTTTTACCTGTCATTTTCATTTTGTTATTAAAAGCGTATGCAGATCCTCAGTTAGAATGGGATTTTGTAAAGGTAGCTATCATGAACATCAATAAAGAACCAAGTTATACTGCTTTTTCAGCATCTACATATGTTTTTATAGGGGCTGTGAATATAATAATTTTTAACAAGTTTATGAATATCACCCAAAGAATTGGCATAAAACAAGTAATATTTTTAGGCTTGGTAGGTATTTTTAGTTTATTTACAACGTATTTCATTCCAATTGGTTTTAATGGCTTCGAACAAATCGAAAATCTTAACTTTCCTTGGGTATCTACTAGTGATTCTATACGTTTGAGATATGGAATAATTGAACGAGTGATTTTCGTGTTTGTTATTGTATTTTTAGGCGTTGCATTTATCAGCCTATTGATACACTGGCATGTTTCTCTTAAATTGTTTGAGAGTATATTTCATTTTAAAAAGTTAAAATGGAAAAGCAAGAACCTTACATCCTATTTATTTGTTTTTTTGTTTGGTGTGATGGGAATCATTTCCACGCGGCAAATAAATGAATATCAATTATTTAAATACTCCAGTTATTTTTATAATACTTTACCAATCTTTTATGTCATTTTAATCAGTATTTTGCTTTTTGCTAAACGGAGGTCAAATTCTTAATGGTACATATAAAATTTCTAGCAATAATATTTGTCGTTACAATCTTTCTTTCAGGCTGCGGCTTTAAAGATATTGATAATCGAATATTTGTAACTGGGATTGGAATTGACCCTTCCGAGAAAGAAAATGGTAAATATAGAATCACACTAAAATTAGCTATTCCTGTTTCTCAAATTAAACAAGAAAAAGAAGCAAGCTATCAATATTTAGTTCACGAAGGTGAAAATCTAGAAGAAGCGATTCGAATATTAGAAACACATACTGATAAAGTTTTAGATTTTGGCCACGCAAAAATAATATTAATAAATGAGTCACTTTTAGAAGAGGAATTAAAGGATTTTATGGACTATTTAGTTAGAAGAGGTGATATACAATTCATCGCTTGGATAGCGGCAGCTAAACCTACTGCAGAAGAAATTCTTCGAACAGAGCCAAAAGGGGAATCTCCGGTTGCATCTCCACTTATAAAATTTTTCGGTAATACTGGCAGTGAAAGTCCATACATTGTTTCAACATATCTTTATGAATTTAGAAGGGATTTTTTTGGAAAAGGTGTTGATTCAATTTTGCCGGTAGTAGAAGCAAACGAAACAGGTACTCAACTAATAGTAAATAAATCAATAATAGTAAAGAGAAAAACAAAGCCATTAGAATTGTCGTCAAGCTTTACAAGAGATTTCAATTCCCTTGCAAACAGTATATCTGGATATAGTTTTAAAATAACTACTGACGGGTTAAATTTAGTATTAAATATGCGTTCCACTAAGATGAAATATAAAATAATGAAGGAAAATGGACAACCTACTTCTATTAAGATTAATGTTAAAATGTCCGGTGTAATAAGCCAGTCAAATAAAAATTTATCTCTGAAAAATTTAGATAACTATAATAAATTGGCTGCGAAAGAAATAAAAAAGGAACTAGAGAAATTATTTACTACTCTTCAAAAGGAAAACCTAGATCCTTTTGGATTTGGACTGAGGTATAGAACAATGCAGCTAAACCATAAAGATACATTTAAAAAGTGGGAAGAGGCTTATCCCACATTACCTTTTGATGTTACTGTTGATGTCGCATTAAAAAGTACAGGAACAATCGAGTGATTTACTTCAGCTCTTCTATAGAGAAGAGCTGTTTTGTGATCACTAAGGAAGTTCTTCTTTATAATGCCCTGGCAGTCAGTTAAAATATATATAGCAATGTTTAGATTGCAAAGGGGGAAGCGTAAGCGATTATATGACAATACAAAAAATGAAAGAAACTACATTTAATCCTGCTACAATTACGGATTGGGAACAAGCAGCAATTAAAACATTAAAAAATAAACCATTTGAATCTTTATCAACTAAAACGTTGGAAGATATCATTTTGAAACCGCTTTATACTTTAGCTGATTTAACTAATATTCCTTCAAATCAAACTTCTATAATAAGAGATTCAAAGAGTTCCTCTGACTGGTTGATTGCACAAGGAGTTACAGGTAATACGAGTAAGGAGATACTAGAGGACCTGAAAGAATCGATCTCAAAGGGTAATGAAATGATTTTTTATACAGTAGATACTCAACATAGTTGGGAAGGTTCAGAACTAGAGGAACTAAAGCTCTTGTTTAAGGAACATACTGTTTTACTCGATGTTACGAGCAATCCATCTTTTTTACATAACTTTACTGATTTAAATGGAATGATTAAAGGCGCAGATGGAAAAGAAAAAGATTTTCCAAATGCTCGAACTTATTTTTTGGATGCCTCTACTGTTCACAAACAAGGTGGAGATGCTATAAGTGAGCTTGCGAGTGTTCTATTACAAGCAGATACATTTGTAACCTCAATAGACATAGATAAACTTAGCGAAAAAGCTTTTGTCCAATTTTCTGTGGATACAAATTTCTTTATGGAAATTGCAAAACTTCGTGCATTTCGTATTCTTTGGAAAGCCTTTGGAGAAGCACATGGCAGTTTTGATATTGCTTCAATTCCTGTTCATACCGAAACTTCTCTACGTTCATTTTCTGCATTAGATTCTAATGTGAACATTCTTCGGGTAGGGAATAGTGCACTTTCTGCAGTTCTTGGAGGTTCAGACAGTATTACCACTTATCCACATGATTATTTGACTGGTGCAAAATCAACGTCAAAACGTATTGCGCGTAATATGCAATTAGTTCTAAAAGAAGAGACTCACATTAATCGAGTATTAGATGCTTCAGGAGGCTCTTACTATATAGAAAAGCTTACGCATGAACTAGTAGAAAAAAGCTGGGCATATTTCTTAGAGCTAATGTCTGAAGATACATTAAATGAAAGAAATCAAAAGTTAAAAGAAAGAGCGGAGGCTAAATGGAATCAGCAAATAGAAAACTTATCTACTCGCAAAAAATCTCTCATTGGAACAAACGTGTATGCTAATCCAGATGATTCATTGGAAAATCCAATTAAACATACGGATTATTTACGCCTAGCAGAGCCTTTCGAATTATTGAGAAAAGCTTTCCTTCAAAACAGTTTGAAAACAGCAATTATCCCATACGGAATCCTCAAGGAATACAAAGCTCGAATGGATTTTGTAAGTGGATTTTTAATAGCGATTGGCATTTCACCTTTGATAGCACCGGAAAACTTAAAACCATTCGATTTGCAACAGTGGATTGATGAACAGAACATAGATTATGTTGTATTTGTAGGAAACGATGAGCAAACTACTGGTCTAGTTCCAGCATTATTAAACGAGAAGTTATCTGTTCCTATCGATGTTGCAGGAAAATTTGAAGAATATGAAGATTGGTTAGAAGCAGGACTCTTCGGAAGAATTTATGCTGGACAATCACTACTGGAAAAAGGTAATGAATTGTTAGCACTTGCTAAACAGGAGGTTTCACATGAAAATGCCTAAATACTCAGATGTGAACATCGTAAAAGTTCTAGAAAGAACAACGAAGCAATTTAAAAATGAATCAATATCCTTTTTGACGAACGAAGGTATTGAATTAAAACAAACTTATAATGAATCAGATATAGAAAACTTAGTGCACATTCAAGATCTTCCGGGGATAGCTCCGAATACACGTGGACCTTATCCAACGATGTATGTAGCGAAACCATGGACAGTACGCCAATATGCAGGGTTTTCTACAGCAGAAGAAAGTAACGCTTTTTATAGACGTAACTTGGCAATGGGGCAAAAAGGATTATCAGTTGCATTTGATTTGGCTACGCATCGCGGTTATGATTCTGACCATGAACGAGTAACAGGTGACGTTGGGAAAGCTGGGGTTGCTATAGATTCAGTAGAAGATATGAAGATATTGTTTGACGGAATTCCGCTTGATCAGATGTCTGTTTCTATGACAATGAATGGTGCAGTACTGCCAATATTAGCTTTTTATATCGTAACAGCAGAGGAGCAAGGGGTAACACCAGAGCAACTTGCAGGCACAATTCAAAATGACATTTTAAAAGAATATATGGTTCGTAACACATACATTTATACACCTGAAATGTCGATGAAAATAATTGCAGATATCTTTTCTTACACTGCTAAAAACATGCCAAAGTTCAATTCCATTTCTATTTCTGGTTATCATATGCAAGAGGCGGGAGCTACTGCGGATATTGAACTTGCCTATACTTTAGCTGATGGTTTGGAGTATGTAAGAACGGGCCTGAATGCAGGAATAGACATTGATGCTTTCGCACCTAGACTCTCATTCTTTTGGGCTATTGGAATGAATTATTTTATGGAAGTGGCTAAAATGCGTGCAGCACGTAGAATTTGGGCACAAATGATGTCGAGTTTTGATCCGAAAAACCCGAAATCTTTAGCATTACGGACACATTCTCAGACTTCTGGATGGAGTTTAACTGAACAAGATCCATTTAATAATGTAACAAGAACATTAGTAGAAGCAAATGCTGCAGCAATGGGACATACACAGTCCCTACACACGAACGCATTAGATGAAGCGATTGCACTTCCAACTGATTTCTCAGCACGGATAGCGCGCAATACTCAGCTATTCTTACAAGAAGAAACGAATATGACCAAAGTAATAGACCCTTGGGGCGGTTCTTACTATGTGGAAAAATTGACAAATGAACTGATGGAAAAAGCTTGGGCACTAATTGAAGAAATAGAAGAGCTTGGTGGAATGGCAAAAGCTATTGAAACTGGCCTCCCTAAAATGAAAATAGAAGAAGCAGCAGCAAAAAAACAAGCACAAATAGATTCTTCCAAAGAAATAATTATTGGCGTAAACAAATATAGATTAGAACAAGAAGATGCAATCGACATATTAAACATTGATAATACAGTCGTACGCCAAAAGCAAATGGAACGACTTGCTCAGTTAAAAGAAAAACGTGACGAAAATGCTGTAAAAGAGGCACTTTTGGCATTAACCGAAGCTGCTCGAACTGGAAACGATAACTTGCTATCTGCCGCGGTAATTGCTGCTAGATATCGTGCAACAATTGGAGAAATTTCAGATGCCATAGAAGTTGTAGCAGGAAGACATAAGGCGGTGATCCGTTCCGTGAGTGGTGTATATAGTGCAAACTTTAATGATGCCGAGGAAATTGAAGCTGTTAAACAAATGGCTGAGGATTTCCGAGAAAATGAAGGAAGACGACCTCGAATTTTAATCGCAAAAATGGGTCAAGATGGACATGACCGAGGTGCAAAAGTTATAGCTACTGCATTTGCAGATTTAGGATTTGATGTAGATATTAGTCCTTTATTTCAAACTCCAGCTGAAACTGCGCAACAAGCAGTTGAAAATGATGTCCATGTAGTTGGCGTTAGCTCATTGGCAGCTGGCCATATGACGTTAGTTCCTGCTTTGAAAGAGGAACTTGCTAAGCTTGGTCGGGAAGATATATTGATCGTAGTAGGAGGCGTAATACCTGCACAGGACTATGCATTCTTACGTGAAAACGGAGCTTCAGCTATTTTTGGACCAGGTACTGTCATTCCAGTTGCTGCTCAAAAAGTAATTGAAGAAATCTATAAAAGATTGGGTTATGAGGAAGTGGAGGGCTAATGGCTGAAACGGATAAGACAAACCAATCGGCAATGCATGTGATGGGTGGTATAAAGTCACAGCACGATGGAATGGGAAAAGCTTCTGTAAAAAAATTTTCAAAGAAGAAACCATTTGTCATAGATCAAGCAGAATATGTTCAAGAAGTTCTAAATGGCTCCAGATTACATTTAGCAAAAACGATTACTCTCATTGAAAGCACTGTGGCTGACCAACAAACAATAGGACAACAGCTTTTGAAAGAACTACTCCCATATACGGGAAATACGATTCGTATAGGTATTACAGGTGTGCCTGGTGCAGGGAAGAGTACATTTATCGAAGCTTTTGGAAAAATGCTATGTGACCAAGGATATAAAGTCGCCGTGCTAGCTATTGATCCAAGTTCCTCTTTGACAGGAGGTAGTATACTGGGAGATAAAACTAGAATGGAAGAGCTTGCAAAACATCCAAATGCCTTTATTCGTCCTTCTCCATCTGCTGGTACATTGGGAGGGGTTCATAAGAAATCTAGAGAAACGATGTTAATATGCGAGGCTGCAGGATACGATGTAATTTTAGTAGAAACAGTAGGTGTTGGTCAAAGCGAGACAATCGTTCGAGGGATGGTAGATTTCTTTTTACTACTTGCATTAACTGGTGCTGGTGATGAGTTGCAAGGGATGAAAAAAGGAATAATGGAGCTGGCTGATGCCATTGTAGTAAATAAGGCAGATGGGTCAAATGAAAAACTAGCTAAAAAGACTGTTGCGGAATATAAACAAATCCTGCATTTTTTAGCACCAGCTACACCTAACTGGACTACACCAGCTTTAGCAGTCTCTTCGTTGTACAAAACAGGCTTAGAAACAGTTTGGGAAACCATCCAAACGTTTAAGAAAGAAATGCTTTCGAATAATGTTTGGCAAAATCGTAGAAAAGAACAAACAGTCGCTTGGTTTAAAACAATGATTGTGGATCGATTATATGATGACTTTTTTTCTTCTACCGATAAAAAACAAAATATGGCTAAATTAGAAGGTTTAGTAAGGGATGGGCAAGTAACAGTTTCGCAAGCAGTTGAAGAGTTATTTTCCTCGAATTCTAAGCAATAATCTGCTAATATAAAATTAATTGAAAAGGAGTGTTTTGATATGAATATGATGGATTTTAATTTATTAATGAATGATATGGTTCAGCAGGCTCGTGGAGAAATGGAAGCTAGCGGATATGAACAACTAACTTCTCCAGAAGAAGTTGATTCTGCTTTTGCGCGCCCAGGAACAACACTAGTTATGGTGAATTCGGTTTGTGGATGTGCTGGAGGTATCGCTCGTCCTGCAGCAGCAAACGCAATTCATTACGATAAAAGACCTGATCATTTAGTAACAGTTTTTGCAGGACAAGATAAATTAGCAACTCAACAAGCCCGCAATCTATTTGGTGAAGATCATTTACCATCTTCTCCATCGTTTGTTTTATTAAAAGATGGTCAGGCAGTAGCTGAAGTAGGTCGCCATGAAATAGAAGGACATGATCCAATGTCAGTTATCACTCATATTCAAGCATTGTTTGAAGAGCACTGCGAAGAAATTTAATAATGTCATAAAAAAGAGCGGAGCAATTGATTGCCTCCGCTCTTTTTTATGAACATTATAAGATAAAACTTAATCCAAAAAGTAGTGATGAAGCGACCATTGCAAAGATCATTAAATAGATTACGATTTTACGAAATGTTTGATTACGCATGAACTTCTCTCCTTTTACAATTACTTATATTTTAACAAATTCGAAAAAAATCACAAGAGGTAGCGTTTAATTTACCGACGAGAAGGCAAAACTTTTCTATTTAGTAAATGTCCAGTTTTCAGCACATTGCCCCTCGAGGTAAAATCTTAATAGGCAATGGTGGTTGATAAGCTGCCTCCTCACCATTCACCATTTGTTCCTGTGCAAAGCTCGTAGCAGAAGAACGTTGCTTGTCGGGGCAACATATGCGCTTGCGCTTTTCTTATTGAAATATGTACAATAGATTATATAGTCAAAATATGGGGTGTGAGACAATGGAAAAAGTAGATCATATTGGTATTGCTGTTAAGAGTATAGAAGCAACTCTATCATATTATACAGAAACACTGGGGTTAAAACTATTACATATTGAAGAAGTTCCTACTGAAAAGGTTCGTGTTGCTTTCATTGATAGTGGTAATGTAAATCTAGAATTACTTCAACCAATAGATGAAACAAGCACAATTCATTCCTTTATTGAGAAAAAAGGAGAAGGAATACATCACATTGCTTTCGGTGTATCCAATATTCAAGAACGTTTAAATGAGCTAAAAGAAAAAGGGGTAAGGCTCATTCAAGAAACACCTAAAGCCGGTGCTCATGGGGCACAAGTAGCTTTTATACATCCGAAAGCTTCAAGTGGCGTTTTATATGAATTATGTGATAAAACAGGGGGAGCGAAATAAAGATATGGATATTTATGATAAAATTAATGATTTATATGATCGCAAACGAAAAATTGAATTAGGTGGCGGAGACGCTCGCATTAAAAAGCAACACGAAAAAGGGAAACTCACTGCAAGAGAACGAATAGACTTACTCGTTGATAAAGATTCTTTTGTGGAGTTAAATCCTTTTATACAACACAGAACGGTTGATTTTGGTATGGACAAGCTGGAAGGCCCAGGTGATGGGGTAGTTACTGGCTATGGAAAAGTTAATGGTCGACCAGTTTATTTATTCTCCCAAGACTTTACTGTTTTTGGTGGGGCACTCGGAGAAATGCATGCATTAAAAATTGCGAATGTAATGGATTTAGCTGCAAAAAATGGTGCGCCGTTTATTGGTCTAAACGATTCAGGTGGAGCTCGTATTCAAGAAGGTGTTGTTTCCTTAGATGGATATGGACAAATCTTTTATAGGAATGCTATTTATTCTGGTGTAATCCCTCAAATTTCCGTTATTCTTGGCCCATGTGCAGGTGGAGCAGTTTACTCTCCAGCAATTACAGACTTTGTTTTCATGACGGATGAAACAAGTCAAATGTTTATTACAGGGCCAAAAGTGATTGAAACGGTTACCGGTGAAAAGATTTCAGCAGAAAATCTTGGAGGTTCTAAAGTACATAATACAATTAGTGGTAATGCGCATTTCCGTGGGAAAACGGAAGAAGAAGTATTAGAAAGTGTCCGTTTACTTCTAAGTTATTTACCGCAAAATTTTGAAGAGAAACCAGCAATAGTGGAAGTAACTAGTGAAAATGATGACAGACCTGATTTAGCTGATATCGTCCCATTTGAAGCAATTCGTCCATATGATATTCGAAAAGTGATTGAGCAAGTAGTAGATACTGACTCTTTTTTAGAGGTTCAAAAAGAATTTGCTAAAAATATCGTAGTCGGTTTAGCTCGTATTAAAGGGGAAGTAGTTGGTCTTGTTTGTAACCAACCAAAAGTAATGGCTGGTGGTCTGGATATAGATTCATCTGATAAAGCAGCACGCTTTATTCGTTTCTGTGATGCATTTAATATTCCTATTATTACCTTCGAAGATGTGACAGGGTTTTTCCCAGGCATTAAACAAGAGCATGGTGGGATAATACGTCACGGTGCTAAAATACTCTTTGCTTATTCAGAAGCAACTGTCCCGAAAATGACAGTTATTCTACGTAAAGCTTATGGTGGTGCTTATGTTGCGTTAAACTCCAAATCAATTGGTGCAGATGTAGTGTATGCGTGGCCAAATGCTGAAATTGCAGTTATGGGGCCACAGGGAGCAGCAAATATTATTTTCGCTAGGGAAATTGCAAATAGCAAAGATCCAGAACAAGTTCGTGCAGAGAAAATAGAGGAATATCGTTCCAAATTTGCGAATCCATATGTTGCGGCATCGATGGGAATGGTAGATGATGTAATTGATCCTCGTGAAACTCGTATTAAACTTATTCAAGCATTAGAAATGATGCGAAATAAAAAAGAAACTAGACCGAAGAAAAAGCATGGAAATATACCATTATAAAGGAGTCTAAATACAAGATGAATCGTTTAATAGAAGAATTTTTTGAACTAGTTAAAATTGACTCAGAAACAAAACACGAAGAAGTTATAGCACCTGTTTTAATTGATAAATTAGAGAAACTTGGATTTTCCGTTGTTCAAGACGATGCCCACACTAGAAATGGACATGGTGCAGGAAATTTAATAGCAACTTTAAAAGGTCAAAAATCAGAAGTAGATAGTATATATTTCACCGTTCATATGGATACAGTTGTACCTGGTAAAGGAATTCAACCAGTTTTAAAAGAAGATGGCTATATCTATTCAGATGGAACTACGATTTTAGGGGCTGATGACAAAGCAGGAATCGCTGCTCTATTTGAAGCAATCAAACGATTAAAAGAGGAAAACATCGCACACGGAGATATTCAAGTAGTTATTACTGCTGGAGAAGAAAGCGGTTTAGTTGGTGCAAAAGAATTGGATCCATCCATGATAACAGCCAAATATGGCTATGCAATTGATAGCGATGGAACTGTCGGTGGTATCGTAACAGCAGCACCGTTCCAATCGAAACTTTGGACGACTATAAAGGGTAGAACTGCACATGCAGGAGTAGCTCCAGAAAAAGGAATATCAGCAATCACACTAGCTTCCAAGGCAATTTCAGCAATGAAGCTAGGTCGCATTGATGAAGAAACTACTGCTAACATTGGGCGTTTTGAAGGTGGACAAGCTACTAATATCGTTTGTGATGAAGTTCACATTTTATCCGAGGCACGTTCCATCAACAAAGAAAAACTTGATGATCAAGTAGCACATATGGTTCAAATTTTTGCTGAGATTGCAGCTAATAACGGTGGTTCGGCTGAAACTGAAACCCAGTTAATGTATCCTGGATTCCACTTTGAGGAAGATCATCATGTAGTTCAAGTTGCGAAACGAGCAGTTGAAAGAATAGGAAGAACTGCCGATATTAAGAGAAGTGGCGGAGGTAGTGACGCTAATGTAATTGCTGGTTTTGGTATTCCAACGGTTATACTGTCGGTTGGTTATGAAGAAATTCATACAACTAACGAGCGTATGCCAGTAGAAGAGCTAGAAAAGCTTGCAGATTTACTTGTCGAAATTGTAAGAGTAGCTGCAGAATAATTCTTACAGGAGGTGTCTATTATTGAGTAGTGAGAAAGTAGTTGTCTTTCAATGTGGGAATGAAGATTATGCTGTACCTATTGAACATGTTATTTCTATTGAAAAATTAGAGCATATTAATCCAATACCACATTTACCAAATTATTTAATTGGATTAATGAAAATCCGAGGCGAACTTGTGCCAATTATCGATTTTGAGCAAATTTTATATAATCGTAATGGTGCAGATTTTGAATCTTCACGAGTTATAACGATGTATACACAAGATATGTCCATTGGACTTCTAGTGAAGGAAGCCAAAGAAATACTAGATATTCCATCAGTAGATATTAAGCAAATTGGTTTAGTAAACTATACAAAAACACAGTACTTTACTGGTGTTGCAAATTTAGAAAATCGAATGATTACAATTGTTGAACCATCCATTTTAGTTCGAACATTAGACGGGATCAAAGATATTCAGTCCTATTTAGAATTAGCAAAAAAAGAGGAAGTAGGTAGCTTATTATAGCTACTTCAGATTGAAGTTTTGATTTTTGTCTATAAGTTTGGAGAAAGCCTCCGCTCGACTCCTGCGGGAAAAGCGAGACAGACGATACCCTTCAGGAGCATAGCGAAGGCACTGAAAAGTCTATAGAATTTGACTTTACACTAAATAAAATCGTCCGACAAATAAGAAAATCGTTGAAACGGCTCCCTTTCCGCGGGCGTTGCCTTAGCCTCCTCGCTACGCTGCGGGGTCTTCGGCTAACGCTATTCCCGCAGGAGTATCGCCTTTTTCAACGATTTTCTATAAATACTATTTGAATAGATTTTATTGATTAAAACTTCTCTATTAATGACATAATGGTTTTCTAATTCAAAAGCGGAAAATAGTTGATTGGAGTGGAAGGCGGTGACTCCAGCCGGAATAGCATGAGCTGAAGACCCTGGACAGAGCGTAGCGAGGGAAGCGGCTGAAGCCATGCCGGCGGAAAGCGTCCGCCTGGAACGGAAATTAACGGGTCCAACATACTGTTATGAAATCTCATAGAGGACTCTTTCAGTGCCCTCAGCGTAGAGCGACAAAGCGGATCGCGCTCTCCAGCGAAAAGCGAGCAGAAAGCTTCGGAAAATCTGATCTATCCTATATAAATTCGAGTTTGTCTACAGTCTGAGGTAGCTAATTATAGCTGCCTTTTTTTCCTTAAAGGGGGTATTTAGTTGAAGAGAAAAAATAGAATAATTTTTCATATAGATATGAATAGTTTCTATGCTTCTGTTGAACAGGCGTATGATCCCTCATTAAAAGGAAAAGCAATCGCAATTGCTGGAAACCCAAAGGAACGCAGAGGCATCCTTGTAACTTGTTCTTATGAGGCAAGGGCTAAAGGTGTTTACACGACGATGTCCGTTTGGGAAGCGAAACGTAAATGCCCGGAGATTATTTTACTTCCTCCCAACTTTGAAAGATATCGTATTGCTTCTAAAGCTATGTTTGATATATTACGTTCATATACACCTCTTGTGGAACCTGTATCGATTGATGAAGGGTATATGGATGTAAGTGATTTGAATCTTTCAGGAAACGCAGTAAGTTTAGCAGAATCCATTCAAAATAGATTGGTAAGTGAATTGGATTTACCTAGCTCAATCGGAATAGCTCCCAATAAATTTCTAGCTAAAACTGCTTCTAATATGAAAAAGCCAATGGGTATTACCGTTCTGCGTAAACGAGAAGTTGCTGAAAAGCTATGGCCTCTACCTGTTATTGAAATGCATGGGGTAGGTGAAAGCACGTCAAACAAACTTGCAGAGTTAGGCATTAAAACCATTGGTGATTTGGCGTCTATCGAAACTGGAGTTATTAAAGAAAGATTAGGTAAAGTCGGTTTGCGCCTATTGGAAAGAGCAAATGGTGTAGATAATCGCGATGTAGATCCAACTTCCGTTTTTGATACAAAAAGCGTTGGCAATTCCACTACCCTACCTTACGATGAAACCAATCCGGACGAGCTAAACAAGGTAATTTTGAAACTCTCCAAAAAAGTGGCTTCCCGTCTAGAGGCTAAAAATCTTGCTGGACAGTCTATTAACATTCATATTCGCGATGCTGATTGGAAAAATAAGACGAGAAGCAAAACTGTTCAGAACCGTCTATTCGAAGAACGTGAGATATATCAGTTAGCAAAGTCCTTATTTCACTCTACTTGGAATGGAGAGGCTATACGACTTTTAGGTGTGACAGTGAATAATGTACATGATAAAGGTGATTATGTAGAACAATTATCGATTTTCAACTTTGAAGAACATGCTAAAGAAGAACCAATTTTGAAGCTAGTTGAACAGCTACAGGAAAAGTTCGGAAAAGACACGATCAAGAGAGGAATTAAATTGAAAAAGAATCCTTCTTTGGAATCGAAAACAAGCTTTAGCAAAGACTTTTTAGATGATCATAAATTGTAAAGGAGCATTCTATAAATGCTCCTTTTGGAAGGATAAAGAGTGATTTAGAAAATGTAATGTGTCCATATCAGACTTAGTTGGTAAAGAGAACGTTTGTTGGTAATCTTCTATGCCTTTCCCTGTAATCACTACCCAATCCTGGTCATGTGCTAGTTCCCATGCATGTTGAATAGCTAATGTACGATCAGGGATTACGATGCATTTATTCTGTAAATTGAGTTGAGTTAGTTCATTTATCATTTGGTCAGGAGTTAAACCATTTAGATCATCGAATGTAAGTATACTTACATCACAATTGCTTGTTGAAATGTCAATCATATTTTTTCTCTTCTGGACATCTCGATTACCTCTGAATCCAAATACATGTATAATTTTTCGAGGCTTATAAGAATGAACAGTATCCAGAATATGATAAAAAGCATTGCTTGTATGTGCGTAGTCTATTACAAAATTAGCACCTGAAGGGTGAGAGAATAACTGAAATCTTCCAGGGACACCTTCAAAATTAGTAAGCGCTTCGACAATAGAGGAAGGTTCAAGACCTAATGAAATAGAAGTTAAAAAAGCTAAAGAGGCATTTTCAACATTATGCTGACCTCTCATACATGTTGTAAGAGGGTAGGATATTGTCTCCGAATTTGAAGTTGTTAATAGCTCTTCTCCAGAAATAAAAAAAGCAGAGTCTTTACCATTAACTTTTAGTACGTTTTTGTTTTTAGATGAAACATAGGAACTTAATCTTTCGCCCCATTCAGTAACAGAATTTACGATAGCGACACCATTTAATTTTAAATGATCAAATAGGGATTGTTTTGCTAAATAGTAAGACTCCATGTTTTGGTGATAATCAAGGTGTTCAGGTTCTAAGTTTGTAAAAATACAATAGTCAAATTCAATGCCTTCAACTCTGTATTGTGTTAAGCCATGGGATGACACTTCCATAATCACAACCTCATCATGGCTAAAGGATAATAGTTGGTGAAAAGTTAAAGGATCTAAAGTCGTATGAGTAGACGTGTTTTCAAATCCATTTATTACAGTTGATACACTTCCAAACAACGCACAGGATATACCATGTGATTCAAGAATATGCTTGAGCATATAAGAGGTCGTTGTCTTTCCATTTGTACCAGTTATGCCGATCATTATTTTATTTTGAGTTGGATTATGGTGAAAAGTACTAGCTAAAACTGCTAACGCTTTCCTTGCATTAGGGACTTTAAAGTATGGTACAGCTAAATCTTGTATATCTTTTTCCCCTATTATTGCAGCCGCGCCGTTTTTAATAGCATCATTTATAAATAGGTGACCATCCGTATTCGTGCCAGCAATTGCTATAAATATGAAATTTTTATCGATCTTGGAAGAATCAAAAGACAATCCATTAATTACTAAAGATTGATCCTTGTCGCTTACTGTAATACCTAATGGTTTTAACAATAAATCTAAATTCATAAGGGTGGTTCGCTCCTTCTAGGTGTCTATTTATTGTTAGCTGAAATAAAAAATACATGCATTAACAATAGTAATAATGAAGCTTATTCTCATTTTTCCTAAGTCGCTTGTACAAATTTTCGAATAATTTGTATATGTATAATAATAAACAGTATACAGAAATAAGATTAAAAAGTTATGGATATAGCTTAATGTAACGAAAACTTAATAAAGCTGGAAAAGTTTGCAGTTATTTTATTCAAACATTATGATGAATGGAATAGAAGTTGAGGTGGAGATAGATGAAATTATTATTTTTAGGAACAGGTGCAGGAATGCCCTCTAAACAACGCAACACAACATCAACTGTTTTAAAACTATTAGAAGAAAGAGGAACTTTTTGGATGTTTGATTGTGGGGAAGCGACTCAACATCAAATTCTACGAACTACTCTTAAACCGAGAAAACTAGAGAAACTCTTTATTACTCACTTGCATGGTGACCATATTTATGGACTCCCAGGGTTGCTAGGGTCTCGATCTTTCCTTGGTGGAGAAGAGGAACTCACTATTTATGGTCCATCAGGTATCAAAGCATGGATAGAGTTGACACTCACCACTTCCAAAACATATATCAAATATCCACTAACGATAATAGAGATAGAGGAAGGGATTGTATTTGAGGACGAGCAATTCATTGTGGAAGCAAAATTACTAGAACATGTCATTCCATGCTTCGGTTATAAAATTACGCAAAAGCCTCTACCACCCGAGCTGCTTATCAGTAAAACGGATGCGCTTCGTGTACCAAGAGGACCATTATTAAAGTTATTAAAAGCAGGATTAGATATTGAACTTGAAGATGGTCGAATAGTGAAGAGTGCAGAAGTGACAGGTACACCAAAGAATGGTTTTCAGGTAACTGTTTTGGGGGATACAAGGTTTTGTGATAATTCTATTTTGCTAAGTAATGGTTCTGATATTATCATTCATGAAGGAACGTTTGATCATGAAACGGCTAATCTTGCAAGGGAATATGGTCACTCAACTATCTTGGATGCTGCAAATGTATGTAAGGAAGCGAATGCTAAGCATTTAATCATCAATCATATTAGTGCGCGATTTATGCCATCAGATATAAAAGAAATGTTAGCACAGGTTGATCATTTTTCTTTTCCAGTATTTATAGCAGATGATTTTTCTGAATATGAATGGCAAAATGGTACCTTAATAAAAATAAAAGATTCCGAGTGATTATAATAATCAATCGGAATCTTTCTTCATCTTATTCATATTGTTTACCAAGCACTCTGGATTTATTTTGAGCTGCATCGATACAAGCAAAAATAGCATCTTTTACATTATGCTGTATCAATTGTTCTAAACCAGCTTCAGTAGTTCCGCCTGGGCTAGTTACTCTTCGCCGTAATTCTAAAGGTTCTGCGTTACCAGTTTTAAGCATTTGAGCAGCACCTTCCATCGTTTGAACAAATAAATGACGCGCGTCCGATTTATCCATACCATGCTTTATTGCTGCAGCTTCAAATTGTTCAGCAAAGTAGTAAAAGTAGGCAGGACCACTACCTGATAGTGCGGTAACTACATGTAAATCCTCTTCCTCTACAGCTTTTACTGTTCCTATAGATTCTAATAAATGTATGATGGATATTTTTTCTTCCTCGGTAACTAAGTCATTCCAACATATGGCGGTTGCACTCAAGCCAACAGCTGCAGATGTATTTGGCATTACACGTGCAATCGGACGTCTCCCTAAATAATTTGTAATAGTTTGGATGGTTACTCCAGCTATAACTGAAATAATTGTTGCATTTTTATTAATAAAAGGAGCTATTTCAGTAAACGCAACTTTTGCATCTTTTGGTTTCATTGCTAAAAAAATTATATTAGCATCTGTAAGGGCTTTTTTCTCTTCACATACAATTTGTACATTGTATGTTTTTTTTAATAACTGAAGCTGATCTACATCTGATTTATTCATTACATGTATAAATTCTGGAGCAACTTTTTCTTCCTTCGTTAGTCCATTAATAATAGCCTCTGCCATTGATCCAGCACCGACAAATACAATTTTCGTCATAAAAACTCCTCCTTATAAAATAAAAAAAAGCGTTCCCGTCCCTAATAAATAAGGACGAAAACGCATGTCTCCGCGGTACCACCTAGATTTGCCGCAATGCGGCACAGCTTATCCTTCATATCGTGAAGGTCACGACTATGTTTGCATAGTAGCTCCGAAGTAGGTTCGATATATGAGCGGGAGGTGAAAATTGCAGCAGGTCATTTCACTCTCTTGACTCCATCATATATGTACTATTCTTCATCTTAGCTTTTATTTTCTGAATTAATGAAATTATATGGCTCTTCCAAATAAAAGTCAACTTGTATTTAGTGACGTCTTCGTTAAAAAAATGTACAATTATAATGAATCATCATTCATTTAGAGGGAGTTTACATATGACTATACATAAAATTATTATTCCTACGCCATTTGCTGTAGGTGATGTTAATGCATATTTATTAAAAGGCGATGCACTCACCTTAATAGATGTGGGTCCAAAAACAGAAGAAGCATTAGTAGCCATTAAGGCTGGAATTAAAGAAGCGGGATATTCGCTTTCAGATGTCGAGCAAGTACTGCTAACCCATCATCATCCAGATCACTCGGGCTGGGTAGAAGCATTTGAACAAGCAACATTATTGGGGCATGCTTATAACGAACCATGGCTAACGAGAGATGAAGAATTCTTTCACTTTCATGATGATTTTTATCTACAATGTTTAAAGGAAGAGGGTGTTCCAGAAAGTTACTTTCATTGGGTTGAAAAGATGAAAAGACCTATACACTTCATTGGAAATCGACCTCTACAAAAGATTTTAAGAGAAGGTGATTCTCTTCCAGGTCATCCTGATTTCACAATTTTAGAGACATTAGGGCACGCCCAAAGCCATCTCTCTTTTTGGTCGGAGAAATATAGAGTATTAATCGGAGGGGACTTAGTTCTTGAAAAAATTTCTTCAAATCCATTGATTGAACCACCCCTTGATAAAGTTTTGGAACGATCCAAATCAATGATCCAATATAATGCTTCATTAAAACGAATTCAAGATTTACCTGTTGAAAAGATTTTTAGTGGTCACGGAAATGAGGTATTTAACGTGCATCAACTTATTACGGATAGACTTGAAAAACAAAGAGAAAGAGCATTAAAAGTTTTAGATATGATGAAAGAGGAAGAAAAAACTATTTTTGAACTTACTCAACAGCTGTTTCCAAAAGTATATGAAAAAGAACTTGGTTTGACTTTGTCAGAGACAATTGGTCAAATTGATTATTTATTGGAAGAGGGTTACATCAAGGAACAAAAAAATGAGAAAGGTATATTGTTATATGAGCAAGCCTAAAAAAATTTTTATAACTGGGGCAACAAGTGGGGTTGGGTTGTTACTCACAAAAAAACTGAAAGCTGATGGTCACGACGTTTGGGCAACTGGTCGAAACATGGATGTTCTTGGGGAATTTGATCAACTTGGAATTCATTCCATCTATGCAGATTTAACTAAAGAACAATCTTTTAAGGAGCTTTTTCAGGAAATGGAGACACCTGATACAATCATATATTGTGCCGGTGTTGGAACATTTGCATATTTAACTGATTTAGAAGAGAAAAACATGATACAAATGATGAATGTAAATGTTACTGCTCCGATGTTACTTACAAAATACTTTGCAGATAAAATGAAAGAAAAGGGTAGCGGCCATTTTATTTTTATCGCATCTCAAGCTGGGAAGGTTGCCACACCAAAAGCCTCTGTTTATGCTGCTTCCAAACATGCCATACTCGGTTTTGCCAATGCCATTCGTATGGAGCTTAAAGATTTCGGTATACAGGTAACTACGATCAATCCCGGTCCAATTGATACACCATTCCTCGATTTAGCCGATCAGACAGGCACTTATAGAGGGAAACTTAGTAAACATCTATTACAACCAGAAAAAGTAGTGACTTCTATTATTAAAACAATAGATCATCCTGTGCGAGAAGTTAACTTGCCTTCGTATATGGGCCTTACTAGTAAGCTATATGCAGTTTTTCCAAAAAGCGTGGAGACTCTAGGAAAAGGGTTTTTTAATAAAAAGTAGCTTTTATGTTTATAATCCTGGAGGAAAACGAGATGAATTTACAAGATATTATTAGTTTGGATTTTGCTTATTTAGAAACTTTTTCTATGCGTAAGGATACTAAATGGGGATCATTATTTTATAATGAGAATCAGCCATCATATTATGATGCAAATCATGCACATATTAGTGAATTAAGTGAAAATCCATCCTTCATAATGGAAGAAGTAGTGAAATTTTATAATAGTAAAAATATTATACCAAGATTTTATCTATACAATTTAGATCTACAAAAAGAGCTAATTTCTATTTTACTTGAGAATAGCTTTGGGTATGAGGAGTTAATTAGTCCAGTTCAATTATGGGATAAAAAGCTTTTAGAAAAAGAGAAAAACGAGAATATAGTGATTGAACGTGTCGATAAACATAATTATTTTGAAGCCCTTCAAATTGAATGTAGTATAAAAGAGCTTGGAGGTTAAGAAGTGAGAGAAAAAGCATTTGAGCTAGAGTTTAATCATCCAAGTTTTGAACACTATATACTTCGATATAATGGGATTGCCTGTGCCACTGCCTGTATTTTTGTAAATGATAAACAAGCTCGTATGGAGAGTGTAGCAACTTTAGAAGAGTTTAGAAGTAGGGGATTGATTGGGGAGCTAATTCATTTTATTCAAACTGAAATAGAAAAAAGATGTTATGAAAACCTATGGGTCTTTCCAATCAACGAAAGAGTTGAAAAAGTATATCAAAGATACGGATTTAAAACAGTAGAAAAGCTCAAAACGGGACATGCTTATTTAGGTGGAAGAAGTATAACTGAGATCCAGGGATGATTTATATTGAAAGAAAAAAATTTTAAAGTACATATTGAAACCGATTAGTTCCCTTATTAGGAGACTAATCGGTTTTTTAGTGAATTTAAATTCTGATTATTATATTTTTCTTGATATCTATTTAGTAGTTGATCTAGCTCTTGGCTAACGGATACAACAAGGGGATGCGATAATCCTAATTTTTTTGCTTTTCTATACATGTCTTTACGCTTAATATCGATTCGAACCATTAAAGCCTTCTTATCCAATTTACTTTTCACTATTCTTCCTCCAAATAATATTTTATATTTAGCTTCCACCAAGAGGGTAATTTTTTACTAGTAATGAAGCAACTTGTCCAATTGTACGATAGATAAATTGCGAAATTTGTCTAGTTGTGTAGGAATGGTTCTATTTAATATAATTGTAATAAAAGTAAAAATTCTAAAAAATATAACAAATGAAAAATTAATATGAATTCTATTTTACTCATAGAGTGGATGTATACAACAACTGCTAAAAGGAAAGGAGATAGCTGGTGATTAAACGAAATGGGTTAGTACCAAAAAAGGCTCTTGTAGCTGCTATATCAGGTATATTTATAATTATCATCCTTTTTATGTTTTTTCCTTTCGGTTATTCTTTACAAGAAGATGGTAACGGAAAGGTTACGATTTCAGAAAACGGCATCTTGCGTAATGAATTTACTGTAGAGGTTACGGAAGCAAATGAATTAACAATCGTGTTGTTAAAATCGGTTTTGAAAGAATTTAAGACAATATGCATAATATTATTAATCATTTTTCCACTATTGCTACTTTCTCTTGCTTTTAACTATGTGCAGAAATCTAAAGGGATTTTTATAATTATGTGTGTTATTTCTATTTTCATGATGATCGCAATTACAATTTTATATTTTAACAATATAGAAATCATGGAAAACCTAATAAAAAGTTTAAGTCAGAATAAATAAAGTATTGAAAAATGCTTTCAATCAATTTATGATTATTCCTTATAATGCTAGAAGGTTTTTGGAGGAATTCTGATGACGACAGATTATTTACAACAGCTTTTGAAGGATTGGGAAAAAGCTTACATGCAGAATAATTATCTCCATGGATCATTGTTGGTTGCATATAAAGGAGAAATGTTATTAAACAATGGGTATGGGATGGCAAACTTTGAACATGATATAGTTAATACATCTGAAACCAAATTTAGAATTGGTTCTATTACTAAAAGTTTTACTGCATTGGCTATTTTCCAATTACATGAGGAAAACAGGATTAATATACATAATACAATAAATAATTACTTGCCATATTTCCCAAATGGAGACAAAATCACTGTTTATCAATGCTTAACACATACAGCAGGGATAAAGAATTTCACAAGTTATCCAGATTTTTGGAGTAATACGATGCGCCTTTCTTCCAGTTTAGAGGAGATAATTAATTCTTTTAAAAATGAGCCGTTAGAATTCGAGCCTGGCTCACAATTTGATTATAGCAATTCAGGCTATTTGTTATTAACCGCAATTATTGAAGAAGTTACTGGAGTTAAGTATGCTGAATATTTAAAGGAAAACATATTGAATCCACTTGGAATGTATAATACTGGCTGTGATAATGGAATAGAAATCGTACCAAACCTTGCAGCGGGATATTCATACAATGGTAAGCCAGTTCACGCCCCATATGCAGATCTTTCTTTTCCCTTAGGCGCTTATGGTCTTTATTCAACAACAGGTGATCTACTAATATGGGATAGAGCTATTAGATCTTCTACATTAATAAGTGAGGAAGCCACTAAAATCATGCTAACTGCTTATCAGGACTCCTATGCTTGTGGTTGGTTTAGAAAACAAGTAGCAGAAAGAGATTGCTACTTTCATTTTGGTGATATAAGTGGTTATGTAAATGAAATACTCTGTTTTGAAGAAGACCTCACGATTATTTTTTTATCCAATATGAATATTGTTCCTGTTAAAAAGCTGACAAGAGATATTGCTAAGAAAATTTTTGAACAACCAATTGAACTTCCTCAACCATTAAACCAAATAAACATATTTAATATGGATTTCATATGCGGTACCTATCAAAGTGATAATGGTCATTTGTCATTGCACATCACACAAGAAAAAGGCTTATTCCTCTCAGTTCCAAAAGATTACGGTGTGGTTTATAAGTTTGGGCTTATTCCTATTAGGCAGGAAAAAAACAAATTAACGATGAAAACGACAATAATAGATGAAACATTAGTATTGAGTTACTCTACCAAGAATGTGCTTTCCATTTGTTATACAGATTGCTATGGCAAACATAGCAATCTAAAAAAAGGGTAAATAGGTTATGAAAGGAAGAACATTGGTGTTTCGAATCCCTTTATTCGAAGCGCCTTTTAATTTGTTCGTATTTGGCATATGATAGTTAATATTTGACTCTCGGCACTTGTAATTATATACTAGGTTACGATAGGTAAGTGGAGTTAGATAAATTTATCAAGACAAAAATGAAACAGACAGTACTGTAAAGCATGTACTTATGTTTAATCTATAAGAATGGTGAGATCGAAATGACGATATTAAATGATACTTTAAATGTTTTGCAAGATAAAATGGATATGATAAAAATTTCGGACCAAGAGAATTTATGTTTAGTTGGTCCTGTTAAGTTACCTATTAAACAAGGTGATTTTTCTGCAACTTTTAATTGGTACTCTTGGCTAAAAGTAGATGCGATGGAGTCGAAGGAAGAAGTTATTGCTTCCATTACAAACTCCCGGTTAGCTTTTGGTCAGCAATCTTCTGCATTAGTGTATGGTGATTTTGCAAACGAGGAAGATGCACTCATTCGTATGCATAGCATTTGTCATACTGGAGACATTTTTGGAAGCCAGCGTTGTGATTGTGGATACCAGTTACATGAATCAATGAAGATGATCGTAGAACATGGTTGTGGGGCGATATTTTATTTGGCAGATCACGAAGGACGTGGGATTGGTCTTTTTTCTAAATCTTTGGCTTACCTTTTACAAGAGAATGGGTATGACACAGTGGAAGCAAATCAAGCTTTAGGGTTTGAGGATGATACTCGTTCCTATGAAGAGGCTATTCGAGTATTAGAAGCTTTAAGAGAAAAGCCAGTTACGCTTATTACGAACAATCCTAAGAAGCTTGACGCACTAAAAGCTCACGGGTTATTAGCAGATCATCATGTACCTTTATGGGGTGGAATGACAGATACAAATCGTTTTTATTTGGAAACAAAAGTGCAAAAATCAGGTCATATCAAAGAATCTACTTTAAATAGTTAAGGAGTGCATGGCGATGAATACCGATCAAGATTATATGCGCCTAGCACTTAATTTAGCTGCAAGTGCAAAAGGTAATACAAACCCAAATCCAATTGTCGGAGCTGTGATTGTGAAGAATGGTGTCATAGTTGGAACAGGATTACATCGTAAAGCAGGGGAACCGCATGCGGAAGTGCATGCATTTAATATGGCTGGTGAGCATTCTAAAGGAGCCACACTTTATGTAACGTTAGAACCTTGCTCGCATTTTGGAAAGACTCCACCCTGTGCAAACCTTGTAAAGGAATCAGATGTAAGTCGTGTAGTTGTTGCAATGCAGGATCCAAACCCAGAAGTTGCTGGTAGAGGTATAAAGCTTTTGCGTGATGCTGGAATTGAAGTAGAAGTCGGTGTACTAGAAGAAGAGGCAAAAAAACTTAATGAGCGATTCATTCATAACATGATTACACAACGTCCCTTTGTCATTTCAAAATTTGCAATGACGTTAGACGGTAAGCTTGCTACCCATACAGGTCATTCGAAATGGATTACTGGTGAGGAAGCAAGAGCAGATGTACACAAACTCCGCGATGAAGTAGATGCTATTTTGGTTGGGGTTGGAACTGTGTTGGCAGATAATCCTTCATTAACAACTAGATTACCGGAGGGCCAAGGAAAAAACCCAATCCGTATCGTTTTAGACAGTCAATTAAGAACGCCATTAGATGCACATGTTTTACAAACTGATGAGGCCGATACAATTATTGTAACATCCAATAGTGTAGATTTAGAAACAGTAAAACCGTATAAAGAAAAAGGTGTTTCCTTCATTTTTGTATCAAAAGATGACAAAGGATTGAACATTCTGGAGATGTTAAAAAAGCTTTTTGAAAGAGGAATTACGGACGTGCTCGTAGAAGGAGGAGGCGAGGTTAATGCTTCTTTTTTAAGAGCAGGTTTGATCGATAAATACTTTGTTTATATAGCGCCAAAAGTGTTAGGTGGAAGAAATTCGCTAACACCCTTTGCGGGAAGTAATATAGATTCAATGAATGCGGCAAACCTTTTATCTTTTGATGAAGTGCAAATCTTTGGGGAAGATATTAGGATTACTGCGTATCCAAATCAGGGTGTTGATCAGAAGTGAATTATAAAGTAGATGTTTGTATAGTTGGGGCAGGTCCTGGAGGTGCGCTGCTTGCCTATTTACTGGCGAAGAAAAATGTTTCGGTAGTGCTTTTGGAAAGATCCCACGAAGTTGGAAAAGCATTTCGAGGTGAACATTTAAATGAAGAAGGCGAAGCAATTTTAAAAGAACACGGTCTTTTTGATGCAGTGGAACAATTAGGATTACTTCGAATGGAAAAGCTAGAGTATTGGCATGATGGAAAACCATTTAAAACAATACTACCTGACCCACAAGTGGGACATCTTGGTATTCATGTTCCTCAAAGTCATCTTTTAACTGTTTTATTACAGGCTGCACAGCAATATCCAGCTTTTAACTGTATGATGAATACTAAAGTACTGGAGCTATTAAAAGATGATTCAGGAATTTTTTGTGGTGTCAAAGCAACTAAAGACGGGGAAGAAGTTATCATAGAGAGTCAATTAGTAGTTGGAGCAGATGGCCGATACTCAACCGTGAGAAAAAAAGCGGGAATTGATGCAACTCTTCGTAAACATGGATATGATTTGCTTTGGGCTAAAATACCTGCTCCTACTAGCTGGGAGCCATCGATAAAAATGGCACTTATTGGTGACAAACAACTTTCTCTCTTTACTCAAGCGCAGGGATATATACAAATTGGGTGGAATATTGAGGAAGGTTCTTTTTCTTCACTTAGAAAACAACCATTTACACCTTTTATTGAACAGCTTATTTTGGCATTTCCACAGCTTAAGGAAACTGTTCATCAGCATATTCAATCTTGGCAGGACTTTGTCTTATTAGATGTGTATAGTAGTAAAAGTGAGAATTGGGGTAAAGAAGGCGTAGTGTTGATCGGTGACGCTGTTCACACGATGACACCAACTGGTGCATTTGGTTTAAATAGTGCATTAAAAGATGCTGATTTACTGGCATCTCTCATTGATGAAAATTATATATCTCAGCTTGATTTTACAAGTTGTGCTACGCAAAGAAAAAAAGAAGTTGAAAAGATTCAAGCGATTCAAATTGAGAAAGAACAATCATTTGCCTCACAATTTGTCGTTTTGGCTTAATTTAGGAGGATATTCGTGAAGTTTGGTTTTGATATTGACGATACATTAATTAATCTAAGAGAGCATGCCTTTCATTTATATAACAAAAAATTGAATCAAAATATAGCTTTGGATGTATTTCAAGCATTGAAAACTGTGGAAATACATGAAGCGTTTGGGATGGAAAAAGAAGCAGGAAATACTATGTGGAATAACTTATTGGAAGAAATTTATTTTACTGATTGTCCTGCCTTTGAAGGAGCTCTAGAAACATTACAGCAACTAAAAAAAGATGGACATGAAATTTTTTATATTACTTCACGCCCAAAAAAATATTGTCTGCAAACACGTGAATGGATGAAAGCTAAAGGTTTTCCAGTGGAAGATGGGCATTTTTACTGTGGGATGCAAGATGCAGAAAAAATAGCAACAATTCAAGAACTTGAACTAGACTTTTATTTTGATGATAAACCAGCTGTATTGGAAACCCTAAGTGGGGTAGCTTCCAAAGTGTATATAATGGACCAGTCTTATAACCAACAGGTGGAACTACCTAGGTTGAAGAACTGGGCGGATTTAGAAAAAATTATTCACTAAGCAAATGTGCATATGAGAATTCTTCTGGACAATGGTTAGACTGACATGTAAGTTTAAACGGGTGACTTCAGTAAGCAAGTAATTAGAAGTAGGCTTATTATTTCATAAGTTAAGAAGAGTGATCACGTTCGTTAGGGAAAGCCTATCGTCTCTTTATGGGATGGTAGGCTTTTTTGCATTTTATTCGACGAGAATTGTTTCATATATGTAAAACATAGTGGAAGCATATTGATCATCGAGGTAATGATACATGAAGTTGTATATGTGTATATCAGACATATAGATCGAATCCCTACGCTTGTAGACATGAACTTCAAAGATGCAATGACCTTTGGATTAATCATGAACAGTATAAGTAAAGCGTTTGTGAAATCAGAAAACCCAGATCATGTTTATGCATGAGATAGTACAACTATCATTTCCTGGTTTATAATTTTTGAATCTAAAGCTACGTTTATCAATAAGTAATGACAAAACTAATCTGTATTTCAAAATAAGTACGGATCAGTTTTAATAAATGATTTTTAAAGCACTGATTAAGTTTGTGTATAAGCAACTTATAAAGTAAACCATGGATGTGCGCTTGCTGAAAACTACGCAAGCGCGTCTGTCTTTTTAACTATTGAGGAGCACAAGTTAAATAATATATGTTTTTAAGACACTTTTTCAAAATACTTATTGAGTAACACGTCTAGTTCTTGACTACAGCAGACGACAAGTGGATGGCTATATCCGAACTTCTTAGCCATATTGTACATAACTTTCCTTTTCATCTCAATCTGAACTAATAATGTATTACCTTTCAACAAAGTTTTCACAATTCTTCCTCCATAAAGTATATTTCGCTTCATTTCTTGACGAGTTTTTCTAGTATGTAGGGAAGCAACTAGTACATTGTATTATATCCAATTTAAAAAATTTGTCGTATTGTGGAAAAATAATGAAAGTTCACAAATTTGTCATAAGTTATATGTATAAAAGTCGAAGAAGCGAAAATTTTGGAAATCCGAAATGTAAATGAAACAATTTTCCCGTATAAACGTATACATTTCATGTGGAGAGAAGAAAACAGAGCAAAAGGTAGATCAATAAAATGAAAGTATAAAATACAGGTTTCAAGGAGATTTTCATGAAAAAGTGGAAAAAGTTAAACTCACAATATGTATATAAAACAGAATTTGGAAATTTACGAACGGATCAATGTGAATTACCTGATGGGCAAATCATAAACAATTATTACGTGAATGAATATGCGGATTGGGTCAATGCCATCGTTCTTACAAAAGAGAATAAGATTATTCTTGTTAAGCAATATAGGTATGCTGCTGAAGACTTCTTCTTAGAAATTCCTGCAGGCAAACCAGAGGGGGAGGAAAAATATGAGCAAGCTATAGTAAGGGAAGTACGAGAAGAGACAGGCTATATTACGGATAAAAATCCTATTTTAATTGGAGAGTTTTATGTGAATCCAGCTACTCAAACGAATAAAGTAGTGACGTTTTTATTAGAAGATACATATAAAGTATTTGGTCAAGAGCTAGACACCACTGAGTTTATAGATGTGGAGTTAGTCGACATCAATCATATGCACTCTATGATTACAAATGGTGAAATTAATCAACTTTTTACTGCTAGTGCTTTCTATATGTTTAAGGCATACTTAAACGAAAGAATTGGATTAAAAAATTTATAAGAATTATATTGAAGTGAAGAGAGGTTATGTAATTGTTCAGAGGGATTATATTTGATTTTGATGGTTTAATTGTAGATACAGAGACAGTCTGGTATGAGGCTTTTAAAGAAGCTTTGTTTAATAGTCATTCTGTTGAATTAGGGCTACCAGGGTACGCTAATTGTATAGGGACTGGTAATGAAGTTTTATATAAACATTTTCGTGAGGTGGTTGGAAATACAGTAGACTGTGAGCAAATAGAAAACGATGCATTATTAATATATACAAATAAAATGCAAGAACCAGTTCTTAGAGAAGGTGTGAAAGAATATTTGGAGGAAGCAAAAAGCCACAACTTAATAATTGGCTTAGCTTCAAGTTCATCCAAACAATGGGTAACTACTTATTTAGAACAACTAGGTATTATACAATATTTTGATGTGATTAATACAAGAGATGATGTCAACAAAGTTAAGCCCCATCCTGAGTTATATGTAAAAACCTTAAAGGACTGTGAGCTATTACCGACAGAGACGATTGCTTTTGAAGATTCATTAAATGGATTAACTGCAGCAAAAAAAGCAGGAATAAGATGTGTGATAGTTCCAAATGATGTGACTAGTAATCTACCATTTAATAATCATGATTATCATTTGAATTCCATGAAACAAGAATCACTAGAAGAAGTGATGAAAAAATTGGGACGTATAGTCTAATTAAAGGAGACGATTAATTTGACTACTGTTGCACTAATTGGAATGACAGAATGGAATGTATTAGGAAAAGCCCATGGAATAACTGATATCCCTTTAAATTTATCCGGTGAAAACCAAGCATATGCACTAGCAGATAGACTATCTATGGAAGGCAAATGGGAGATGATTGTATCAAGTGATTTACTTCGTGCGAAGGAAACTGCTCAAATTATTTCTCGCAAATTAGATGCTCTTACATGCATTTTTGACGAAAGAATTCGTGAAATTAACTGTGGAGATATCGAAGGAACTACGGAAGAAGAAAGGATAAACAAATGGGGGAACAATTGGAGAGAACAGGAGCTCGGAATGGAGAAATTTGAAGAAGTTTCTGTTCGAGGGTCGTTATTTTTAGATGAATTAGTGACTACATATAAAAATAAGCATATTTTAGTTGTAAGTCATGGTGCGTTAATTGGTCTCACATTACAACATTTACTTCCTGAGAAATTTACAACAACTTATATTGAAAATGCATCGATTACATTACTGACACACATGAAAAACGAATGGAATTGTTCTCTTTATAATTGCACAAATCACTTAGTGAATTAAGTTCTTAAATAAAAGGAGGAACTCCATAAATGAAGCATCTTCTTATAGTATAGAAGTGCTTTTTTTTATTTGTAATTGTTTTACATGTTTTAGATGAAGGATTAAGTTATCATGATGAAGAATATTATGAAATACAGGTATATTTTTCAAAAATAGTAAGTGCTTAATATAAAAAAGGCATGGTAGAGTCCTTTTATGTTAAGAACATATTATTAAAGAGAGGATAGGAAAATTGTTACAGGAGGTATAAATGGATGAATAAATTAGTTATCCCTCTCCTTTTTTTACTGTTGTTATCAGGATGTAAGGATGATTCCACTAAAGTTAATGGAATAGAAAAAGATTTGCAATCGCAAATAGCTCAGCTTGAAATAGAAAAGAAGCAGTTGAAAGACCAAATAACGGAAATGCAAAAGATTCTTGATGAAGAGAGAGATTCTTTAAGGACGACAATGAATTTAACATTTAAACTTTTAACAGCTATGGAGAAAAAAGATTTTATATATATCTCCTCCATCGCTTCATCAAATGTTCAAATGGATGAACAAGACGCTTCCATTTTATTTGATCAACAAAACTATAGGCTCGAAATTACCGATAAAACTGTACATAATTTAGAAAACTTAGAGTATCGATTTTATGATTTAGAGGATGACAAGATGACTATAGGTTTCGCTGAATATTTTTTGGAAGGGCATAGTACCACATATTTTGAATTTATCAACGTTGAAGGTACATGGTTAATAAATTATATAGTTACGAATGCATAATAGTATGGTTAGTGGAAGGAGTTTACTAATGAATATAAGACTTGCAGAGAGAAAAGACATTGACCAATTAATACAAATGAGATGGGACTTTACAATTGAAGATTATGAAACGAAATCTTTCGGTGAAAACGAGATGGAATCTTTTAAATTGGAGTGTCAAACATTTTTAGAAGATGCGATGAATAGTGGGAATTGGTTTATTTGGGTCGCTGAGGAGGACGAAAAAATCGTATCCCATATTTACATCGAACTAATTCAAAAAGTACCTCGTCCAGGAAGAATCACTTTTCCATTTGCTTATATGACGAATGTATATACGATTAAAAAATACAGAAGCAAAGGGATCGGAAGTAAATTGATGAAGACGATACATGAATGGGTGAAAGAAAATAAATATGAATTCATTATCGTATGGCCAAGTGATGCTAGCAGAAATTACTACGAAAGGAATGGATATAAGCTTTGTAATGATCCTATGGAATTTTTTTATTAAGTTAATTTAAGTAGAGTAGGGGAAGTATAAAAATGACATATAAAGTGATTGAAAAATTAAATGAGAACCAGCTTAATCATTTACTTGCTTTGTTTAAAAATGAATGGTGGACGAAAAATAGACAAACGATAGATATTAAAAAAATGCTAGAAAATAGTAATGTAGTTATTGGGCTTATTCATGAAGAAACGGATGAATTGGTTGGTTTTGCAAGAGTTATTACAGATACTGTTTACCGAGCTTTTATATTCGATGTAATTGCAAAAGAAGAATACAGAAATAGTGGTATAGGCAAGATTTTGATGGATTCTATTTTAAGCCATCCACTTGTACGAGATGTTGATAGAGTCGAACTTTATTGTCCTGATCGATTAGTTTCCTATTATGAGAAGTGGGGATTTTCAACAGATGTTAATGGCAGCAACTTAATGAGAAAAAAATAAGATGAAAATGAAAGAACCTCCACTATGTATATGCAAAGGGAGGTTCTAATTTCTGTTCTATAAGATAGCCAATTTAAAAACCTCTTTTATAAGGTGTAGGAGGCTCGACTTTCCCTGTGATTGACTCTTCTGCGTGAAGTGCCCAATAAGGGTCCTTCAACATTCCACGGCCTATGGCTACTAATTCTGCATCGCCTTCTTCGATAACTTTTTCCGCTAGATTAACATCTTCTAATATACCTACAGCAATGACTGGTAAATCCAGTGCTTGTTTAAATGCACGAGCAAATGGAACTTGATAGCCTGGTGTATTTGCAGGTTTTACTTTACCAGGTGGTGCCTCACCTCCACTTGAAACGTGGAAAACATCAACACCAGCTTCTTTATATTTTTTAGCAAGTTCTAAAGAATGTTGTAGACCATATCCATTATCCATATATTCAACAGCAGAAATTCTCATGATTAACGGCATTCCATCAGGCATAACACTTCGAATTGCTTGAATAACTTCTACGCCAAATTTAGATAAATCTTTTCCATAATCATCTGATCTATTGTTAATAGCAGGTGAATGGAATTGATGAATTAGGTAACCATGTGCCCCATGAATTTCAATTGTATCGAAACCGGCTACAATTGCTCGTTTTGCTGCATCTTTAAACTTATTGACCATTTCTTTCACTTCATCAGTTGAAAGAGCTCTCGGTTTTTTCCACTTACTATCTACTGGAATATCGGATGAACTAACAGGTTCTTTGGCGTCTGTTGCTTTTCTGCCAGCATGAGCAATTTGAATACCTATTTTCGATCCATATTTATGTACTTCTGAGACAATTCTTTCATAAGCAGGAATCTGTTCATCAGACCACAGTCCTAAATCATTGTCCGTAATTCTTCCATCAGGCTCCACATCAGTCATTTCAACTATTATTAAACCTGAACCACCGACAGCTCTAGAAACATAGTGAACAAAATGCCAATCATTTGGTATGCCGTCCTTAGCTTCAACGGAATATTGACACATTGGTGGCATTACAACTCTATTTTTTATTTCAAGCCCTTTTAGTTTTATAGGTGAAAATAAATGACTCATTCTAACACACTCCTTTCGTATTATTATCTTTGTTTCTTCTCTGGTAATCAAATCATGTGCTTTTAAATTTTAATATATCTAGATGGAGGGGAAAGTTAGGGGTATACAAAATAATATCATTTCCTAAACCTAGGGTATTCACTTTAAGATGAAATAACCGGTATATTACAAATGAAGGTAATAAAGATGCTATCCAAAAGGTTATTTTGCATACACAGGTAGAAGTTATAAAGAATACAATTGACGAAATTGAAAGACAGCTTAATACAACAGAAATCATATACACTTTTATTTGATATATGATTAAGAATAAAGTAGAGAAACCTACAATATAAGATACTCTAGTAAAATAAAAAAATGAAATATATTCCTCATAATCATAAAATATTAGTTGTATTTATACATTAAGCATGTTACATTATGTATATTAATACTAAAAAAACGTATAAACATACATTGGAGGAATATAAAATGAATAAAAAAGTCGTTTTAGCTTATTCAGGTGGTTTGGACACATCTGTAGCAATCACATGGTTAAAGGATGAAGGATATGATGTTGTTGCTGTTTGTCTAGATGTTGGTGAAGGAAAAGATTTAGAATTCGTTAAAAACAAAGCTCTTCAAGTTGGAGCAATCGAGAGCTATATGATCGATGCAAGAGAAGAATTTGCAAATGAATACGCTCTTATAGCACTTCAAGCTCATACATGGTATGAAAATAAATACCCACTTGTTTCTGCTTTATCGCGTCCGTTAATTTCGAAAAAATTAGTAGAAATTGCTGAACAAACAGGTGCAACTGCAGTGGCTCACGGCTGTACAGGTAAAGGGAACGACCAAGTACGTTTCGAGGTTTCGATTAAAGCTTTGAATCCAAGTTTAGAGGTAATTGCACCAGTTCGTGAATGGAGCTGGAGTCGTGAGGAAGAAATTGAATATGCAAAGACGAAAAATATTCCTATTCCTATTAACTTAGACAGTCCATTTTCTATTGACCAAAACCTTTGGGGCCGTTCAAATGAATGTGGAATTCTAGAAGATCCATGGGCAGCACCTCCAGTTGATGCATATGATTTAACAGTTGCATTAGAAGATGCTCCTGATACTCCGGATATTATTGAAATCGATTTTAAAAATGGCGTCCCAGTAGCGCTTGATGGTGTGGAATATAAATTATATGAGTTAATCCTAAAATTAAATGATTTAGCTGGTAAACATGGAGTTGGACGTATTGATCATGTAGAAAACCGATTAGTTGGGATTAAATCACGTGAAGTATATGAAATTCCAGGAGCTCACACTCTATTACTTGCCCATAAAGAGCTAGAAGATATTACTCTAGTAAAAGAATTGGCACACTTTAAACCAGTAATGGAGAAAAAATTAACTGAGCTTATTTATGAAGGTCTTTGGTTCTCTCCACTAAGAACTGCTCTTGAGGCTTTCTTAAGAGAAACACAAGTATATGTAAATGGTACAGTTCGCGTGAAGCTTTTCAAAGGCCATGCAATTGTCGAAGGGCGTAAATCTCCAAACTCTCTATACAATGAAAAGCTTGCAACATATACAAAAGATGATGAATTTAACCATGCTTCTGCAGTTGGATTTATCGAACTTTGGGGTCTTCCAACTAAAGTTCACGCTATGGTGAATAAGGGAGCAGAGAAGGTGCAATCATGACCAAATTGTGGGGCGGAAGATTCCAAAAATCTGCCGAGCAATGGGTAGATGAATTTGGTGCTTCCATTGGCTTTGACCAAACACTAGTAATGGAAGACTTAGATGGCAGTATCGCGCATGTAAAAATGCTTGGAGATTGCAAAATCCTACCTTCTAAAGATGTCCAACAAATATTGGTTGGTCTAGAAGAGTTAAAAAAACGTGCAGCAGAAAATGAGTTAGAGTTTTCTGTTGCAAATGAAGATATTCATTTAAATTTAGAAAAAATGCTAATTGATCTAATTGGTCCAGTTGGTGGTAAGCTACACACTGGCCGTAGTCGTAACGATCAAGTAGCTACTGATATGCATCTATTCCTGAAAAATAGGGTAAGTGAAATCATTGAGTTAATTGAGCTCTTCCAAAAAACACTGGTGGAACAAGCAGAAACACATGTGGAGACTCTTGCACCAGGTTACACCCATTTACAACGAGCGCAACCAATTTCGTTTGCACATCATTTAATGGCTTATTTCTGGATGCTAGAACGCGATAAAGATCGTTTTCATGACTCGATTAAACGTATCGATATCTCTCCGCTAGGAGCAGGTGCACTAGCAGGTACTACTTTTCCAATCGACCGAAAATTGGCCGCTGATTATTTAGGCTTTTCAAATGTATATGCTAACAGCATGGATGCTGTAAGCGACCGAGATTTTATCGTGGAATTCCTTAGTAACTCCTCGCTGCTGATGGCACACCTATCAAGATTTGCCGAAGAAATTATTCTATGGTCTAGTTCAGAATTCAATTTTATTGAACTGGATGATTCGTTCTCTACCGGTTCTAGTATTATGCCTCAAAAGAAAAATCCAGATATGGCCGAATTAATTCGTGGAAAAACAGGTCGTGTGTATGGAAATCTTATGGGCTTGCTGACCGTAATTAAAGGATTACCCCTTGCTTATAACAAAGACATGCAAGAAGATAAGGAAGGTATGTTCGATACAGTTCATACAATTGTTGGATCGTTGAAAATTTTTGAAGGTATGGTTCGAACAATGACGGTTCATACAGAGCGACTTCACGACACTGTTCATAAAGATTTTTCTAACGCAACAGAACTTGCTGATTATCTTGCTTCAAAAGGGCTTCCATTCAGAGAAGCACATGAGGTGACAGGAAAGTTGGTTTTCCTATGTATCCAACGAGGCTATTTCTTATTGGATCTTCCACTAGAAGATTTACAAGAAGCAAGCAATCTAATCGAGTCTGATATTTACGATGTCCTATCACCATTAGCGGCCGTAAAAAGAAGAAATTCATTAGGTGGAACTGGATTTGAGCAAGTTAAAATACAAATTAATGAAGCTAAAAATCGTTTAGCATAATAATAACTGTAGAAACCACTCACATTCTTGTGAGTTTTCTACAGTTTATTGGTTTTTAAGCATATCAGTGCTTGTGAAATATCTTACTTTACTCCCATTGCTAACTTTATAGAAAGTCGAATCGGCAGACTAGGGTTAGCAAATTGATTAACATCCCCGACAAAAAAAATGTCCTTCTGGGGATAGTAAAATGCAAAGGAACCAGATGAGCCGGAGTGACCCAGTAATTCTCCCTTTTCCATAAACGGCATTAATAATCCACCAAGAGTAATTCTCATATATCCTCCCCCATAGCTAATCGGTCCCATTGTGATTTGAAGCTTGTTATAATTAGCTAGTTCGTCAAATACAATTTTATTAAACAACTTACCGCCAAAAAATGCTTTAATAAATATCATCATTTCTCTAGCAGTAGTAACAGCACCGCCACTCGCATGACAACTACAAATAAACATAGGGCGGTTCAATACTTTATCCTTATAGTAAATATGTGGTATAAAATCATTTTCACTTTGTGGAAGATAAGTATTCTTAAGCTCTAGTGGAATAAAAATTAATTGCTGGTAGGCTTCTGCCAGTGTCGTTCCATTTACCTTTTCAATAATTTCACCAAGTAAATCAAAGTTGAGGTCAGAATAATAGGCTTTTCCATTAGTACGCGGAATGAAATGTGGTTTTAGTTCTTTTGCCCAATTTAAAAGTTCATGAAAAGAAAAGCTGAAATCTTGATTAATAACTTTTCTTTTAGTTGAACTCTTCTTCTCTTCAAATTTATCAGGTAATCCGCTAATTTGAAACAACAAGTCGTATAAAAGTAAGTCAAATGAATATTCCTTTGACTTGTATATATGCAGTCCGCTTAAATGTTCTTGGTCAATAAATTCAGATATTTTATTCCTCAAAGATAGCTTTCCTTGTTCTTGCAAAATTAAGATACAAGCAGTGGTCAAAAGCTTTGTTATGCTTGCCATAAGCAATGGTGAATCTAATTCCTTACCACCATAGCCTTTGTACCAAGAAAATTCACCTCTCGTATCTTCCATATAAACAATTCCTTCATGAATGCGCTTATTAACCATAGTTTTATTAAAAACCTTTTCTAAAATTATAGATTTATACATTTTCATAAGGTCTCCTTTCTAAGATCTGATACAAATTGTTGCTATTATTAATTTCTTTAATACTCATAAGTAAAGTGGAAGTAAATGTACAGAATCCTTTTATATTATTCTTTAAATAAAAAATATATCCCTTCTTTAAACATTTAAACAAATAGACCAATAAGAAACTGTTTAAAACACAACTTATAGAGTAATTCTCTACTGGTATTAAAGTAGATATAATCCAGAATATACACTTGTGTATACTTGACTGATTGAGCAATCTGATATATTAACAAATATAGGAAAGACAATTTACGTGTATAATTATTCTTTACGTGGTATTATAATTGCATAGATGAATAGTCCTTCGGGGTCGGGTGTAATTCCCAATCGACGGTGATGAAAAAATTCTAAGCCCGTGAGCCTTTTTAAGGCAGGATTTGGTGCGAATCCAAAGCCGACAGTATAGTCTGGATGGGAGAAGGACATTTGAACAACTTTATTTACTTATGGAGAAAAACTTCTTCTATAGGTTTATTTGTTGATGAAAATAACTTTTCTAACGACCCCGTAGAGATTCTCTATGGGTTTTTCTTTTTATAAAAATGAAAAACCAAATTACAACTTTATATTATATTCCTTCGGGGTCGGGTGAAATTCCCAATCGACGGTGATGAAGAAATTCTAAGCCCGTGAGCCTTTTTTAAGGCAGGATTTGGTGCTAATCCAAAGCCGACAGTTAAAGTCTGGATGGGAGAAGGATGTAAGAGCAAGAAGCCTTTTAAATTTTCTGGATTTAGATAGGTTTATTAAGTATTGCTTAAATTACATAATCCCAAAACCCCTTAATTTCTAAGGGGTTTTCTTTTGTTTATCAGAGAATTTTGTTGTCGAGACAGGAGGTTTTCTGAATTAAATAAAATATTTCTGAATAGAGGTGTTTATGTTGTTTACTGGAATTATAGAAGACTTAGGTAAAGTTAAGGCCCTTAAAAGTGGTACGAACAGTATGAAGTTAACATTGGAATCTTCTAAAATAGTTGAAGACATTCATTTAGGTGACAGTATTGCTGTTAATGGTGTTTGTTTAACAGTTATTGCTTATTCTAATAATCATTTCACTGTAGAAATAATGCCAGAAACTGTTAAGTCAACAAATATTCGTTCACTGCAAATTGGCCATGTAGTCAATTTAGAAAGAGCGATGGCGGCAAATGGAAGGTTTGGTGGACATTTTGTTTCTGGTCATGTGGATGGAACGGGTGTCATCTTAAGAAAAAGAAAACTGGAAAATGCGGTGTACGTAGATATCGGTATTGATAGAGAACTCAGTAAATATTGCATGCTAAAAGGTTCGGTAGCGATCGATGGAATTAGTTTAACTATTTTCGAAGTGCAGCCCACACAAATAACAGTATCGCTTATTCCACATACATTCAGCGAGACAATCTTAGGTATTAAAAGAGAGCAAGACATTGTAAATATTGAAAATGATTTATTGGGGAAATATGTTATTCAACAATTAGATCAAAAACAAGAGAAATCAACGAACTCAACAATAACGATGGATTTCTTAAGACAAAATGGATTTTAATAAAGGGGCTTTTACTATGTTTCATACAATTGAAGAAGCTATAGATGATTTAAAAAAAGGTAAAGTCATTATTGTAGTGGATGACGAAAGTCGAGAAAATGAAGGAGACTTTCTTGTTTTGGCAGATTACGCTACACCCGAAAATATTAACTTTATGGCAACGTATGGTCGTGGATTAATATGCACACCTATTACGAAGAATTTAGCTGATTATCTAAATTTATCTCCTATGGTCGAAAATAATACGGATAACCATCAAACAGCCTTCACTGTTAGTATAGATTATAAAACTACAGAGACCGGTATTAGTGCATTTGAGCGATCTGAAACAATATTACAACTCTTGAATGCTGAGTCGGTAGGCTCTGACTTCCGTCGACCTGGTCATGTGTTCCCTCTAATAGCAAAAGACAATGGTGTACTTGAACGTCCGGGTCATACGGAAGCAGCGGTTGATTTTGCAAAACTTTGCGGAGTTAAACCTGCTGGTGTCATTTGCGAAATTATGAGTGAAAATGGGGAAATGGCTAGAGTACCAGAATTAAAAGAAATAGCAAATCTTCATGGATTGAAATTTGTCACTATTGAAGCATTAGTAAATTATCGAAATGCACATGAAAAATTAGTGATGGGTGAATAGCTTTAATTCAGAGGAAATATTAACTTATAAAATTAAAAATTTAGGAGAGATAAAGAATGGGACAAATATTTGAAGCACAATTAATAGGAACAGATTTGAAAATAGGTATTGTAGTTGGTAGATTTAATGAGTTTATCAATGGAAAATTATTAGATGGTGCAATGGACGGCTTGAAACGTCACGGTGTTTCTTTGGATAATGTAGATGTAGCATGGGTACCTGGAGCATTTGAAGTACCATTTTTAGCGAAAAAAATGGCGGAAACAAAAAAATATGATGCAATTATCGGTTTAGGAACTGTTATTCGAGGCTCTACTACACATTACGATTATGTATGTAACGAAACAGCAAAAGGTATTGCAAGTGTGGGGTTAACAACAGGTGTGCCAGTTATGTTCGGCATTGTGACAACGGAAACAATTGAGCAAGCTATTGAACGTTCTGGTACAAAAGCTGGTAACAAAGGTTATGATGCGGCAGTATCTGCAATTGAAATGGCGAATTTAAGCCGTTTATTTTAATAGACATAAAAAACAGGCTATCATTAGCCTGTTTTTTTATATTCCCTTGTTCCAATCGATTAAAGAGGGCTGAAAATTGGATTAAATGGAGAAATGTCTCAAATTACTTAAAATTCTCTTTTTTTTATATTTTACTATGTTATGATATTTTCATCTTAGTTTTCAGACAGCAGGGGGATTTTTGTGAAGAAATTATCAATATGGTTGCTTCAATTGACGGTAGCTTTTATAGGTATTTTACTGATAAGTGGCTTACCTATATTGATCACAGGTATACAACAAGGGGAGTTTAGGGGAAAGGAATATTCGCAACATATACTTGCACTATTTCCAATTTCTAATTTTATGGATAAATACTATGGTCCACATATAAGGGAGTATATTACTTATTCTTTAGAGATATTATTTTTGGCATTAGTAGTTGCAATTTTTTTAGCACTATTATTTACGATTCTAACAATGCTGTTTAAAGAACGAACAAGACAGCGAATTAAAACGATCTTTTTCTTTTTGGAATCCTTTCCAGACATATTAGTGATCTTGCTTGTTCAGTTAACGGTAATTATGATTCATAGAAATACAGGTATTTTTCTTTCTAAAATAGCCGTCACTGGTGGAGAAAAGATTTATATGCTTCCTGTTTTTTGTTTGATGATTTTACCGATGGTACAGCTGTATCGCTTAAGCATGCTGACATTTGAGGCAGAGGAACGTAAAATGTATGTAGAACTTTCAAAGTCACTTGGTTTTAGTAAATTAATTATTTTAATTATACATATATTTAGGAATGCAATTGTGAGTATATTTTTTCAATCGAAAAAGACAATGTGGTTTATGCTTTCTAATTTATTTATTTTAGAACGAATGTTCAATATGCCAGGTATTATGTTTCACTTGAGCCAAAACATGTCTGGCGAGCTTTTTTTAATTACAGTTTGCAGTTTCTTTTTACCTGTTTTCATACTTTACAGCTTTGGTGAGTGGTACTTTTTACGCCGTTTGAATCGGGGAGGTGCTATCCTATGAAGTCTGTTTGGAAGCAACCTTATTTTGTTTTTGGATTTATCATTCTTGCATTCTTTTTAATAGGAAGTTTTGTATTCGAATGGATTAATGGACCGGATCCTAAGCAAACATTTTTTATATACGAAAAAGGTAAATTAGTAGAAGCAGCCCCACTTTCACCTAGTTGGGCTAATCCTTTTGGGACAGACCAGTTCGGTTATGATATGTTTGCAAAAGTTATGCTAGGTGCAAAATATACTATTATTGCTGCAATGGGAGTTGCTGCAGTCCGTATGTTTATTGCAGTACCCCTAGGTTTTATCATAGGTACGTATTGGCAAAAGAAACGTTCATTATTGAATAGTTTTATTGATCCGCTACATTATGTGCCAATGACCATATTTTCCTATCTCATGTTATTTCCCGTATTATGGGAGCCGATGGAAGGGTTCTCTACAACGGTATGGGAACGTATTGTTATTCAAGTTGTGTTAATGGCTATTATAACCGTGCCTATTGTGTCCGCTTTAATTGGGAATGAAGCGAATTTACTTTATCAGCAGGAATACATTTTAGCTGCAAGAACACTTGGAGCGAGTCGTCGAAGAATAATAACGAGACATCTCTTTCCAATGATGCGGGAAAAATTGTTTGTACTTTATGGTCAGCAAGTGGTTGAAACATTAGTTGTTTTTACACATTTAGGACTTCTTCAATTATTTATTGGGGGGACAAATGTGAGCTATGATCCGATGTTTGGAGATCCACCTAAATCGATAGCGTATGAATGGGCTGGACTATTTGGTTCTTCGTTTCGATATTTACAAGGTGTTCCATGGCTGCCCCTTGCTCCAGCAATCTGTTTCGCACTCGTTATATTAGCTGTTGCCACGATGATCGAGGGCTATACGCGAGCAGTGAGTGGGCAAGTAATCATTCCGAAACGAAGAAAAGCTGTATTTGTTTCGGATGACACAATTGAATGGAATCAACGACAGTTAAAAGAAAAGTTGCTTTTGCTACATCAAACTGAAAAACAAAAATCAACAAAACTGTAGGCTTTAGTCTACAGTTTTTTTACAGCATTTAAATTTTAGGAGGAATTTAAAATGAAAATGCCAACACATATATTAGCAGTTGGGGGAATAGTAGAGAACGAAAAAGGAGATATTCTGTTAGTGAAGACACTTTATGGGGGCTGGGTTTTTCCTGGCGGTCAAGTGGAAATTGGCGAAAATCTAATGGATGCCTTATGTAGAGAAATAAAAGAAGAAAGCGGAATAGATATAGATGTTTCTCACATGATTGGTATTTATTCAAATACTGGTATTCATAAATGGTATGACAATAAAACGGATGTCCCTACTAAGTTGATAGTAGATTTTTTGTGCAAGCCAACTGGTGGAGAACTATGTACTTCTGATGAAACGACAGAAAGTGACTGGGTGGCAAAAAATAAAGTGTTAGATTTAATTACTGCTCCAGCTATACTTGCACGTTACCAAGCTTATTTAGATTTTAATGGGACTGTAAATTATATGGAATATGTAACAAAACCAGATTTTGTACAAAAGTTAAACAGGAAAATATAGATTTAGTAAATCCTCTTCTTTAAAAAGTGAGTCAAAGAAGAGGTCCATATCAATAGTTTGGTTCTCTAAATAATATATCGCTAGATACAGGTTTAATACCGATTTCCCTAGACCAAATAGATAATTGTCCTATATGATGCGTTTCGTGTGAAATGATATGTTGCAAAATTTTATCGTAAGAAAATGAATAAGTAATACCTTTTTTACTAGTAATTTTTAATACTTGATTGTCCTGATTAGAAATCCACTTTTGGATAAAATTATAAGTATTTTGCTTTGTTTCATTCGAAAAATTAATTACTTCTTCAAGGTTGGTAATTAAGTCAATATTACTCTCTATAACAGGTGTACCACTCATTTGATTGATCCATAGTTGTTCACAATCTATTACATGGTATAAATTATGTAAAATACTACCCATCCCACCTATACGTTTTTTTGTTAGCTCTTCAAAAGATAAATCGAGACACCATTCAAACCAATCATTCCTTATTTGCCAATTATACAAAAACATCTCAAGCACTTTCTTACCTCCTATTCTTAAACTATTATTTCATATTATCGCAAATATTCTATAATATTGGTAGGATAGAAAAAAGTCTTAAGAAGACGGCTGCTAGAAGAAAGATTTTGTTGGGTTTAAGGAGAAATACTTAAATATTTTATAGAGTTTAGTAAAAGATGCTACAGCTAAATTTAGTCTAGAAGGGGGATGTATTAGATTTACATACAAAATAGATCAAATTCTTTAATTATTGTAGTTCATGAAATTTACGGAATTAATCAGCATATGAATTATATTTGTCGAACATTATCAGAAAAAGGTTTTGATGTTATTTGTCCCAGTTTATACGAACGTGAAACATCATTTGAATATATTCAAGAGGAAGTTGCTTATAAACATTTTATGGAGAACGTAGGTTTTACAAATGCTTCTAAAAAAATCAAATGTGTATTGTCTGACATTAAAGATAGATATGAGAAAGTATATATAGTTGGATTTAGTGTGGGGGCTACGATTGCTTGGTTGTGTAGTGATGAAAATGGTGTCGATGGAATTGTCGGATTTTATGGTTCTCGTATAAGAAGCTATATAGATATAGAACCCTTATGTCCTTCATTGCTTTTTTTTCCAGAAATAGAGAAATCGTTTAATGTGAACGAGTTAATCCAACGTTTAGTAGAAAAGAATATAAAGGTACATAAATTTAACGGCCATCACGGGTTTAGTGACCCATTTTCTCATAAATATCATGAAAAATCAGCACAAAAAGCATTTAACAAGATGTTCGATTTTTTTCAGAAAAATTGAGTAAAAAAGAGATGTAAAGCGATAGAAAAACTGAATAAAGGAGTGCTTAATATGAATGAAAGATACCCGATAGGTGAGTTTGAATTTGATGGAAAAATTACTAGGAATGAGATTGAGGAATGGATTAAGCAGATTGAAGATTTGCCTGAATTATTAGCAGTTGCTGTAAGTGACTTGAATGACCAACAAATGGATACAGCTTATCGTTTAGGAGGGTGGACAGTTCGTCAAGTAGTTCATCATCTTGCGGATAGCCATATGAATGCATATATTCGATTTAAATTAGCAATCACAGAAGATACTCCAGTAATCAAGCCTTATAACGAAGGAAAATGGGCAGAACTTCCTGATTACGAACTTCCGGTTGAGACTTCCATATCTCTTCTTAAAGCCTTACATATAAGATGGGTTAAACTATTAAAAAGCCTAACCTTTACGGATTTAGAGAAGACCTTTGTTCATCCAGATTCAGGTGAAATTTCAATTGGAAAAAATATTGGCATTTATGCTTGGCATGGTCAACACCATCTTGCTCATATAACTTCTTTATGTATTCGTAAGGGCTGGTAAATTGGACTTTTTTTGATAGAAGCATGGCTGTAACTAGTTTACTTTTTTAGAGAAATTGCTACAGGACATGCTAGTGAACAAGCTACATTTCTTTAGTGATTCAATCAAAGTATGGTTATTTACTATTAGGGAAGGGGGAAAAAAAATGAAAAACTGGTTGTATACTTTGTATTTTATTGTCCTTGGAGTTATATCTTTTATAACCCGGGAGGTTGTTACTTTCGTTATGTTGGGTATTATTTTAATAGCTCTTAATAATATTCATTCAACATTGAAGGAAATACTAAAAAATAATAAAACTAACATTAACTAAGGGGGACGCTTCTAAAAGGAAGATGCTTTTCCCTTATAAGACTAAATAGTGTTTAAATTTATTTAAAAGTTACCTTTCTTATGGAAAGAGGTGTGTCCTTGTATGCCTCTAGAATGCCTTTCTTGTCAATTTGATCTTTTAATACTTCCTTGTATGGTAGTTGTACTTCTAATTCATTATTTAAAGGAGAGAAGGAAAGCGAAACGGTTTCTGGATTTTCCCAATGAGCAACGATGGGTTTGTCCGTAACAAAAAGAAACAATTGTGGAAATCCGTTTTGAAAAAAGGGATGATTCCTTTTATTATCACCAGGTTCATTTAAACTAATATAAAGAGAAAGATAATCACTAAATTTTAGCAAATCCAATTGGTACATTAAGGTTTCATTCTTATCCGCATTTTCCTTCAATCCCAGTTCCTTTGAAAGTCGCTTTTTTCTTTGCTTTTCTTCATTCCAAAACTCCTTAACTACGGATTGGGTAGCATCATGAAGTAATGAGGAATAGTGTAAACTACATAACAAGCCTGCATACTTGCTCATTTTTTCAACCTCATCCAGTCCCTTTTTATAAAAAGGGATTTTAAGCTCAGTCGGGTAGTCAATAAATGAGTAGGGCTTATCTGTTTTATCATTCCATACTGGAGAAGTATCTAACTCTATCCATCCTCTATCATGTTCTTTGATCGCCAGTAGCACTTCTGGTGTTCGTTCAAGCTCAAAAAAATAATCCTTCTTACAATTTTGGGCGATTTTCCCTGCAATTTTGGCATGATCATTCTGAGTAACCATTACATAGCTTTGTTCTCGTTCTAATATAATCATTTCTGTATATCCTTTCTTTGTATAACTCGATTATATTGAGTTTCTCATGTTTAATAGGTACCTCATAACCAACAGATTTAAACAAATTTACTTTAATTGACTTTGCCAAGGGTGAAGTTAAATCCTTAAAGTCTTTTGAATAGGATGTCCAATTTAACCATGATAGACTCATTGGGAATTTAGAATTTGGATCTGTATTAGTTACATAGAGGAGATTATATCAGTTATTATGTTAATATTTATATTGCTTATAGTGTAGTTCTCAAAATGATTGTGAATCTCAGAAATGAGGTTCACTTCATTTTTTCCACTTTATGAATCTTTTATAGGTACTAACAGAAGAATTTGTTGACAGGATTTAAAATGTTTGTTATTTTTAACTGACGAACGTTCGGAAGGGTGATAGTATGACAATAAATAGAATAAAAGAAGTTGCGCTTAACCGATTTGCCCAGAATGGATATGATGGAACATCAATGGCTCACATTGCTGATGAGGTAGGAATAAAAAAACAATCTATTTACACATACTTTAAAGGAAAAGACGAGCTTTTTCTTGATGTTTGTAACGACGTGTTTGCTAATGAATTAAGAATAGTTACCAATTTTATTGACGGTAACAAGAAGCTTCCTATTAAGGATTTCTTATTTAATTTTCTGTTGCATTATAAAGAGCAATATGAAAAAAATGGCTATACTAAATTTTGGCTTCGTATATCGTTTTTTCCTCCTACTCATCTCTATAATGAAGTCATGAAATATGTATATGAATACTTAGACAAGGTAGAAGAACTACTAGTTCCAATTTTAGGAGAAGCAATCATAAAAAAGGAAATTAGCTCTTCAATTGAAGCTAAGAAAGCTACAGTAGCATTCTTAGGGGTATTAGATGGAATTTTTGTAGAAATGTTATATGGTGGCCCTGAGCGTTCGAATAAAAGATTAGATGCTTCTTGGTATCTTTATTGGCGTGGATTATCGAAGGATTAAGAAGCTTTACGGAGGGAAACTATATGAATCGAAATTGGTCACTTGTAATTATTGCTGGTGTTATTGAAATTTTTTGGGCAATGGGTTTGAAGTATTCAGATAACTGGATTTCTTGGCTTGTGATTGCCTTCCTAATATATTTGTCATTTGTCGTGTTACTAAAAGCTTTACAAACCGTACCAGTTGCCTCGGCGTATGCTGTCTTCACTGGAATTGGTACAGCTGGAACCGTTGTGGTAGAGATGATTGTATTCGGAGAACCATTTAGTTGGACTAAAATATTTTTTATACTTTTGCTATTAGCTGGTGTAATTGGTTTAAAATTAATCACCACCGATTCAAGCGAGAAAGATGGTGTAGCATAAATGGATTGGGTATACCTTATTTTAGCTGGATGTCTTGAGGTTATAGGAGTTATAGGTTTGAACAGAGTCATTAAATACAAGAACATTCAATCATATGTAATCTTAATTGTTGGTTTTATATTAAGTTTTAGTTTTCTGGCATTAGCAATGAAAACTCTCCCTATGGGACTATCGTATGCAGTTTGGACAGGTATAGGAACAGTAGGGGGAACACTTGTAGGAATGTTTATTTATGGAGAATCTAAGGATTGGAAACGAATTGCATTTATAGGCATGATTGTAGCTGCAGTAATTGGGTTGAAACTGACTTCCTAAAAGAAATTATATAGAACTATTGGAATTAAAGAATGGAGCTCTAACTTGTCGAATTAAAATATTTGATGAAATTTCAAAGTGAAAAACTAAGTTCGTAAATATGGAATATTCGCAATGAGTAATATATTTTAATACAGAAAGAGATACTACCTTATTTCAAGGTGTATCTCTTTTTACAATTGAGTTTCAATAATGATGGAGTTGTCAGTTTAATATACATAGCGTTTGACCATATCATAATTTAAATGAACAAGAAGTTATTACTGAGTATTAAATCATACTATAGTTGCATGTATGTTAAATAGTTGTATTAGCAATTTTGTTGGTTATTATTTTGTACGTTTTTACGTTTAGTTTGATTTAAATCTTGTTCTTCCGCGAATTCTTCCCGATTGTTTTTTCTTGAATTAGGTTCTTTCTTTTTAAAGTTTGGTTTACTTTTCTTTGTCATGGTATCGTCACCTCCTAGAGTTTAATGTGCTCTGTAAAGATGGTCTTATTCAAAATGAATAGTTCTTTACAATGCTTAATGAAATTGGAAAAGATTCATTAGAAGATAATATTTTTAAACGGACTAGTTAAGGAATTTTTGTTATCAAGGGTTGCTAAGGCATCTTTTTATTATTGAGCTAACGGGATAAGTTAGTTGAAGAGGAAGGGATTTTTGAAAAGAAGTAGAAGTACTTATTATATGGAAAATTATACAAGTGTCGAGTAAGTAAATTAGAAATGGAAGTGAATCAATGTTAGTTAAAGGTCATATTGTCAGTATGCCTAAGATTTATTGGGTCATATTGATACCTATCTTCTTAGGGGTGAGTTACTATAATATTTTTTTTGATTGGATTTGCAACACTATGGTGTAATTGAACTAGAAGATTTTGGGCTATATGTGTTTGTCTTATGTCTAAGTTTTTGCCAATGCTTTATTTACATTTTATTTATTCGGTTAGCAGTGACTACTATATAAAGACTTCAACATAATTAGAGCTATTAGGAAAGAAGTGATCTTAGTAAACAAAAGTGTTTTTTCTACATAAAGTGGAGACTTTTTTTCACGGACGGGTCGTTAGTTCAAGTGTGTTGATTAATTTTGGGTACACCCAATCTATTAAGGTTTTCCTAAAAGGAGTAAATGTATGAAAAAATCTCGTAATTTCTTATTAATTATTGTTACTGCTTTAATTGGTTTTTTTATCTTATTCTATTTTTTAAATCAAAACGCTGTTATTGAATCTAAAACCGAAAACATTCAAGTAATTAGTAAAGGTAAAACTTCTGAAGAAAAGTGGATAGTCCTTTCAAATAATAATAAGATCTACATAGAAGATTTTAGTATATGGGCTTTAATTGAAGAAAATCAAAATTACACTATAGTTTATGATTTAATGAAAAAAACAAAAAGATACAAATTAATAACAATTGTACCGGGGGATTATAATGGACAATTTTAGGATATTAATATTTTTCTTATTCAACTAACAAGTGCTTTAGTGAAAGATCATAGAGTTGCTATATGTAGCTCTTTTTTCTTATTGAACTAAAGGGGCAGCTTAGCTGATGAAGGGATAATTAGGGAGATATAGAATATAAAGTATAAGGATTATTATTTTGAACAGAAACACTATTAAAAATTTTAGTACATGGTCATATTGACAAGTTATAGAGTTGTTCAATCGATTTTTTTCCTTAGCATAGGGGGAAGGAATGAAAGGGGTATTTCATTTGAAATCTAATATTCTTATCTTTGTATTTTTAACTTCACTATTATTTATCACTGGTTATACGCTAAGTAATTCCGTACAAACATATGATACAAATAATGAAAATGTAATCAGTATAGTAGACGAGAAAGTTTTAAAAATTGATGACTCAGAAGAAGAGTTTTCTTATTTAACCGACTTATCGGAAGAAGAATTAAAGTCTTATAAATTATTTACCCAGGAATATGATACAAATTATATAAAAGGTTTTTCACCAGAAAAGATTATGCTTATATACATTCATTCAGCAGTTATAGATGATATAGAAGCAATCTATTCGTTGGTTTATATTGATGGGGAGTTACTTGATTTCGATACTTTTAAAAAAATATATTACCAAAATCTTAACATATCCAACTTGGAAATGGCTTTAGATTTCAGATATTATGACACAATCAAAATAAAACAAGAAGACAGTAATGGATTATTAGTTGAATTAACGGTTAGTTATGGAAGGTTCACAGCTTCAACATTAATGGAATTAAAAAAAGAAAATGATATATGGAAAATTGTTCTCCCCCACTCGTTCAAAAAGTGAGCACTTTAAGCAGAGTATTCTCTATTTTAACTTGTCTTTTCTCCATTTTATTTTCCACAAAAAAATCCCCTATGAAAATGGGGACTTGCTTTTATGCTTGTGATTTATGGTGGAATGGACATTTTCCTTGAATTGGCTCAATATCATCACCAATAAAGAATTGCTTCCATTCATTATGCGTCGGGTCGCCGAAGTGACCGATATCTGGATGTTTAGGCAGCTGATCCCAAGCTTCTACACGTTTACGAACTTTTTCACGTGACATTATACCGCCTTTTTCAGTTCCTTCTAATCCTTCAAAAATCTTGCGAGGCTGGAATCCAAGAACCATCGCATTTCCTAAATGACGTGTCTTTCGCTTCTTATATGCAGGAGCATTTCCGAACACGAAGATTGGCTCTCCATTGAATCGGAAATCCCATAAATAGTGTTCAGGGTCGCGAGGGCTGTCTTCCGGCCATTCAACTTCATCGACCTCATGTAAGTATTGGAGAATCTCCCAAAATTGCTTTCGATAATCTGCGAGAGAACCCTCTTGCTCAAAAGGCTCTACAAATACAAAAAGACCGTGTCTCTTATAGTTTGGTAGTTTAAATAAATCTAGAAAGCCTTCTAGTGCAAGAGGTAGATTACTCCAGTCGTCTTGATTGATATATGCATAGCGGAGCTCGCCTTTCAGTTCGCCACTCATTCCAAAAAAACATGGAAACGTTTTATCCGTTACCGTGTTATGAAAGGTTTCGTATTCTTTATAGAGCCAATTCGGCAAGTCTTTTCTAGTATGAAAATCTTCTTTTGTTAATAAAGCTCGTTCCTTCGTAATCATACAATCGCCTCCACTATCTTTATTCACACATCTCGTTATGTCTAGTCTTTACCCCATCCTAAATTTCCTGAAACAACGAAGTTCAAATGAAAAAAATTCACAAATAGGTTATGAAATGAAAAATCAAGGGAATAAAAAAGGAATGAATTAAGAAATTGGAGGATGACTTATGGTGAAAACAATTCAAAATCAATCTCAAATACATTGTCAAAGTGAATATGGAACACTTCAAAAAGTCGTATTATGTGAACCTCAATACATGGAAATTAAAGAAGTGATTAATGATGTTCAAAAAAAATATATAAATGATAATATTGACCGTTCACTTGCTATTTCGCAGCATCAGATATTTGAACAAACATTACGGAATGAAGGTGTAGAAGTGATTAAACTACGACCAAGTAAAGACCACCCTGAACAAGTCTTCACTAGAGATATTGGTTTTACTTTGGGTAATCGTTTATTTATTTCCGAAATGGCGAATCCGATTCGTAAGGGCGAAGAGGAAGTATTAGCTCATTGGATGAATGAACATGACATTTCGTTTAAGAAGCTTTCAACGCATCCCATTGAAGGTGGAGATGTGATTGTAGATGGCAAGCGTGTATTTATTGGAATTAGCCATCGTACATGTATGAAAGCTATTCAAGCTTTGCAAAATGAATTACCTGATTTTGACATTCTACCTATTCCTTTTAAACCAAATTATTTGCATCTAGACTGTGTGTTCAATATTCTTTCCAAAAAAGATGCGTTGATTTATCCTGATGCGCTCGATCCAAAAATCGTGGACCGTTTATCGAGCATGTATAATTTAATCGAAGTGAGCGAAAGTGAGCAGTTCTCCATGGGTACGAATGTGTTGTCTATTGGTCATAATCGAGTGTTTAGTTTACCAATAAATCGTGACGTGAATCATCAGCTGAGACAGCATGGATATCAAGTGTTGGAGGTCGATTTCTCGGAAATCATTAAATCAGGTGGATCATTCCGATGTTGTTCAATGCCAATTGTGCGCCATTAAGAAAAAAGTCAATAGCATCTTTATAGGAGACTATGCTATTTTATGCAATGAAAAACCCTTTAGAATTTGTTCTAAAGGGTTTTTCTGATTATTTATTCCGTTTTCTTGCTATTAATACAGTACCTATGTACCTTTAAGAATCGACATAATTACACAAATTTAGATTTAGAGAAAAACTGTCACAGGGGTAGTAAAATATAATGATAAAGTACATTTGTCTGCAATTGTGAATGATCAAAATAACAAAACAAAGGTAATAGAGGAATTGCTCAATTAACATAACCTTTTAAAAGAGAAACTAAATTGAAAATATTAAATCAGAAGCTGAATTTATAATCAAAAATGGAATAACAAATCCAAAAGTATATTACACTAATCGTTAATTTTATATTAAACAAACGGTGCTTCACTTGAAGAGCGTTGAGCTGCTTACCTGGCTCTATTTCATTGAAGTAAAAGAGAAGGTTAGTTGAACAAGAAAGTATGGTAAAATCAAAAAAATTATTGAGGTGATTGTATGAAATACACTTGTCCTTGCTGTGGCTATAAAACATTAGATGAAGAAACGCCAAACACTTATGAAATTTGTGAAATATGTTTTTGGGAAGATGATGGTGTTCAATTTAGAGACGCTGATTATGAAGGTGGGGCAAATGATGTTTCGTTAAGACAAGCACAACTAAACTACATTATATTTGGGGCATGCCAAGAAGGCTCAATCGAATTTGTGAGAAAGCCGAACGAGAAAGATGTAGTAGACCCTGATTGGAAACAGTTAATTTAGAGTGTTATTAAGCCTAGGAGGAGTACATCGTGAGAAATAAAAAAATACTCGGTTTATCTTTTTTATTTATAAGTTTGCTATTCTTTGCCGGTTGTTCCGATTATCAAGAAGACTTCACTTTCACAGGAACTGTTGAGGAGATAGTTGTTGAAGATAAAATACTGGTAATGAAAGAATACGATGCACCTGAAAGTAGAAAAGAAGGAAATGTATATGAAATCCCAGTTGACAAAGTTGAAAGGTACATCGTCGGACAAAAACTGGAAGTAACAGTCTTTTCCAATATTGATGTAGATGTTTGGGATTTGGACCATATGAAATTCGAAATAGAAGCAATTGATAACTAGACTATCTTAATCATCTACCGGGATAGGTTAGTTGAAGAAGGTATTTCAACATTCAATAAAGAATTTCTGTAAGGCGTGAAAACATTGACTAGAATTGAATTTATTCGAAATGAAGAGAAGAAATATCACGATTATTGTTACGATAACTATAAATTATTTGAAGAAGGTTCTTAGTTATACAAACCTGTAAAAACGGTAACTGGGTTGCGTATGCAAATCTTTATTCTTATTGAACTAACGTAGCAGTTTAGTTGAAGAAGGATATTTCTGTATCCATATAGAATTAGATACAAACTGAATGATAATCTGAGAGAGTACATTAAAAGTAGTTCCTTTTATTTTATTCAACTAAAGGGGGGAGTCTAAAAATATTCTAGTAATAGAGAGATAATTAGGACAGGAGAGTTAAAACTGGTAAATATAAAAAAAATATGTTTAATTGCAATGATAGTTATGACTGCTGTTTCATTTGCAAATTTTTTAGGATTTAGTATTGCTGGGATATCAGTTATTATTGGTATTGCGTTTTTCTTTATTAATAGTAATTTGGAAAAAAATGTTTCTACTGACACTGGACTAAATGCAAAATCAATAGGAACGTGTCTGAAAAACAAAACAATTTATTTTTGGATTTTTTTACCACTGATTTTGAATGTTGTTTGTATTGTGTTGGCAAAATTAATTTTGCCCGAATACATAGAACATCTTTATGGAAGAACGGAGTTTGTTGTTTCGTTAGATAAGATAATGTTTCTCGTCTTCCAGCTTGCTATTTTAGCATTGGGTGAAGAAATTGCGTGGAGGGCTTTTTTTCAAAAGCAATTGAGTAAAGCACTACCAATAATACCTACTTTAATTATTACATCCATAATATTTGCATTTGCTCACATTGTGGAGGGGAGTATTGTTGTAGTCGCTTATGATATTTTCTTTATCTTTATAAATAGTGTTTTATATGGTGTGATATTTTATAAAACAAACAATGCGTGGATAAGTGCTATTTCGCATTTTATTGCTAATTTATTTAGTATTATTGTAATTTCATTTTTGTTGTGATGTGACTTTGAGATCTTTTTGCTAGTCATATTCTTAATACAGTACGTATGGTTTATTAAGTGCAATATTAACAATCGGAGGGCGTTGATCCAAGAAGGGATTGAGGCTCTTTTTGTTGAACTTATTGAACTAATGGGACAGGTTTGTTGTATAAGTTTTTTAAATAAACTATCAAAATACAGAAAGAAATAATATCGCTTATAAAGGAGGATTAAAATGAATCAAACAAAAAATGAAGTGAAAGTAATTTTCTTTGATGCTGGTGGTGTTCTTTTTGATACTTTTTTAAAAGGAGATGACAGAATAAGGTATATATTGCTGGAAAGAGGTTATCAAAAATCAAAAATTGATGTTGCTATTATGAAGGCAAAACAAATTAAACTGACTTTCATTTCGAATTGGAATGAAGAAGAACAATACTATAAGCGTTATTATGGAACTATTGCAAAAGAGCTTGGAGAAATTGAACTAACAAATGAATTATTCTTATTTACCCATTTTGCTGGTCACTGTGAGCTGTTTCCAGAAGTAAAAGGGTTGCTTGAGGAACTAAGTAAAGAGTACAGATTAGCTGTTATTTCGAATGCAATGCCAAGTATGGACTGGATATTTGATAGGTTAGGAATTCGTAAATATTTTGATTCTATTATTCTTTCTGCCTTTATAAAAGAAGAAAAACCAGGAGGAGCAATTTATAATATCGCGCTTAATCATGCAAAAGCGATAAAAGAAGAAAGTATATTTATAGATGACAAAATTGAAAATATTGAAGGAGCCGAACGAGTTGGGATAAGAGGAATTCACTTAGATAGAAATAGGGTGAATTTGTTAGAATTGCTAAGTGAACAACAGCTTATCCAAAATACCATTAAAAATTTTAAGAATGAAATTACAAACTAACCTTATTTAACTACCATGAAAAGAAGGTTCTTCAAAAAAAGAAAAATGATAATATAAAAAAAGACCCTACTCAAACGGTAAAAAAAGAGGAGAGCGTTAATTTCAGTAGATTGGATTAAGGTCAACTTTAGTATTGTCACGTCTTACCCATTTTCATTATCTTAGGTGCAGCAAATATATTGTGCTGCATGGATGGCTAACTGGTCAGGTTAGTTGAGAAAGTTATTTATAGAATAATATCGAACTAATAAATATGCAGGTTGAAAGGGTGATTGTATATTGTCTCAAATTTCGATGGTGGAAAACCTTTTAAAAGATTCATTTAAAGTAATTAATGGCATGCCTCAATATATTGGGATAGAAGAGAGAGAGAAAACAGAATATAACCATAATAACTGGAAAGATAAGATAAATACTTTAAATGACTTTGCTATAAAGCATAAGCTTAACAGAATTAGTGCTTTAATTAACAGATCTTCGGTACACTATTTGAGTCTTTCACAAATGCTAATTAACTTCGGATTTGAAAAGTATGCGTCAAAAGTTGAAGTATTAAGAGACTTAAAAGATATTAATAACAATAAAAAAGGATATGAATGGTATTCATTAAGTGACTATAAAATATCTGAAGATGAATTTAAGAGGATTTGGGAGAAATGTATGTATGGGTCTGAAAACTCTCCAACTTCATTTACAATGGATGAACATCTAGACTCTTTGAAAAATGAAATAGGGGAGAATTGGAGTAAATCTTGTAATGTCATTTATTTGGAAGACAAACTCATTGGTATATCTATCCCTCACATAGAAAGTGGCACTGTATATGAAGGAAGGTTATATTATTTCGGAATTTTACCAGAAGAGCGAGGGAAAGGACATAGTATACATATACACTATCAGTCCATGAATTTATTAAAGCAAATGGGAGCGACCTATTACATAGGAATTACACATGAGACCAATAAAAAAATGCAGAAAGTATTTTTAAAAAATAAGTGTTCAATAAAGGCCAAAACAGAATCCTATTATAAATATATAATTAATTAATTAATTAATTTATTCATTGATTATTAAACTACCATGAAAATAAATTTCTTCAAGAAAAGAAAAATGACACTTGAACTAACGGGTGCTTTAGTTGAAGAACAGTGATTTGCAATGCAGCTCTTTTTTCTTAATCAATTAAAGGGACAATTTAGTACAATATGCAGGTATATTTGGAAAGAGTGAGGAAGTATTTATTATACGTTAAATATTATAAGAAATAATATATATAAATTTACTAACTAATGATGGTTTATTATCCAAGTAAGCCATAAAGGAGGGTTAGCTATTTTCCAAATCAATAGTAGAAATTTATCGTTTTCGTTATTGATTTATTTTTGTTTAATAACAATACTTTTACTTTTAACACTGAAAACCAACTTCAATTTGACTGGTTATAATTACTACTTGAATGAAGAATCGATGATACTAACGATTGAAGAAGGGTTTGTAAAAAAAGAAAAGTACAATGTGCAAGGTACTGCAATTCAAGCTATAAAAGTTATGTTACCAATTAACCAAGCAAATGAGATGTGGAAACTTAACATTTATTTACTCTCGCTTTTTATAACAGTCTTTTTTGTATTATTTTTGAAACCTTTGAGACCGAAGAAAAACTTGAAAATGTATATTGCATTATATTTTTTATTCCTTATCACCTTTATTATTTGGGATATATACGTTCACAAAGAAATAAGTGAAGAAATAACAAATACTATAAATAGTTTATAAAGATAGGATGACATTTGTTAGAAAATAACCACTTATATAATGTTCGAAATATGTATGTAGCCAGTTAGTTATTTTCTTGTTCAACTAACGGGACAGTTTAGTTATACAAGGAGATATAACACCTTGAATAGATTGAATATTATTACATTTACTAATATAATAGTAGAATCAAACGGAGAATAAAACGGAAAAATAAAAGAAAGTAAAAGTTAATGAGGGTTTTATTTGTTTGTGCTATTTTTAACATATGTTTTACTTGGACTTTCTATTGCTCTACCTATTGGTACAGTTACAATAGAAATGACAAAACAAGGTCTTAAAAACGGATTTATGCATGGATGGATTGTCGGTCTTGGAGGAATGACGATTGATTTAGGTTTGATTTTACTTCTTTATTTCGGCTTAGCTTCTGTACTATCCATGCCCATCGTTCAAATTACGATGTGGTTGGTAGGTGCTTTATTCTTATTTTTTATTGGCTATGATAGCATAAAAACTGCTGACCATAATATCTCAGTAGCAGGAGAAAAGTCAACAAAATCACTGAAGTCTTCTTACTTTAATGGGTTACTTGTAGCTATATCACCTGGTAATTTAGTCTTTTGGGTAAGTATTTTTGGTACAGTATTAGCGGACTCGTTTGATTCATCCAATACCTTTAAATTCCTTATTGTTGGTGCAGGAATACTTACAGGAATTCTTATTCATGACATAGTTTTAATGACAATTGTTGCAGGTACGAGAAAGGTACTAAATCCTACATATATCAAATGGGTTTCTATTTTAACTGGACTTGTATTAATAGGATTTGGTATAAAATTTCTCTTTGAATTTTATAAAAGTATTCAAGGAGCTTTTTAATGAAAGAATAAGTGTTATAGGAGATATTTTCACCAAAAACATGGACAATTTTTTTTGTAATAAAGAAGAACCATTCCTCATTTAAGGAATGGTCCTTTAAGTCAATAATAAATTAGTTACTCTTCATTTTTTAAATTTAAGAAATTACTAATTACCTTTACATATTCATTTTTGGGATATTTCTTATATAAATCACTAGCTAATCGAATTGGGTCACCAAAAAAGTATCGCTCATATTGGGTTTGTCTTGTTCCGAATGCACTCATTGTTAGATCCCAAGCTAAACGAAATATTTTTACACGTTCCTCTGCGGTCTTAGTTGCTCCTTGAAGATAAAAATCTAAGTCATTTCTAACAATAGAATGGAATGCTTTTTCGGTTGGCAATGTAATCATTCCACTAGCTCCAATTAACTGGATAATTTCAGTGAAACGAGGATAAATTTTAGGAAAAATGTTACCAGCAACTTGAAGCGGGAAAATTTCTGGACGCATATATCCCCATTCATCTAATTTTGCGTTATTCTCTGATTTTTCTAACAAGGCTTTCATCGTCTCAAGACCAATGATGATTTCTGACATCTTTTCTTGAATATGTTGATACTCGCTAATATTAATCGTTTCGATAAGAAGCTCAGCAATACCTAAGATAAACTCTGTTTTTACAATTTGTCTAATCAATACTTGGTGCTTAGTAAAAGGATGGAAAGAGCTTTGAATTGGGAATTCTTCAGCTACTTCTGCATTGTTGTAATAAAATACTCTATTCCAAGGTACTAACACATTGTCAAAGACAACGATAGAATCCATTTCTTCGAACCGCGAACTTAATGGATGATTAAAAGGAGATTGTCCGCCGATGAACGTGTCCCTACAAATAAACTTTAATCCTTTTGTGTTAGATGGGATCGAAAAAGCAAAAGCTTCATCTTCATTAAATAGAAATTTACCTACGCTAAATACTAATACTTCATCTGTTAATCCACCTTGTGTAGCAAGAAGGCGGGCACCTTTAACGATAATTCCTTCTTCATTTTGATCAATTACTTTTGCTGCGATTGGCTCATCCGTATTTTCATAGTAGATATAAGAACGATTCACTTGTGGAGAAATAAAGGTATGTGCAAACGACAGATCATTTTCCCTAGCAAATTCATAAAATGCTTGCAGATTGTTTGGAAAACATTTGTCCTTATTATTTAAAAAGGATACGGAAGAGGCGAAGCTCATTAAAACAGTGTTCAAATAATCTGGGCTTCTTCCCATGATTCCCCCTGAATACCTAGCCCAATGTTCAATCATCTTTCGTCTTCTTATTAAGTCCTCTTTCGTTTTTGGTTGCAAATAGGAAAGACCAATAAGCTCTCCTGATACTGGGGAAATAAAAGTCATCTCATCTTTTATTTTTGGGTCATGTTGCAAATCATAAAGATTCGCTTTGGACTGAATTAGTCCCTTGAAGACAGGTTGTTCAGATAGCAACCCCTCCATTTTTTCACCGTCGTACCAAATATCATTGTTTAGCTGATTTAATCTGTTAATGAAATCTTTTCCATTAATAGCCCCCATGCTGCACTCCCCACTTTAATCGATATTTATATAAAATTATTCGATTATAGCTGTATTAACAAGTTAAGTCGTCAAATATCTATAGCTATTACTATAATTATTTTATGTGACTAGAGCATGCTATTATTACTTCGTCAACTAACGGAGCAGGTTAGTTCAATAAGAGGATTTACTGGAATATTACAACTGAATTAAGGAGGAAAGGAATGACCAAAGGTAAAAAGCGAGATAAAAAAATGCACCGAATAACTTACAAAGAATCATATAAAGAAGTAAAGGAAATGACAATTGAAGAATGGAATGCAAAACTTGAAGAAAAAAATAAGGCTAAAACAGGGATGATAAAAGATAAAAGACGATGGAAAAAAGTACAAGGGAAAGTAATACATGGGACGACACCAGAAGAACGATTTCAAGAAATACACGGAATGACAATAGAGGAATGGCACGAAGAACAATTCAAAACTAAAATGGGAATGACATCCAGTGATTGGTATATAGAACAAGTTAAATCATCATCACCGATTGACTATTTTAAATTACAGAACGGTACTATTACAGAGGAAGATGTAAAGCTTGTGAAGGATTTGCAGGAGTTAGGATTAAATGATGACGTGATAAATGTTTTATTAAGTTATGTTGTAGCTGTTAGTAATTTTGGACTCATTCACTCATTGATTAATGAAATGGGTGAATACTGGATCGAAGAAAATATATTAACTGTTGAGAAGGCAATTGTCTTTGTTAGGGAAGAACATAAGAAGTACAAAGAGTCATCAGAGAAATAATTATTAAATGAAACTTGTAAATCTATAAGCAATCAAATGGTATTCTATAAACAGGGGATATTATTAACCTTATAGTGCTAATGCTGCGTTAATTCAAAATACTAAAGGTCTTTATATTTGTGAAAAAAAGGGGACAAAATAAGTGTATGTAAAAATTTATCAATATCATATTCAAAAAGAAAAAGCAGAAGAGTATTTATACATGCAGCAAAAGGTGACTGCAATATATGAGAGATATTTAGATGTACATATTATGTTTTTAAATAGTCAAGACGATGTCACTAAATGGGTAGAGATTGCTAGATATAAAGATGAAGAAGAATACATAAAAAGTATAAATATCATTAATCATGAAAAAGAAATAAAAGAGCTGTTCGCATTATTCCAGTCTTTTTTGGTTGCTGATAAGAGTGAGGTCCAAGAAGAGAACTTTTTAGAAAGAATAGTGAAAAAGATGTAAAATACTTACTTTATAAGTATAAACTTTTATTGAATTAAAAGGACAGGATCTAATACGAAAGTGAACGGAACAACTATCCTCACAGGAAATTCAGATATACAAGACCCTAAAAGTTCATATCAAAGGGTTAAGAATATGTAGACATCTACTTTCTTAATAGACGTTCTGTAGGAGGAGTCTTTTAAGAAGAAACCACCAACCTACATAGAGGATGATGGTTTTCTTGTTAATAGATGTACTGCTGTTTTTCTTTGGACTTAAAGGGCAGATAATTTCCTTTGATTTTTAATCCGATTATTCAAATACTCCGTTTCTAAGTATCGTAAAATCTACTTTGATATTTACTTTCATTTCTTTAAACAACTCGTGCCACTTTTCTTGAGTAAGTTTAGAGTTTCTAACAGAGCTTCTATATGATTCCCCAAAACCAAAAACATCTGAATTAATTTTTTGTCCGTATTTTATTACTCTTGACATTTCACGAGATAAATTCTTACTTATAGCTTGTTCAAGTTCTGCCACTATTTTCGGGTCTCCTATGTTTAGATCTGACTTAATTTCTAATAATCTTCCTTTAATGGTAATGTGCAAGTCGAATTCAGGAGTATTCGAATTAACTAGTTTCAATTTTCTGTTCGTCTTAACTGTATCAAATGCTAAAGGAATCTCACTAACAGTATTCTTCCTTAAAGAAGTTGGAATATCTTCTTCTTGTAACTTAGTTTCAAAAATTCCATGTTCGTAATTTTCTCTTATCATCTTTACATAAAAACTATCTTCAGCGGAGAGTCTGCCTGCCATATTACCATCTTTAAAGAGAGCTATTCCCGATATTTCAACGAATTCCTCCTCTTTTTTGATAATTGGCATAACAATGTTTCTACCGGATGAATAATAATCACGTGCTACTTCATGAAGGGTCGATGAAATCATGTGTTCAGATTCAATGTTTTGTGCTAATAATCTAAATATATGTTGACCAATATCCTCGATATTTTCATATTGATATTCAAGTAAGGTGGTCATTGGACCTTCGACGACTGCCATATAAATACCATTACTAACACTAGGGTTTTCTAAGTGTGAATCAATGTAATGATGAATATCATTCTTTGCTAGCTCTTCGCTGAATAAAACAACTCTCATCTGACCGACCATAATTTTTTTGGATAGCTTGCGATTGGTTTTTGCACGTGCACCTTTACTTGTTTCGTCTTCAGTGGTAACAACTTCAACATTACTTTGAAATTCTGGATTTACTTCACGAATAACTGCGGTAGTTTTCATTTTATTATCTTCACTGCCCAAATCATAGCCCACTAAAGTGGTTAACCCAACTCTATCGAGAATATTTGTCTCTGCACACCCGACCAAAGTAATGAATAGAAGCAGTGTAATAATATAGAAGTTCAACTTTTTCATTCCTCTTGCTCCTTTTTTGTTGTGAATTTCTTTTTCACCACAGCGACCAAGTATAAGAAAATAGGGTATACAAATACAATATAAAAAGCAACTTTGGCAAACTGATTGTTAATCGTATTGATTTGAATTCTACTTTGAACAACTAAAGTGCCTATAAGAATAATAAAGGAAAACAACCAAACGAATTTATTTCCACTTATTTTTACTATACGTGTGACCCCTCTATAAGCAGCCCATAGGTAAAGACATAGGTTCGGTATAATAATCAACATCCAGTAACAAACCGCAGCAAATTCAAAACGTTCAATAAATGGAAAACTGATAAAACTAAATAGGGTTAAAGTTGCCCAAACTGTTTTAAGTAACTTTCCTTCGCTATAGTATGTAAGCGAAACCAACATAACAGAAAGATAAACAAATGTAGTGGCTAATAAAGCTAGATGAGCATGCTTCTTAACCTTTTCTTTTTCCTTTATATAAGGATAAATAATATTAAGAATTTCGAATCCAATAATAGTGAAAGTCATGGAACGTGCTCCATTTAAAATAGAACTAATTTTTGTTTCCAAAATTGGCAAAAGGTTAGCAGCTGTTGAAAATTCAAGAGGGAATATCAACATTGGGAGAAGCCATATAGACAGTATAATGCTAAAAAAAGAAACTCCCACAATTACACGGAGTCCACCCGTAAAGGCGTAAATTATGATTAACAGCAACGTGGAGGAAATGAACCACGTACTTAAACCCGGAAAAATCCATGTATGAATTACTTCAATATAGTTACGCAGTATGGAAAAGAATGCCATGGCACAATAAAAAATATAGGTAGCATTCAATAAATTTCCAAAAAACTTCCCAAAAACATCTTGATGGATTCCATAGAGGTCATTGGAACCATACAATTCTAACGTTTTTATCATGAAAAAAACGACAATATGTGTGGCGAATCCTGCAATAAGAACAGAAATCCAAGCATCATGTCTTGCTTCTTGATAAACTATACGTTGAAAACCCTGTATCCCAACACCAATTTGAGCGCTATGAATAACAAAGAAAAGTAAATAAGCATTAAGCATATCTTTAGGACTGACTTGTAAGGAACTTTTCATTCATGTCACCTTTTTTCAGGATTTATAGGCTCTGAATCGAATTTTTCTGTATCCTCTGCTCTTGTACTGGTAGGCCTTTTGGATGTAAATGGTATAGGCATACGGATAATACTATCTCTCCAGTCTTTTAAACGAGGAGGATAGAAAGGTGCAGTATATGGAGTACCCAAGCTAGATTGACGTAATAGATGAATGAGGATAAAACAAAAAGCTAGCATTATACCAATAAATCCCCAAAATCCTGCTAATATTATTATTGGGAATCTAAGGACTCTAATAACATTACCCATCATGTAACTAGGAGTTGTAAAAGATGCCAATGCACTTAATGCAATAATAATGATTAATATATTACTGGTAATTCCAGCTTGTACAGCTGCAGTTCCAATTACAATACCACCAACGATACCAATTGTTTGCCCAATCTTTGTCGGAAGTCGCCCGCCAGCTTCTCTTAGTAATTCAATAATAAGTTCTAACAATAATGCTTCAAATATGGGAGGGAAGGGTACCAAAGCTCTTGACTCACTTAGTGGAACCAAAAATGCTTGCGGAATAACTTCGTAATGAAAAGTCAATGCAGCAACGTATATTGGAGTCAAAAAAATGGATAAAAAAACGGCACTAAACCTTAATAATCGTAAAAAAGTTGCAATTTGCCATCTAAGATTTTGATCCTCTCTACTTTGAAAGAACTCTATAAACGATTGAGGGCAAATGATTGCCATGGAACTACCGTCAACAATGACTCCTACTTTTCCGATTACTAGTGAATCGCAAAACCTATCAGGTCTTTCAGTAAGAAGCATTTGAGGAAAGATTGACATTGAATTATCATCAATCATTTCTGCTAGAACTGCACTATCTATTAATGCATCTAATTCGAGGCTTGTAATTCTCTGTCTTAACGAATTGATTATATGATCTGAGGCTATTCCATTCATGTATAGTAGAGTAACTGTTGTGTTTGTACGTTTGCCAATTTTGAATTTTTCCAAATTAAGATCTGGACTCACTATGTATCTTCGGACAAGAGATACATTTGTAGAAAGGCTTTCATTGAATCCGACTTGAGAACCAATTACTTGAGATTCATTTTCCGGTGCTGATAAACTTCGCGACTCCCTTTTAGCGATAGTTGCTAGTACAACTTGAGAGTGTCCTTCAACATGAATCAGTACTGTTCCATTCATCATTGAAAGTATAGCTTCATCAAAATGATTTGTCATTTTTACTTCAGGTATGGATAGATTAGCTTTAATGCTTACTGGTGAATCTAACTTTTTTTGATATAAGTCTCGAATGATATGTTCATTTAATGTCTGACCATCTACAAGATTATCTATATAAACGATCACAACATTGGGAGGAATATCTTTAACAATCAAATCTGATGGATTGTTTGTTACCTCTCTTATCTCTTGTATAAATACATTCTTTGAGGGAGAAATCGTTTCTAATCTGGTTTCTGTTACTTTCCCTTTTTCGATCGAAGGCTTCTTATTTACGAAAGGTAGTTTAAATTTCATGTCGGCGATAATTCTCCTCTCATTTTTAACTTCATATATAGGATAGGTATTAGAAATAGTATCTATACTTACTACTTAAGATTTCGGATTTTTCATATAAAAAAATCCTGTTCTCATACACTTCCAGACAGTAAGGTACAGGTGGAGACTTGAAATATACCTTTAATAATGTAAAAAGACTTATCACTCTTGAATTAAAGTTGTTTTGTTAAAGATAAATGATAGTTGAACTGCATTTTATAAAAGGAAATCTAGACAATTGTTATTACAATTGCTAAATAATATGTATTAAAACTAACTGGGAGATTAGTTCAATAAGGAGGTATTTTTGAGAGTTTGTTGAAGTAGTAATTGTATGATGTCTTATTTGCAAATTAATTGAGCAAACGTTCGCTCATAATTGTTTAGACATTGATTTAAGGAGGAATAGCTTCTGAAAAAGTCCAGCATTATTTTCTTTGAAAGACAATTTCCAAGTGCAAACATGATTCTTATTAAGGATGAGCACCCCATCCTTATTGATACTGGTTTTGGAAGTGAAGTGAAAGATACAGAAAAATTAATTAAAGAAGCAGGTGTTTCTGCTGAAGAATTACACCTTATTGTGAATACGCACTACCATAGTGACCATGTAGGAGGTAATTTTCATCTTCAAAAGAATTATGGTGTGCCAATTGCTACTCATAAATGGGAAGCCGATTTAATTAATTTTTGTGACCCTGAAGCCTGTAGTGCAGAATGGTTAGATCAGCCTGTAGAACCTTATCGAGTAGATAGGAAGCTTGCTGATAACGATGAGATTAATACAGGAAGTAGAACCTTGAAGGTCTTGCACACACCGGGACATACGTTAGGGCATATTTCTTTATTTGAACCCGAAGAAGAGATATTAATATGCGGGGATCTCTTTCACCAAAATGATATTGGATGGTTAAATATCTTTCGAGAGGGAGTTACATCTATTCAAAGATCTTTAGAAAGTTTGGAACGATTGTCAACGCTCCGGATAAAGCAGGCATATTCAGGACATGGTCCTCAAATAGAGAATCCTCAAGCTGCCATTGAAACAGCAAGGAAACGGTTTGAAAAGTGGCTTAAGATGCCAGAAAAAGTTTCTTGGCATGCCTGCAAGAGGATTTTTTCATTTACATTAATCATTAAAAACGGATTAGCGAAAGAAGAAATCAATAGCTACCTACTTAATTGTGGTTGGTTTCAAGATTATGCGCGCTACTCTTTCCAACTTCAGCCTATAGAATTTATTCAAATTCTGCTCGATGAAATGATTCGTTCCGGAGCTGCAATCTGGCACGATAATCACTTAATCGCCACAGCCCCATACCATGCACCGGAAAAGGAATGGATGGATAAAAATATAAAACCAAAAGAATGGAAAATATAAGATTTTCTTATACATTTAAAGGACAAATTACCAAAACAATTTGTGAAATACATTTATAGTTAAAATTATTTTAAAGGGGGAGATTACTATGCCGTTAAAAGTAGGAGATATAATTACGTTTGAACGGGCTTTTACAATAAGGGATGTTGAATTATTTACAGAAATTTCAGGTGATGAAGGTATTCATCATAGAACCTTAGATGAACAGGGAAGACTTGTAATTCAAGGCTTATTAACTGCAACGCTACCAACAAAAATTGGTGGAGATAACAATGTACTGGCGCGTACAATGAATTTTGAGTTTATAAGACCTGTGTATACAGGGGATATAATAATTTGCGAAGTTAAAATTGAAAAATACGAAAGGCAAGAAAATAATAGAACAACTATTATTGCATCCTTTTTATGTAAAAATCAGCATGAAAAAGAAGTATTAAAAGGAAATTTTGCAGGTGTAATTCTTTAAAATTTTTAAACTTTTTTTTGCTAACAAAGGATAATTAAATAACACATTGGTTAAATCCAATGTGTTTTAAGTATGTTTATTTAAACTATCACTAAAGTGCAGTGTCTTATGAATTTGAACGATCTTTTTCTAGCAAATAAATGATTTTATCTAGTTTTGTTTCAATTTCTTTAGAATGAATATTACGCAGGCTTGAATTTATTAATAGTCTTCGTATTAACAATGAGAAAGAAATTACACCTAACAAAATTAAAAATATAGGAATAAGAGCAAAAATTACATTCATCATAAACCCCCTACAAACAATTTTTCCTAATTATACCATATTTTTTATAACAAATTTTGAAAATCGGATAATGAACACTTTGACAATAATGAGTAATTCAAATTGTAAAGAATCCTTTCTCAATAATGATAAGAGTCTTCTGTAAGAGTCAATTAAGTATTATTAATGTTTATGGTTTTGCGAAAAAGTAATATACTTATATAATAAATAATAGGTTGAAAAAGGTTTTATTAAAAATACATAAATCTTTTGAATATGTATCAATCAAATAACAAATTAAACGGGGAAATTAAAATGAGAACTAACAAAAAGCAAAAGTCCAATTTAAGTAAAATGGTATTTAAAGCAATAATGGTTATTATTGGGGGTTTTATAGCTGCATATGGATTAGAAGCAGTATTAATCCCAAATAATGTATCGGATGGTGGGGTAACGGGAGTAAGCATTGTTGGATCTCAATTATTCGGAATACCCTTAGGAATTCTAATCGCACTATTGAATATTCCATTCATTTTTTTAGGATATAAACAAATTGGTAAAAGCTTTGCAATATTTTCAGTGATCGGAATAGCTTCACTAGCAGTCGGTACTAGTCTCATGCACCATGTGCAAACGATTATTCATGGGGATACATTGTTAGTAACGGTAGTTGGAGGTATTATTATTGGTTTTGGAATGGGGTTAGCATTACGTAATGGCGGAGCATTAGATGGCATCGATATGTTGGCAGTACTACTATCTCGAAAATTACCTTTTGGTACAAGTGATCTAATACTATTCTTAAACACATTTGTCTTTATTGTCGTTTCAACAGTTTTCGGTCTACAAGGGGCTATCTTATCGGCAATAGCTTATTTTATTGCTTCTAAAGTAATTCATATTGTAGAAGTAGGTTTGAGCGGTTCAAAAACTTTTAAAATCATTACAAACCAACCCGAATTAATGGTAGAGACAATTAGAGACCGTTTAGGTCGTGGAGCAACGTTTAATATTGTGCAAGGCGGATATTCAAATGAACAATTCAAAGAAATAACATGTGTAATAAATCGTCTAGAAGAAAGTAAAATGAAAGAAATCATTAGTGATATTGACGTGAATGCTTTTGTCACAGTTTATGAAGTGGCAGAGGTTAAGGGTGGTAACTTCAAAAAGAATGATATTCATTGAATATATAAAAAAGCTATACTTCATTATGAAGTATAGCTTTTTTATAATACAAGATACAGAAAATTAGATGAATAAAAACAGGGAAATGAATATATCCATTTATTCAAATCCTTCTTGGATTAATGGCACTTATCTCTTAAAAAGAGTCCTATTTCATATAAAATTGAACTTTATTCTTCTGAATACTCTTGGGTATAATACTCCATACCTTCCTCATCCACAATAATACGTTCACCAATTTTTTGAAATTCCAATGATACACCATCGTCAGCAGAAATATAATACTTGTCATCTTTTGTCGAGATGTTCACATTTTTAAAATTTTTTAAAAAATGATTACCACTCTTGACCTGTTCGGATTCCAAAATCTTATCTATACTACTTTTCTCTTTTGACTGTGGATCATAATTAGCGCTAATCATTAATTCATCCCCGATAACTACTATTAGCTGACCTCTCCGACTTGTAAAGCCTGAATCTTCAAAATCACTGGCTTTAGCAATAAATTTGGATTCATTTTTTTCTTCCGAGCATGCGACTAATAGAAAGATTAAAGCGATGCTAAAAAATAATAGGGCTATTATCTTCTTCAATAACTTTCCTCCTCTATCTTTTGTATTACAATACGTTATGAGACATTAAAAGTTTCAAATCATTTAATATTCTGTAAATATACAAGCATTTAAATGTAAAAAGTTATTTTTCTCAATTGTCACGATTGTTTAACTAAAGCTACTTCAATCTTTCATATGTTTTGATTCGAATGGAAAATTTTATAATATAAGAAACTTATATTTGTTTAAGCCGTATTAGAAAGGAGGGCGAAGTTTACGTGTCAAAATAAATAGACCAATTGCTGTTTGTCTAAGGCGTAGGTTTAATTAACGTTAAATTTTGACTAATAGCATTAAGGATTTAAATCGTATGATGAGAGTTACAAAACGGTGGGAAATTATGAGAAATAAGAAAACATTTTGTATTATAATTGTAACGTTATTACTTCTAATTATTGTAACAAGTTTAAAATTATCAAAACCTATTAAAATTGAAGATTTATTAACAGAAGAATTCTTGTATGAAGATACGAATATTATTGTTGAAAGTATAAATGGTGTAAACTTCGAAGAAATCAATCTTCCAGATAATAAGAAGAAAGAGTTAATTTCACTCTTTGAAAATGCAGAATTGAATGAGGCTAAAGAACGGTATTCGCCTTTGGATGCAGAATATAAAATATATTCTAAAGTGGACCAAATTTATATATTTGTTGAAGAAAACGTAATTGTATTACCCAAAAAGAATATTAAGTCTTATAAAGTTATTAATAATGATAGTTTTGTAGAAGAAATAGAAGAAATATTACAATAGAATTAATTTCATTATTGTTTGGAGGAATGTATTTTGAAAAAGTTTGTTTTTATATTTGGGCCACAAGCAGTTGGAAAAATGACTGTCGGGCAAGAACTTGCAAAGGTAACAGGCTTAAAGTTATTCCATAACCACATGACTATTGATTTACTAGAGCCATTATTCGGATTTAGTCCAGAAATGTGGAGATTAACACATCTATTTCGGAAGGAAATATTTAATGCATTTTCTAAAAGTAATAATGATGGAATGATTTTTACTAAGGTATGGTATTTCGATCAAAAAGAGGATTGGGACGATATAGAAAATATGTGTCAAACAGTATCTACACATGGTGCAGATATTTATTTCGTTGAATTAGAAGCCAACGTAGAAGAGAGGTTAAAGCGAAATAAGACACCCCATAGACTTGAATATAAACCAACTAAAAGAAATATTGAACAATCGGAACAACATTTAATTAGTACCTTAGAAAGTAATAGATTGAATTCTAAAAAGGGTGAAATTGAAAAGGAGAATTATATAAGAATAGATAATACATACTTGAGTGCAGAAGAGGTGGCTCAAATAATTAAGAAAGAGTTTAAATTATAGTTTATATGTTCAACTTTTTTCTTGTTTATTAACGGTGTAGATTACAACCTTATATAGGATCTTTTCAAAATAAAAAGGATTATATAATAATGGAATAAGTTTTAATTTTTATGTATGGGAATCATAGGAATATAGGACTTCGGTGTAGAAGTTATTAACAGGTAATCAAAATTAAGGAGGAGAATATGAGTAAATTTAGTTTGTTTGGCAAGTTTCTAGTACAAGAAGGTGAACTTGACAAAATGGTAGATATTTTGCTGGAAGCGGCAGAATCAATGAAGAAATTAGATGAGTGCGAGATATATCTTGTAAATACTTCTGAAAACGAACCAAATTCTGTTTATGTTTATGAAGTGTGGAGCAATGAAAATGCCCATAAAGCGTCTCTTCAACTGGAATCTACACAAACATTAATAAAGCGTGCAAAACCAATCATTACTGGAGTTGAGAGAATCAACGCCCTAAAAACAAGGGGCGGGAAGGGTATTTCATAAAATTCTTTTTGGACAAATGTGTTGTATTGTAATAGATGTTGGGTTGCTTAGGCAACTCTTTTTTAATGGAACAGATTAGTTGAAGGAAATTTGAATATTTAGATGGATTTAATGTTACAATTAATGAAAAATAATCCATTTATTTTAAGAGTTATATCAGTAATATTATGTATTGATCAGTATGAATTATCAGAACGAGAAAGGACTATAGGAGGTGGAAAAATGTCTTTTAGAATTATTGTTCAATTATTTGTTGCTCTAATGGTTTTTATAATATCTATTCTTGTTGCGTGGTATGAGGGAAGCCAAATAAGAAATGTTTCTTGGGAGTGGAAATATACTACTATTTTTTCTGAAATGCTAAACGGTCCAGTGAAACAAGCAAGTGATATTTTAACTATTGATTATTTCGTATATGCCGCTAAATTTTTCCCTGCTTTCCCATTGCTTATGTTACTTAGTGGAACTTACCTTTTAATTCTTATAGGTTATTCTTTACTCAAACAAAACAATAAGAAGTTTTCGTATTTCCTAACATGTATTGGGGTTTTGTTCTTGACATTAGGTGGTTTAGTTTCAAATTCTCCAACATACGGCTTAAAATTATTTTTCTACAGTTTTATATTTATTGGGATATCATCAATTGGGATATCGTTGTTAAGACTTTCTAAGAATAAGACTAAAGAAATTTATTAACTCGAATTTCTGCATAAACTATTCTGTATTTAAACGTGTTACATAGTGACGAGCAATTAGTATGTAAATTAGTTGAAGAAGGTTTTTACAAAAGAATGAAGAACTAAATAATAAGTGTTGTTTAGATGAATTTAGGAGTTGAGCTATGTTAATCAGAGATATGAACTTATCAGATATCGATAGAGTCAGATCTATTGCATTTGCTACTTGGAGAAAAACGTATATTGGGTTTATTCCAGAACCTATTCAGGATAAAGTTTTAAAGGACGCTTACTCTAATGAGGAGATGGATAATCGTTTTAAATCCTCTCTAAATTTGATTGCTGAAAATAATGAGGGGATAATGGGATATGCTTTTTTCAAAGGAGCTTTGTCAGACAAAGACGTGTTCTTAGAGTCTTTGTATGTTCACCCTAACCATCAAGGAAAAGGGGTTGGAAAACATTTATTGAGAACTGGACTTTCAAGATTCAAAGATACGAATTCTTTATCTTTAACTGTGTACAAAGGAAATCCTAATATTTCATTTTACGAAAGAGAAGGCTTCAAGGTGATTAAAGAGATCGAAGGCGCATTTTATGGACATCCAGTAATTTTTACATTGATGAAAAAGAATCTGGTCAAATTGGATAATAACGTTTGATACATTTTAATTATCTTTAGCACTTTCAAAATTATTTTCGCTGTCTCAACTAGTAATGCAGCAATTTGTTGTTAATCCAAGAATTATCAGAATGGAGTTAAGTTCATGAAAAGGTTAGTAATTATGACAGTCGGTATAACCCATAGTGGTAAAACTACGTTCGCAAAAGCATTAGAAAAAGAGCTGCATAACTCAGTTGTGATTGACCAGGATAACCACGCGGAGTTCCTACACACTTATTACGAATCATTACTACCAAAACAAGGTCCAAATGTGATCAAGTATGCACTCACTCAAACTATTGTTAATTATGTAGTTAATGAGACTAATTGCCATCTTATTCTTTGTAACTCCAATCGCAATCGGAAAAATCGCTTGAAACTACTTGAACATTATCACAAACAAGGATTTATTTCTATCCTTGTGAATTTTGAAATTCCAGAACATGTTGTTAAAGAACGTGTTGCCATTAGTCAGCGAACTACAACTATTTTAAGAACAGCTTCAACTTTTGAAGAAGTGCTTATTCGACAGCAAAATGAGTCTAATAAAAGCGATGTTATACCTCCAAACAAAGGCGAAGCGGGCCATTTATTTTTGATCAAAAGCGAGAATGATTTTCCGTACATAATTAAAAAAATTATTAGTATTGCCCATACTAATAATACATAGGAACAAATTAGTAAAATAATGAATTTTAATTGAAGGTGAGGCTATGTAATTGGAGAATAGATTGTCATTATTAGAAAACGTACGTTCAATTGCACAACTCGGCTTACATTATGCAGTGAACCCATATGATATAGAAAGATACGAAAAATTGCTTTTATTAGCTAGTAAAGAGTACTCGGAAATCACTGAAGTTAAGGAAAGCATAATTATTGAAAAGTTTAAGAAAGAGCTTGGACATGTAACACCAAAAGTCGGGGTGAATGGAGTTATTTTTTCTTCAGATGGAAAAATGCTTTTAGAACATCGAGCTGATGATGGAACGTGGGGAATTATCGGTGGATGGTGTGAAACAGGAGAAAGTCCCGAAGAATCTTTAAAAAGAGAGTTTATAGAAGAAACTAGTCTAGTAATTAAGGTGAATGATCTCATTGATATATTTACAAGAAAGCCAGGAGATTTTGGCCAGCCACACACTTCCTATCATCCTCTATATGCTTGCGAAATAAAGGACGGAGAATTAAGAACTTCATTTGAGAGTTTGGAAATCGGATTTTATAGTATCGATGAAGTAGAAAAATGGCATGGTGAACACTTTGATATGGCTAAAAGAGCTTATCGATATATGAATATGCACTAGGTTTTGAACAAGTTTGGCGATTAGGAGATTATTCACTTAAAGTGCAAGTAATTTCATGGGAGGTTCGTATATTTAATGACAATTGAAGTTAGAGAGGTACTACCAACAGATTATATAGATTTAGTAGAGTTGATGAGCGAATTAGGTTATCCTACAACATTAGTAGATTTAACTGAACGGTTTGAGACTATACAAAAACATGAAGATTATCAGTCATTGGTAGCTGTAAAAGATAATGAAATAATTGGTTTTGCAGGTTTAAGTAAGGCCTTCACTTTTGAATTTTCGGGTTTATACGTACGATTACTTGCGTTTGTTGTAAGTTCAAAACAACGTAAGCAAGGAGTTGGTACAAAGCTACTAAAAGCTTGTGAAGAATGGGCACTTCAGCAAGGAGCAGTAGCAATAACTTTAAATAGTGGTAATCGAGAAGAGCGTCAAACTGCGCATCTTTTTTATAAAAGTAATGGATATGATGGCAAAAGTACAGGATTCTTAAAAAAATTTAACTGATGTACTGGAAGATGAATAAAATTAGGATGTTCGCTATTCCTTTATTAAAATTCTTAAAACAATAATCACACCAGGTGTCATCTTCAATTATTTTTTTACATAGTATTGATCAAATAAAGGATACTAAAATAAAGGAGTGATAATTTTGGCAGTGTGTCCTTTATGTAACGGATTAAAACGGTTAGAAATATATTGCCCAAAATGTAGTTCTCAATTAGACGACTCTGGCAAGGTTTCCGATTTTTTAGATCCTTATGGTCACTATAATGATGAAGAAACAGTGAAAATGGGTGATGGCTATCCTAATACAGCTAAAGATCAAATTTGCCCTCATTTAATGGTCTGTAATAATTGCAATTATGATGTTGTTAAGTTCATACAAGAAGAGAGCTAAGTTAATATCGATAATACAAAAAATAATTATTAGCAGGTATTTTGAAGTATATGTAGAAATAACAGTATACCAGTTATATGTATTTTAATTATGAAATGTTTAACGATGTTAAGGACAACTGTATTATGGAGGTGTTATATTGAATAGCCCAATTTTAAATCAGATTGGAACAGTGTTTATCCCTGTTCGTAATATAGAAAAAGCTAGGGATTGGTATTGTGATGTATTAGGGTTGCCTGCTGACGGAGAAATACAATTTGGACATTTGTTTGTTATTCCAATGAATGGGACTGGCATTGTATTGGATAGTAAGATTTATTCGGAGGAAAATATTTTTAAAACTCCTTCCTTCCATTTTAATACAAATGATATCGAGGAAGCATATAGGTTTATGGAAAGTAAAAATGTTGATTTAATAACTCAAATTGAACATAATCATTATTTCAATTTTAAAGACCCTGATGGTAATCAATTGATGATATGTAAGTGTTAGAGTGTGATTGAACATATATATTCTCATAAAGTGATTTTAAAGATTTCAAATAATCATTAGTGAAAGAATATAGGAAAAAAATTACAATGATTTCGTGTGAATACAACGCCCATTTGGGTGTTTTTTTGTTAGAAATTAAAGGATTAATGGATTTGATAGGGAAATAATATAATATGATTATATATACTAGTTGAACCATTTTATGTATAATTGGTAAATTATAGATTCTAGTTATTCTAAGGAGACCCTAAGTGGAGAATATACAAAAGGTAATTAAACAATTCAAACTTCCTATATTGTCGATTGATACCGTTCCAGAGTCTTTTAGTTCAGAAGTTTATAAAATACAATTAATAAACAAAAAGAATGTATATATAAAGATTCCATTCAGCAAAGACAAACTTTTTCGTGAGTATAAAATGTTAATTAAGCTAAAAAATTATATGTCGGTACCAACAGTTCTAGACTATTGGGAGGGGGATGAAACAGTAACAGGTGCATTGTTGTTAGAGGAAATTATCGGTGTCCCCTGTTTAGGAAGAATAGATTTCCAGTTAGCTTTCCAAATTGGAGTGAATCATGCAATGCTTCATGCTTTATCAATGCCTGTATATGGTGCAGAAACCGAGAATGGATTTAAACCATTAGAAAATAACGATTGGAGAAATTTCATTCAACAGACTTTTATTAAGTTCGAAACACATACAAGGCTTGAACTATCTAATGATTTATACGAAAAATCAATCCGACATTTTGAACTCATTTTTCCTACACTACCTGCTCCTGATGGTCCTTGTATTATTCATATGGATTTTCGTCCAGGTAATATATTAATACATGACAATAAAGTTAGTGGAATTATAGATTTTGAGAGTGCTCGAGTTGGGTCTACAGAAATTGATTTTGCAAAGATAAATCGTGATGTTTGGAGTAAATATGAAGGAACTAGAGATGCTTATATTTCTGGATATGAGTCGATTCGACCAATTTTGGATTTAGATAGTATACTTTCTTTTTATTCTTTTTATGATGCCTTTAACTCTATTGGCTGGTGCCGTTTACGGGGAGTAGACAAGCACCAAGCATTTCTTAACGAGAATATAGAGATTTTAAGAAAGATTTTGTAGGAGAAAACGAATCTTTTGGAAGGTGCAGTTAAAATTGGATTATTCAAATTAGGGGGTAACACATGGAGTTTTATACTTTCAATAAAAATAGAGGGAAAAAGATTCCGAATTTCAATTCGGATTTTATCATGACTCGTATTATCCACATACAAAAGGAAGCTCAAATAGGTTGTATGTATTTAGAAAAAAACGGAATTATTGGCTATCATCAGGCAACTGTACCTCAGCTTTTGTTAATTTTGAATGGAGAAGGATATGTACGGAATGGTGATGATAAATATTTTAAAGTTCTACCTGGTGATGCTGTATTTTGGGAGAAAGATGAATGGCATGAAACTAAATCAGATAATGGATTGACAGCAATAGTAATAGAAAGTGAAGAATTAAATCCGGCGTTGTTTATGTCTTTAAAATTATAGGTCTAATGAGATGAATCCTTTAATAGTGTAGATGAAGTAAAATAACCTTAAATGAAAATAAGCAGATTTCTATTTAAATAAAATACTATCCAAATACCCTACTAAATTTGCAGTTTATTTTCTGACAACAAGGGCAAACTATTTTTAAAAAAATTTAAACTACAATACATTAGGGGGAACAAAAATGAAGAAGGCAGTCTTTTTGGATCGTGATGGAGTAATAAATGAAGTGCTGAGTGATCGAGTTAAATTTGTGAATAAACCACATGAGTTGTATTTCTTACCGGGTGTTCCAGAAGCAATTAAAAAATTGAATACTTTCTTTGATTTTGTTTTTGTTGTAACTAATCAAGGGGGTGTTGGTTTAGGGTTTATGAAAGAAGCTCAGCTCAACAAAATACATGAACATATGGTTGCTGAATTAAAGAAGGAAGGTGCAACAATTCATGATGTTGCTTATTGTCCTCATAAGCCAAAAGCAGGTTGTGCTTGCCGAAAACCAAATAGCAAATTAATTGTCGATTTGGGTGAAAAATATGATATTGAATTATCCAAATCCTATATGGTAGGAGATACTGATACAGACATCATTGCAGGGAAGAAGGCCGGAACAAAAGGTGTATTTCTAGGAAAGAATGATCCACTTGCAGATGCCGTTTTCCCTGACCTAATTAGTGCTGTGGATTGGATTATTGAGGATGCAACAGCTGAATAATGTGCGAATAGTTATTCTGAAGTTCTTATAACTTTTTTAAATAAAGAGGTGAAAAATAGTGAAAAATAAATTATTCCATGTAGAAATAATCGTGTTTTCATTATTTTTCATCATTTGTTGTTTAATGAACGATGATGCTAAAAATACTAGATGAAATAAGTAGGAACATCCATGCTTTTATAGAAGTATGTAAAGGTTTTTTCGAAAATAAAATAATAGAATGTAGGTGTGGGAATGAGTAATATCATTAATTATTATAATAAGTTTGATGAATGGGGACGTTTAGAAAGAGAACCGATTGAATTCCAAGTTAATTTGCATTTTATAAAAAAATATCTGCCTCCAACAGGAAACGTGTTAGATAATGGTGCTGGACCAGGAAAATATTCTATTAAACTTGCTCAAGACGGTTATAGAGTAACCTTAACAGATTTAACGCCGAAACTTGTTGAAATTGCTAGAAATAAAGTACAGGCACTTAATTTGGAAAAACACTTTAATGGTTTTTTTACTGCAGATGCTAGAGAACTTAAAATGATTAATGATGAAGAGTTTGACGCATCATTAATGCTTGGCCCTATGTATCATATACAAGATGAAACTGAACGTATCAAAGCAGTTAGAGAGTTACATAGAGTTACTAAAAATAATGGTATTGTTTTTGTTGCGTTTATGCCAAGAATCAGGCATATATTGACTTCACTATTATATCCTGAACATTGGAAACCAAATGATAACATAGATGAGATTCAACAATTTTCACAAACAGGTAGTTTTAATCATCAAGATGAAGGACGCTTTACTGGTGCTTATTATTTTAATATAGATGAAATCAAACCTTTTATGGAATCACAGGGATTTGAAAGTATAGAATTGATAGGTTCTAATATAGGTGCAATATTAAATAATGATAATTGGAATTACTGGAGAAACAAAGGGGAAGCAGAACTTGAAAAACTCCTGAAAATGCTTATTGAAAAAGCTGACGACCCACATATTCTTGGAATTTCATCTCACTTACTTTATATTGGAAGAAAAAAAGGGTAATTAATTTACTTATATTTCTATTAGACATTTAGATCACCATAGAGGTCAATTACATAATTAGTTGAAAATGCCTGGTATCGCAGTTTCAAGGGAAACGTTATTTTATAAAATTGAAAGTAATAATTGACCTTAAGATTATTGCAAGGAGAGTGAGATTATGTTGTTTTTGATTATCTTATTATATTTCATTATCGTTGTATTTCTTATAATCAAAAATTCTATAAAAATTTCTACAGCTTTGCTGCCATTATTATTCTTTTCCATATTGTCCAATGTTGCTTTGTCTCAAAATTATACACAGAGTTTATTATCGGAAGCTAATGATGGAATCGGCGTATCCAATTTTTTATCTAGTTTCATATTACCAGACGATTATTGGTCTCAAGAATTGTTCCATTCTAGTTATGAACTTACAACAAATTTATCGTTATTACTACTGATTGTTTACATTCTTACAATAGTTGTTGAAAGTATTTTTCTATTAAAGAGAAAAACAAATTTAGCTTCCGACTCGAAATCCAATTAAAAAAAACCCTTCATTATAATTGTTGCTGTTATGTCTTTTCCGATATTTGTTTCGCTTAGTACGAATAAATGATATTAGGAGAGTAATATAGTATGAGAATTATTGATACAGTCCCATATTTTTTATATAACTATAATTCCTCTATCGATTTTTTAAGAACTTACTATAGTGTATATCCGGATGTATTTAAAGAATATTTCACTTATCACTGTAAAGACACGGAAGAGCGACATATGGAATCTCTTAAAAAGTATCCAGAATATATAGAACGAATAAAAAAAGTTCATCATAATATTTTACCTGTTATAGAAGAAACAGAAGAAGAGTACTTTAAGTTATTTCAAATTTCATTTCCTATTGATGTTAATTTGATTGTAGGTGGATTTGGATCAAATGCATATACGCATAGGCAATTTATACCGGACATAACTTTTTCTTTAGAGAAATTGTCTCCAAAAACGGAGCATTTGAGAACGATTGTTGCGCATGAGTTTGGTCATGCAGCACAGAATATCATGTCTGAAGAAGCAGGAATAGATTGGACAGAAGTCCAGTGGAAAAGTCCCCTTACATGGCTGAATCAGGAAGGTGCAGCCACACACTTTTCTCGTCGTACAGCAATAAATCTAAATTCTTCCATTTATTTTTCATATAACGATGAAGGAGAAGACTGGTTATCATTTTCAACAAAAAATAGAAAAGAAATAAAAAGAGCATTCTCAGAGGATTATTCAAATTTAACTGATGAATTATTATTTAAAAAGTGGTTTTCGATAAATGGGGAGAATCGGTTTGGTTATAGCAGATTAGGATACTTTGTTGGAGATATGTTCTTTCAACATCAAATTGAAAATCTAGGCGAAATAAATGCTGTGATTGCTTGGAAGGAAAAAGGTTTTGAAGAAAGTGTAAAACAATGGTTATTTCAAAATTAATATAATAGAAACATTGCGTAATTTTCGAGACACATATGATAGGTGGAAATAAATTTTGATATTCAGTAACGAAATACTTATCAGAAAAATGAAACAGAATGACTTTGAATTAATGGTTAAATGGCTAAATGACCCAAAGGTTTTGGAATTCTACGAAGAGTCTCCTACTAACTACGATAAAGTGGTAAATAAATATGGACCTAGAGTGGAGGGAAAACACTATGTAAATCCTTGTATGATAGAATTTCAAAATGAAACAATTGGATATATACAGTTCTATCCAATACAAGAAAATGAATTAATAAAATATGGCTATCCACAAAATCAAATTATTTATGGTATTGATCAATTTATTGGAGAAACTCAGTTATGGGGAAAAGGAATAGGTACATCCATGATTTCTATGATGGTAAATTATTTGAGTATACATAAAAGTGTATCACGAGTTGTGTTGGAAGTGAAAAATACTAATGTCAGAGCAATCTCTAGCTATGAGAAGTGCGGTTTTAAAAAAATGAAAGAACTTCAAAATGATTTAACTTTAATGGAATGGATGAAATAAGTGTTAATCTTTGCAGAGTTGGTGATCAATAAATTGATCACCAACTCTTTTTCCTTTTTGTGCTAATAGATAAAGTTAGCTAAACAAGAAGGAGTATTATCCCAACTTCTAGAATACAAAGTAATATGGCCATTCAAGGAGGGATAAAAATGATTTTTGAGGTTACTTTTCAAGTTCGTGTTTCTGATATTAAGGAAGGTCATAAGTGGTATGAAGTAGTATTAAACAAAAAACCAGATTTACAACCACATTCTGGTTTTGTTGAATGGGAAATTCTACCTGGTTGTTGGTTGCAAGTTGCTGAAGGAATCCCTTCAAAAGCTAGTGGACCTTTACGCTTGGGTGTCACTAATATAATTACTGAAAGAGAGAGACTTGTTAAGGAGTTAGGGATTGATCACTTTGAGATACATTCTAGAGAAGAAGTATCAGCCAAATGGGGAACTTTCACAGACCCATGGGGGAATCAACTAGGGTTCTTTGAGTATCTGGATAAAATAGAAGAAAAAGAGCGATTTAAGCAGATTGGGGAGGGGTCATTTTAAGCATTACCTTTAATAGAAAGTAGGTTTTAATAGTTGAAAATAAAACAAGAGTTGAACGATGTTTTTGATTCAGTTGTACTACATGTAAAAAAAACTTCTGAAGAAGTTGACTGCTCTGGCGCGAGTGTACTCATTATACATAAAGATAAAATTGTAGCGGAGAAATACTGGGGAAAACATTCAAAGGCAAGTGGTGCGAGGCCAATTCAAGAAGATTCGCAATTTCATGTTGCATCAGTTCGTAAAAGTTATATTGGTTTTGCTGCTTCCTACGCGATACATAATGGTTACATTAAATCGATTGATGATGAAGTGAATAAATATTTACCAGTACCGAATATGGACCTGTACAATAAAACAACTATAAGACATTTGCTAACACATACACATGGGTTGAATTTACAAGATAGCAATATAGTTAGAGAGTTTCCGCCAGGGCAAAGTTGGGCTTATCGAGATATTGGTGTTGATTTGTTAACACAAATTATCAAACTGACAACTGGTAAAACAATAGTTGAGATTCTTTATGAAGAGGTCTTTAATCCTTTAGACTTTCAGGAAACAGGTTGGCATGATGACTCCGATTCAAAATTAGTAGATGTTATAAGAAATCCGAATGATTCTCTATGGTCAAACGACAGGGGTAGAGATGGTGATAAGAAAAATATGTATGTTTCCACGAGAGAGCTTGCGTATTGGGGCTATATCCATTTAAAGCAAGGTTTGATTAATGGTAAGCAAGTTGTTTCAAAAGATATTATTAATAGTTCTACTAGCCTTCAGAGTCCTAACTTAATGAATAAGGATCTGCCCCAAAACGGTTTTTTATGGTTTGTTAAAGAACTCCCAGCTAAAAAATCTGAGATAGGTGAACTTGTGCCGAAAGAATCATTTCAAATTTTGGGTTATACCAATGTTGCAGTACTCGTTATACCTAAAAGAGATATTGTCGTAGTTCGAATGTTTAATAGTTATGGTTCCACTGATAACTATGATTATTTAGTAAATATTCGAGAATTTGGTGATACAGTCATGAAATGTTTTTAAATCAATAACATTGTTTAAAGTTGGTTTATAAGGAGAGATAATTTATGCAATATACAATTGAACCAATAGCATTTGTAAATAATAATAGATTAGATATAGAGGATGATAACTGGGAATCAATCATTTCTACAATTGAGCTCACTGAAAATATGACTGAATCTTCTTTGGCTGGTATTAATGAATTCTCTCACTTAGAAATCATATTTTATTTTGATAAGGTTTCTGATGATAAAATTCAATATGAAGCAAGGCATCCTAGAAACAATAAAGAGTACCCAAAAGTTGGAATTTTTGCGCAAAGAGGTAAAAATAGACCCAATAAGTTAGGGGTAACAATTGTAGAACTTGTAGAACATAAACAAAGAAAATTGATTGTTGAGGGATTAGATGCAATTAACGGCACCCCAATTATTGATATTAAGCCTGTAATGAAAGAGTTTCTACCAAAAGGTGAAGTAAAGCAGCCAGAATGGTCCGTCTCATTAATGGATAAATATTGGATCAAATCGTAGAAAAATGGTTTTCTTTAACTAAGAAGAGGGGGGTAACTTCCGAATGGGAGTAAGCCTTTTATATTATTAATAATGATGGAAATAATTGGTGAACAACATATATCTTTATTTAATAAAAAATTAAAGGACCTTTTTCGGTCCATATAATTTAATATGAAATTTAATTCATTAATCATGGTTGTGTTTTTATTTTTGATATATGCCTAAAGAAACTAATGCATCTTTAACACTGGACATTGTCGGTATTGTTTCTATTTTATAATCTAACTGTATCGCAGCTAGTGCTAATGAAGGTCTTAACCCCGTGATAATAGAACGCACACCAAGTAATGATAATACGCTATTTAACTTAAAGAGATAATCTGTAACAAGGCTGTCTAAATTGTAGATTCCAGAAAAGTCGATGATTAAACATTCAATACTTTGGTTTTTAACCTTTAAAGGTACATTTTCCAAAATCTGTATTGCTCTGTCTTCATCAATTGATCCAACTAAAGGAAGTATAGCTATCCCATTTAGAATAGGTACAACTGTAGCAGAAAGATCATTAATTTCCTTTATAATTTCTTTTTGTTTTGTTTCTGATTCTTTTCTACCCGTAATATCTTTTACATATGTTTGAATGGCTTTTGTATCCCCTATTTGAACAGGGTGACAATACAATTCTACATCTACTGTTGTGCCATCCATACGAAAAATTGTTTCCTCTATAACCTTAGCTGGTTGTTGATATGCGGATAGGATTCTTTTTTCTATTGCTACTTTGGATGTTTCTTGGAATATATCTAAAGGACTTGCACCAATAATATTTTCTTTGGGTGCTCCAAAAAACTTTTCTGCCATGTGATTAACATCAATTATCCGAAGGTTTGTATGGATTATTAATGGATCAAGTGAATATTCCATTATTTCACGGTAGTCAATATGTGCTATTTCTTCATTCAATCTACTCACTCCCTTGAAACTTATGGTTATTATAAAAACAAGTTATTAGACAATTGCTATTGCATAAATTGATTTCTCGTGCAACTCAATATAACTTTAACAGTTTTCAGCGAGATTCGCATGAGAAACTATTTTTGTAAATTTTTAACCTATAAAAAATACTCTATTGACTTTAACTCTATAAGAGCAAAGTAAGGGAATTTCATTATTGTATTTGCTCATGTTGATATAATACAACACTGGTTTGAAGATGCAAGCATATATACACATTAGAGAAGATGGCTGCTATGATAGAACAAATAGCCGTTTTTGGACCATATCAAGCTTTAGAAATTATGTGAAATTAAATCGTTATTTTTTATGTATTAAAAAAGGTAAAATTAATTTAAAAAAGGGATGAGAAAAATGGAAAAGGTTCAATCAAATTTTATAAATACAGCTCCGATGAATGCAAATGACCTAAAAATAATTTTAGAGGAAGTAAGAAGTGGGGGAAGGAATTGGGATGACGAGGATAAAGTTTTTCTCGTCAAATCAATGGTTGAACATATTGGCTCTACAGATAGTCGCCTTAGAGATCAATTGATATACACCTCTTTTTATCAACTAATAATAGAGAAAAATCTAATTGAGCATGATTTATTAAAGGAAGTCTTAGATTTTTGTTTAAATGAACGTTTGTTTAAAGGAATCGGAGAAACTGGTACCGATACAGTTTTTACAAGATCATTTACTACTCTATTAATCGCACTAGTATTATACAGAGATAACGAAGATAACTTTCTTACACAAGAGATGATTACTACTATTAAAGATCAGTTAGTTGAATATATAAGCTTGGAAAAAGATTTAAGGGGATTTATTTCAGGTAAAGGTTGGGCTCATAGTATTGCGCATGTTGCCGATGCTTTTGATGAACTAATAAAAAACAATCATATTGATAAAGAATTATATAAAGAAATTTTAATGCCATTATGGAAAAAGATTTTTGTGTCAGATAGTGTTTATGTCCACGATGAAGACGAGAGATTGCTAATACCAATTTTGGAAATGCTCAATAACGGGTTGGAACTTGGAGTAATTGGAAATTTATTGCAAAGAATACCTGATGAACTTTTAATACTAAAAAAGGAGTTAGATGAGGAAAATTATTGGTTTTTAGTAGCTAACTGTAAAGTATTTTTAAAAAGTTTTTACATAGAGGTAAAGAAAAATACAAGTTTACTACCTCTTCAAACTACTATTGAAAACTGCCTAACTGAAATATAGGCTTCCCATTAGTGTTAGTAAGGAAGAAAAGGCATCTCTACAAACTAAAATACCTTTTCTTATATGTGATTTCTATTCTTCTACTGGGTTTTTGGGGCCACTAAGATCTAATTGATAAAAAGCTAAGTCAAGCCATCTATTGAATTTAAAACCTGCTTTTTTTATAGTACCAGAGTATTCGAACCCAAAATTTTTATGCATCGCAATACTTTTTTCATTTGTTGCATCAATTCCAGCAATTAATGTACGATACTCTCTTTCATCAGCAATCGCTATTAATTCTTTCATTAATGAAGTTGCGATTCCTTTTTTTCTAAATTCCTTACTTACATAGATAGAATGTTCAATGGAATATTTGTATGCTGGCCAGGCTCTAAATGGACCGAAAGTTGCAAAACCTGCTACCCTGTTATCTTGTTCAAATACTAATATCGGATAACCTTCGTTCATTTTTTGTTGGTACCATTGTTGCCTATTTTCGAGCGTTTGAGGTTCGTATGTATACACTGCAGTCGTATTTAAAATCGCATCATTATATATTTCTAAAATATCCTGTAAATCTTTCTCTTGAATAGGTCTTATCATTATTAATTCCTCCTAATGTATCTAATGCAGTAAATAACACACCTTGACTGGACGAGTTAGCGTATGTTGGAATTCCTTTTCATATACAGGATTAAAATATTAAGGATATGAAAGGAATAAAAATGGAAAAAATTAATCTAATTAAGCAATATAATATCGTTACACCAAATTATAGTTTAGATGATAAAGAAATCTCATTTGACATATACATAAGTCCTAACCAACAGGTCTGTATAATAGCTAGACTAGATAATAACTATATATGTTGGTGTTCTATAACTGCTATTAATGATTATGATACCAATTCTTCTATATTTCAATATATATTGAATCTTAATGTAAAAACCATATCAAACGAGTTTAGTGCATTAGGGGAAAAATATAACGAAGTTAAAAACTGGCATCACCTGATTTTTAGTAAGAGAGCTTATCAAAATGAAAACCGTTTTTTTTCGCCAGTAAATTCTTGTTTCTTTATGGATGGAAAGTTTTTTGCAAGTGAGATTAATACATTTTACAAGCAAGAGAGGTCAAAGTGTGACTACAGATTAATCGACGATACTTATGTATCTATTTTAGAAAAATATAAAACTATTTTATATAAAGCAAATCAACATTATAGTTATTATCATGAGGTCAAACCAATTATTAAGATATTAGAAGATGAAAGTTATTTAAAACTTTCTCAAGTATTCGAAATTAGACAATTGTATTTGGAATGTATCCAAAAATCTAATGATTTATATAACCGCTATATGACAGAAATTCGATAAAAAATATGGAAAGAAGGCAGTTCGATGTTGGAAAGTTTGAATAAGCGCCTCCAGACATTGATGCCTATATTAACACCGCTTAGCTTGATTATCGGTGTATTGCTCGATGATGTAGGGGGCATTTATTATTTTTAGTTCCTTGGTTGTTTGCATTTATGACTTTTGCGGGTAGTTTGAGCTTAAATTTTAAAGGGTTGCAGAGCTTTACAAAGTATCCATTTGTCATTTTATTAACGATAGCATTTTTACATATTGTCATGCCCATTTGCGCTTATATTGTGGCAACTTTACTATTTGATGATCATTTACTGAAGATTGGTTTCATCTTGTCCGTTGCTGTACCAACAGGGGTGACTAGCTTTATATGGGTGTCGGTTTGTCGAGGAAATCTAGCACTGTGTCTATCCATTATTTTAATCAATACGCTCATTTCTCCGATCGTCATGCCATTTTTACTGCATCTAGTTATCGGACAAACAATTGAAATTGATACAGCTACTCTTATGCTTGATTTATTATGGATGATTGTGCTGCCTTCCATAGTGGGAATGTTATTAAATGAATTGACGAAAGGCAGTATTGAGGAGACACTTGGAAAAAAACTTGCACCGTTTTCGAAAATGAGCTTGTTTTTTATAGTCCTTATTAACAGTGGCGTTATTGCACCGTATATTAGAAGTATTACGTGGGAACTTGTTAGTGTTATTGTCATTGTATTTATTCTCGCATTTTCTGGATACGTAATGTGTTTCCTATTAGGGCATTTTCTTTGGAAAGATGTGGATATTGTAACGACAATTGTGTTTACAGGTGGAATGCGCAATATTTCGATGGGAGTGGTTGTGGCAAGTGCCTACTTCCCTCCGAAGGTTGTGCTGCCAGTTGTCTTCGGCATGCTATTTCAACAAGTACTAGCATCTTTTTTTAGCCGAGTTATAGAATTATATAGAGCTAAATTTGCTCAGGCTTCTGCTTAGTAAAAGTAAGTATTATTAGTAAAAATGTTAACAATAAAAAATAGCGTTAGGAGAAATCTGATGTATATTCCTAAATACTTTAAAGTCACAAATATAGATGAAATTAAAGAATTTGTCCAAATGAACTCATTTGGAACGATTGTAACTACTAAACAAGGCAAACCTATAGCTACGCACTTGCCCTTAGAATTGCATAAAAATGGAGACGATTACTATATAACCGGACACATGGCGTATGGAAATCCACAATGGAGAACCCTCGATACGAACGAAGATGTACTTGTTATGTATCAAGGACCGCATGCATATATCTCTTCCTCTTGGTACACACATGAAAATGTTCCAACATGGAATTATCAAGCAGTTCACATATATGGAGAAGCTAGCGTTTTGAATGAAGAAGAGCTAAAAGAAGACCTTGCTTCACTGCTTCATAAATACGAAAAGCATCGGAAGGATCCAGTTTTGTGGGAGAAGCTTTCTCCTCAGTTAATAAATAAAGAACTAAAAGGGATTGTTGGATTTAAAATAAAAGTAAAAGAGATCCAAGCAGCCTATAAATTAAGTCAGAATCGTAATGAGGAAGATTATCTTAACATCGTTGATCAACTGTCGGTTGAAGAAAATCTGACTTCTCAACAAATGGCAGAAGTGATGAAAAAGAGAGTGGAAAACCATCAGTAGTAATACTAATATCTGATTTATAAAAAGAACCGAGATTTAGTTGAATTCACGGTTCTTTTTTATTGCTTCAGAATAAAGAGTCTGAAGCCCTTCGATTAATTCTTTATCAGAAATATAGGAGTATGATAAGCGAATGTGATACGTATCTTTCGGTTCATATATATAACCGGGATTAATGAGTACCTTTTGATTCAATAAATTCATAAAAAAATCAGTTGTGACAATAGGTTCATTAAATTTTATCCATATATAAAATCCTCCTTTGGAAGATTCCCATGAAGCGATTTCCTTAAAGTATTTCTCTAATAAACTTTCCATTAAAGCAGCACGTCGTTTTAATTCTTCTTTTAATTTTTCAATGTGTTTTTCATATAAACCAGACGTTAACCAGTAGGTGACAATCTCTTGCGAAAAGGCACTAGAGCCGTAATCCATCTGCATTTTAATATCAGCCAAGCGTTTAATAACAGGTGATGGTGCTACAATCCATCCAATTCGTAACCCAGGGCTTAGTGTTTTTGAAACGCTTCCAAGATAAAGTACTCGTCCTGTTGTGTCGATTGACTTTAAGGAAGGAGTTAGAGCATCAAACGATAATTCAAAATAAACATCGTCTTCAATAATCGGTAGCTGCAAAGATTGGCACATGGCATAAAATGATTCCTTTTCTTCTAATGACCATATCCTACCAGTTGGGTTATGCAGTGTAGGGATCGCATAATAGATACCTTGACGTTTCCCGCTACGCATTTGAAGAATCTTTCCGTCTTGATTATTTGAATCAACACTCTGCATTTGCATACCAAAAGACTGGAAGGGATGAATGGAATTCAAATATGAAAATTCATCTTGAAACACAACAGAACCAGTCTCCAGTAAACCTACAGCAATTAATTGCAATGCTTGCAAGCCGCCTGATACGATGCAAATATTCTCAGGTGAAGTCGCAATTCCTCGATTTTTTAAATAATCGCAAAGTGCAACTCGTAATTTAAGGCTTCCCTGAGGAGAGGAGTAACCAATAGCTTTTCCTTCTAATTGAAGCTTTTGCAAGGAGGCTTGAATTTCAGCTGTAGGTAACAAGCTAGGGGCTAGCTCACCTGTGCTGAGTCGGATGATGGATTCATCTTGTTCAAACTCATTAATAAGTTGAATCGTTTGAAAGTTAGGTTTGTGAATACTTGCTTCAATATACTTTTGCCAATTAGGTTGCTTTTGTTTCAAAAGCATACTCCAAGAATCGTTGGATACATATGTACTTGAACCAACCTTTGATGATAAAATCCCATCAGCTTTTAATTCGTCTATTGCTTCTTGTAATGTACTCCTGTTAACACCAAGTGTAAGTGCCAGTTGTCGTTGTGCAGGAAGCTTTGTCCCGTTTGGCCATTGTCCAGTACTAATTTGTTCGGTTATCCATTGAATTATTTGCTTTGATAAACTCATTGGAAGTGAACGATTTGGTTTTCAATTCATACAGCAGCCCTCCTTTAAAAATTGGATGGTTAAAAAACAAACCAATTGGACCTTTTTCTTTAGTTATAACACAGCTACGATAGAGAGGAAAGGGGTTGAAAAGATGGAACCGATTTTTCATGGTATCATTTTAGCATTTGGACTGATTTTACCTTTAGGGGTGCAAAACGTCTTTGTCTTTACTCAAGGTGTCACACAACCAAGTATGATTTTAGCGCTTCCTGCGGCGATTACTGCAGCTATATGTGATACAATTTTAATCATTTTAGCGATTTTTGGATTATCTATGATTGTTTTACAATTTGAGTGGATTCGCTTGATATTAATTATTGGTGGAATTCTATTTTTACTGTACATGGGGAAAGTGATTTGGCTATCAGATGCAGCTAGTTTAGAAGGGAAAGAAGCATTGCCTTTAAAAAAGCAAATTCTTTTTGCACTTTCAGTATCCTTACTCAATCCACATGCTTTGCTTGATACGATAGGTGTGATCGGGACGAGTGCGGTTAAATATGAAGGACAAGATCAAGGATTGTTTATGATTGCTTGTATCATCGTTTCTTGGCTATGGTTTTTGTTATTAGCAACTACAGGAGTTTTCTTGAAAAAAATACAAATATCGAATAAAGTATTTATCTTATTTAATAAATTATCAGCTATTTTTATATGGGGCACTGCTATTTATTTATTGGTAGGTTTGTTTTAATTCTTAACGATTCGCACAGTGCGTTTCCTTTAACATAAAGCATAATGAATAAGCCATTTATTTTGAGTAATAAAATAAAGGGATTTCAATATCCAATGGAGAAGATGGAAGGGTTGGCAATTTATATGAGTAGAGATAGGGGATATAATTGTGTTAACTAGGATAACTACCCTACCAAAGGATAAAAGAATTGCTGGAGTTCATTGTATTCCTATAACAGAAACTGGTTCTATTATGATGGCATGGGACAAGGATGAACTTATACTAACTACTATTGGTGGAAGAATCGAAGAAAATGAAAGTTTGGAAGAAGCACTAGAACGTGAGGCTATGGAAGAAGTGGGAATTATTCTAGATTCCAATAGAATCCCGTTTGCTTCTTGGTACTGGCAATCAACTGATACATATACTGTATGGTTTTTAGTAAGAGTCGAAAAAATTTTAGCCTATTCATTTGATTTTGAGAAAACAGGCTATGTTATTTTTAATTTTGAAACGGCTAAGCAAATAGTCTCCAAAATTGAATCTAATAACGACAAAAGAGTTCAGATTTTAAAAATGGCAGAAGAGCAGGCAAAAAATCTGAGTTGGATATGATAAATAAATATACTGACAAGGGGTTAAAGTATGCAAAAGAGTACTGTCCTTTTTTACGGAGCTATTAGTTTGGATGGTTACCTAGCTAGGGAAAACCATTCGTTGGATTGGTTAATTGGAACGGAAGGTGAGGAAGACACAGGTTTTTCTGAATTCTATGAAACAGTTGATACAATTCTTATGGGAAGAAACACATACGAACAAATATTGATTCTTTCTCCAGAGGAGTTTCCATATAAAAATAAAAAGTGCTATATATTTTCCAGTACATTAACTGGCTCCAATAAGTATGTAGAATTCATTAACGAGGATATAATAGGCTTCACTAAATCGTTGAAAGAACAAGAAGGCAAAAGGATTTGGCTTGTAGGTGGAGGAGAGGTGTTGCAACCGCTTCTTAAAGCAAACATTATCGATGAATTTATCATTCAAATTGCCCCGTCCATAATTGGTCGTGGGATACCACTCTTTGTGCCAGGTAATTATGAAAAGGATTTAACTTTGGTCGATGTGAGACGTTATAAACAATTCGCAGAGTTACATTACACAAAATACTAAGTCATCTAGATTTGTCTTGGAATTTGCGTTGATAGTTTAACAAAGGAGTTTGAATGCATGATAAGTGAAAAAGAAAAAATGTTAAACGGTGAGCTTTATAATCCAACAGATCCAGAATTACTGAGAGAAAAGTTAACTGCCCGAAAGCTGACTAGATTATACAATCAAACATTAGAAACGGAGGAGGACAAAAGAACAGAACTTTTAAAAGAACTGTTTGGTTCAACAGGAAATAGTTTAAGTATAGAACCTACTTTACGTTGTGATTATGGCTACAACATTCATGTTGGTGAGAATTTCTATGCTAATTTTGACTGCGTGTTCTTAGACGTTTGTGAAATCCGGATAGGAGATCACTGTTTTATTGCTCCTGGAGTCCACATTTATACAGCAACCCATCCATTAAATGCCGAAGAAAGAGTATCAGGTGTAGAGTACGGAAAACCGGTGAAAATTGGGGACAATGTTTGGATTGGTGGTAATTCCGTTATTAACCCAGGGGTCACTATAGGAAATAATGTCGTCATTGCTTCGGGTTCAGTTGTCACAAAAGATGTCCCTGCGAATGTGGTAGTAGGTGGAAACCCGGCAAAGATAATAAAGCAAATAGATTAAATACCTTTAAGACAAACTGGGGGTTTTTATGTACAGTTCACAAGAATTTACCTTAGACAGTGTTACTTTTCAATTACGAGAGAAGCATGATTTTAAATGGATTCATAGTTTAGGTGAAGTTTTTTGCGTTTTTGATAAACAAGATTCTGGGAACATTAGTTTCGGTGTAGAAAAAAACAGTTCAAAAAAGTTTGTGAAGTATGCTGGAGCAAAAACTTTAGAGTATAAGGGGCATCCAGAAGATGCGGTAGCAAGATTAAAAGACTCAGTTAAAATCTACAACAATCTGTCCCATCCATACTTGGTAAATCTACTTGATCATTTTGAGGTTGAGAAGGGGTATGTTCTAGTGTTTGACTGGATCAATGGGGAGTCTCTCCATTCTCATTGGTCTTTTCCTCCACCCAAGAAGTACAATCATCCCGCTTCTCCTTTTTATCGTTTTAAACAATTACCTATTGAATTCCGCTTAAGATCTTTAACAAGTATATTTGAATTCCATGTACATATGGAAAAGAAAAATTATGTAGCCGTTGATTTTTATGACGGGAGTATCCTATATGATTTTGAGAATAACAGCACAAAAATATGTGATATTGATTTGTATATGGAAAAACCATTTTTCAATAAGATGGGAAGACTCTGGGGCTCCTCTAGGTTTATGTCGCCAGAAGAATTTACATTAGGCGCTCCAATTGATGAAAAAACAAACGTATTTAACATGGGAGCCACAGCATTCTGCCTTCTTGGAGGAGAACTAGACCGTTCATATTTAAAATGGGATGCAAGTGCTGAACTGTATAAAGTTGCAACCAGGGCTATTGAAGAAGACAGGAGTAAAAGGTATGCCAATGTAGAAGAATTCTATTTTGCTTGGAATTCTGCTTTAAAAGACACTTTTAACTATGAACATTGAAATACTATAATGATTACCCGCTTTCTATCAATTTTCAAAAGATAAAGTAAGGAGACATGCTAAGTTATGTGGATTCAACGATTTATCGATACGGAAAGAGGAACATTTGAACTATTTGAAAATGGTGATGGAGAGCCTTTAGCCGTTACACATTTATATAGTGCTTATGATGAGCGAGGAAATTCTTTTGCAAACTCGTTTACATTAGACTATCACGTGTATTTAATAAACCTTCGTGGTTGCGGAAATTCGGTCAAAGCTGAAAATGACAGTCAGTATAGTATGGACGAAACTGTAAGAGATTTGGAAGCAATTCGTATCGCTCTACAATTGGAACGGTGGGGTTTTGCTGGTCATTCTACAGGAGGCATGCTTGCACTTAAGTATGCAATCCTCAGGCCTTCATCACTTACAAAGATTATTGCTGGAGGAGCTGCAGCAAGTATAGAATATGGCTATGATCCTGACAGTATATATTGCTCTGAAAATCCTAACTTCAATCGAATTAATGACATTATGAACCAATTTAATGATCATTCCACATCAGTTGAAACTAGGCAGAAATTAGGCTATGAATGGGCTTTAATGTCATATTATTCCGAAGATAAATTGAAAGAGGCATTAAAAAAACCGAATAGTGGTAAGACAGTTGGCGATCGTTTAGATTACTTTAGAAAAAAAGAATGTACTACATATGATTTACGAAAAGAATTATTATATGTGACAGTCCCTAGTTATATATATTCAGGTAAATACGATGCACAATGCCCTCATAAATTCGGTGTAGAAATCGCGAATTTAATTCCTAATGCAATGTTTACAACATTTGAACAAAGTAATCACAATCCTTTTTCGGAAGAAGAGGAAAAATTTCAAGCATTTGTGAAGTCGACTTTATAGTGAAATAAGTATCATCATATTAGGCCTCTTAGGACACTATTTCCTAAGAGGTTTTAATTTATTTTATTTTTTCAAAACTTTTATCGTAGTTGTATGTCTAATAAATAAGAACAATGAAATGAGGTGAAATCTTGAGAGGAAAGAGTCTTGTTAAGAGGGCTATTAAAGGCGATGAAGAAGCATTTTTAGAACTCATGCATTCATATCAAGAAGCTTTATATCGAACTGCAATATCGTATGTAAAAAATGAAGAAGATGCATTGGAAGCGGTTCAAGAGGTGACGTATAGGGCTTATCGTAGCATAAAAACAGTGAAGGAGCCTGCCTACTTTAAGACATGGCTCATTCGGATTATGATGAACTATTGCCTAGATGTGCTGAAGAGAAGTAATAGGGAAATAGTTGAAGAGAGTCTGATTAATAGGACGGGTGTAAGTGAAGATTTTACTTATATGGAAGTAGAAGAGGCACTTTTAACTCTATCAGATTATGAAAGAGAATTATTGCACTTGAAATATTTTGAAGGGGTCAAAATAAAAGATATTGCTGTTATGTGGAATACTCCAGAAGGAACTATTAAAACTCGATTACATAAAGCATTACGTGCACTTCGGAACAATTTTGATGAGAAAGGAGATGTAAAGCGTGTTTAAGAAAGAAGAAAATAAATTGGAGCAGCGAAAGAATGCGATTGATCAAGTGAAAATACCAGCGGACAAATTACATTTTGCCGTACGACAGGGATTCGAAAAAGCAAAAAATGAAAGAGCATTAAAAAGAAATATTATTCGAAAACGGAGTACATGGTCAATTGTCGTAGCTGTAATTCTTCTTATTTCATTTGTCACTTCTATTACAGTGTCCCCAGTATTCGCAAGCAAAGTTGCATTAATACCAGGTATGGATAAAATTGTGGCGCTCATTAAGCAAGATAGAGGCTTGACTGCAGCGATTGAGAATGATTTTTATCAGCCTATAAATTTATCGCAAGAAAAGAACGGTATTACCGTGACACTCGATGGAGTAATTGCTGACAAAAAAGGCATGGTGATTTTTTATTCCGTTCAAACGAACCAAATGGATGTCAGCTCTCTTGAATTAAAGTATATACAATTGTGGTCAGGCATGAATTCCCGCTATAGATTTGATTTAAATGATTCCGTTCTACCTTTGACAGAAAGAAAGGATTCACAGTATTTTAGTTCTACCGAGCATATAGAAAGCAGTAAACTCGAAGAAGAACTATCCTGGGCGATAGGTTTGAAAAACGGAGAAAAAATAGAGCATTTTAAAATTCCATTTTCATATAAGAAGATGGATGTAGAGAGTAAGAATATTGTTGTGAATAAAGAAGTGACGATTGATGGCCAACGTATTAAAGTAAAAGAATTGATAGTCGATCCAATCCGTACTGTTGTTAGGTTAGAAGAAAATCCACATAACTCAAAGAAACTTCTTGCTCGTGCTTTTGATGAATTAGAGCTGAAAGACGACTTAGGAAGGACATGGTCAGCGTTACCTGGAAATTCATATAAACCACTTTTAAACGGTGATGTATGGGATGTACCACTTAAGGAAAGCTTTTACTTTTATGAACCGAATAAATTGAGCTTAACATTTGGGAAAATTGCAGCAATGGATAAAGACCAGGCTTATATTTTAATAGATACCGAATCCAAGGCATTTTTGAAACAACCATCAGAATCGTTATTCTCTAATCTAAAAGTGGAGAATGAAAAAGTTAGTTTTACAATTGAAGCTGATAATAACAATGATTTTGTTTATTTTCCTAGATTTACAGATGCTACTGGAAGAGATTTTATAATTTATTATAAAGGACTTTTTCCATCTACTGCAAATTATGTTAGAGGCTCATTAGTTAAAGTTTCTAATGAGGAAATGAAACTTGAATTTGATTTACCGTGGGAAAAATTTACCAATCCATTAAGATTTGAATTGGATTCTTATCCATCTTGGATTGAAGATGATGTAAAGGTGGATATAAAATAAATTAACAAGAACATTCGTTCATAATGATACATAGAGCGGATGTTCCTTTTGAATTAAATGTAACCGGGCTATAGATTCTAGCAGGAATAACGATCTTTTTGTAGAACTTATTGAAGAACGGAGCAGGAAAGTTAAACAATAAATCTTAAGTGAATTATTTATATGGAGGTATGAATATGAATTCGGTCGATGAAATTAATGTAGTGGTAGCAGGATTAAATGAATTGGATTTGGTTGCAACATTATTTGATAAATACAGAGTGTTCTATAACCAAGAATCCAACTTAGAGGCGGGAAGAAAATTTATTGAAGAAAGGATGAAAGAGAAGCAGTCTGTCATCTTCCTAGTTACCCAGGAACAAGTAAATGATGTGCTACCATTGGGATTTGTTCAACTATTTCCCTCATTCTCTTCGGTATCCATGGAGAGACTGTGGATATTGAACGATTTATATGTGGACCAATCAGCAAGACGTTTAGGTGTAGCGAAACTTTTATTAGAAAAAGCAAAAGAATATGCAATTCAAACAAATTCAAAAGGATTAGTCTTAGAAACTGCTAATGATAATCTTAATGCTCAACGACTGTATGAATCTATTGGATATAAAAAGGATAGCGGTACCATGCATTATAGTTTTTATCTTAAATGAATTGTTGGACCATTACAAACGGAGACTTTAGTGAAATATGGGGTTGCCAAAGGCAGCTCTTTTTTCTTATTGGACTAACTGGGTACAAAATCAAAGGGGAAGTATAATGAAAGGTTTCTATGTTAGTTTGTTTGCTTTACTCGGACTATGTCTTATAGCAGGATGTACCGATAATCAATTCGACAATAAAGCTACACCATTCGTAAAGACGGAGGAAATAAAAGAAAGCGACCCATTATATGTTGACACGATTGTAGACTATAAAGTGCCATTCAAAATTAGCCAAATTAAAAGTGTAATTGTTAACTTGAATGACAGTGCTTCAGAAATACCTCTTAAAGGAGTTAGATATGAAGTGTCGTTAATGTCAGAAAAAGAAATATCAATTGACGATAGAACATCTTTTAATTTTGAGATTGTAACTGATTCTTCCTTAAAGGAATCATTAGGGCCGATACATCCTTTGCATTTAACAGACACTCGTGATGGATACTTATATACTCTTTCGTTTGAAACAATATACATGGATTATTCCATAGAAGAACTCGAAGAATTATATAAAGAACGCAACTTTAAAATATATCTTAATTACAAAGGTGTAAATGAAATTGGCTTTTTATAAAAAAGGATTTATATTAATCTTCCTGAACGAACGTAGATTAGTTTAACAAGAAATACTGGGGGTAGTTCAGATAATTATTAGAAAACTAGTTTCTGCGATAGTTACTTGTGGGTTAGTTATGATAATTTACTTCGTAATAGAGCAGACGGGGTTTGTTATCATCATAGGTATGTTTTTACTCCCTATACTTTTGTTTTATGGAATACCGGTATCTATATTTTCTGATTATGTTACAAAAAAATCTAAAGGTATGTATAGAGGGTTTTTAGCATTATTGGTTCACTTATTGCTTGCATGTTTATTCGTTTTAATACCCATTATATTTTCAGAAGAAGAAAGGGAGATTTTATTTTCTGACTTCAAGAGTTCGTTTATATATTTCTTTTTAATTACATCTATTCTTTCTTCAAGTCTCTTCTGGTGTATAGATGAGTTTCTTAGGAATAAAAGAGTAAAAGATATTGGACAGAAAATTGGGGATTTAAAAATTTAATAAAGTTGTATGAATCATCATTCAATTTTTCAAGGGAGGGAAAAACCATGAAATATTATTTAAGTTTGGTACTTTTAGTTTCGATTGCATTAACTGGTTGTACTTCAGGTACACAAGTTACAAATAAACAAAGTAGTTCAGGAGAAGAAGTTGGTTCATACGCTGCTTTGTTGAGAATAAAAGGGGCTGAATATAGATCTATCGGGGTTAAAAATAAAGGAGAGTATACACTAAGTGACGAAATAGGTAAAGTTAAGAAAAGAGTACCTCCAGAAGTTCTCCCAAAAGACAATTTAGTATCTAATTATTTAGACGAAGGTATATTAATTTATTCTGTTGAGGAAGATAGTGACGTTATCCTTGTTCAAACAGAAGTAGATGGTGTCTATGAGATATTTAAAAAAACAAAAAAATAATTTGTTAATTTAGCTACGAAGGATAAACTTAATTGCCATCTTATCTAATACAGCAGCGAATATTATCCCTACTGTATATCGAATCAAATCCTCTGTAAGAAAACCTTTGCCAAATATTAAAGCCCCAAGAGATGTCCCGCGAATTTGATTAATCCAATCTTCCTGATACAACTGACTAAATTCAATGCCGAAGCTAAACAAAAAACTGAGCAAAATGACCGTAAGGGTGCTCTTATGAGCTAGCAGAAAACGAAATCCGAAATAGACCATCATTGCCCATAGAACGTCTCCTGCGTTCAGAGCTACAAATTGCATAAGTAGAAGACTCCATTTTCTAGAGGCAAGGCCAAACAAAATAGTGATAGCAATAGCTATCAAATAAAGTATTCGCATGTTACGGTATTGCGAGTTGTTAGGTTGTTGCTCATTATTCAATTGAATCACTCTTTCTGCGTGGTGACATTATTCATTAACTTACATTATCTCATAAATTGTCGAAGCAAGAATTATGTGTTTATGGAATTGTTGAAGCATGCTTGATAATAAACCGTATTAATTTTAAAGGGGGAATACTGAATGATTGATCGTAGGAATAGAACCTTATGTATTGTTATTTTTCGCATTTTGACAATGATGTCAGTGTTATTGATGACCGGTTGCTCGCAAACAGAAGAAGATCCATATAGAACAGCAATCACAAAAGTTCTGGAGCATCAGTTTAATGGTCCTGATGAAAAGTTTATGGAACTATTGTGGAATCCTAAATATACAACTGTTGTGAATAATAAAGAAGAGAACAAAGAGTTTGATAAGTATGTAGCAGAGGTATACGGACCTTACTTTACAGATTCTGAGCTCGATTTCTTTATTGCTGCATTTGCTACTTCATACCAAAGTCGCGCTTTTGACACTGGACATAAGTTAAGTCTAAAGGATATCACGATTGAGCAAAGTGATAAAATTTCAAATCGTTATACCTTCATAGCAAAGGTTGGTTATCAGAAAAATGGAGATGAAGAAAAAATTGCAAATGTAGAAGGTGAAGTCATGTTCTCTACAAAAGAAGATGGCCAAATAGGGAGATTTTCATATGGAGATGATGACGGTTTGTTGAGATAATGAGCAATTGAACAATGATTTTGTTTTACAACTGACGGGTGCTTTAGTTGAAAATTATTGGTTGGTTATTAAATGAACTTTTATATTTATATGGATAGGTCAGAATAAGCTTTATTTATTAAGGTTTTCATTGTAAAAATGTCATAACTGTAAATAAAAATCATACAAAAATTTAATAAAGGACTTCATCATAGGTTTTTATTTATGTAGAATAGTGAGGTTTTTAAACTTCGGTGGGGTTGTTATAAGAAGGATTAACGCAAAAACGACTGAAAATCGACCAAAAAAGAAGAAATAAGTGAAGATAAAGTAATTTTCAATCGAGTAGCAACGTCTGTTAAGACGTTGCTCTTTTAACATTTAAAAGTACTTCTGATAATATTCTTTTCTTAGCCTCCCGCTTAATTGAGCGTATATCCTGGTGGTTTCACTTTTCTCATGCCCCATAAGATTTTGTATGACTTCAATAGGAGCACCATTATTCAACAAATGAGTTGCGTAGCTGTGTCTAAGTTGGTGTGGATGAATCGCTTTATTGATTTCTGCCCGTTTGGAGATCCGCTTGATGATGTACCACATTTGGGCGACACTCATTTTATGTGGCTGTCTTGCAGTTACAAAGATGTCAGGATGATGGTCATTCCGGCTTTCTAAATAGCGTTTAAGCCATATGTCGCAACGTGTATTAAAATAAACTTCCCTTTCCTTATCACCTTTTCCTCTAACGATCGCGGATTGATTGGACCAATTGATATGGTTCTTTTCTAACGCAACAATCTCTCCAATCCGACAACCGGTAGAAAACATAAATTCGAAAATCGCTTTTTCCATTGGGGAATGACAGGATTCACGAAGGTGTTCAATCTCCCGTTCGGTTAGATACTTGGGTATCCGCTTTCCCACTTTGGGTTCTTTAATTTTGGAAGTTGGATTCTTACTCAGGTATCCTTCTTCATGAGACCAACGAAAAAATGATTTCATAAAGCGGATACGATGTGCAAGACTGGCTGGTTTTAAATGCTTGCCGGATATTGCAAGATATTCCTTCAGTTGATTTATATCGAGCAATTCCATCTCTACATCCTTAAAATAATCAATTAGTAGTAAAGACTGTAACTGGTAGGCCTTTAACGTTTGTAGCGAAAAGCCCTCTATTCGTTTATCGGCTTCAAACGAAGACCATGCTTTAGACAGTAACAATTCCATTCCCCCTAAAATAGTACTCTTAAAGGGATTATTGCCAACTTAATAGAATTATAGACATAAAGAGTGTTTTTACTGACGACGCAGTTTAGTTGAATAAGAATAATTTCTATAATTTGGATATTCCTTGAAAAAGAGTGTTTTGATAGTCGATTAGTTAAACAAGGGGCAGATTACGTATTGGGGTGTATTGAATGAAAAAATTTCTAATAATTGGGTTGGTAATTTTATTTCTTGTTCCGATTTATATTGTACAAACAAAAAAACGCTCGTACGAAAATAAAATTGAACACTTCCTGACAGAAGAGATGTCATACGTTAAGGAAGATATACAGTCAATTGAAGGTAAATGGCATCTTGCAGGGTTGCCAAGTTATTGGGTTAACGTCATTTTTTCAGATGAACCAAATGTTGTGTATATTTATTTTGCTCACGATAATGTACGGATTGGACAGTATGATTATTATTCAATAGATTCTACGATTCTTTCAACAGATAAATTAAAGCATTCCGAGCCATACGAATGAAATAAAAAGGGGGGACTATAAACTATTGCCTTTTGAAATACTTAATTTTGTTACCTCAGATACATGATGATATTTTATATGTTAGTTTGTGAAGGAATGAACTTAAAGTAACGGGTGCTTTAGTTAAGCATGTGGCTGCCTGTAAGAATAACTTTTTCTTATTGAACTAACGAAGCATGTTAGTTGAAGAAGCACTGTTTTATAAAGTTGATCAGGAAAAGGAGAAAAAATGAAATATAAAGACTTAGCAATACACTTTACAGATGAATTTGAAGAGTATAAGCGTGACTTACAAGAACATATTGAATTTTATGAAGAAATCTTAAATCACGTCTTCTTCGGTGAATGTAACAATTATTTTATTGAACTCATTGGAAAAGAGAAGGATATACCAAGGATAAAGGAATTATTTGATTTTCTTGAACTGATGGCTACTTCAGGAGATGATGAAGTTAAAGAATTACTAAGCGTTACTATTCTTGCACGACTTGGCGACTCTAAAGAAATACTAAAAACGTCTTATAAGTATATGGGTTCAGAGACGAGGAAAGCCTCAAATGAAATTGAAATGTTTTGGGGTAGAAATTAAGCTAACGGGTGCTCTAGTTGAACAAGTGGCTGCCTCTAAGGGTAGTTTTTTCTTATTGAACTAACGGTGCAGATTAGTTTAATAAGAACTTTTCTTAAAGAGGTGAGGTGAAATAATGATTTGGATTTGCTTGGTGCTTTTTCTTGTCCTCATTTACAGTATTATTTTAAGGAGTAACTCAAAAACAATACATAAGAGTTTCTCATTTTTATCGGCTGTCTTTTTTATAATGACAATTTCTCCGCTATTGAGTGAAGAAACATTTGATTTCTTATTAATAATAAGTTTGTTTTTACCTTTTGTGCTAGGTATGTTAGGAATAATTTTTGGATTGGCTGGAATTAAAGAGTTAAGAATAAGTTTACTGTTTATAAATTCCTTAGCTTTTATTTGTTATAGTATTTATTTTTTTAGCTAACGGGTGCATAGGTAACACTTTTTTCTTCTTGAACTAACGGGGCAGGTTAGTTCAATAAGAAACTCTTTTATTGGTGGTATAACCGTTTTATTTTATCCGAAAATATATAATAAGAGAGGTGAGTAAAGATGGCTATAATTTTTATAGGTTTATGGGTTGGTTTAACATTACCAATTCTTTTATCTGTTGTTTTTACCTTACTTAAACCTATTGTTATGGCTGATGTTACTGGAATAAGTATGATAATCATTGCTCTAATAATTGGGATATTAGATGCTTACATTGGAGTTAAAATATTTGAAAAGAAAATTCAACCTTGGTTGGTAAAGAAGAAGAAAAGAAAATTTCCATAATTAAACTAACGGGTGCTTTAGCGAAACATGGATTGCTTAGACAACTCTTTTTTCTTATTGAACTAAAGCACCACAGAGTAAATAAAGCAGGATTTAGTGTGAGGAGGAACTCCTTTGAAAAAAATACTAATTGGCTTAGTAGGTACTCTGGTAATGTTTTTTTTATACTTTTATCAGTCGCCTATTATTAGTACAGGTGAAGCAATAAATAAAGCAGAAAAATATTTGCTAAATCCCCCAGAAGAGTGGAGAAAATCAATATCCTTCAATGGTTTAGAGGAAATTCCACCTGAGAATATTAGTGTGAATCTCACTCCGAAGCACGGGTATTGGAATGAAATGACTAATAAAATGAAGTGGGAAGTTACAATTAAATACACTGGTCAAGAATCAACTATTGTGATGGATGCATACACTGGAGAATTAATAAATTTATATGGACCATTAAATTAAATGCATTACTCCTTATTAAACTAACGGGTGCTTTAGTTAAACAAGACCATCTTGTCGATGGTCTATTTTTTTATCCAAAATTTCAAGTAGATCTCAGAAATACATTGTGAAATGTTACACTTAAACTAACGGGGCAGGTTAGTTGAATAAGATTAATGGTAAGATTATGAGTATGGAAGTCAAAGGAGGCCTAAAATAATGTTAGGTGAAAACTTTTATGAAGAGGTACAGAAGAAACCATTATTCTTTTTGATTTATAGTATTCTAGCAATTGTATTTTTTACTGGTATCACATTTACTTTTGTAATCCCTGGGTTACAAGGCTTCAAATGGTACTTCTTCTTTATTGCACTTTTGATCTATTTTGGAGTTGCGAATATATTTGTAGGGTTATTTAAAGAACGACTATCATTGGTTTTTATACTCTCCTTGATATTTAGTGCTTTAGGAATGGGATGGAGGCTATGGCTTGAATGGGGAGAGTTTAGTTTAGTCGAACATATGAATCCAGTTGTGCTAATTGGCTATCCTTGTATTATCGCATTTATAATATTATTGATGTTTCATTTCTCTTCTAAATTTAAGACAAAAAAATAGTAATTATCGTGAATACAAGTCATTTTTTCTTATAGAACTAACGCAGCATTCGAATATATGAAGCAAATTGTGAATGATATTGACGTTGCAGTCAACCATAACGGAGAAGGAGAAATGTATGGTGTTACGTATCTATTGAACGGCGAAAAGGTTTCCGAAGTTGAAAAATTATCAAAGGGATGCCGTAACTAGAAGCGAAAAACAATTGTAACTTCTTATTGAACTAACGGGTACTTTACTCAAAAAGAGTAAAGCTTTTTTTCTTGTTAGATAAAGCCATATTCATTTAAAAAGGGGAAATTATATGACAAAAAGAACAAAAAAAATGAGTATAATCTTTTTATCAATTTTTCTACTAATAGGGCTGTCTTTATGGTTTTTTGGAAAGGATAAGCGGGAAGCGAAGGATTTTGCAGATAAACTCTACTCTTATCCGTTACCTCCAGAAACAGAAGTTATTCAAAAAGGTTATGATTATGGAAGCTCTTATGGTGGAACACCACTAGCTAATGGAAATTATATAACTGCGGTTGCCTACATGAAGTTGTCATCCAACCTCAGTGAGAAGGAATTAATTGATTACTACAAAGCAATAAATGTTTCAGAGATTTACTTTGAAGGTGACGAAGAGATTAATACATCCCGTACTGGTAGAACTTGGTATGAAGGGACAACCCCAGTAAATCCAAGTCAAGAAAAGAATATTCAAAAACCAATAGAACTTATTGTCCAAACAAGAACAATATTTTTATCTGCCTTTGCCGATTTTGCAAGACAATAAAAAGAAACCCCCAATTGCCTTTCTTCTTCAACTAACGGGTGCTTTAGTTAAACAAGACCATCAAAAATGATGGTCTATTTTTATGTACAATTTGAAATGTTACACTTAAACTAACGCGGCAGTTGAGTTCAATAAGGACTGGGAAGAACTTAGCGGTAAAGGAGACCATAATGAGAAAAATAGACCGTAGTATTGTTATTGGAATATCAGGTGGTTCAGGTAGTGGGAAAACCACTTATTGCAGTAATTTGGCGAAGAATTTAGATGCATTAAAAGTTAAAACCTTATCTACTGATGATTACTTTAAAGAAGTAAAACCGAAAGTAAATGCTCCATACAATGGAAGACAATATGATGATTACGACCATCCTACTTCTGTGGATATTGACAAGCTAAATAGAGATATAAATCATTTAATATCATCTAAAACGTTTGATGTCGTTATTGTTGAAGGCTTAATGGTCTTGTATTTTGAAGAAATTCGAGAGAAACTTGATTTGAAGATATTTGTTGATTGCCCTTCAGATGAAAGATTAGTCAGGAGATTAAAACGAGATATTAACGAAGAAAGCTTTGATGAAATTTCTTCGGAATATCTTGATGTAGTAAGACATCGTTATAATGAGTTTGTTGAACCTACAAAATGGTACGCGGATATAATCATAAACGGTTCCAATACTAGTAAAAACTCAATAGATGTTGTTCGGAAATGGTTACTAAATTAACTTTTTCTTATTGAGCTAACGGGTGCTTTACTTGAAGAACGTTGAGCTGCTGTCTGCTTAATCTTATGGAGTGGTATTAGGGGAAGGAACTAGGGGAGGATGAAATGTTTAAAAGAAAAATATTTGCTTTTATTTTCACAGTCATAATATCTGCACCTATTATAGGATTGTTTTTTATGCTTATAGAAGGCAGTACTATACAGCAGGTACCTGCATTGATTGCTTTTACCAGTATGTATACAATTCCAATTACTCTTTTATTTGGGATTCCTTTATCTATTCTATCTGATAAAATGAACAAGCATTTTTCTGGTAAAAAAAGAGTATTCTCTTCACTATTCGTCCACTTATTTTTTGGCACCAGTGTTGTAATTATATTTATGTTGACTCTTGATTCAAGGTTTATTTTGACAGATTTCAATGCTGGTGATTTATACTTCTTAGTTGCATCGACCCTTATCTCATTCATTGGATGGGGGATGGACGAGATTTTAAGAGTTTATTTTAAGAAAAGTCAAAGAGTTAATTATGACAAGAGTAATACTAATTTTAAGGTCTAAAAAATGAAATCTTCTTCAACTAACGGGTGCTTTACTTCAAGAAGGAATAGAGCCTTTTTATATTTACTCCTTTTTACAGGAAGTATGAATCTATAGAGAGTTTTTTAATCAAGCTCATACCAATAGCTAAATAATTTTTTGAAAATGAATGGAATAAGGGCTATTCTAAATTGTTGTGGTAATTACATAGTAAACATATTATTTTAAGGAGGGCCAATCAATTGAAGTGTCCCAATTGTAATAAAGAGAGAGAAATAAGATTTATAACAAAATCCTATAAAACAAAAGATGATAAGCAAGTAACTATACATGGAATACCTGCAACTGCTTGTGAATGTGATACGTATGTATCCATCCCCAATATGCTTTTAGTTGAGAAATATCTGAATGAACAACCTAAAATAATAGAAGATCTATCTTTTGTATATTTCGATAGTATTAAATTATAACCAACTTAAAACAGTCCAGGACAATTATATTGTTCAAGGGCTGTTTTAATTATATTGATTTACAATAGAATATCTTTAAAATGATATTTTGTAATATTACGAAAATGATAATTTATTATAAAAAATAGAGGAGGTGTAATCTCTTAAAGGATATAGAAATTAGATTTAATAAATACGAATCTAAGAATATTGATTATTGCATTTGAATTGAGCCACATGTGCGGAGTTTTGAGCCACTTAGTGTGGCAAATAGAGCCAGTGAATGCGGAACTGAGAGCCACCATGGTAAATGAATAGCCTTCTGTATAATGAAAATTGCATGCGAACAGGCATGACAATCCTATATTCTGTTCACAATTCTCACCAGAAGGGTGGCACTCTAAGTTAGGGCAAGCACAGATAGCAGATGCAGAATAATAATAAGTATCAAAATAAAGGGAGTGGTTTAGTTGAAAAAGTATTATTTGTTATTTTTTATCACAGCCTTATTAATTGTTTTTGGGGGCATTCCAATTAAAGGTGTTCAAGCAGCGTCTAATGAAATCAGTTTAGATGTTGCTAAACAAGCAGCATTAAACGAACTTAAACAATCTCCTTATGCTGGGGAAATAGATAGTGTAGAAGATTTTAAGTTAAAAACTTATCTCTATGATGTTGATGAAAGTTTATTGGGATACTATCTAACTTACAAAACAGGTGAAGGTAATACAAATCATATCCTAGTCTCGGCCACAACAGAACGTGCCCCTATTCTTCAATACGGAGAAGGTATACTTGATTCTGAACACGAATATCTTTTAGATAAAGGTAAAAAACTTTATTACCTAGGTCCACTCCAATTCCTTTATGGAAAAGATAATAATGAGATAATTGGAAAGTTTAATCAGAGAAAAGATCTGATATTAAAAGACCTTGAAAAGGAAAATAAAAAACAATCTCAAGCTTATGAAAAAATTCTAAAGAAAGATATTCCAAGTGTAAAAAAAGATATAAAAAATGAAGAAGAATGGAACAAGCTACTATCTTATGACCCGTCAATTCAAAATTCTACAATGGCTACTACTTATAAAGTTTTAGGGGTAACTCGATTATGGCAAAGGAGTTCTGGGGTAAATAGTCCAAACTCTGCATGTGGTCCAGCGACTGCAGCAATGGTATCCAATTACCTAAAAGGTCAAGGATTTAATGTAAAGGGAACTGCTGACTATAGTTCCGTAGGGTCATTTATCAATCATATGTATAGTGATCTAGGCACTACTGCAGTAGGAACTTCTATGGCACAATATAGAACAGGATTAGCCAAGCATGTAAGGGAAAGCTATACAGCCACCAAATGGGATGTATGGTCATATAGAGCCTATGGTTACTATGAACATTACAAAGACATGATTAATCTCAACAGGCCGATTGGGTTACGATTTGATTTTTTTATACGTGAAGGTACTTATGTGGATTATCATTTTGTTGCTGGTATTGGATATGATCACGGAAGTACGGCAAAGTTTGCAATTAAGGATCCAGATGGAGGATCAGGTAATACAGGTACCATTTGGTTAAACTGGAACGATAACAACAATGATATGGAAATGGGAATGGTAAATTATATAAATTAAAGGAAATTTGTAAATACTCAGCCCCTCTTCATAAATTTGGAGGGGTTTCTTACTTTCTATCGCTTGAAGGTTTAACTAATCGTGCCCGTTTCTAGTAGTTCTTGAATGGCATGGATTTTTGTTGGACATAAATAGAAGGGATTTCTGTTCCTATTGATTGTTGTCGATTTGAATTGCTGGATAGACTAAAAACCGCCAACACGACATCACGATGATTCCTTAGACGGTTCAACAGATTACAGCTGGTCTTTGGACGTCCATAATTAGATGACCCTTTCACAGAGAGGTAACACGCACAATTCTCCCCTCTCTTTGTTGTACAGATTTTTATTTGAGCTGAGTAGTTATATAATATTTTTATAACCTAATAAGTAAAGCAAAGGAGGATTCGAGCATGAACTCTATATTTTTATTAATCATATCAATTTATGCTTTTTTTATAGGGTATAAGTTTATTAAACCAAACTTTAAATCCTTATTTACAACTTTTATTATTATTCTTATTACAAGTACATTATTATTCTTCCTGGTAGATATAGTTACTTTCAAGCCACGACCAAATAAAGCGGTTTCTGGTAATGGGAATTTAGGTCTCATTGTTCTATTCTTCCTAATTCCAATTTTTCTTACCCTTTTATTTATATTAAGTAAAGGGATTTATCAAGGCTTTAAACGGCAACCACTATCTGAATTGAAAAAACATATCATGTTTGGGATTGTTTTACTTGTAATGGGGACTATATTGCAAATAACATATGTTTCAAGTACATTAAACGCTTTATCAAATCACCCGTATAATCCATTCGAAGAAGGATATAGAGGAAGTATCATTAATCAGTACACGAACACCTTGTTTTTCAATGGGAATATATATGGTATTTTTATTGCAGCAGTAGTTATTGGAACACTTTTAACTCTTAGGTTTAAAAGAGGTAAAGACCACACTAAAATGTAGATACCATAGTAAAGAACCTTAGGCATATTCTCTTCTTTTCCATAAAAGGGTACAGTACTTCCAAAATCCTCAAATAGAGAACTGAAGTTCAGTTCTCTATTTTTATATGTCGTTCATTTATATAAACTCACCAAATATCTCTGGTTTCCAACTATGAATCGCATGACGTTCTTATTCAAATATTTTCTCTAAGTAAATCATGGTAGTCTTTTGGTCTTCATGGCCTAATGAACGACTAATATCATGTAGTGTCACTCCATGCATATTGGAGATAATCGCAAAAGCATGCCTAAAAACATGGAGTGTGATAGTTATTCATAAAGAATTCAGGATTAACAGTCGGTGGACTTGTACTAGGGGGGGCTATTGGAAGCCTCGTTGCAGGAAAACCCCAGAATGTAACGAAAGCAGTTGATGGAGCTAGTCATGCAACTGTCGACTATAGTGAAACTCGTCAGTTTTTCGTACACGTGATCTTCCGACAATATCCCTTTTGGAAGAGCTTGTATTTCTTCTTTTACATATCGAGAAAAGTATGTGACGGTAAACGCTTTTCCTCTATTTGTAGTGAATAAGGGACTATTCTTATCGGCTGTTTCAAATGGTTCCAATCCTCTTGCTTTTCGAAACATACGAATGGTTTCCACTAGCTTCTCTATTATCGGTACATTTCTTTTCTTATTTCCCTTCCCATTAATCTTCAGATAATATCCTCCAAGTATTGAGTCCCGACAGATATCTTTCACTTTTAACTTACAAAATTCTTCGTTTCGAATTCCGGTAGTTGTTAATACATGAACAATAGTAAACATGACAATATGTTGCTGCTCCTTAAATGTATGGAGTAAGGCAAGAACATCTTTTGGTCATAGGTCACGATTAGGTCGGTCATCTTTGCGAACGGAAGAAATCTTAAAACCATCTGCTAATCGCTGTTTAATATAATTTTCCTTATACAGAAAGGAAAAGAAGGACTTCAGGATGGTTGTTTTTCGTGAAAGAGTTGCGGGTGAGATTTTTTTTCGGCAACATCTTTACATTTTTGCAGCGAAGCCATTTTTTCTTGAAGGTCAAGTTCGTTTGTCGAGTCAACAAGTAAAGAAGATTCATTTTTGAGCATAATGACCATATCTAGTAAACTCCGTTACTGATTAGTTAAATAATTGCACGTAAAGAAAGGTGAAATTAAATATCAAGATTTACTGCGTCAAATAGGTGCGATTATTATTGTATTTTTTGGTTTAGTAGTTCTTGGGATCTTTAAATTTGATTTTCTACTTTCGGAAAAAGAGTCCAGTTTAAAAAAAGACCTAAAGGTTACATAACGGTGAAACGATTAGACATTTATTTTCAGAGGAATACTGCGAACCAACGGACGATGCAAAACAGCTAATTGAGTTGAGAAATTATGTCTTTAATATAATTAAAACCAAGAGTGAATATAAATCACTCCCGGAGTCCAAAGGTGGGTACGAATAGTTATTCAACTAACGGGTGCTTTACTTTAAGAAGGAGTAAAGCCTTTTTTCCTATTCAACTAAAGAAGCAGGTTAGTTTAATAAGGGCGTTTGACCAAAAAGGCGAAACAATTAGAGGGGATTATTCTCTTCTTATTTCGCTTCATAGAGTAAAATAATCAATCTCCCTTTTTAATATTCTCTAGATAGTCCAGTTTATTTAAAATTTCTTTAAGTAAGATATTGCGTTCTTTTTGAGATTGAAAAATCCAAACAACGAACCAAATAATAAAAACAATGACAGCCACATAAAAAAAGAACTTCAGTAAAGGCAAAATAGCGATAATTTTAACCATTTATTTAATCCCCTTTTTTAAGAGGAATATAACATAAATGGCAAATATTGTATTTGTTAAATCACAATTCATAATGAGTAATAAAAGAGAAGGTTCTTATTCAACTAACGGGTGCTTTAGTTAAACATGACCATCATTTCGATGGTCTATTTTTATGTCCAAACATCAAGTAGGTTTCGGCGAGCCATTGTGAAATGTTACACTTAAACTAACGGGGCAGGTTAGTTGAATAAGAGGAATGAAAAAGACATTCCTCTTTAATGTTGCATAGGGACCATAAATACAAATATCCATAAAAAAAGCATCTCTAAAGATGCAAAATGCATGAATAGGAAGAACTTTTCAATCTTCTGGGGAGATTCATACTTGTTAGTCTGTTTCAACAATTTTCATTATTTCTTTTATTGCTTTGGATGTTTTTACATATATTAGCCATTTAGATGACACCATAATTTGCTTTTTAGTATGGATTTCAACAATGTCCCGATCTTGAAGTATTGTTTGGATTGATTTAACATCACCATTTACCTTTGCGAAAGCCATTCTGTTTGCAAGTGAAGGATTTAGTGCATAGGCAAAATCAATAATGTTTGAGTTTACTGGAAGTGCGATTGAATCCATATTTGAACTAAATACCGTTATTTCTTTTTGAAATAGTTCAAAGGAAATTAATTCACAGAATGCAACTGAATTATGTGCGATAGATTTTACAGTATGGATAGAGTTACCTAATAGGAATTCACTCAGATTTTGTATTTTGGTTTCTTTTAAGTATTCAAAAACACCATTTTCATAAAAGTTATGTGTAGCTTCATCGTGTATTATTACACGAATAATATGTTGTTTTATTCTGATCTTTGTTTCCAAGTATTTAATAGATTGATGCTGATCTATCGCTATTAGGTCAACAAATTGATTAGGCACTGGTTCAAATAAGGAGTGGATAATCCCAAGTACAGTATAGCAATTAAGTGTTGTTCTGGTTGTTACATGAATCGTAAATAAATCTGAAAGATTTTGACCTTCGCTTAATAAAATATAGGATTTGAAGAGAGGTGTTTTTTTCCACTCGGTATGAATAATGTCTTTATTGGTATCTATTTTTTGTACCTCATTAGTAAACTTAGTGAACGTCTTGGAATAGATTTGAATATATTCATTCATAGTCTTTTTATATCGAATATATTTTGGAGGATTTAAATAACTGAATCCTAAATCTTCTAATTCCTCTTGTAGCTTATATAATCCAATTTTTTCAGCCAGCGGAGAAAAGAATAGGAGTGTTTCATTGGCATAAGGTATTTTCTTTTCAATTCTTTTAATAGCAAGAGTTCTCATATTATGCAGTCGATCCGCAAGTTTAATTACTGCAACACGAATATCATGCATAGCCGTGGAAAGAAGTTTTTCCATGTTTATTGCTATGTATTCCTCCTTTTCATATTCACCTTTTTCAAATTTAGTTAATCCGTCCACAATGAAAGTCACCTGTGTTCCAAAATATTGTTCGATTTCAGACAAAGAAACCTCGGTATCCTCCACCACATCATGAAGTAATGCACATATCAATGTCGTTAAGTCCGCTTGATACTCTGATAATATTAAACATACTTCAAGTGGATGGATAATATAAGGCTCGCCTGTTGCTCTTGTTTGTCCAAGATGTGCTTTCTCTGAGAATGACATTGCATATTGTAATTGTGTTATTTCAGCTTCAGATAAGTATTCGCACTTTTGAAGAATTGTATCCTTCACTTCATTAATCAACAATACCACCTCATTTTTTAAATATTATACATTATAGATTGAATATTTAAAGGATTTAGTTCGCCAAAAATCAGCTAATTAAAATAAATATGTAATAAGCGTATATAGACTTGGTTTTAATTAAGTTAAGGGGTAGGTAAGTTTAACAAAAACTGTATTCGAATAGAGGATTATTATTGAAAAAGGTTTTTTACGAATAAACGGAGAATTATATGCTATCTCCAAATAAATTGATGGTATATGTTGTGGTTTGAAACAAAAATAAACGATATCAAAGGGGTTCATAAGGTGAGATTTTTAATAATGACAGTAGGGACAACACATAGTGGAAAAACTACATTTGCTAACCTTTTAGAAAAAAGATTAATAAATTCAGTTGTTATTGACCAAGATGCACAAGGAGAATTTTTAGAGAAACATTATCCATCTTTATTACCAGAAAAAGGACCAAAAATTTTAAAATTTGCTCTTTCACAAACAATTGTAGATTTTGCTATTAACAAAACCGATAATCATATCATTTTATGTAATTCTAATCGACAAAAACAATCTCGATTAAATTTAATAGAAAAATTTAAAAAAGAAGGTTTTCAAACCCTTATTGTAAATTTCGATTTACCGCTAGAGATATTAAAAGACCGTATCATAAATAGTCATAGAGATACAACAATCCTGAGAAACGTTTCAAACTATGACCAAGTATTAGATATTCAGCTGAAGCAAACAAAAATAAAAGGTTTTATTCCTCCTACTGAAGATGAAGTGGACCACCTATTTACTATAACTAATGAAACTGATATTAAAACAGTTATTGAAAAAATCATAAATTTAGTTTAAATGAAAGAGATAAGACGCTCTTATTAAATATTTATATGACATAATGCTTCTTCAACTAACGGGTGCTTTACTTCAAGAAGGAGTAAAACCTTTTTTCTTCTTGGACTAAAGGAGCAGTTTAATTGAACAGGCTTCGAAGAGTGAAAAGGTAATATTAGGAGGGGCATGATGGAAGATAATATTCAAATACTGGTGGATAGAATAAAGGTTCTTCGCAATCCTACAAGAGTAACTAGGCTTTCTAATTGTTACGTATAAGTGATATGGAAAGGTACGATAGGAAACAGGAAGAGTTTAAAGTTTTAAGTGATATTAGAAAGTATAAAGTTCATTCTCCACAACCAATTGATCTTGGAATATTAAAGGAGCTTGGTATTTGTTACAGCATATTTTTTTATATTGAAGGTGAAGATGCAAAAAATTCAATACGATTCTTTAAAGAACAAGAGCAGTATGAAATTGGAATAGAAGCTGGAAAAGACTTATCGCGAATTCATTTACACCCAGCTCCATTTAACATTAGAAATTGGCATGAAAGGTCTATACAAAAACATAATAGATATCTAAAGGAATATAAGAAGTGTGGTATAAAAATTAATAATGATAATAAGGTTATGAGTTTTATAGAAAGCAATTATCATTATCTAAAAAATCGTCCTAATCAATTTCAACATGATGACTTTCATTTAGAAAATATTATATTGAAGGATAAAAAGTATGTTGGTGTAATTGATTTCGATAACTATGATTGGGGAGATCCATTTCATGACTTTGTAAAAGTTGCTTTGGCTAGCAGAGTAGACAGTATTTCTTTTTCTGTTGGACAAATAGATGGATACTTCGCTAACAATATACCAGAAGATTTTTGGAGACTTTATTCAATATATTCCGCAATGGTTATTTTTTCGAGTGTTGTTTGGTCAATTAATAAATCTCCAGTACAGCTAGATAAATTTATAGAACGCATACATTTGATATTAGAAGATCATAAGAACTTTGAATTGTTAAAACCTATTTGGTATAGATCAAATCTTAATTAAGCTAATTGGCATTTCTACAATAAGTGGAGAAGCTTTTTTCACTAAAGGGGCAGTTTAGTTGAAGAAGCGGGTGTTTCGGGAACATTTAGAATTAGTAAAATACATGTTAATAAGATTTTTTTAATCCGTCTTTTTTTACGATATAATCTAAGAATAAAACAAAAAAACATAATACTTTAATTACTAGGGGTGGAGCATCTTCTGATGAAAATTATACTTTCAATTTTATTGGTTACTGTTCTTCTATCACTTGGTTATGTTGATATAAAAAAAAAACACATGGAAAAAAAGGTAGAAACATACTTGATAGAAAATAAGGGATATGATGCCCAAGAAATTAAATCAATTGAAGGATTGTTTTCCAAAATGCCCGTTTGGAGTGTGCGTGTTATTTTTGAAGATGAAAGTAATATAAATTACTATTATCAAATTGAATCAGATAAAGTAATACAAACTAGAGAATATCCAGCGAAAAATGTAAATACATCATTTTTACAAGACTTCATAGAAGGTAAAATGATTCCTAAACATCGTGAAAATAATCAATAACATTAAAGAGAGAACAATGAGGTTTATATGCTTTGAAAGAAGCAGGGAATGTCTTATTAAGCTAACGGGTGCTTTACTTCAAGAAGGAGTAAAGCCTTTTTTCTTATTAAACTAACGCGGCAGTTTAATTTAATAAGGAAATCGATTAACATGTAAATTATCTAGTAAACTGGAGGACTCTAATTGATACAAATAAAACCTAGTAATAAAAAACTAAATCAGAAAAGATTATTTGATTTTGAACAACTAATTAAATATAAATTACCAAAAGAATATATTGAGTTTTTAATAAAATACAATGGTGGCTACCCAGAAAACAATATTATTGAACTTCAAGATGACGAAATGCAATCTATTGCAATTTCAGATTTTTTTGGAATAGGAATAGAGAGAATTAATGATTTAAAGGCAACTTATAAGGTTTATAAAGATAGATTACCGAAAGGTTTTATTCCAATAGCAAGAACAGAGGGTGGTAACATTGTCTGTTTATCTCGTCATAATGGGTCTTTGTTCTTTTGGGACCATGATATTGAATTACTAAATGAAGATATAGATTTTAAATATCTTATTCCCATTGCTAATAATTTCGTGGATTTTCTAAATATGATTAAACCTGATGATTCGGAAGATTTGGATGGTTACGAGATTGAAGAAGTATGGATTGACCCCGACTTTTTAGAAGAAATGAAAAAAAGTGGCTTATTAAACTAACGGGTGCTTTAGTTGAATAGTAATAAACCGAAAACGGGCAATTCTTAAGAAATACAGGGTGATACATACCATTAACGATATGTATCACCCTGTATTTGAGTGGCTTGTTACGATTAGATCCCTTACTTATAAATCTTCTTAAAGTAATGGATAAACATTAAGTTATAAACAACTTCCACTACTATTGAAATAGTTAAATCCATTAAGTTTGTTTCATAAAGAGATTGATAAGGTAGGAAATCGTAAATGACAAAATATCCAATTCCATTTAAAGCGATAATAAGTAATATGTTTCTTAAAAAAATTGGAATCGTTAAACTAAAAAACGGGATAAAAAACCTTTTCTATTTCCTTTTTGATAGATACGAAATATTATAAATAAACCAATCCCATTGATCACAATAAAGCAAATGAAATCAATAACATCAATCTGATTCATTGTAGAAAAATCGTAAACTGTTGGTAATGATAAAACAGCGATAGCTACTATAATCCAAAAAACACTTCTGTAATTTTTCTTCTGTTTTTCAGTAAAGGAATCCTCCGTTAAAGCTGTAATAAGTGCGTTAATATTCCAAATATACATAATTGACTCCTTTATTGTTCTAAAAATAGATTATAGAGAAATAGTACCATCATAGCTATGATCAATTTTTGGAAAAGGGGAGGTTAGGATGAAAAGAATTGGTTTTTGGAGTTATATTGGTAGCATGTTTCGGAAAAAAGTAGGACAGCTTCAATTATTAGTAGTAACGAAAACAAAGGGTTTGGCGGCTTAGATATAGAAAATGCATTAAGTCTGAAAAATATTTTATTCAACTAACGGGTGCTTTAGCAAAACATGGCCATCATTTCGATGGTCTAATTTTATGTCCAAAACATTAAGTTGATATCAGATATGCATTGTGAAATGTTACACTTAAACTAAAGGGGCAGGTTAGTTTAACAAGGACTTGTAACTTAATTTAAAAATTAAAGTCTAAATTTCAGAGGAGGAATATTGATGAAAAAATTATTTGTTTTATTTATCGCATCTGGATTCATGTTAACTGGTTGCTCGCAAGAACAAGAAAATAATTTAGCTGAAGCTCAAAATGAAAGCAGTTCTGAAACAGTCACTAGCACTAAAGCGAATTCCTTGGAACTAAGAGAAACAGATGAAATAGAAATTTTCACAAAAGCGGTAAGTGATTCAAAGAAAGAGCCTGGTATTGTCAACATGACAGATCCACAATATCAATTTAGTATCGGTGAAGAATCCTATTTTCTTTGGATTACTGAAGATTCTGGGACAATAATGAGCACAAAAGACACACACACGATTTATACGTTATCCAGTAATTCAGTCCAAGAAATTTATGAGTTTGTTAATAAAGTCTAAAAATATTCTTCAACTAACGGGTGCTTTACTTTTCAGAAGGAGTAAAGCCTTTTTGAACGACAGCGGCAGATTATCTGAAGTGTACGACATATGATTAATTAAGTGAGGTAAACAATGACTGATAATAATAAATTACTCTTCTTATGTGAGAAGTTTATAAAAAAAGAATATGGTCTTATTGAATTTCAAAGTAGAATGGGAACAGCTAACTTCCCAGAACATTTAAGTGATTTTCAGGATGAAATTATAAATCAGTTAGAAATTATCCAGTTTACCGAGAAAGAAATAGACTACTATCGAAAAACATTAGTGGTTATAGAGGAATTAAAAAACCTACTAAAATAAGTATTCTTCTTCAAGTAACGGGTGCTTTGTTAGACAAGACCATCATTTCGATGGTCTATTTTTTTATCCAAAATTTCAAGTAGATCTGAGAAATACATTGTGAAATGTTACACTTAAACTAACGCAGCAGTTTAGTTCAATAAGTCAAAATGATAAGATAAAAGAAATAATGGCGAATACAGGGGTGATTCAAAATGGATAACTGGAGAAATAATACGATTTGGTTTGAACAAATACCAGATAATCTTCAGGCTGACTTAAACTTAAAAGAAGATATATTTAATGAGACGCAGCTTGAAAACATTGAGTATTTAACTCTTTGGCATCATAAAAAGAGTAAGCTGGGCAACTTTGTTAGTATTCCTGAAAATCTCCTCTATCTACAATTAAACTGGTCTAATATACAAAATTTCCTTGGGATAGAAAAATTGAAAAAATTAAAGCGTTTAGAATTACATTATTGTACTAAATTAGAAAATGATTTTGGTTTGTCTGGATTATCTAATACGCTAGAACATTTACTTATTGATCAATCAAAGAAATTTGTACCAAATGAAGAATTATTTTCTCTGAAAAATCTTCGGGTTCTTCGCATTAATTCCTGCGGTAATCTAGAGAATTTGAGTTTTTTAAATCACTTTCCTAACCTAATTGACTTTAGATTTGTTGATACTAATGTTTTAGACGGTGACTTATCACCAATTTTAGACCATCCAACAATCCGAAGTGTAGGCTTTCTGAATAAGAGACATTACAATATTAAAGATGTAGAGATGGACGCTTTGTTGAAGGATAAAAACGGTGGAGAAGAATTTGAAACTGTTATCAAGTATGGAAGATATGAGACTTATAGACATATTTATTAACTCAATTGTTATTGAACTAACGGGTGCTTTACTTCAAGAAGTAGTAAGCTTTTTTTCTTATTGAACTAAAGACGCAGGTTAGCTGAAGATGAAAATGGGAGTGAAAAAATAGTTGATCAATAGTATTTTTAGATTGATTGGTTTAATTTTGATGGCTAGTCCAGTTCTCTTGTATGGACAAAATATTGTTGGCGAAAAAGTGGCTATTATGATCCTTATTGTAGGTATAATAATTACATTTTTATTTAGAAAAAATAAAAAAGTACAAAGTAAATGATGAAGTAAACTATGGACACATTTCAAACATAATGTGTAATAAATGAAATTTGCTTATTCAACTAACGGGTGCTTTAGTTAAATATTCGATTTTTGAAATAATTAATAAAATTACTGTGTATTTTAAATTTAAAACTATAACATTATAGTACAGCTTATTAATATTTATTGTTTGTTTCCGATAACAAAAAAGATATCAATTCAATTTATGGAGGTTGTTATATGAAAAAAATAGGTATTCTTTTAATGCTTTTCCTATTAGTATTACCAATTAACATATTTGCAAGAGATTTAACTAGTTCTACAGCGGGTACAATAACTGCGAGTGGCGGAATCGATTATCAAAAAGCGTTTGATGATAATACTTCAACTTACACTAATGCTTGGCGTTTTGGCGCATCAGCTGAATTTATACCTCAATGGATCACATATGAATTTAACGAGAGTAAATTAATAAATTCAGTAAATTTGTGGTCCCATTATAATAAAGGTTATGAAGCGGTTAAAGACTTTAAAATAATCGCTTCTAACACAGGGGAATTTTCAGGTGAAGAAGTTATTCTGTTTACAGGAACACACCCCAACGAAACAACTAATAACTTCATAAATTATACATTTGATAATGAAAATAAATTTAAATTTTACCGATTAAAGGTAGAATCTATTTACCTGGGGAATGGTAGTAACAATTTAAATATAATGGAGATTGAATTAAGTAATTCTAGTTATTATGATAAAACATCAGTTAGTGGAATAATTTCTGCTAGTAGCGGAGAACATCCACAATATGCGTTTGATGATAAAACAAATCATTATGGAGTTGCTTGGACTAAAACAGGAAGTCAAGCTATGTTACCAGAATGGATTCAATATGAATTTTTAACAAATGAAGTAATTAACGAAGTACAAATATGGTCTCATTACAATAGCGGATATGAAGCTATTAAAGATTTTGATATCCAAGCTTCAAACACTGGAGATTTTACAGGAGAAGAAGTAACAATATATACCGGATTACACCCGAATGAAACTACTAATGGGTTTATAACTTATAGTTTTAATAACGAAAATGCTTATAAATACTATAGATTAGTAGTCAAAAGCCTGTATCCTGGCAATGGGGGCGATAACTTAAACATAATGGAAATTGATATGTTTGAAGTTAAAAAAGAAATAAATGTATATGGACTTCCGTTAGATATGACTAATAATTATAGTGTTGTTGCAGCAAGTGGCGGATTAGATCCGAATAAAGCATTTGACAATTTGACAGCTGATTATACGGATGCCTGGCGTTTTGGAAATATGTCTTCATTTGAGTCACAGTGGATACAGTATGAATTTAGTGAAAGTGAAGTAATTAATTATCTTAAATTATGGTCTAATTATAATAACGGTTATGAGGCAGTTAGGGATTTCACTATTAAAGGTTCAAATACAGGTTCCTTTACTGGAGAAGAAAATATCCTGTACTCAGGTGTTCATTTAAACGATACGACAGATAATTTTATAGACTATAGTTTTGAAAATACGAACCCATATAAATATTATAGACTTGAAATATATAGTATTTATCCGGGCAATGGTAACAATAATTTAAATATTAAAGAAGTCGAGTTATCGAATACCAGGTATTTCGATCGTGCCATTGAAGGAATAACTACATCTAGCAATGGACTCTATAGTGAAAAGGCTTTTGATAATAGAGTTGGAAGTTATGGTAATGCATGGAGACTACCAGAATCAACAGATACTCTGCCAATTTCATGGGTTCAATATGAATTTAATACAGAAGAAGTAATAAATTACATTAGAATATGGTCTGCATATACTTCTGGATTTGAAGCCGTTAAAGACTTTGAGGTCCAAGCATCAAATACTGGGTTATTTGCAGGTGAAGAAGAGATTTTATATACGGGTGTGCACCCTAATTCACATGCAATGTTTATTGATTATCCTTTTGCTAACTATAACGCTTATAAATTTTATAGATTTAAAGTCAATAGTGCTCATTTAGGTGACGGTGGTAATAATATAAATATTATGGAGATTGATTTACTGAATTACAAATAATTTTTTTCACAATCAAAGAAAAAAAATATTGTTTAATAGGTATCTTTTAAATCACTCTACTAATTGAGCTTATTAAACAATCGGGTACATTTATTGAATAAAGGCATAAGAAAACGACCAGATACAAAATCTGGTCGTTTTTAATATTCAATTATAGTGCTAATTCTTCTGCTAAAGAAGGACCCATCAGTACATTTTTTCACTTAAATTTACGGAAAAGGTTAGTACCAAATAGGGAGTTTCAGTGTTTAAAGGAAATATAAACCTAATTATTAAAAAATTAGTGATAAACTTGTTTATATAAGCCTATTACTAACTATAATGTAACTTTACAGTTTAGGTTTGATTTTAATAAGAATTGTTAAAATCACCTCTCTATTTTTTCTGAGAGGTGATTTTTTTATTGGATATTTATGTTATCAAACATTTATAATCTTATAAGAATCAGAAATGTGAGGGAAAATCATGAAAAAATTATTTAATTTATGTATCACGGTAGCTTTTTTAATACTTTTTATCCCTGCAGGTTTAGCAGCTGCACAAGCAAATCCGCATCAGATAACGATTACGGAAGTAGAAAAGCTTATTGATCAGAAACTAAGCGAAGAAACACCTTTGACAAAAGAGGAGTTACAAGTTGAGGTGAATAGATTAAAAGATGAAAAGATTGCTAATTTAGAAGGTAATATAGGTACAGTCATCGACAGTTTAGGTTTATTTATCGGGGTCGCATCATTGATCTTAGTAGGTATAACAGCAATTATCGGTTTAATTTATAAATCAATTATAGGTAAAAAGTTGACTAAAATTGAAGAATTAGAAAGTACAATTCACACCACTCATACCAACATTGAAACCAAGCACAAGCAAATTGAGGAGTACCACAAACAGATAAAGGAATTTTCGGAGGGACTAGAAAAGCTTAAGAAACAACTTAATCAAAATGAAAGCTTACTAGAAAAAAGAGAAATTGAGTTGGATGATTTACGTAAATACATTAATGCTATTGGAAACATAGCAGACAGTTCTATTGAGGTCCATAAATTCCTAAAAGAGAAACAAAAGTCATTAGAAACCATAGCAAAGACAAGAGATTTGCTCCAAAGACCTCTAAAAAATCAAGATATTGCCATATTGAAGTTATCACAGAAACTAGGAATGCTCAGTAAACTAACCACCTTAGACTCAATCACAAACCATCTGGAATATCTTATTAACAATTTAAACAATGAAGAAGATAGCCTTTGGGTAAAGATTCAAAGATTTGATAGTGCCTTAGAATTGTATAAAGAACACGATGAAGACGTCATGCAATTACATGAAGAAGTAGTATCAAACTTCAATGATTGGAAAGACCAACTCTCTTATATCACGATCATGAAAAACCATTGGGAAGCTCATTTGCAATATTAATCCTACCAATTAAGCATGATAGTAAGATCATTATTTTGATGGTCTCTTTTTAACGTCTAAACATCATGTAGTTTTTAGTGATTCATTGTGAAATGTTACACTTAAACTAATGGGGCAGTTTAGTTGAAGAAGAAGGTTTTTTTGCGATTGTGTTTAATAAGATAATATATGTAAATTATTGAAGAGGTGGACAAAATAGATAAATTCTTGAAATGGTTTATGGCATCATTTATATTGGGGATTGTAGGGCTAATAGCAGTTTTTTTTGTGGAAGATATAGCAAGAGTAACTGGTGAAATGAATCGAAGCGTCTTGTTAGTTAGCACTTTAACTATATTCGTTTTAATTCTATCTTCGTTATTTAGTATTGTTAAAGCTAATTCAAATAGAATCAGAAGAGAATTAGTTATCTCCGCATTTTTTGCCATAATTCCTTTATCAGCATTAGTAATAAATTGTTTAATTTTTACTGTTTATTTTGTAGGCAAATAAAGTGGCTATTGTGAAAAAATATACTTAAACTAACGGATGCTTTAGTTAAACAAGACCATCATTTCGATGGTCTATTTTTACGTCCAAAACATCAAGTAGATCTCAGAAATCTATTGTGAAGTGTTACACTTAAACTAACGGTGTAGTTTAGTTGAAAAAGAGGCGTTTAGATATTAGGGGGAATTTTGTGTCTAAGGTTACATTAACAAATATGTGTATGGTTTATGATATAGAAAATAATAAAGTTCTAGTTCAAGATAGGATTAAATCTTGGAAAGGTATTTCATTTCCTGGAGGACACGTGGAGGATGGGGAAAGTCTAATTGATTCCACTATCAGAGAAGTAAAAGAGGAAACAGGATTAACGATTTCTAATTTAGAACCATGTGGAGTTATTTATTGGTTTAATAATGAAACTGGTGAAAAATTTTTTGTTTTTAATTATAGAACAGAAGTGTTTAGAGGAGAATTGCTAGATAGAACTGATGAAGGTAGTATATTTTGGGTAGATAAAGAAGAGTTATCAAGACTTAATCTTGCAGAGGGAATGAAAGAAAGATTACCTATGTTTCTAGATAAAAAGCATTCAGAAGGATTTGGTATTTGGAATGAACATACTCTTGGTCAATTAAAATGGCAATAAATTAGAAAACTCGTCCTCTTGTTAAGCTAACGGGTGCTTTACTTTAATAGGGATTTTCCTTTTCCATTACTTTTTTTGGAAGGTGGAGATAAAACTCAGTTACCCATTCAGTTAGAAATAAAACAACAGTTATCATTATATTTTCAGCCCCATTTTGAAGAGGATCATAATAAGACGAGAACTGGCGTTCAAATTAAAACCGTAGATTCATTATAATAATTATGAAGAATCCGCCAATTAGATAGAAAAATAAACCAAAAGTTTAACACTACACGTAATTCAACTAAAGAGTGCTTTACTTCAAGGAGGAGTAAAGCACTCTTTACTTATTGAACTAAAGGGCAGTTTAGTTGAATAAGAAAAGCATCTAATTCACTTAACTTTTGGTTTATTATCTTAAATACATAAGAAGATTAATAAAATTGAAACGTTTTACTTATCTCGTTTGTCTAACGTTTAGAGGAAGGGAGGGGCATTATTTTGTCAGACAAAAAGAAGGTACAGCGTGCTAAAAAGGGTAATAAAAAAGCATTTCAGCAGTTAATAGAGAAGGAAAAGGTAAAACTTTATAAAATTGCTTATGTTTATACGAGAAATGAAGATGATGCACTTGAAGTTTTTCAAGAAACGGTATATAAAGCACTTATCTCGATTAATAACTTAAAAGATGAACAGTATTTTTCAACATGGTTGACTCGTATTCTGATCAACACAGCTATTGATTTTTTGAATAAGAAGAAAAGAATTATTCCTATGGAAAGGGAATTGTTGGAGAATAAAGTAGGTTCCTATCTACCAAATGAAAGAAACGATGACTTACTTCAGGCTGTTTTAAAGTTAGATGAAAAATATAAGACTGTTTTAATCCTAAGGTTTTACAGAGATTTTACAGTCAAGCAAATTGCGGATATATTAGATTGTCCAGAAGGAACAGTGAAAACAAATATCCATCGTGGTGGAAATCTGTTAAGAGAAATTTTAAAGGAGGACTGTGTTTATGGATAATCAACAGCCAGATTTTAAAAGAGAGTTCGATAAAATTAGCGTTCCATTGGACAAGCTAGATTCCATTATTACAAATACAATTAATGAAAATCAAGTCAAAAAATCGAAGAGGAAAATAGGTTTCTATTCGCTTAGTGCGGCAGTTTTAGGATTTGGGTTGTTTATTACTTCAGCAAGCATTTCACCAGTTATGGCACAAATCGCATCTCAAATTCCAATCATAGGTACCTTCTTTAATGAAGTCAGTGATGAAGGTTTAAGGATAGCAGGACAAAAGGGCTTAACGCAAATAGTTGATCAGTCTGCAAAAGATAAGGGAATTACTTTGACAATCAATGAAATTTTTTATGACGGAACACGCCTAACATTTGGTTACACACAAGAATCATTATTTGCTATTGGAGAGCTTGAACGACCTACCATTGAAGTGGATGGAGAGGAAATAAACTTTAGTTCCAGTTCTTCAGGTGAATTTGTCACACCCCAGAAATATAAAGGAATAATAGATATTAATCCAAATGTGGAGCTCCCCGAGGAGTTTGAGATAAAGTTAAGCTTTGACGCTATCGGTCTTATTCAAGGGAAGTGGGAGTTCGACTTTCCTGTGATGCAATCAAATAAAGTGACTGTTATTCGACCACAGGAGGTTAAAACAATTGAAAAAGCTGAAGTGCAAATTACTTCTGTGAAGCTTGGACCAACAGGAACTGACCTTGCTTTGAAAGTAAAGGTAGATGAAAAAGATAAAAAGTTTAACTCATCTATGTTGAATTATTATCTTATAGATGATAAAGAGAATGTATTAGACTTTGTAAGTGGAAGTATATATGGAGGGATAGAAGACAATGAAAAAGTAGAATATTTTAATTTTCTCTATCCGCCTTTAAAAGAAGGAACAAAAAACATTAGAATTATTCCTTATACAATTCCAAAGACAGAAGTAAATGCCGAAGAGGTTTCATTACCATTAAATGAGCATAGTGTACCCTTTGAATTGGACCAAGGTGATTTTGGAAAAATTCTTATAACAAATATAACCTATCAAGAGGATAGGGCAATTGTGTATTTTGAGGTTCAAAGTGATGTTATTATCGACAATAAACTTACGAACAATCCAATATGGCTAGAAGACGCTAACGGGAAGAACTTAAGGTTAGAAGACAAACCAGTTGCGGAAAGAATCGAAGGAAATACTTTTAAGCAAGAATTTTCAACTGGTGAGAAGCACGGTTTACAGCTTAAAACATTTAAATTCCCAAAACCAATTATGTATGAAGAATTTGAAGTTGAAATTCCATAATTTATGAGTAGTTTTTTTAACTTTAGAAACTGTTGAAGAAGTAGTGTTGATTATTAAAGAATATGATTACTGGTGCTAAACGTTTAGGATCCAGTAATATTATTAGGGATGTCAATTATGACATCCCTTCAAAAAATCATTAACTTAAAAGTTGGAACTCGCTAGCTTCTAGGTCTTCTTTATGTAAAATCAACAATTATAACCATCAATTGCATAGTCATCCTAAATATCGTATAGAAATTTATCAATCAGTTATAAACGATAATATTGAATACTTAAGCCAATTTGGTGAATAGTTATCTAAAAAGAATGGAACAAAAATAAAGCAATTTTAAACATAGAAAGCTTTTCTTCAAGTGGGAGAATGACTATTTCTTCAACTAACGCAGCAGTTTAGTTTAAGAAGGCTAAGTAATAACTTTGGTTGTTTTTTTTGTTGTAATCTTTATAAGGAGGAGGTGTTATTTTGAAGAAAAGATATATAGCTCTTCTTATTGCATTGGCAGTAGTTATGAATGTAATATGTGTATATTTGTTTTTTTACTTTTGGGAAATGAAAGCTCAAGGAGAGTATAGGAAATATGATAAAGGAGTTACTATTGAGGTAAATAATTTGAGTAATCAAAGTCTACCTGATCTTATATTTTCATATAGCGTCAATAAGACGGATTTCAAAGAGGTAGGAACGATAAAGAGTCTAAAAGCTGGAGAAACAACCCAAATAACTGGTAGCAGCAAAGAGATAATATCGAGTGATACAAGCTTATATTTGCATTATTACATTGATAATGGTGGAAAAGCAGTGAATAGTTTAGCTTATTTTTATTCTGCGGCACCTTCAAAAGCTGTCGTTGTTTTAAATATCCATGAAGTAAAACCTCATGGATTTTTAAAGTATGAATATAGAGGTTATAATGGCTGGGATAAATATGGGCCAGATGAAATTAACTATTGAATAATGAATTTATTATTCTATAGTAAGATGTTAATCTAGCGGGTGCTTTAGGTTGAAAACACGAACTGAAAAGCGGTTCTTTTTTCTTATTACGGAGTAGGTACTGTCGAATATTAGGAGGCTATAGGATTTGAAATATAAAACAGTTCTATTCTGTTTATTAGTATTTGTTCTTTTATTTATATTAGTTATGTTACTACCTTTTTTACAAGAGCCTGATGTTTATCAAAATTATGAAGAAGGCGTTACGATAGAGATAAATAATTTAAGTGGAATTGAACTAGCCAATCTTAATTTTTCATATGGTTATGTAGAGGATACAGTCACAGTCTATAGGGAAATAGGCAATATAGAACGATTAAAATCTGAGAATACCTCCATAATAAAAACAAAAAAAAATAAAAATATAAATAATAGAGGAAGGGATACAAGCATTTACATGAACTATAAGCTTTTAAATGGTTTTGAAATAACTGAAAATTTGGTATACTTTAATCCTCCTCAACCAGATAAAATCGTTCTTATCATTAATATTAATCAAATAGATAGCTATGGAAATATAGATTATGATATAAGAGGCTTTGATGGAGCACGATCATTTCCGTCTTACTAAGAATAGCTGTCGAGTAACCCCTATTTCTTTTTTGAAATGTTATTCTTAGCAGGAGATGAAATTAACCCGATTCGGATTAAACTCTGAATCAAAGATAATCCCAGATGTTCTTAACTTCATTCCATAAGCTTTGTAAATTGCTACTTTAATAAGCTTAGTGAAATCGCTAAAGTTAATGCGGTATAACACTCTAAAATAAATCAATATGCCAAATGAAAAATTTGATGAATTGGCTGAATATTGTCGGATACTAGATGAAAGAGAAGCCACCAACCGATAACTCGGAGGGTGGTTTATTATTAGGCAATATTAAAGGGAAAGGTTGATTTATCGTAATATGATATGACGACACCTGCACCATGTCTAATATTTTTTTAATAATAAGCTCAAGTTAATTGGATATTTATGTTAATATTTGAATAAGATTGTGAAGAAATATACTTAAACTAACGCAGCAGGTTAGTTGAATAAGAGGGATTTTAAGAGTATTAACGAATTAGTTTAATATAAGGATATTCAACTAATTCGTTATCTCATGGGAGTTGTAAGAAATGAAATTAATAAGTACGTTACTTGGTATTATATTAATTTTTATTGGTTCATTGTTTTTAAGTACCACAATTTATAATGAACCTTTTAGAAACGTAATGATTAAAATAGTAGGGATAATGGTGCTTATTTGTGGTAGTTTTGTATTGAAAAAAATTGCGAAGTTCGGAAAATGAAAGCCATACTAAACTAACGGGGCAGGTTAGTTAAAAAAGGAATCCGAAGTTAAATTGCAGAATATGTAATTAGGATAGAACTGGAGGAAAGGTGCAGTCTAGTTGGAGAAATGGATAATGATATAAATAAAAGGAGTAGGTTGTTTTATGATTCAATATAGTCATATCCCAAAGGGTTATGTTTGCCCTTTTTGTCTATTAGTAAAAGGTATAGAGGATGAAGAAAACAAGTTAGTTCAGTCCAAACAGCAAGATATTGTATATAAAGATGAATACGTAACAGCTTTAATCGCCACATTGTGGTGGCCAAATAACAATGGACATGTCATCATCATACCAAATAAACATTATGAAAATATCTTTGACCTACCAAATGAATATGCAACTCGAATTCACCAGTTGGTACAGAAGATATCCTTCGCATTAAAGGAGTGTTACAAATGCGATGGGATTTCTACTCGGCAACACAACGAACCTGGCGGTAGTCAAGATGTCTGGCATTACCATTTACATGTTTATCCACGATATAACGATGATGATCTTTATCGAACGGACGGTAAATTAAGTGCTCCAGAAGATAGGCTTAACTACGCTGAACAATTAAGAAACTGGTTTGATAAAAATGAGTTGAATAATGACAACTAAATTTATTAAATCCACTATTACTAAATAGACTAACGGGTGCTTTAGTTAAACAAGACCATCATGTCGATGGTCTATTTTTTATCCAAAATTTCAAGTGGAACTCAGAAATACATTGTGAAATGTTACACTTAAACTAACGGGGCAGGTTAGTTTAATAAAAAGATAAAGACAACAACAAGTAAATCACTAGAGTGGAACTCGCCTGCAATACTAAACTTTATTTAATAGAGTTTGTAAATTAGAACTTAGAAATTAAAGTAAGAATCGACTTTTTAACAAAGTTGATTCTTTTTTATGCTAAAGAAACAATGGATAATCCTTTAATAGTGGTATAAAGGAGATGATTCTTTTAAAGAAATGTGCTATATCCTTATATTACTTTAATTGACTATGTGACATTAATTTTATGACCGCTTATCATCCGATAACGACCGATTATCGAAAATTCATATACAGGAAGAAGAATTCTTTTTATAGTAAAGGTGAGCGGAAGGGATGTGATGAAATGAAAGTTGAAGTTTCAATTGATCCGTCTTGTAAAGATCCGAGAATCCTCATTCTCACTGATAAAATGACAGACGAGATTGCTGAGATAGTGAAACGCCTATCAGAACATACGGTGGATTCACTAGCAGTGTTTTCTCATCGAGGTGTTGAAATCGTTAACAATAAGAATATTATTCGGATCTATGCAGAGAAACAAAAAGTGTATGTTCAAACGAAAGATGGTATCTATACAGTTCGTTTAAGGTTATATGAACTTGAAGAAAAATTAGATAATCAATTGTTTATCCGTATTTCGAAATCAGAAATCGTGAATATCAGAATGATTAAGAACATGGATATTAGTATGACCGGAACAATTGGTGTGACTTTAAAAGGTGATATTAAAACGTTTGCTTCCCGTCGCTATGTCACAAAGATAAAGAAACTATTTGGAATATGAGGTGAAATAATATGAAATCTATACTCAGTCGAATAATTGGTGGTTTTGTCATTGGGGTATTGATTGGACAAGTGGTTCAGATCCTCATTTCATTGCAAGTAGGGCAAGGGACTTATCTTCCCGTACTAGATAATTTTCGTGCGTTCTTTACAAATGAAACAACAGCGTTCATCACTCAAATTATTTTAACCGGCTGTATTGGTGTTGTTTTTGCTACAAGTTCGCTTGTTTTTGATATTGCAAAATGGGGACTATTGAAGCAATATATGATCCATTTTTGCGTAACCTCCATTGTATGGGTGCCGGTAGTGATGCTGTTATGGACGCCGGAAACGTTCAAAAACGTCATTATTATGATGATTAGCTTTTTAGCGACGTATATTCTGACGTGGTGGATTCAATATAACCTTTCGAAAAAAGATATACAAAAGATCAACGCAGCTATTCAATCGAAACGAAATGAAGAGGGAGGAAACAAATAAATGGCGATTGTCATGAAAGAGTTAACTAAACAGTTCAAAGATCGCACAGCAGTAGATCATTTATCATTCACCATTGAAAAAGGAGAGTTTTTTGCACTACTGGGCCAAAATGCTGCAGGAAAAACAACAACAATTAAAATGCTAAGTTGTTTATTGACACCTACAAGTGGTGATGCATGGATGAATGGAGACAGTATTGTTGAAAAGTTAGATGCAGTGAAGCAAAAAATTAACCTTTCTCCACAAGAAACTGCTGTTGCACCAAATCTTTCGGTTAAAGAAAATCTGGAGTTCATTGCAGCAATATATGGTTTTAATAAACGTGATGCTATGAAAAAGTCTACTGAAATGATGGAGATATTTGGATTAACAAATCGTGCGAAAAGTAGAGCTAAAACGTTATCGGGCGGTTTACAACGTAGGTTAAGTGTTGCAATGGCAATGATTACAAATCCTGAAATTCTCTTCTTAGACGAGCCAACACTTGGATTAGACGTCCGTGCAAGACGTGGTTTGTGGGAAATTTTACTAAGCTTAAAAGGTAAAATAACGATTGTTTTGACAACACATTATCTAGAAGAGGTAGAAGCATTGGCAGACAGAGTAGGCATTTTGCATAACGGAAAATTACATGCACTCGGTACCAGTGAAGAGTTAAAAAATCAAACAGGTCAAGCAACATTAGAAGAGGTCTTTCTTCAATTAACGGAGGAGCAATAACCATGAGAATGCTGACATTTGCACAACGTAATCGTAAAGAGATATTACGCGATCCAGTAACACTGTTATTTGGTATTTTGCTTCCGATTATTATCATGTGGCTATTTTCTATAATGCAAAAAAATATGCCATTTGATTTATACAGTATTGAAAACTTAACGCCGGGTATTGTCGTGTTTAGTTTCTCGTTTATCACATTGTTTTCTGGAATGCTTCTTGGGAAGGATAAAAGCACTTCGTTCTTAACACGCATCTTTGCTTCTCCTATGACAGCTACAGATTTTATCGTTGGATATACACTCCCACTGCTACCGGTTGCAATCCTGCAAATTGTTATATGCTTTATTTCTGCCTTCGTTTTAGATTTGCCATTTAATATCAACGTCATTATTGCATTTATTGTACTTATTATTATTTCCTTTCTATACATTGGCTTTGGTATTTTACTAGGGACGTTCCTAACAGATAAGCAAGTCGGTGGGGCATTTGCGATCTTTGTGAACCTTTCAGCTTGGTTAAGCGGGGCATGGTTTGAATTGGATATGATTGGTGGCACATTCAAAACTATTTCCTATTTGCTCCCATTTGCTCATGCCAGAGATGCAACAAGGGCGACACTGGCCGGTGAATATGGAAATCTTGTCGTTCCATTACTTTGGGTAATCGGCTATACAATTGTTATTTACTTTATTGCGATTTCTGGCTTTAAAAAGAAAATGAAAAGCTAATATTATTGGGCTAGTTTTATTATTCTTTTTGTATGGTATCTTTCAATCACTTATTTTTATAAAAAAATGGTGAATTAAAATAAATTTAGGCAAGAGTGAATAAAATAGTTTGTGAAGGAATGTACTTAAACTAACGGGTGCTTTAGTGAAACAAGACCATCATTTTGATGGTCTATTTTTATGTACAATGTGAAATGTTACACTTAAACTAACGCAGCAGGTTAGTTGAAGAAGCAATTTTTCTTATATGGTAGTATACTTCAAAGGATAGTAGGAATGAAAGGAATGATAGGAATGATAGTATATGTCTTCTCTCATTGCATTCTTTACAATATCTATAATAATTGTTTTTTTTGCTATGGCAAAAACAGTAAAGGATAGTCAGCGAAAAGATAAAGATATGTATAATGATAATAAAGTTATTGAATTTTGATTAATAAAAGCTAAGAGCCATACTACATTCTACGTAGCAAGGCTCTTTAAAGTAGTTTCAAATTACTTCCATCTGTTTATATATTACTTAAAAAATGAATAATAAAGTTATTTACTTCTTATTGAACTAACGCATCTTTTCGTTTAAGAGTAACTCTTCACAATTACTTGATATTATATAGGTGAATTGAAAGATAAATTAATATTTAGTTTAGTAGTTGTAAAAGTAGATTATTTATATGATTCTCTTATAATTTTTCAAAAAGGAGAGTTTATGAAAAAGATTATTGTTTTTATATTAATGATATTTATATTATTCTCAGGATTCGCAACACAAAGTTATGCGCTATCAGATACGAAATCTGCGGCAATACAAGCGTTGCTAGATGATGCCCGTCGTATATCAGGTGTGCCGGGAATGTCAATCTCAATACTTGCTGATGATGAAGTGTTCTACTTTTCTTCAGGGTATGCAGACCGTGAAAAGGGGTTGTCTGCAAGTGAAAATACACTCTATGAGTTAGCCTCGGTCAGTAAAGCTTTTACCGGTATGGGTATTATGCTGTTGGAAGAGCAAGGGCTGCTCTCAATGACTGACCCTGTCCAAAAATATTTACCTTGGTTTACTTTAAAGTATCAAGGGAAACCTGTTGATATGCAAAGTCTTACACTAAATAACTTTCTTCACCATACCAGTGGTCTAACAAATATTAGGCATATTCAAAATATTCCACAAGGCAATACACCGGATATGTTGGAAAAGACTGTGGAAATGCTCGTAGATGCTGAATTGGCGTTCCCTCCCGGTGAACAGTATAACTATGGAACCGTTAATTATGACGTATTGGGTTTGGTTATTGAGATTGTCTCGCGACAAAGCTATGAAGATTTTATGAGGGAACAGGTATTTCAGCCGTTAGGTCTTCACCAGACGTATGTTTATAAAGAAGATGCTCAAGCCACTGGACAGTTGGCACAGGGCTACCGTTCTTCCTTTTTTATGACAACTCCATTTAAAGCTCCGGATTATGCTGGGAATAAACCAGCAGCCTACATCATTTCTAATACAAAAGATATGGCGCGTTGGATGGGCATACAGATGGGTATCGTGCAGGACATACCCGAAATATTTCACTCGGTTATCGAAAAATCACATAGGGGTGATATGTCTGTTTCGGCTGTCAACGATATGTATTATGCGGCAGGCTGGTCGGTAAACGCCGACCAAACGATTATAGAACACACTGGGGGCAATCCAAATTTCAGAACCCAAGTAGCCATACTGCTAAATGAAAGAACAGCCATCTGCTTGCTGAGCAACGGCGCAAATACCAATATAAACCTGGTACTAAAAGTTAAAGATATATTAGACGGCAATCTAACTCAGTCATATGAAATAAGCGGCACACAGCTTTTGGATATCATTTTGTCGTCTATCACAATTATTCTTTGCCTATTGGGCCTTTTGCTAATTCTCTTAGGATTACGCAGAAGGAAAACGAATGAGCGGCAGCCAATGACAAAAAAGAGAATAATCGTAACAGTTATTTTCCTGCTCGCTACGATTGCCCAGGGTATACTATGCTGTGCTTTCGATTGGTCAACAATACTTATTTGGCGAACATATAGCGTTCTTACAGCTTTGATTTCGTCAGCATTATTAACAGCAAGCATTACATGGTTTGTATACACTCACCGATAGAATACCTCGCTCCCAAGATAAGCATAATGTTAAGTAATTAAATTTCAATTTATCTGTATGCTTAATTTGAAAAACGTAAGACACTTCGGTGTCTTTTTTAAATTCATCGACAATTTTTTCAGTCAAACCTAATTAATATTGCTTCCACTAACCTGATCTGTTCGTGGAATAAGGATTTTTAAACAACTATATTATTTTTAAATGACTTTATTGTAAATTAAACATCTTTATTATTTCTGCACAAGATAAATAATTTCTTTATACTTTATTTAGAGGTTCTTATTGAACTACGGGTGCTTTAGTTGAACAAGTAGCTGCCTATAAGGGTATCTTTTTCTTATTGATGCTATTGTTGGTACCCCTTTTGTTCTTATAAGCATTTTCTTAAAACCTTATGTTTTCGGTCTCGCTTTAATAGTATTTATCTTTGTCTTTATTATTGGTGCATTTTTAATATTTTCAAGTGAAAGTAAATCCTAAATTAAAAGCTTGTTTCTTATTGAACTAACGGGTGCTTTAGCAGAACAAGACCATCATTTCGATGGTCTATTTTTATGTACACTGTGAAATGTTACACTTAATCTAACGCAGAAGGTTAATACAGCATAAGATAAAAACGACGCCTAGATTGATACGTTAAAATTATGGAGGAATGTTTATGTTATCTGATTTAGAATTGATGGAACATCATGTGAATGTGTTATTTAAACACGATACTGAAAATCGAGTAACAGTCGTAAATGAACCACCGTATGATGATGCACCTAGAATTTTCGTTGGTGCCACCAACCTAGGAAGTGTTGTAAGGTATTCAAATACGCTGGATGAGAGTCTTATAGAGAAGTTAGAACAGGTTATAGGTACAGATCCTGGTGCTAATCTAGGAGAAGTAATCAATGTTTTAAGCATATACCGTCCATTAAGTAATTTATGGATTGGACTTGCGTATGTGTTTCCTAATGAAAGGGACACGGCTCATACACAAGCAATACAAGTATCTCATGAAAATAAAGAACTTTTAAAGTCTAATTTTCCATATACATTTGAGGATTTTGAGTATAAGCAACCTTGTTTTGTAATAGTTGAAGACAATATTCCTGTTTCGATTTGTTGTAGTGCAAGGAAGACTACAAAAGCAGACGAAGCAAGTGTTTTCACACATGAAGATTACCGTGGAAGAGGATACGGTATAGATGTTACAAATGCTTGGGCAGCAGCAGTACAAAAACAAGGACGAATTGCTCTATATAGTACTTCGTGGGATAATTACGCATCCCAATCTGTGGCAAAAAAACTAAAATTGCTTCAATTTGGAACAGACATTCACATGAGTTAAAGTAACTGTAAAACGTAAGAATCCTTATTCAGCTAACGGGTGCTTTAGTTAAACAAGACCATCATTTCGATGGTCTATTTTTACGTCTAAAACATCAAGTAGATATAGTTGATACATTGTGAAATGTTATACTTAAACTAACGCCGCAGTTTAGTTGAAGAAGAAGGTTTTTTTTTCGATTGTGTTGAATAAGTTTATATATGTAAATTATTGAACAAAAGAGATGTTTTACTTCAAGTATAGGGGTGGCACTTTTTTCTTGAACTAACGCAGCCGGTTAGTTAACCAAGAACATACAAAGAATACCTTTAGGGAGTGTGTTAAAGAGATGAAATTGATGTGGGAGAAGAGCCGAACGTTATCTCTTTGGTTAATAGCTATAGCAGGAACATTTCCATTCACTTTAATAAGTATGACAGAAAATTTATGGGACACCCGTCTACTATTACGGAAGGAATCAATGTAGTTGTATTTATTTTGATTTGGCTCATTATTAGTATTTATATGGGGTACTATCAACATAAATATTTTATAAAGTTTTCTCTATTCTATTTTTTCTTCTTAATATTGAGTTGTCTTTTGGGATATATAAATACATTATTTATTTTTGTAGTCATTATGTTACTCTTGGCTGGACCTTTTTATGGATTGGAGTATTTTATATCTACAGATACTAATCTGTTTTTATGGGGCTCTGTTGCAATGCTAATGCTAGTAATATTATGCTATTATGGAGGTTCCTATTTGAATCGTTCAGCAGCGAATAGGATTGAGACTTAATATTTATCTCTAATACCTGCAAAAAGAAATTTAGGTTGTGCTTTTTTCATCTTCAACTAACGGGTGCTTTAGTTAAACTGGACCATCATTTGGATGGTCTATTTTTATGTCCAATACATCAAGTAGGTTTCGGCGATCCAATGTGAAATGTTACACTTAAACTAACGGGGCAGTTTTGTTCAATAAGAATAAATATTTACATTGAACTTTTTTATGTTATTATTAATGTAAATAAAATAACATGGTGCTGTTTTTATCCCCGGGTAAAAACATTAAATAAAGCATTGAGTCTCATTCCCATTAGGGCCTATTTATAGGCGGGGTGAGATTCAATGCTTTTTGTTTTTTATAACCATTGTTATTTAGACAAGTATAAGGAGGTAAAGTCAATGTTTGAATTTAGAGTTTTGAGTAATGAAATCGTTAAACAAGTATTAAAAGTCAATCAAGTGATTGATTTAGTTGAGACAGTTTATAAATCTAAGAGTGAGAGTAAAACTGAAACATGGCCAACTATTTTTTATGATTTTGAGCCAGGTAAGGCAGATATGGACATTAAATCAGGTTTTTTAAAGAGTGAAAAGCTGTTTGGACATAAGACAGTAACATGGTTTGGTGAGAATGAAGAAAAGGGCATACCAACTTTAATAGGATTGATTGTCGTATTTGATGCTGAAACAGGGAAACCTTTAGGGATAACGGATGCTTCGTTCATTACGGGAATACGAACTGGTGCGTCTGGTGCTATAGGAGCTAAATACTTAGCTAGAAAAAGTTCTAAGATTCTACTTGTTCTTGGAGCCGGAAACCAGGCAATTTTTCAAATTGCAGCTACCCTGACAGCATTGCCAAATCTAAAAAAAGTAATGATATCAGCAAGAAATAAAATTAAACTAGAAAGTTTCATTAGCAGTATTTCTCAAAGACTTCAACATGAATTTGGAATCGATACAGAAACAATAATATTTGAAGAAGTTGAATGTTTGGAAAGTGCAGTGAAAAACAGTGACATCATCATCACTGTGACGTCTTCTAGAGTACCGTTAATAAAAAATCAGTGGGTACAAAAAGGAACGCATATTTCCTGCATAGGGGCGGATATGGTAGGTAAACAGGAAATAGAATCTGAAATCATGTCAAAAGCTAGCATTTATGTAGATGACATGGAACATTGTGTACAAGTAGGTGAAATTGAACTACCTCTTAAGCAAGGCATAATTACAGAGAGTAATATCAATGGGGAGATTGGTGATTTAATACTGGGGAAAATTAAGGGAAGGTCCAACGATGAACAAGTAACTGTATTTGATGCTACAGGAATGGCACTTTTAGATCTCTATACAGCAAAAATTGCACTACAGACAGCCGAAGAAAAAGGTCTTGGGATAAAATCAGAAATTTAGAAGGTGGAGTATAAATGATGAGTTTTAATTATAATCATGTTAAAGACGCATATGAACGTATCAAAAATTATGTAACAAAAACACCACTTGAGGAATCTTTTTACTTGGGAGATGAAAGTAAAAAATATTTCTTTAAACTCGAATCTTTACAAAGAGTAAAAAGCTTCAAAATCCGAGGAGCATTAAATAAAATGTTGACTTTAACTAAGGAGGAAATGAGTCATGGTGTTGCTGCAATTTCATCAGGCAACCATGGAAGTTCCGTAAGTTATGCAGCTTCGATTCTTGGAATAAATAATGTGAAAATCATTGTTCCTAAAACTACCCCCCAAAGCAAAATAGACAAAATTCAATATTTTGGAGGTGAAGTAATACTATTAGGAAATAATTATGATGAAGCTCATTCATTAGGGACGGAATTTATAAAAGAACATAAATTAATTTATATTGATGCTTATTACAGTGATCCTCAAATTTATGGTGGTCAGGGTACAGTTGCGATTGAACTTCTTGAGCAAAATAGTGACATTGATACCATCGTAGTGCCGATAGGGGGAGGCGGGCTAATTACAGGAATAGCTGTTGCCGCTAAAACTATAAAACCAGGGATTCGTATCATAGGAGTACAAACAGAAGCATGTCCTGCCATGATAAAATCTTATGAAGACAATACTTTTTATGAAGAATATCACAGTGAGGAATCATTATGTGATGCTCTTGTTGGAGGGGTCGGTAAGCTCAGCTATGATTTGGCCAAAGATTACGTAGATGACTTTATAGCTGTATCAGAAGAATCTATTGCAAAAGCAGTTAGTTTCATGGCAAAAAAGGAAAAGTATATTGTGGAAGCAGGTAGCTGCACTACGATAGCTGCTGTTATGGACTATAGAGAGCGAGTTGGAGGGAAAAACATTGCTCTTGTTTTATCCGGTGGTAATATAGATGGAAATGTATTGACTGATATTTTATCAAAGTACTAAATGGAGTGCCTTTTTTTATATATTTGGAATAGCAAAGGCATTTTCGTTAACTTAGATAAGAACGAAATAGAATTAATATTTTAGAAATTTATAGTCAATAATTAAAATGAAAATTAAGTTCCTTATTCAACTAACGGGTGCTTTAGTTTAAGTTTCGGCTGCCTTTACATGGCAGCTTTTTCGTATTGAGTGATGGAGTTAGATACTTTTGAATCTAACACAATCCAAATATGCTAGATTTGCAAAAAGTCTCCCTTTTGAAATAAAAGAGAAACTTTCAAATCTAACATTTTCCATTGTGCATGATTCATGGTGTCAGCTATTTACTTAATTTTGCTTTGTACTTTTTCTTGATACTTTCCAAATAAGAAGGATACTCACCCCTTGAAATTCATAATAGATGAATAAAGAAAAAGTTAAAACTAATACTATAAAAGATAAATCTTATGAGGCGATAATAAAATGAACTTTTCAATTAAAACATATGATTCTAAAGAAGCTCAAAGCATCTTAGTTTATTGGACACCAGAGAGAAAAGCAAAAGCAACACCTACACCCACTTTAGATCAAGATATAAAAACAATCACAGAAGACCATAACCTAGAAGATCCGTTTGAAGTTGATATAAACCAATATCCATATAAATGTGGAGGGATAATTTTCTATACCAAAGTAACAGCCGATGGTACAGAAGATTTTTACGGATCAGCACAGTTTGTCGCACATTGTCAGATGATTTTAACTGTTGCCCATTGCATTATAGATTCTACAACTGGAGAGGAATACACTAATTTTCTATTTACTCGTGGCTATAGAAAAGAAGAAGAAGTAGTAGAAGGTCAAGATTTTGTAATTGACCAAGTAGGAACACCAGAAGAATTTGTTGGGAGTGAAGGTCACGTCAGACGCTCGTTTGACTTTGCATTTTGTCGTACAACAGAACCTTTTACTGACTGGATGCCCTTACAAATAGGCATACCCTACACTAATCTCCAATCAATCGGGTATCCTGGTAATTTTCAAGATGGAGAACGAATGGTAGCGGTCAATGGGACTAGAGGGGAAATTTTTTCTGATTTGAATTTGGTTCAAATGAAAAACAATCCATTTAGAGAAGGTGCTAGTGGTGGTGCTTGGATTTATAATCCATCTAACGAGCTTGGAAATGATAAGAACATTGTAGTAGGATTAAACGCTGGTGGTGAATCTGATCCTATAATTCAAAGTCCATTATTTCGCCAAGAAACCATTGATCTTTTTAATGAAGTACTTGATGCAACGTGGGAAAATCCAAGAAGATGTAATTAAAAGATTAAAAAACGGAGCGGTTCTTGAGTAAGTTGTTTATTTATATTTATTTCTACTGTATTCAAAATAACGTTCCCAAATGAAAGTTTGGGATTACATGAAAAATGCGTAAACGCTGTTAAATAAACGTTTACGCATTTTGTGTTGGAACATTGTCTATGCAGCTTTTTATGCAAAGTTATATAAATAAAGTTACAATAAGACTTTTCAAGATTTTGCAGAAAACATTGTATGTGTGTTATCTGAATAAAAACCTGTATATAGAGACCATTTATGAACGCTGTAAACCTACATTTTTTAATCGTTCCTAAACTTCAACTACAGGCCCTTTAGTTGAATAAGCGTCCCTTATCTTGTTCAACTAACGGGTGCTTTAGTTGAACAAGTGGCTACCGGTAAGGGTAGCTTTTTCTTATTCAACTAATGCAGCAGTTTAGTTAAACAAAGACTATACAGAGATATACAACTGGGGGGGAGAAAAATTGGAGGAAAACGATAGAGGCACTTTATATTTTAATATGTCTATTGGTACACTAGGACTCCTCATTATTGTGGTAGGATTATTCAAATATGTTGAAACGGTTGGTGGGGATTCTTCATTTGCATTGTTAGGTTTTCCTTTAACAATGATTTACTTAAATTATCTTGAAGGGAAAGCCGGCATAAGTAAAAAATATTATGGATTAAATCAATCATAGCGATTTCTTTACTGCTTATAATTTACATCTTCTTATTAAGCTAACGGGTGCTTTAGTTAAACAAGAAAATGTTATACTTAGCCTTATCATGAACCGATGTTACGTGATAGTAATTAGGGGCAATGGAGTAATCTACGTACTAGACATACGTATCCCAAGCCTAAATAAAGAAAGCAGAGGAATTCCAATGTATTTGAGGGATATAGGTTTGTATTTGGAGTATAAAGCAAATAAAGAATATATAGATGAAGTAATGTTAACTCAAAATTTAACTAAAGAAGAGGCAACAAGACAAGATTATTGGGAGAATTGTAAGGATTTTCATGTATTGTTTGGTGACCAAGTAAGATGTATAGCTAGATTGTATACAGATTTATTAGGAAAGTTTAAGACGGAAGAGACCAAAAAAATAAACATCTTTTGTGTAACTGATTTAGATAAGTTAAATAGTGTACCTAAAATTGCACTTGGATTTACAGATGTATATGTATTCATAGACTTAGAATCCTATTGGAAGCTATCCAATATTGAAAAGAAAAAAGTTATACTAGAAAAAATTAACGAAGGAATATTACAGGTAGCAAATCATTTTTCTTGGGATACTAGTATTTTTAGTAGGGTCTCCAAAGAGGTAATAGATAGAAACTATGTTAATGAATATTCTTTGAAGCAAAAAGCTTCTCCAGATAGAAAACATAAAGCAGAAATTTTTTGCCAGCACGATATTGACTTTATTACTATTTCGATGATTATTAGAGAACGAAAGTCAAATGAGATAATAAAAAATGAATTACTATTTAAAGATAGACCTCATGAATTTAGTTTTGTTCAAAAACTAGGAGATTTAAAATGGATTTCAAATAGCGAGATTACACTTACACATAAATACAAACTCCGTAAAAAGTGGATAGTTAAACTAGAAGAATAACAAAACTCGTTATATAGATGAAAAATAAGAATTATTGGCATGATTATCCTTAATTATTTTCATAATCCTTCTTCAACTAACGGGTGCTTTACTTCAGGAAGGAGTAAAGCCTTTTTTCTTATTGAACTAACGCAGCAGTTTAGTTCAATAAGGGATATTAATCAATTGTGTTGAAAAAGTATACTAGTGGAGAGTGATTCTTTCTTACTCGAACGAGAAACTGTATATTCCTCTCCAACCAACCGTCGATTTTGTTTTATGGGCATAGGCATACCCTCGGTCCACATACAGTGCGCCGTCTGCGTCGATAATGTGATTGACTGCGTCAGAATCAGCTACGTTTCCCGTAGATGGAATCATATTTTCCGGAAAGACACTATTGGGCGAAGCGACGACATTTCGGACATGTAGCTTGATTCCACAGGAATCATTTGAGATTGCCGTCCAATTTGCGGCGTTATTAGGCAACTTGATATAGGTATCATCAATGATTCGAAAGAGACCAACGTTGGCATTCAACCCTTTAGCATCCCCTTTTAAACGCCAGTAATGTGCAGCCAAACGGCCGAGAAAATCTCCTAAATGGGACGTATTCAGCTCTGATAATCGCCGGCCAATTGTCGAATGACTGATCGACTTTAATCCGATTTCTTCTAAAAACTTTGGTTTAGAACAAAGTAATAATAATCGACGTACTAACATATCATTCAAAGGATCTATACGTTTTTTTTCCATTGCGGAAGCTACTTAGCTTTGGACGCTGATATCCTAAAAATAATACATAATATTCAGAAATGTGTTGACATTCAGAAATAAGTAATGATATCCTATAGTAGTTAGATATTCAAATTAGAAATGGAGGTACGGAAAATGACTACATTTAGAACTTTAAAAATTAATCGTATAGTGATTTCGTGCCCAACCGCTAATTATTTTTTTATAAATAATTAATACGGACGGCATGTTATGCCGTTCTTTTTCTATGAGCACACGCTTATGTAAAGTAGCGTGTGCTCTTTTGTGTGCATTTTTAGAAACTTTGGTGTTTTCACGCATTGCGTGTTGCATATATAAACATAATAACAAGAAAAGGAGTGCTGGTGATGATGATCATGAAACAGCGAAGAAAGTTATTAATAAAGGAATCTCTCGAAAGTGGATAGCACCGGTTGGGGAAAGAAAAACCCCAGTTGACTAAAATGATGCTATTGGTTTAATCGGAAAAATAATAAATGAAGGAGGAAAAAAAAGATGATACCAAAAATGAGTGGTAAGCAGATTAATAAATTTGTAGGTAAAAATAAATTGGAGTCGCCAACACACTATTTAGGTGAAAAGTGGCTAACAGGAATGGTGCTAGCCACACCTTAACAATATAATTGGACTTCTCCTTAAGGAGAAAAAAAATGTTTACGATTAACGATATAGAATATGCAAAGCAACGGATGGCTGACTTGGAAAAGGAAGCAAGACAATATAAATTAGGACATAACTACCTATCTAGAAAAAAGAAAATCCAAAAATCTTTTTTGAAAAGAGTCTTGAGTTTTTTTACACGCGTAAATTCAAAATAACCTTCAAAATTGGTAACGATAAGTTGACATAAAGTGACCTTTAATCAGTGGGGGGATTACTGCCAGTTAATGCGGGATAAAGAATCCCATTGAATTCGCTACGGCGCTAGGGACCCCCTCGCTTAAGCCAAGCAGCTTCACCGCTGGTCTGATGACTTTGGCTACCCCTGTTAAGGCACCTGCACTTAGTTCGTTTAGATATTCATTTGTTCGATTTAGATAGATAGTAGTCAATTACCTATTCATAACTAAGAAAAGATCTCTAGGGCGTGTGAGTAGGCACTAGAGATCTTTTTGATTAGAAATATCGATAATTAAGTGAGAGGTACCCGTGTTCTAACACGATTATTGCTGGATTTGGAGATATCCCCTTGAGTCTTTTGAGATTAAAGTTGTAGTAGGTTGTAATTTTTCCTATTCATTAACGACTAATCAATAAATAGAGGGGGAAACACAATGAGAAAATCATGTAATATACTTTTATTTGCTAGCTTCTTTATATCAATAATGATAATAAGCATTACAGTTTCAGCTACAAGTTGGGTTGAATTAAAACCACAAGAGGTTGTTGATAGAGCTGAAGTTATTATTACTGGTAAATATGATTTTACAAGTAAGCCAAAGCCCAGTGGATTTGTTTTTCAAGGTTTAGAATTCAATGTTAAAAATGTTTATAAAGGAGCTATTTCTGAACAAATTATTACAGCAGGGATTGACTATAATGATGTAGGATGGGCTGAGGAATTTCAAAATGAAGAGGGAGAATTCCTCTTATTTTTAGAAAAAAGAAAGGATGCTGATTTCCTAATACCAGTTGGAGGTCCAAACGGTGTGATTCAAGTTCACAACGGAAAAGTTGAAGGTACAAATGATGAAAGAAGGACTTTTTTCGAAGGTTTTCTAAAATTACAACCAGAAAAAACAGTTGAAACAAAATTTGATACCGATAACAATAGTCAGAATAATAAGTCATATCTTTTCTTATATGTTAGTGCAAGTGTTTTACTTGGTATGGCAGTAATATTCCTACTTTATCGCTATAAAAGAAAGAAATAATTTTTTACTAACGGGTGCTTTAGTTGAAGAAGGAAAATTTTTAAAAAGAGCCTGTATTTATGATTACAAGGTAATCTAAGATACAGGCTTTATATTTTAGAACTTATTTCCTCTATAAAAATTTGAATCCAAGACAGACCCGTGAAAACTGTATTATTAAAAGGTGAGCGGAGCCATACCTCTATTTTACTTGTGTCAGCACTGCCTTAGATGGTGTTTCGTATTTCTGATAACCCTTTATGTTAGTGATGAAGAGGTTTCCCCCTACGCCATATTGTCCGCCATACTTGCTGTCATACCGGTAGACTCGATATACTTCTCCAGGTTTTAATACACGTTCGAAGACGAGCTTATCGCCTTCGCGCTTCCAAAGATTGATCCTTTTCGTAATTGTAACGAGTCCACTTTGGCCTTTTTTCAGCTCCAAACCTTTCCAAAAGACAGGCTTTCGTGGTTTAATTTCTTCCCTTATAGGCAAAGTAACAACAATTCTTCCTTCCTTGCTTTTATTTTTATGTTTATCCTCAGCAATAGCCGTAAAGATATCTCCTGGGCTTGGAGCCGGAATCGAGTACTTGAAAACGCCATTCTGATCTGCGAAAGTGTCCCCGATATACCTAGACATTTTATTGATTGTTACTTTTGCATTGGCTTCTGTTTTACCACTAATTTCCTTTGAATCACTTGTCACAGAATCAAAAGCCGGTACCGCAGGCGGCGTAATATCACGTACAGATGAACTGATATAATCGCTCTCTCGTCCTTCCTTATTTTTCGTGAAAAAAACAAGAGAATAACCACCTGGCAGCTTTCCGGTATAGAACTTAAATGTCCCGTCAGCATTTACCTTCTGGGATTGGTCCCGAAACAACCCATCTTTTCTTTCAGCAGTAACATAAATAGTCGTATTAGGCTCCGCTTTTCCTGTAATATATTCATTATGATCGAAAAAATCATCAATATTTGGCATCTGGGGCTTCTCCGTTATATAAATTGGTACGGTAATCGTATCGCTTTTAATCCCCAGTTTTGATTCTGCCCAAACCTGTAATTCCGTTAATCCCTCAAGGCTTGGAAGTGTAAATGTTAACATTCCAGAAGGTTCAACTTCTGCAATCACCTTGCCCTTACTAGATACGACCACTTTGTCTTCATCAAAAGCATGTACGGTCATCTTGTTCGTTTGAAGAGTCACTTCCCCATAAATGGTGGGATCTAGCGGTTTATAGTATTTATCCCTTACTGTTAACAGTAAGGAATGGGAAAAATAAGGGTCATTTGAACCTTTAACAGAGTAGGAAATGGTTGTTGTTCCTTGTTTTTTGGCTAAAATATTGCCTCTTTCCGTTAATTCGGCGACTTCTGGGTTTGAAAATATTATCGTTAAATTTTTTGAGTTAATCCGCTCGATCCAATCCTCATCCTGAATTGAATATTTTGATAAAATTGGCCCGTCATGCACAAAGCCAATTGACATTTCTAATGGTTTTGGTTTACGTAATTGAAATTGATGATAACCTACAAACCTTTTCGGATTTTTTTCATCAGAGACATCAATCAAATTGTATTCGGCAAACAATGATTGCAATACTGGTAGCTGGGTCATTTCACTAATAGAATGGATATAGTTCGATTCCGCGTAAATCGTCTTTAAAGCAGGGAATAGTTTAGCATGTTCTCCTAATATATTGATTTCGGCAATCTTATTTCCATCTATATCCAATTCATCTAAATGTTGATAAGGGATATCTGTTTGAACTAAATTCGATAAATCAGTAATCTCATTTCCTCTCAAATTTATTTTTTCAATTGACGGGAAAAGATAAGACAATTTCTCGGCACCCTCAATGGCAGTAAGTTCATTATTATCGCTTAAATCTATATTTCTAAGGTGCACCAAAGGTTCATTAATCGCATTGAATAAGGTACTAGTATCTTTTAATGAATATGATATCGACAATTCCTCTAATCTTGGCATCACATTAAGAAAGTCATAATTCACTTCGAACCTATTCAATCGAAGATACTTAAGCTTTGTTAGTTTTTTCAAGTCATCTCCCTGAATGACTTGAGTCTTATCAATAGAATTAAAGAGTGATAATGACTCTAGATTAGGTAGGGACTGTAAAAAATGAGAGCTGCCATTAAAAGACAAAGATAATTCCGTCAACTGTGGTGCCTTTGTTAATTCACTATAATCGGGAATCGAGACATCATTTATTGCCAATGTCTTAAGCTGTTGCATCCTTTCGATTCCAGCAAGCGAGGTAACTTGATTTCCCCTTAGTCGAAGTTTTTGTAGGTTCTCTATTAAGGAGATCGAAAGCAACGGTTGATTATGAGTAGAGTTGATCGCTAATTCTCTTAAATTCGGAAGTGCACCTAGCGGAGAGAAATCATTTGCGTAAGTACCAGTTAATTGCAAACTCTCTAAACTATTTATTTTTGAAAGCGGTGTAAGATCTGTGGGACGGCCACTTTCATGGGTGTTTTGAATGGATAATTGTTTAATAGGCAAACCAGCCAATTTCTCCACCCCTTTGAAAGTCCTGACATCCCCAGCATACCAACTCCCAAGCGTTAAGGTACCATTATTTTTCTCCAAACAGGTGGATATTCGATCGATGGTAATATTCTCGTTATATTGACGGTCACATGAGTCAACATATGACGCTAAATTTTCTTGAAGAATGGAATCCTCTAATTGTATGACCGTATTACTTGCTAAATCAGAAGCATATACAGGTGAGTGTAAACTAAGTAAGAATAATGCAAAAAAAATGGATAAAATAGTAAGTTTCATGTAAGTCTTCCTCCTAAATCATATATATCTACTATATTATCTTAGAAAATGAGGATGATAGATATAGGGAGAAAGTGAGTATTTAGAATTAAAAAAGAAAATCTGTATTGTATTGTTGGTAAAAAGAGGGAGTTCTTTTGAGGTCGGTCGAGGATAATACGTTTAAGTGTTTGTTAGGTAAATTGAGCGAATCTCATATAGTATACTATGTAAATGGTTACGAAATCAAACTGACTTTTCCTATAAAGGTTTAAGTTAACGGATACTTTAGTTAAACTCTTTTTTCTTATTTGAACTAACGGGGCAGTTTAGTTTAATAAAGGAAAACGTTTGTTTGATAAAACGCCTATTTTTAGGAGGGATAAAATGAAACTTTTACGGTATTTTTGTATAATTTTAATCTTGCTGAGTTTTATTCTCTTAATAACTGGATGTACAGAAAATAGAACCACACCGAAAGAGGATGTTTTAAAGATTGAAGGTTATATACTTGAAGTAGATGAAGGAAAAATATTGGTTGCAGAAGGTATTACTTCAGAACAATATGAAACAATTATAGATAAAACACTTCAAGAGTTGGATAAGGAAAGGATTTCACTATTCTACTTAAGTTATGAAGATACCAGTAGCTTAAGGAAAGGTTACAAAGTAGATGTATGGATTGATGGTGGAATTAATGAATCTAATCCTGCTCAAGCTGGAGCAAAAAAAATTGAGGTAATAGAATAAAAATAGCTTATTGAACTAACGCAGCAGTTTAGTTGAACAAGAAGTAGTAAAATGGATCTTATAAAACTATTTGTAGAAGGTGAAATTATGGATAAAAATGAGTATTTTCAATCCCTTGAAGAAATAGTTGTTGACCCTTTGTTTATTGGCGATAGTATGCAAGACATAGCCGAAGAAACAGCAAACAACACTTGGTCAATGTCTATTAGCAAGGAATTAGCGACTGAGATAGTAATGGAAGATTTCATAGATTTTTTACGAAGAGTGATGACGAACAGACGTGAGCAAATAAGAGATTCAAATAATCGAGATGGAATGCTCTTCTATATTTGGTTCGATTGGCAATCGGCACAAATAAAGTTTAGTTTAATATCAGATTATGACACTACCTTACCATTCGGATGTGAAATCGAGATTATACATAAACTTGAGCCTATTATTGGGGAGTTTCTAAGATTTCCATATCACGATGGCTTTCCGTTTGAAGATGTTAGAGATGATGAGCAAGTGGAAGAAGACGTAAATGGAGAAACTTTGAAAGTATGCCTCTTAAAAATAAATCGATAACCTTATTCAACTAACGGGTGCATTAGTAAAAAACGGTAAGCAAAATGCAATGAGCTTGGAAATACATTTCCTAGCTCATTTTTATATGTATTCTAAATAAACTTAACATAGCCTTTTAAAAAAGAAAGCTGGATAAAAAAAGAACTATGATAATTGGAGTAAATATATTAATTATTTTGTGGTGTTCTATTAATATTTATTTGTTGCCCTGTTTTATCAGATGTATATTGGAGAACTTGTCCTTCAGAATCAGTATTGTTCTCATCAAAAGAGACACACCACACGAAGTCATAGTTTCTCCCCTGATATGAATACTCGCCATCGATATAATAAACGTTCTTATAAATATCTTCAGTTTCATCATTTTCTAATTCAGGATGCTTATCAGCTCTAATTTGAGCATATTCTACCTCTACACCATCTAATCGATCATATTCCTCAATAATAGTTTCTGCACGAACTGCTAGATTAATTAAAAGTTTTTTATTCGTTATTTTACCTTGTGAGACTTTATAGGTATCGGTTTCATCAGTATTCACTTCATTCCCACAAGCAGTTAATAAAAATACAACTAAAGCAACGACGTAAAATATTCCTTTCATACTCTATCATCTCCCTTTATTCCCTTTTTTTAGTATATTGGAAAGATAAAGAGTAAACAACCTGATTGAGTTTCTTTTTATATAAGAACGATGAGTTAGGAGATACATTTCCAAGCATATTTTTATGTGAATTTTTATTCTCCTATGAAATAACCTGTATAATCTTGTCACTTAGAATGCGAAGTTTCTAAGCCTTAACTGATCTGCGGTCTCCCAAGTTCCGTGAACACTCGCCATGATAAGTATTTGCTTGATCCTATTGTCATCGACTTAAAAAAATAATAATGAATTAGTGTTGAAAGTTTTTGAAGAATTGTACTTAAACTAACGGGTGCGTTAGTTTAACAAGACCATCATTTCGATGGTCTTTTTTTATGTCCATAACTTTAAGTAGATTTTGGCGTTCCATTGTGAAATGTTACACTTAAACTAACGGTGCAGTTTAGTTGAAGAAGAATAATGAAAAATAAAATAGAAAATAAAACATAAAACATAAAACATAAAGGAGAAATAATAATGATTATAGAGGTGTCTTTAGGACCTGATACTCAATATGTACGATGTCTTACTAAAGTAGGAAGAAATATTCGTCAACTTCAAGATGAATTTTTTGAATGGCTTTTCGATAGAAACAATGACCATAAGTATTGGAAATATGATGAAGAGATAGGATATATGGTTAACTACGATGCGGAAGCTCTGGTTTACTGGCTTAATCACATTAGATTTAAAAAAGGAAAGAGGGTTGCTGCATTAATAGCTCATCCAACCATTTCTCCGAAGAAAAAAATTGAATTTTAAGCAATTCTTTTTTAACTAACGAGTGCTTTAGTAAAAGATCATGGGATGCTAAGGTAGCTCTTTTGTCTTCTTGAACTAACGGGGCAGTTTAGTTGAACAAGCTCTAATGCATCCTCGACCTAACTTGTATAAAACCACTATGGTAAATTATATAAAGTTATGGATGGCTAAAGATTCAGGAAAAATTAATAGGTTGGGGGTGAAATCAAATATTAGTTTCTTTTTATATTCTAATGGTAACGTGGGTTATTATATTTACTATGTTTTTATACAGTCAGAAAAGAAAAGGTAAATTAAAAAAGATTACTTTTAATCAATTTGTAATAGTGTGCCTAATTTCTATTGGGTCAATGATTTTAACAATTGGATTTTTGAATCTAATGGGATAAAAGGAATTTAGAGACGTTTTTTTACTAACGGGTGCTTTAGTTAAAGACCAAGGGGTGTTTAGGCAGCTCTTTTTTTAATTCAACTAACGAAGCAGGATAGTAGAATAAGGATTGGAAACTTTATTTGAAATTTAATGTCTAACTGAAAGAGGTGTTAATTATAAAAAAGGTATTTACTTTATTATTGTGTTTTGCATTAGTGGGATGTTCTCAAGAACCAAAAAAAGAAATAAGTGAACCAACTGAACTGTTTGTTAATAAAGGTCAATCACATAATATCGAAGAAGTAATAAATGACCACAATGATATTCAAAATTTAGAGGGTTTAGACAGATTTGTTAAGAATGTGAAAAATCAAACTGAAGCAATAATAAAGTATATTCAGTATGGGACAGAGGGACAAAGAGGAGTTAGGACATTAACGTTTGATGGAGTACAAGTAAATGTTTCTCATAGTGTAGATGGTAGTTTTGTTGAAGAATATAATTGCAAAAAAGTAATAGTTGAAACTGAAGTAGAGATACAAAAATATATTCTCAGCGAATGTACAGGGAGTTTTATTGGGGATTTCGAGTTATTATCAATTCCAAATTAATTCAACTAACGGGTGCTTTAGCTAACAAGTGGGCTGCCTGTAAGGGTAGCTTTTTCTTATTGAACTAACGGGGCAGTTTAGTTCAATAAAGAAGATTTAAAGGAAAGTAATTCATAAAAAAAGGGGGTATAGAAGGTGAACTTATTACTCTGGATAACTACTGGTTTCATGCTAATCGGATTTGTTGTTCTCGTTTCTATGAAAAAAAGTATGGAAAGTAAGCTCGCTTTTATAAAAGTAAATAAGGAAGGCGAGAAAAGTTCAACAACAGCTAAATCCATAATTTGGTGGATAATGAGTACCACAGCTTGGGGAATAGGGGGTATGTTCCTTGTTGTTTGGTGGTTTCATAATTATTTTGGATAACTGTCGGTTTCAAATGTACTTAAACTAACGAGGTGCTTTACTTCAAGAAGGAGTAAAGCATTTTTTCTTATTGAACTAACGGTGCAGGTTAGTTCAATAAGCAGGAACTATTGATTGGTTGTCGAAACAGTAATGATAAAGGAATTTTAAAGAAAAAGACTTAGTGAAAGGAATGAGTTTATGAAAAAAAGAATTTACCTGTTTAGCATCATAATCGTAGCACTTCTTATTGGAATATCTGCTTTGACCATAGTGTTAGTCAACAAGGACACTTCTGAAAAAGAAGCCGAAGAAATATCTAAAGTTAAATTTGAGGATGAATTTACAGACCTTTGGAATAAAATTAATATTACACTAAATGAGAAATCTCCAAATAACTACTATTTCGAAAATATGGATTTGCCACAATGGTGATATTTTCTTATTAAATGGAGAAAGTAAGGGGTTGAAATTAAAAGAAGGAGATAATGTATTGGTGGATTTAACTATAATCCCCGATGGCTTAAGTCATACTGGAGTTGGATACATATTAGATGGGAAATATACAGAGGTATTTTTTGCAGCCGTTTCTGATAAACTGACAACCTCTTTTGATGTAAAGGTGGATGGGGATTATATAATTTGTATTTTCGGTGGTAACGCAAACTTTATTACAATTACAGATGGCGTTATTTCAATTGATTAAATTTGAGTAATGTCTTGTTGATCTAATGGGTGCAAGTAGCTGCCTGTAAGGGTAGCTTTTTCTTATTGAACTAACGGGGCAGTTTAGTTGAATAAGAACAATTAAAGGATTTTATTATTTAACGTTGAAATATATAAACTAATCAAGTGCATTTTCATCGATATAATGTAACTTTTTGAAATTAAATATAGGGGGGTATTAAATGCAGTTTCATATCAGAGTACGAGCAGGTGCAATTATCATAGAAAATAATAATATATTATTAACAGTATATAATGACCCGATAAGAGGTATCGTCTATGATTTACCTGCTGGTGGAACAGAACCAAATGAATCTATTACTGATGCAGTTAAAAGAGAAGCCAAAGAAGAAGCATGTATAGATGTAGAAGTAGGTCCTTTAGCCTTTGTTTATGAATATACACCACATCTTAATCTTGAAAAGTTTGGAAAAATACATACATTAGTTATGATGTTTGAATGCAAAATAATAAACCACACGACTCCAAAATTTCCAGAAAATCCAGATTCGAATCAAATAGATGTTAAATGGCTACCTATATCAGAGTTACAATATGTTGAAATGTATGCTAATATCGGTTCTTATTTACAAAGTTATACCACTAACGGTAGAAACATTGACTTAATCGAAGAACATAAACTAAATCAAGCTGTTAGATGAAATTTTAAGGAAATTAATTCCTTACTTCCTCAACTAACGAGTGCTTTACTGCCAAAAGGGGTAAAGCGTTTTTTCTTATTGAACTAACAGAGCAGGTTTGTTGAATTAGAGAGGATAATATTATCAATGAAAAATATTAATTGGATTGAATTTATAGGAGGTTAATTTGGGCACTGTATTATCTTTTTTTTGTATTATATTAGTGGCTTCTGTCCTGCAAACAAGTACAGGTTTTGGATTTTCCATAATGGCGACACCTTTTTTGTTAATGTTATTTCTTCCACAAGAATCCATACAAATAAATATAATTTTATCTTTAATTATTTCAATTTCATTAATATGGAAAATAAGAAAAGACATTGATTTTTCAATTATAAAGAGGTTTATTATCGGGAGTACAGTAGGGGTACCCTTTGGTATAATGATCTTTATTTCCATTAATATAACCGCATTTAAAATTGGAGTTAGTATACTGCTTTTAGTATTAACTTTGCTGTTAATTCTAAACTTTAGAGTAAAGCCAACTCGCATTAGAGATTTCATAGTTGGGGGGGTATCTGGTCTTTTAACAACAAGCATTGGTATGCCTGGTCCTCCGTTATTGCTTTATTTTACAGGAACTGATACTGAAAAAGGGAAGATAAGAGCAACTACTTTAGCTTTTTATCTGTTTATATATTTTATCAGTCTAATTACTCAAATAATCTTTACTGGTACAAATAAATTAATATGGGAATCAAGTCTTTATGCAATTCCAGGCGTATTTTTGGGGTTGTTTATAGGTCAAATCATTTTCAAATGGCTGAATCAACGGATTTTCAAGATATTTACATATATTCTCTTGAGTTTTACTGGTATTTTTCTTCTAATCGAAAGTTTGAATTCATAAAATATGTCATTATTATACAAACGGCTGCTGGTGTTATAGATCCAGGAATTGTTGCGGCAGCTCCTTTGTTATTGGGGTAACGGCCAGGTTAGTACAGTAAGAAATGTTATATAGGATTATTTAAATTAGGAGTTGAAATTAAATTGACCATTTTATATTTTGTTAGGCACGCACACTCTACATATACACCCGATGAATTAAATAGACCTTTATCAGAACGAGGCTTTAATGATGCAACCAACGTTACTAAATTATTAAAAACAGAGAAAATAGATATTGTTGTTTCAAGTCCGTATAAACGAGCTGTTCAAACTGTCGAAGGCATAGCTGAACACATAAAGAACAAAGTTGAAATTATAGATGGTTTCAAAGAACGTATTTTAACCACAGTCCCTGCCGAAGATTTTAATCATGCTATAACTAAAGTATGGGAGGATTTCAACTTTTCATGGGAAGGTGGAGAGTCCAACATGGTTGCTCAAGAAAGAGGTATAGAAACCACTTATAATTTATTAGAGAAGTACAAAGATAAAAATGTCGTTATCGGTACACATGGAAATATAATGGTTTTAATCATGAATTTTTTTGACAAAAAATATGATTTTTCTTTTTGGCAAAATCTCGATATGCCAGTTATATATAAATTAACTTTTGATGGTAAAGTGCTAAGAAACGTAGAAAGGTTATGGGAAAGAATTTAATATTGTTCTTCAACTAACGGGTGCTTTACTTCAAGAAGGAGTAAAGCTCTTTTTTCTTATTGAACTAAAGGGGCAGGTTAGTTCAATAAGAGAAGGAGAAGTTTTATGTCGTATTTGACACACTATGTGCAACAAAAAAGCTGGTAATTACCAGCCTAAATGATGAGTTATTCAATTGTATCCCATTGTGGATTCCAAACTACTTCCCATAAGTGCCCGTCTGGGTCTTGGAAGTGACCAGAGTATCCACCCCAAAATGTGTCGTGAGCAGGATCAGTTATAGTAGCACCTGCCCGTTTCGCTTGTTCCATTACATTATCGACTTCGGCTTTACTATTAACATTGTGACCTAATGTAAACTCGGTAGGGCTTGATTTGGCTAATGGAACTTTTGCTTCGTGCGCGATGTCTTTGCGATTCCAAATAGCAAGTTTTAAGCCTGAGTGTAAATCAAAGAAAGCAACTGCACCATGGTCAAATTCTTCTCCAACTATTCCTTCCGTTGGTAGGCCAAGGCCATCACGGTAAAAACGCAACGATTTTTCTAAATTATCGACACCTAAAGTGATTACAGTAATTCCTAGTTTCATAAACATGGAGCCTCCTGATTTTTAAGTAAACTATACCATTTGTTTTAGGAGAAAACATAAAATTTGATGTACATTCCGAACATAATGTGTAATAAAAGAGAAGGTGCTTCTTCAACTATTGGGTGCTTTAGTGAAACAAGACCATAATTTAGATGGTCTATTTATTTATCCAAAACTTCAAGTAGATCTTAGAAATCCATTGTGAAGTGTTACACTTAAACTAACGAAGCAGGTTAGTTCAATAAGTGAAGGAGAAGTTTTATGTCGTATTTGACACAAAATGTGAATTTAAAAAGTTGCCTTTTGGCACCACAGAGATAAGAATTTATTATCTATAAGCACTAAGCCAGTCAATTAATTGGTTATAGTTACTTGAGAATACTACATTGTCCTTGGTATTAGAATTTTGAAGGTGATTTAAAATATCCCCTTCTTCTAACAAAAAAGCGATTGCAATAGTGTTGTCTAGTATATTATTAGAAAAAAATTTATCTTTCCATAATTTTTGTACAGAAAAATGTTCTGGAGTATAACCTTGACGATTAACAAATAACTTATACTTTTTTCCTTGACTAATAAAGGAATAGGAAGTTTTCTCAAATGAATTAAACCAAGTATTTACATCGGAAGTGGTTATGTAACCTGTCAAATTAGTAATAATAATATCTTTATAAATGGATGTACTTATATTTTTAATCGAAAATCAACTCCTCACTTATTATTATAAATTAAATAAAGGAGGAGTGTAAAAAAAAATATGTTTAATAGCACACTTCGAACAAATTACGTCATAAAAAAAGACCTTCCAATTGAAGGTCTATAGGAGAAATAAACTAAAAGCCTAACGGTTAATTGGAGGTTCTAATTCTCTCTTTTCCACATGAAGAAGGTAAGCCTCAGTTAAAAAATCAATATCATTAATGATTTGTTCCTTTATCTGGGTAATTTCACATTTGTAATAATCATCTACTAAACGATTAATTTCATGTTTAACCAAATCCATTGGTATTACCTCTTTCAATAATTCTTATAGCATAGTATGTACTATATATGAACTATTTGAAAGAGATTTTACAAAAACTAACTTCATAAGATAAAAAAAGACAGAAAGCGACAGGTAATATTGTTTCTCAAAGGTCAATCAATAAGACATAGAGCTTCAGTTAAGAGCCGTATATCAACTAGTATATATTCTTTGATTAGTAAGTTTTCGCATTTAAAATAGTCATTAACTAATCGATTCAACTCATGATAAATAAGACTCAATAATTTCAACTCCTTATATTTAACTCAATTAAGTATAGGTGTTTTTAGGATTATTGGAATAAGATTGCCCAAAAGTTAAAGAAAATATCACATTTGAAGATAACTTAACCTCCTGAGGTATATAATTTTATAATATTAGCTTTATGTATTTAAAATTTTAATTACGTTTAGGTCTCTCTTTATTGAATTGTCTCTGCAAAGGAGTGGAAAGAATGGCAGTACCTAAATCATGTGAAAATTGTCGTAAGAAACCATGGACAGAGACTATGAATTATATGGGCGACATTCATTTTTATTGCAAAAAATGTTTTATAAAAATTCAATACCCAGTCAAAGCGGATTAGTACGCAGTTCGAACATAATGTGGAATAAAAGAGAAGGTGCTTCTTTACTCGGTAGTTGAAAAAGAAAAAATAATTGGAAGAGGGTTTACCTTGATTAAAATAATTGACATTAGTGTTAGAGATAACGCTATGGATGTATTAAACATTCAAATACCATCCTATATGGTAGAGGCTGAAATAATCGGTACCAATGAAATGCCGCCATTGAGAGATACCGTCGAAACATTGCAAGAATGCGAAGAAGTATTCTTTGGTTATTACGAATATGAAGACCTATGTGGAGCAATATCATTAAAAAATTGAAAATGATGTTGTTGATATACACAGGTTAATTGTACATCCAACACATTTTAGAAAAAGAATTGCCCAGAAGCTTTTAAATTTTGTAACAAATAATTACAAAATTAAGAAAATAAAAGTGGCGACTGGTTCCAAAAATACTCCAGCAGTTAGTTTTTATATAAAGAATGGCTTTGAAAATATTAAAGAAGTCACTGTAAATGAAAATTTATCTCTAACCTTTTTTGAAAAGAAATTATAATTTTCTTTTTGAGGAACGTCCGGATTATTAAAAAAAGATGTCATTTAAGTCAGCAGAGATTTGCTGGCATTTTATTTAGCAACCGAAACATAATGTCCATCTTTCTTCTTCAACTAACGCACCAGTTTAGTTCAAGAGTGCTGTTTGATTTTTGTTCAACAATTGGGCCATTTTGTTGAAGATCAGCAGAAACTTTTGAGATCTTAATCAAAATAGTAATTAATCTATCGAAGTTGTAAAATAAGGGTAAGAATAGTTCTGGGGGGATTTATATCAATTATAATGCTATTAATCTAAGCGAGAAACTGTCCAAATTCAGTGAACACTGGTCGCCCAAAGTCATTGGTGAAATGAATGATTATCAGTTTAAGTTAGTTAAGATTTTGGGGGATTTTGTATGGCACCATCATAAAGACACCGATGAGGCATTCATCGTGATAGACGGCGAGTTGTCCATTGCTTTCCGCGATGGAGAGGTTAAACTTTCCAAAGGAGAAATGTATGTGATACCAAAAGGTGTGGAACATAAGCCTTATGCTGAAAAGGAATGCCATATAATGCTGGTAGAGCCTAAAGGTGTAGTCAACACTGGTGAAACTAATTTAAAACTAACTGCTGAAAATAACATATGGATTTAAACCAATAATTCAGTTACTTTCTTTGGATCAACATATAAAGGAAGTTACATATATTCCGTAATCGGGAGCGATTCTTTAATAAGAATCGCTTTTCTATGCTACAAATAAATTGCAGTACAAAAAAATTATATGATTACAATTAGCGACTTACTCTTAATTGAGTAGGTCGGTTATTATAGTCTATAGAAACTATTTGGGGTAACCTTAACTTACTTCCACTAGTCCATTCTCTTGCTCTTATTTCATAATGGAATGGAGGAATCATAGAAAGTAATCCTTCCTTTACCTCCTTTGTGAAACTCTTATGCTGCTCTAGTTCGCCAGCTATCTTCCAATAAAAGTAAAAAATTACACAAAAAACGTGAATTTCACCGAATATGGTGAATTCACTGTTTTTTTTGTTACTCCTTTTACTTCATTTAATCTAATTCATCCCAGTTATAGTGCACTTGAGTTTTTAGTGTCTTGTAGAAATTCCTCTTTTCGCATCTTAACTTGCCGCAACTGATATAGTCCATAAACCAATAAGCCCACAAATACAAATAAAGAAGAAGACAAAAACATACCGCTGTATCCAATATAATTTGCAATAGTACCTAAGACAAAGGCTCCACCTGCGATACCTAAATCGACTGACATTAGATAAGTAGCTATGGCGGCACCTCTACGTTCGGAAGGCACAGCGTCTATTACAAGCGCTTGTAAGCTTGGTTGTATAGAACCTAATCCAAGACTTATTAGAAATGCTGAAAGCAAAAAGATAGTAAGGGTATTCGATTGACTTAACACAAACGTTCCTACGATACACAATAACATTCCCGGATAGATGACAAATGAAGCTCCGTATTTATCGGATATTTTTCCAGTAAGAGGCCTTATTACTAATAGCACACATGAATAAACAGCAAAAAAGTATCCCGATGCTTCTACCATTTTTAATTCTTTTGCATAAAGAGAAATAAACGAAACAATACCGCCATAAACAGATACGATCATGACAGAAACAATACAGATATGTATTACTTTAGGTTCGACAAGTTTTTCCATAAGCGACCGTTTTTGGTCTCCACCGTTTTTTTGTGTATGATCATCAACCTTAATCAAATTTCCTAAGAAAGCGCTAATTCCACCTAGAACACAACAAAAAATAAATAAAACGTTAAAATTCCCATTATTCATAATCCATACCCCTAATGAAGGACCTATTACAAGTGCTAAGCTGACGAAGGCTCCGTAATACCCCATTCCTTCAGCACGACGTTCAGATGGCACGACATCAGCTGCCATTGTTCCCGATGCTGTTGTAGCAATTCCAAAGCTAAACCCATGAATTAATCTTAAAAGGAAAAATAAAAGTAGTCCCGGAATATTTAAATAGAGAAACATTAATACAAAAAAGGCGATACGTGCATACAAAAACACTTTCTTTCTCCCGATTTCATCCAACCATCTCCCAGCTAGAGGGCGAGCAAATATTTGAGCTGTTGTAAAAAATGCGATAATTAACCCCACTTGTCGTTCTGTACCATCAAGATGCTCTACTAAGAAAACAGGCAAAGTTGGTAACAACATATAAAAGCTAGTAAACATAAAAAAATTGCTAAAACATAATAGCAAAAAATTTCCACTCCATAATTTGTTATTATTCTTCATTGCATCATATCTCCTCTCTTTTCATATTCTTCAGAACTTGAATCTACTATTATATTATAAAAAGGTTATAAATGGAAACAGAGGCGGCTGAGTGGTAAATTTACAAAAACAAGAATATAAAAAATAAATTCTTCTTGATTTGCTAGTTAATCTATCAATCTATAACTAAGCAATTACATGAGGAATCATTAATTGTTGCCAAATACATGGTTGGCGAAATAGATAAAACTTACAAAATTTTCTCGTGCAAAATAAAACAAATGAAACAGAAGTAGGGAAGGAATGTGCGTATTATTATTCTGAAGGTACTAGAACACGGGGAAGTTGCAGAAATGATTTACATGAAAAACAATGGTGAAATCAGCAAAGGCAAGTTATAGTAGTTATTTTGTTTATAATATAGGGAAAAACAAGGTGAATGAAAGTAACTTAATTTACTTTCATCCACCTTATCTTTAAAAAGTATTTTTAATGGCTTGTGTTGAGGCTCTCTCCCATCATCAAGTCGTTCTTGTAGGCAGCCATCGCCAGTTCATACCTCACTTTTTTGCTCATTTCAACGAAATCCGCTTCCTTCACAAGACCTGATAATGAATACCGGTGACCCCTGAAATCCACGTTCAGTTCGGTGATTTGGTTGAATTTGAAACTCTCCACTGGAACGCCGTTCTCATCCTTCAACAGGTATTCACCGTATTTCTCGTTGCATGTTTGTGCTACTTCCTCCATCACCTTGAAAGCATCGTCCGGATTTTGCCTATAGTTGAGGATAAGGCTTTCGTTCACCCGGCGCATTCCCCGGTTCCCGTTCTGAAGTTCCGAGATGTTGCTATAGGAGACCGAATAGAGATATCCGTCATACTGGCGGATCTTTAGGTGGCGCATGCTGATTTCCTCGATTTTTCCCTGACGGTTCCCATTGATAATGACATAATCCCCGTGATGGATCTGGCGCTCAAACAAGTAGGTCAACCCCATAATGTAATCGCGGATGATATGCTGAAGTATCAATGCCAAGGCACCTGCCAACACGACCGAACCAGTGACAAGCTTTGCCAGGTCGAAGAAATGGCTAAGCACATAAATAAAGAAGAACACCAGTCCCAATACCTTTGTCACCTGGTTGGCAAAATGCATCAATGTCTCTTCTCGCTTTTCATCCAAGATGCTTGTTTTTTCAAAGAAAAGCTTGATGGATTTGCGGATCAAATAAATCGTGAGTGTAATCAGCAGAGCCACCGTTAAAATTTTTACGGGCAACTGCTGGGACAGTCCCAAGAAAAACATCCTATCAACCCCCAATTTTTTACACTATACCAAAGGAATACGAATAAGGAGAAAACCTTCCTTTCCAACAAACCTTAAAGATAGCATGGTTGCATTAAAAAGAGAATCCCTCTCAGTACTTCTTGAGGAACGATTAGATTGCCAATAATTTGTTTTCCGCTGCTGAATGGATATTAAAAGATACAGAGATAAAGATAAATGAGAGAATTGAACCTGTGCTACCCTTTTTTCGTTCTTATTGGACTCCCTCAGTTTGTTGAAGAAAGAACAGTGTAAGAAGTAGCATGAATTTTAGCGGTCTCTGTCTCATATTTTGCAAGGACGGGTATTAAGGTAACTAATACATAATATCAGAGGTACCGATAGTTCAAGAATCTTCTTCTTCAGCCATTAAACATTATGGACTTGGAATTCCATTTTCATTCTCTGTGGTGAAGCGCTGATTTTTTCGGGTCTTGGATTTCTAACGGGGGAGTTAATGCAAAAAAAATAGTCTTTGAGACTTTAAATATTTATGTCAGGTGAGTGAATATATTCTTCAAGTAACGGTTGCTTTAGTTAAACAAGACCATCATTTCGATGGTCTATTTTTACGTTCAAAACTACAAGTAGTTTTCGGCAATAAAATGTGAAATGTTACACTTAACTAACGGGGCAGGTTAGTTAAATAAGCGACTCATGATGTTTAAAACCGTAGTTGGGTTTTAAACTTAGAAAGGAATTTTAAATGGAAAGTATTTTAATATTAATTTTCGGTATAGGATTTATAGCTTTTGGGATTAGACACAATAAAAATATTCATAAAGAAGAAGGTTTTGGTTCAAGTGGTTCTGTCATTCTTGAATTTATAATGAGTTGGTCAGATAAATTTCCATATTGGTTTACAAAAACAATTTATATATTGATTGGTCTTGGCTGTCTGATTAGGAGTTACCTTACATACTTTTAAAGGAGATTGTGAAGGATTCTTCTTCAACTAACGGGTGCTTTAGTTGAAGATGAGAATGGGAGTTTTTATGTCGCATTTGACACAAACTATTCATCAGTATAGGCAGTAAATGACCTTTTTAAAGTTCTAATTCAGGTGTCTTAGTAAAATAAGATTGTATTAATAAAAAGGGGTAAACCATATAAATCTGGTTTACCACCTTCTAATCTCACATTAATTACGAAAAATTTAATTTATCTAGTGTTGTAATCGTACTTAAGCCTGGAACAAAAGTAAGGAATTCTTTGATTTCACAAATGCTAATAAATATTGTAGGGGCACTATACCCTATAGCTAATGCTCCGACGCCTATATTTTTGGTTATATTTTCCATTACAAGCATAGAATCATCGATAACATCTCTTATGGTTCCTTGGACAAAAGCATTCTTTTCAAAAACGACAACGAGCTCGCCTATATGTTGCTCAAGTTGTTCTGCCAATCCCTCAACACACTCACATTGGCAATCTATTTTAAATCTCTATAAGATATTCAGATTATCTCTGGGTGTCTGTATGATTGTCCAATAAAGTTTGAAGTTATTTTAAAAATCTAAGAGATTTTTTGGGGCTACAACCAAAGAGAGACGAAGAAATTATGTATGAAAGGGAACATGAAAGGAAAGAGGAATAGATAAATTATTTAGAAAAGCTATGAAGAAGTAGTCGCAGCTTAATGAACAGTTCGACCAAAAAGCGATGTAAAACTGAGACTGATTATACTCTCTAAAGGAACAGTCATCCCTAATGTTATATTTAGGGATGACTGTATTAACTAAGTATTTCTAGTTGTTGTGTTGTTTTTATTGTTGTTTCGCTCATTATTATTACTATTATTATTTAGATTTTGATCATTTAGGATTATTTCGTTTAAATTGTCGAAGTTGAAATCCTCACCGAACTCAGATCTATCATTTGGATTGATATTGTTATTGCTATTTCGGTTATTGTTGTTGTTGCGAATATTGTTTGGGTCATTTCTATCTAAGTTTAGATATTCCAAATTTAAATTTTCATAGTTGTAATCATCACCAAATTCATTGTTACTATTCATCATTACTGTTCACCTCCTTAACCACATTAGTGTGGTTTAGTAGGCCAAAAAAATACTCTGAAAGTTAAATCCTGAACACAAGCCGAACAAAATATGTCCTAAAACAAAAAAAGACCTTTTGCATGAAGGTCTTTAACACCTTGAGGCAGTAAATTTTAGAAGTTAGATAGGAAGCCTCACAGTTATTTATATTATTATATTCAAAAATCACAAAATTATAAGTAGAACCCTAGGAAATGGTTAGAGAAATTGGTGACTAGAAAATAAAAAGACCTTCCGATTGAAGGTCTTAAGGAAGTGTAACGTCACCCAATAAATAGATTGCTCAGTTATTAGAAATATATGCATACAAAATAAAAAGATAATACAAAAAAGACTAGGACCATATCAGACTTTCCCGACTGATTTGGATCTAGTTTGTAAAGTATGTGCAGTAAAAGGGTGTTTAATTCAACTGAAGGATGATGAGGTTAGGTGATTCCTCACAGTTGCTTTATAGAGTATTCCAGATATTAAGCTGTATCTGGGCAACTGGTTAGTTGAAGAAGCAGTCAAAGCGGAGTATAGGGATGCCAATAACGAGTTCTTCCATAGAAATTATGAATTCCTCCGAATTTAATGCATTATAAGTGGAACTCGTCTCTTCAATTAACGGGCGCATTTCCAGAGTATGGATCTGCGCTTTTTTGCATTAAAGGGCCAGAATGTAGAAGATTTAATAAGCTATTTAGAGAACAGGAAATTAATCGACTATTGCTATGCCTCAAACAAAAGAGTATACGGAGAAAATATTATGGGAATATTTTAAGTAAAAATCAAATTATTTAGGATAGGGTGATATATATGGATCCAGAATATGAGGTATTAGTTTTTTTATATCAAAAATATAGTGCCATAGAAGCAGAAAGAAAACAAAAGAAAGAACAACAAAAAATGATGGAACAGATAATTAATGAAATTACATCGTTTACGAGGAAGTACATTGATAGTATGCGGGTCGAACAGTTTAAAGCACAGTATGAATCCTTAGTCGGATATTATAGCGATATGAAAAATTCAACCGGTCAAGATGGTGTACCTAATTTCCAAAAAGGATGTAGAGATGTACTAGAAGGGACAGAAAATTTCATTATAGAAAAAATGGCGACACCTCTAGAAGATGAAATTATAAAAGAAACATATCTACTACATGCTCAAATTGTTTGTTTAATGACTGCTTCGTATATAGAAATTAATGAATTGTATGGATATGAACTAGAGAGCAATATATTAGAAATATATGAAAAAAATTTAAAACTAACTTGGGACCTGGAGAGTACAATATTTAATGCTTGGTATCAGCACCTTCTAACACATAACGAAAGATTTGCAAGAGTAGAAAGATGGAGATCTGTATACTTAAGTCAGGTGAAACGGAAATTAACAGTCTATCGTCAATATCGCGACAAATTATTAAATTTAATACAAATAGCACAAATAAATAATAACCCTAATTTCAATAGCAAAACCCCGGATCTTCTTTATGGTGGATTTGATTTTCCAAGGTGTTCTGATTACTCAATAATAGAAGATTTAGAGGATAAGACTAGAAAATATTTGGCGATAAATGACAGAGGAATGAAAGATCCGAATATTGCCTTCGCTAGTATTGTTAAAGATACTCCATTCAATACTGTTGAAAGAGATACTGAAATTGATTTTGATGTAGTGTTGAAGTCCCTTAAACCAGGTAGACAGGTAGCATTAGTTATTTATGAACTTAGACCTTCAGATAGAGGTGCGATAGAGAATGGTGAAGCTAGTACAGGTATTCTAGAAATTGGAGATGAATGGGTGCATCAAACCGTTAAATATAGAAAGCAGTTTGATGAAACAAGTATTCGATGTGAAATTTATTGGTATGATCGGGATCCCGAGAATCTTTTAATAGACAAGGCTTATATCACATTGTCCCCAAAATTGAACCCATATTTAGACTCAAAAGAACCTACCAGAGATGATACTCTGCATTTATTGGGATGGCGAGCTGAGGAACAAAGGTGTCGACATCTTTCTTTACACACCGACTTTAATAAGTCTTATAGAACATGGCAGTATATTTATGCACATAATAATGGAGGCAATGTAGGAGATCCAAGTATACATCAAGATTCATGGGTTTTACGTAAAGATAATGAAATGGAAAATGAATTTGTATTTGAAGCGTTCGTAAAAAATGAAGAAGATATAACTCGAAAAATTCAATTAACACTTTGGGAGTTAGGTAATACAAAACTTAGTCCTATAGATAACCATAGTGAAACTTATGAAATTACGGCAGAATGGACAAGAGTACAGGTTCGCTACAAAAAAAAATACCCTATAACATTTTTAAGAAGTGAAATATATTGGTTCGATCAAGAACTTGCAGCACTATTAATTGATAATGCAAGATTATTTCAAACTGAGTAAAAGATAATAAAATGAACAAACTTTTTTATACTTAAATCTGCTGGAGAAGAATACACTTTGACCAATCTTTTTTCAAAATGGATTCTTTTATTTATCGTAAAATATGGGTTTGCGAGGTATTATTGATCAAACTTTATTTCAAATCTACAGCGATTAGGTTTCTTCGATCGAACGAAAATCAGTCAGTGGTTTTGAACGCCAAGTGGTTTTTGTACGACCACAATGTGTAATAATAGAGAAGGTGCTTCTTCAACTAACGGGTGCTTTAGTTAAACATGACCATCATTTCGATGGTCTATTTTTATGTCCAAACATCAAGTAGGTTTCGGCGATCCATTGTGAAATGTTACACGTTAAACTAACGCAGCAGTTTAGTTGAAGAAGAAAATGGGAGTTCATATGTCGCATTTGACTATTACTGCACAGTGAAGTTCTTAATTCTTAATTTCCTTGCTCACTTTTTAAAGGAAAAGAAGCAGATGGTAGTGAATAAATATATTAGTAAATAATAGTGAGAGTAGGGATATGGTATGGAATTTGGGGATTATTTAAGAAAGAGTTATCATTTGGGAGACAAATCTGTAAATGATTATATTAGTCGGTGGAACGGGATCCTTAACAAAGGTTTATATAATGGAGAAACAGAGCTTACTCCTTCTTTGTTAGCAACTGTCGATAGGGAGTATTCAGAAGACTCTCATTATCGCCTCACACTTAAACGATATATTGAATTCCAAAACAAACAGAAACAAAAAAGTTAATAAGGATAAGTAGGAAATGAGAAATGAGTAGAAATGAATCTAATCATTTTTGTTACTAAGATCAAGAGTATTTGATCTGATGATAAATGGATAAATATGATGTATAATTTATTTGTAATTTACTAATCCTTGGAGTGATTTTATGTTAAAAAATCTATTTAAGAAGAAAACAGATCTAGACGAATTATCTTCAACTAATATTGTTGAAGTAGACGAAATTGAAATTGAAGAAAAACTATTTGCTGAGTTAAAAGATGACGCAGAAAAACTGAATGCTGAAGATATAAACCAACACGAAGAGCATTTCTCAGAGGAAAAGTTTTGGATTAAGGTTCAAAAATTTTCTAAAAGAGCTGGAACTTCTGTAGTCTACGCCGTTTTATTACTTTATTACACACTTCAAAAGCCAGATGTACCATTAAAAGTTAAAGCAACCATTGTTGGGGCTTTAGGTTACTTTATTTTACCTCTAGATATTATACCCGACTTAGCAGTTGGTGTAGGATATGCTGATGACTTAAGTGTTGTAATATTCGCTTTAGTTCAAGTAGCTTTATATGTGGATGATGAAATTAAAATGCAAGCCAAAAATAAACTAAAAGATTTATTTGGGGAGAATGTAGATACAACTGAAATTGATAATAAACTAGGAAGATAATGATATTATGAGTCTGTTTCCAAGGTTTTAGGGAACAGACTTTATTTTCTTGAATTAGTGGTAAGTACTTTAACGTTTTTATTGGAGTTTAAATACATAGAGAATTAGACGAATCACTAATAAAACAAAATCATTTGTTGCATTTTACGTAAGAAATGCGTAATAGAAGCGAAGGTTATTTTTCAACTAAAGCAATTTTTGTATATTTTGGATGGAAAAAGAGAATGTATTAACAGTTCCCTTAGAAGAAGGATACTATGAATATGAAGTAGTCGAAACATGGAAAAAAGGTGTAACTACTTCGGTATTTGATATTGATGCAAAATAGAAGTTTGTGAAGTAATGTACTTAAACTAACGGGTGCTTTAGTTTAACAAGACCATCATTTCGATGGTCTTTTTTTATGTCCATAACTTTAAGTAGATTTTGGCGATCCATTGTGAAATGTTACACTTCAACTAACGCGGCAGTTTAGTTGAAGAAGGAATAATTAAATCTTTATTGAATATGAATAGGAGGGTTCAATAGTGATAATTGAATGTTTGATGGAAAAAAGGGAGAGTTCAATTTTAGAGATAGTCATAGAGGTTAGTTTAAGATGATTAAATATAAGGGGATGCCTTAGGAAGAATATCAAAAAGCTAGTTACAAATATCAAGAAGAATCGAGGAGATTAAATAAATGAGTAAACCTGTAATTCGAACTTATAAAGATTCAAGTGATTTAAAACGAATGCAGAAACTTACACAAGCTATATGGTCACTGGAACCTAATTACCATATAGGCGATCTAGCTTGGCAACGCCACCGACACGCTGGACGCGAGGATGATTGGGATACTGCAATTTGGGAAATGGATGGGAAGCCCGTTGCTTGGGGATGGATTCAAAAACCTGGTGAGTTAATATGTCAAGTTGATCCCGATTTTCCTGAGGTGGCCAAGGATGTCATTGACTGGTTTGATAAAATAACTAAAACCAATGAGCAAAAAGTGACTGTCCTAGAAACGGAGTCGCATCTTATTTCAGCCTTAGAAGATTCTTTATTCAACCCATTAGCAGTAAATCCAGAAGTCCTCACAAAAATTTCATTGGATAGTTGTTCATTCCCTGTTCAATTGCCAGATAAGTTTAAAGGTCGCCATATCAAGGGTTCTGAGGATTTAACAAATCGTGTGGCAGTACATAGGGCTGCATTTCATAAATCCAGAGTCACAGAAGAAAGTTACTTGAATGTTATGAATACCTATCCTTATGATTCTTCTCTTGATTGGGTAATAGAATCCCCAAATGGTGGGTTCGTAGCATCTTGTTTAATTTGGTTTGATGAAGATAACAAGGTGGGGTTACTGGAACCTGTTGGAACGGATCCGAGATTTAGGAGAATGGGGTTAGCGAGTTCAGTCTGTAAGCTTGCTCTCAATGCGTTGAGTGATAAGGGGGCAAAAACGGCAGTTGTTGTTTGCACTTCCCTAGATGCATGTGAGCTTTACAAGTCTATTGGTTTTGAACAATTCGCTCAAACAAAATCATTTCATCGTCTTAAAAATACTTTATAAACTTCGATTTTCTTCTTCAACTAACGGGTGCTTTACTTCAGGAAGGAGTAAGGCCTTTTTTCTTATTGAAGTAACAGGTTAGTTGAAGAGTGTTGTTCAACAATCGGGCCATATTATTGAATAACATTTTTTTATTAAAGGTTACCAAACGACGCTTTGGGCACATTTTTGTTCTACATATCACTAAAAGAATATTATTTTAGAAAATTAAGATATAATAAGAGTGACTTTATTTACAAAAGATTGATTAATATGAAACAGGTAACAAAGGTGATTGAAAAGTAGATATAGTTTCTCTTTTCAAAGCAATAGTTAGTTCGTATAGGTTTTACAAAGTGGTCTGGGAACAAAAGAATGATTCATTTTGGGGACAAACAAGTATGATTTAGGAAGTAGGTAAATAAATGATTCCACTAGTGTATGACCAAGTTAATGGCTGGGGCAAAGACGATGAATTTTTTTTAGCAATATTGAAGAAGATTAATGTAAAAACTATAGCTGATTTAGGCTGTGGGACAGGGAGATTGACAACTCATTTTGCGAAAGCAGAATATCAGATTACAGCTATTGACCCGAATGAAGAAGCGATTGAATATGCGAAAAGTAAAGAGTATCCAGGAGAAGTGATATGGATTATTGGTGATAGTACAAATTTACAAACTAATGCGTTTGAAGCTATCATTATGACAGCGAATGTTGCACAAGTGTTTCTTACAGAGGAAAGTTGGGTAAATGTCGTTGCTGATGCGTATCGAGCATTAAAACCCGGAGGACACTTTATTTTTGATACACGTAATCCATTAGCAAAGGCGTGGGAACAGTGGGAAAAGGTCACGGAACCGGATGTTGCAACAGATTTGGTGAACGGTGAACCACTTGAAATTTGGACGCAATATGAGGGATTAGTAGACGATGTTTTTACGTTTTATGAAACGGTGAAAAAAGCACGTACGGGGGAAGTAGTTATTCATGAAAAAATGCAATTAAAATTTAGAACACAGGAAACAATCTATGAATCATTAAAAAAAGCAGGTTTTTCACAGATTCAAGTTTATGGAGATTGGGAGTTTAAACAAGCAACTTCAAAAACAAAATCTTTTATTTTTCACAGTATAAAATAAATAATTTTCTTGATTTTTTAGGAATTAAGTTTATAAAGGCGAAAAAAAGATTGTAATGTATTTTACTTAAACTAATGGGTGCTTTAGTTTAACAAAACTATCATTTCGATGGTCTATTTTTTATCACGAACATTTATCCAGAATATCAAGAAGATCTCAAAAATTGTTTGTGAAATATTACACTTAAACTAACGAAGCGGTTTAGTTAAAAAGACAATAATTTTGATATATATTGTTTTATCCAAAATAACTTTTTTAATAGGATTTTCAGGAAAAAAGTATATTAAAAAGACCGCCAAAAATAAAAAAGTAAAAACTTATTTAGAGAGACTTTTTCTTTTAGGATTATTGCTTGCAGTAATATTTGTTAGAGGCTTTATTACGTTTATTGATTCAACAAACGGGTAACGGGTAGCCCTAGTAAAAGATCATGGGGATGCCATATGAAACTCTTATTCTTATTGAACTAACGCAGCAGTTTAGTTGAATAAGGATTATTATTTTTAGGGATGGTTATAGTATGAAAAATGATATATTGAAAGCATTCTTTATATTATGGGGGCTAATTTTATTTATTGAGCTATTCTGGTTTGGTTTGTTGACTAATAGACCTCATTCAACTTCAGAAGTTTTATTTGCTGTCACTGTGATTGCTGTAACAAGTGTATTTGGTTCGGTTGGAATGTATTTATTTAAAAGTTAGAGGAAATAAAATCTTATTCAACTATAAGGTGCTTTAGTGAAACAAGACCATCATTTAGATGTTCTATTTATTTATCCAAAACTTCAAGTAGATCTCAGAAATCCATTGTGAAATGTTACACGTTAAACTAACGGGGCAGTTTAGTTGAACAATCGGCATAAGCTTTTTTTCAACAATCTGGCAATTTAATGGAATAAGATTTTCGAACAAAATTAGATTATTATGTTATTATTGTTTTGAGATTTTGAGAAAATTGATATCTAAAGAAGCAGAACAGAATAAATGGATTTTTTGTGGTGATGTAGAGGTAGATTGGTAATGGGAGATGAACAAATGAATAATATTTTTAATCAATTGCATTCAGAGGAAATTTTAAACCGTATTGACAAATTAAGCCCAATTTCAAAACCCCAATGGGGTAAAATGGATGTTGCCCAAATGCTAGCACATTGCTCATCCTTTCAAGACATTGCAATGGGACATTCTTTTCCAGCGAGAGGTTGGTTAGGAATATTAATAGGAAACTTTGTGAAACCAATTTTTTATAACGACAAGCCATTAGCCCAAAATATGTCCACAATTCCGACCATTTTGATTGTAGTTGAAAAAGAATTTGAAACAGAGAAGGAAAAACTAAAACAAAAAATTATAACTTTCCAAATTAATGGTCCAAAGAAGTGTACGACTCATCCACATCCATTTTTCGGTAAACTTACTTCCGAGCAATGGGGAAAAGGAATATACAAGCACCTTGACCATCATTTAAAACAGTTTGGTGTTTAGTTAGTTTTTAGAAATATAAATAAAAGTTGACCAAAGAGAAAAGTAACTAAATGCCATAACGGCTTAGAAATAAATAATTACCTTATTGTTAAAAAGAATATTCTTTTTTTAACTAACAGGTGCTTTAGTTAAACAAGACCATCATTTCGATGGTCTATTTTTACGTCTAAAACATCAAGTAGATATAGTCGATACATTGTGAAATGTTACACTTAAACTAACGGTGCAGGTTAGTTGAACAAGGGTTGGTAGGAATCAGCCTGTAAAGGATATAAATATCGAAGAGGCAATAGCAATTAAAGTAAATGACAAGTTAAATAAACCATATATAAAAATTTTGAATGAACTTAGGATAAGTTTCAGAGATTGAGCTACCATGAAAATAAATTTCTCCTTCTAAATCGTTAAATAATGAGGAGAGCGTGCATTAATAAGTCTATGGGTTTCGGTGGACTATTATAGACACCTTTTAACCTTTCATTCTCTGTGGTGCAGTTCTATTTTGAGCTGCATGGATTGCTATACGGGTGCATTATTCAAGTAGAGAAACGTCCTTAATACGTTGCTCCTTTTACATTTAAATTTACTCCTGATAATACTCCTTCATTAATATTCCGTATAACTGAGCGTAAAACCTGGTAGTTTCACTTTTCTCATGACTCATAAGACTTTGTATGACTTCCTAAGGGCTCCATCACTCACAAATGAGTTGCATTGCTGTACTTTAAGTGATGAATTATTATAGAAAGCTATGTCAAAAAGCCAATGAAATTTAAGGGGACACTTTAAATGTCCGGTGAGTAAAGGTATCAACAAGGTCGACTTAAAAGAAGCAGTTAATAAATTGTGTTAACAAGTAAATATTCAGTGATTAAATCGAAACAGGTAATTTATGAAGTTGAATCAGTAGGTTGAAAATACTGTCTCTTAGTTTATAATTGAAAGTATATATAATGGTTATTATTGGGAATGAGGGGATTCTGATCAGTGTTATATGGGATAATATTTGTCGTTTTATTTGCGTAGTTATTGGTTTAATTCTCCTAAGTGCCTTTGTAGGGGTATTTATGAATGGACTTCAATTGGATTTTAATTCATATATAGACATAGTTCTTCTTATCATTAAATCATTAATTCTTCCACAAACTATAGAATTCACAGGACCAACAGGATTTGAGTATTCTATATTTACAAACTTCTGGGATTCCTACTTATATTCTGCATATATATTTCTTGCTGCATTATTCTTATCAATAGTACTAGGTATCTTCGTTGCTTATCTAACTACATTATTACCTAAAAAAATTAACTTGTTTACTATAAGAATTGCCTCACTATTAGAGTCGTTACCAGACTTGTTTATAATTATAGTAATTCAGTTTTCTGTTTTATTTTATTTTAAACAAACTGGGATCCAATTGTTTTCAATTGTTGGTACGGCCCAGAATAGATCCTATATACTACCAACAGTAGCTTTGACGTTAATCCCATCTTTAATGATTTATAAAGTTGTTCTTTTCCTGGTGAATGAAGAATTGAAGAAATCATACGTACAATTAGCAAAGAGTATAGGTTTCAACAAATCTCAAGTATTTTTCATTCATGTTTTAAGAAATATTACTCCAAGTATTATTCTGCAAAGTAAGTCTGTCATCATAATTTTGTTATCTTCCATGGTAATCTTTGAAAAACTTTTTAATATAAATGGAATTTTCACGTTTTTAATAACTTATCCAGAACCTGAAATCATTGCTTTTACACTTATTATGATTTATTTGCCTATTTTTATAGTTAATACATCGCTGATTGAATATATTCATAGAAAAACAGGGCAAAGATTGGAATGGTGATTTAAATGAGTATAGCGAAGAGAACTTTTCGAAATAAACTATTCCTATTTGGATTTATCATAATCAGCGGCCTATTGTTAGCTAGCATTTTATATTTTATAATTTATCATGATCGTATACCTACGGCTCCATTATTGTTTGATAATAATGGGAAACCAATACCAGCACCGTATAGTGGAATACTTTATCCACCCTTTGGTACTGATAACTTTGGAAGAAATATTGCAATAGTGATGCTTATAGGTGCGAAATATACTATATTTGCAGCTATTGCTATTACACTAATAAGAGTTGTCCCTTCTTTATTTTTTGGATTCCTTATTCATTTTTACTTAGGAAAATTCAAGAAACCAATTAAATACATTGCTGATTCTATTAATTATTTTCCAGTTACCCTTTTTGCTTTTTTAATATTAAACTGGATAAGTTTTGAATCGATATTAATGCAAGAAGGTATTTATTCGATTTGGGAATTAGTATTAATATATATTTTAGTTCTATCTATTTTTTTTATTCCTTTCAATTCAGTATTAATTGCAAATGAAGTCCAACTAATAAGTAAGATGGAATTTATTGAATGCTCTCGAACTTTAGGGGCAACCACATGGCATATCATTTCAAAGCATATTAGAACTTTTTTAGTTCCAAAGTTATATTTAATTTTAATAAAAGAGTTTATGCAGTCACTCATTCTCATGGCTCACTTAGGTGTATTGAAAGTATTTATTGGGGGAATCACTTTTAAAGAAGATTTATTTGGGATATCTAGACCTGTTTCTCCATCAAGTGAATGGGCAGGTACCTTAGGTATGTGGTGGAGTTTCCTATGGACTTCATATCCTTGGATATCGTTAATACCTATTATCCTATTAACTGTTTTAATATTAGCTGCTAAATGTATATTAGATGGATTACAAAATGTTTTGTTAACAGATGAGCGGGTAGCAAAAACTGTAGATGAAGACTTAAATGTGAAATTTAAAAATCTGAGTGCATTTCAGTTACTTAAACACAAAAAAAATTCAGAATGATTTTTCTAAGTTAAAAGCAACAAGTAGAGCTCGTAATCTTTCTTATGTCTAAGTTGTTAGCATGTTTTTTCAATATTAGTGGTGACTTGTATATTCTTTATCCTTAGACGCCTATATATTGGCGTCTTTCTTTTGAAAAGGTTTTTAAAGGAAGTTTGATTTATTGTAAATGGTATTATTGCTGTCGTCTCCCCTACATCAAATAAAAGAAGTTTCATCTCAAATAGATATTTATATTAAAATAACAATAATTTTTGTGAAGGAATATACTTCAACTAACGCAGCAGGTTAGTTGAATAAGAAGGTTTTTTTTGGAAAGGTGTTGAATAAGTTAAAGCATGTAAACTTTTGAACAAACACCCGAGTGTGAGGAACTAAATATTTAATCCACCAATTTCCGAAGATGACGACTATATAATCATAGAACAATAGCAAGGTTGTAGTACTGTCCGTTGCATTACTACACCAGTTAACGAGGGTTCTGTTCTATCTCATTTCATAAATCAATGGGTTTTTCCGTATCCTTAAAAACTGATTATGCTGGTCCGGGACAAGACCGTATTTTATTTTCTATAAATATTGCTACTTAAAATTTTTCTTATTTAACTAACGGGTGCTTTAGTTAAACATGACCATCATTTCGATGGTCTATTTTTATGTCCAAAACATCAAGTAAATTTCGGGGATCCATTGTGAAATGTTACACTTAAACTAACGGGGCAGGTTAGTTGAAGAAGGGGTTTTATTTCAAATTGCAGAATATCTATGAAAAGGTATGGGTTAACAAAATAGATGCAAAAGACGGGGGCGGCACTATTGAGCGAAGAAATTTATAAAACTGTAGAACAACTGATAAAGAAAACAAATAGAAAAGAGACTGTAATTGCGATAAATAACTTACAAAAAAATAAAGATGGATTTAGTAACGACATTTCAATGTTTCATCTTACTTACTCTCAAGGTGAGGATATATTCTCCAAGGAAGTTGTCTTAAAAGAATTTAGTGAAAATGTGAAGTTTAATAAAGAATTAAATATTCTAAGGAGTAAGGATGTAAATTCGTGCATTAATATTCCAACTGTTTATTTTGAAGATAAAGAAAAGAGAATAATGTTGATGGAACTAATAAAGGGAGTTACTCTGGACAAATATTACTTAGCAAACCCAGAGGATATACAGTCAGCATTTAGAAATTTTGGTGTCACGCTCGCACAAGTTCATTCAATTTGCACTGATACGGTTCGTGACTTTTTTACGGATAACGATTTACGACAAAAAGAGTATATCAATTTCTACATAGAGAGTTTAAAAACCATTTTGCTGATGAAGTTACAATAGAATACGAGGATACTGACAGTAATGTTGTCTATAAGTTCACTGGTTGCTACAAAACAGAATTTGAACACAACATTGGACATGAAAAAGATGTGCCAGTGAAAGAATTAACTCGCTTACAAATACCGTACTTTCTCCATAATGTTGATGTAGGAAGTGTTATATTTGAAGGAATCGAACTTTACATTTATAAAATAGGCATGTCACCTATGAGCATAGAAATATGGTGTAAAGAAATACAAGTCCAGAAGCGTACTCAATAGGTATTTATTAAACCAAGTGTATATCGTTAATGATGAGGTAGTTTTGCAGTATCTCTTCAACAAGTAATTTTTATTACAATTGGTACGATGATCTTATCTAAACTTAAGAAATAATCTTCTTCAGTTTCTTAAATTCCACATACTTATTAGTTATGAAACAAAAAAAATGTTTGCCTAACGGCTAAAAAGTAGGTTTTTAGTTTGAAAAAGTATGAAAAAATGTTAATTGCATTTAACAACGAAGAGTTTAATTGCTTTGCTTTAAAAGGAAGTTTGTTGTATATCGCAAACAAGAGAGATACTAAAAAAGGGCTTTATAGATTACGTAATGATCTTCATTATTTTGTTTCCATAGACAATCAACGATTGCCCTCTGAATTTGGAGTAGTAAAGAAACTAGATGTACCCATCTCTGCAATGGAGTTAGCAGAACTTGATTATGTTAGTAGTAAAAAGGATACGTCATTATTAACTGCTGATGTGGTGAAGGAGTATGAATGGTTCCTCGATAAAGTTAATTCTCAACCTGAAAATACGCCTATGGCTGTAACTTGGCTCGAAAGAGTGTTTCCTAAAAAGGAAAAAGTACTTCGCCTACATAAAGTATTCTTCTCTGGTTTAACAAAGGAAGAAAAACAAGAATTGTTTAAGAATTAATACTAGCTGGTAGAAAGATCTTCGACTAAAGGTAACTCTAGTGAAGACTTTGAATTCGGACAGTTTTATTCATTTGTAATGGTTTGGAAAAAAGGATTTTCAACTCTAGAAAAGGCAATAATGTGTTGTAATTAAGTAACGATGAGTAAGTCGGAACTGAACCTGTTTTATGGCATCCTTGTGCTATATATGTTGATAAACTATAAGGCTAAATCAACTAACGGAGCAGGTTAGTTGAACAAGGATTAAGAATTCTTTTCTATGCCTCGAGAAAAAGTAATGGATACATTAAATCAACTATTACATATGCCAAATGAAAACTTTGATGAGTTGGCAGAATATTGTCATATACTTGATGAAAGAGAAATCACCAACCGATGATTCGGATGGTGGTTTTTTAATTATGTTTTTTTGATTATAGCAGTGTTTCTTATTGAACTACCGTGTATATAAGTTTCTTCAAAAAAAGGGAAATGACATATTAAATAAGACCCTACTCAATCCTCAAAAAGAAAAGAGCTTTAATGAATAAGACTATTGATTACAGTTTTAAGATTATTATTAGGATTCGCATATCTTAACCATTTTCATTCTCGGTGGTGCAGCACGGATGGCTAACGTGGCAGGTAAGTTTAAAAAGACTATACATAGGGAAAATAAGTACGAATTTATTGTATCCCATTTCTTAGTAACTTTTAAAAATAGATTATCAGCTCTTTCTATAGGTTTCTGGTAAAACTATCTTTTTTTTATTGTTATATATGGTAAAGTTATAGGTATCATGATAAACTATTTGAATATCTAAAAACAGGACTTTAGAATCAAAAAAAGTAAGGAGGAGCTTATACCATGGCAAAGCATATAGATAAAGATACTTTTTACCGTTCCTTGTTTGAGCATAACCCAGAGATTGCCCTTTATTTAGATAGAGAAGGTGTTATTGCTAAAGCAAATCAAAATCTGTCTAAATTGATAGGGTATAAGGTTGAGGAAGTTACCGTTACCCCATTTATCAAGTATTTACCAAAGCACGAACAAGATAATTATCACAAAATTTTCTTAGAAGTCCTTAACGGAGAACCAAAAAATATGGATTCTTTCTTTGTACACAAAAATGAGGAGAGCATACCGATTCATATTATACTGATTCCTGCGATTGTAGAGGGGAAAGTCACTGGTGCTTTCGGAATTATAATAGATAAATCTGAAGCACGAAAAATTGAAAATAGTTTAATGGAATCGGAGGCGAAGTTTAGAGGTATTGTGGAAGAAGCTTTGGTAGGTGTTTATATCTTAAAGGATGAACATCTCTTATATGGTAATCCATACTATCATCAACTATTAGGAACTAAGTACCCTGAAGTCAATTTCAATATTATTAATTATATTCATCCTGAAGATATTAATGAACTCCAATCCACTTTTGATTCGTTAATAGCCGGAGAAGAAGGAATAACACATTATTGTCGTGTAATTCGTAAAGATGGATCTGAGATAAGAATAGAAGCACATTCAAAATTAATTTATATAAATAGAGACCCAATAATTTTAGGTACAATTATAGATATTACAGAGAGAGAAAAATCTTGGGAACAGATCAATTTTCTTGCATACTATGACCAATTGACAAAGTTACCAAATCGAAAGTCCTTTGAAGAAACATTGGAAAAGGAATTAGTAATCGCTAAAACGTTGGGTCAGAGGATGGCAATTATGTATCTTGATTTGGATAGATTTAAATATACAAATGATACACTGGGTCACCGTGTTGGGGACGAGTTATTGAAAGCTATTTCTAATCGCATTCAGATAGTACTTGGATATGGACACCAACTGTTTAGGATGAGCGGTGACGAGTTTGCAATCATTTCTCCTAATTGTATAAACATCAACATGGTAATTGACATAGCTAATCAAATTATTAGTTCAATGGAAGAACAATTTGTCATTGGTCCATATAGACTCTTTATGACGACAAGCATTGGCATCAGCCTTTACCCGACTGATGGTGTGGATTCAATCTCTCTCATGAAAAATGCAGCTGCAGCACTACATATCGCAAAAGGAGAAGGGAAAAATACATTTAAAGTTTATTCTTCTACAATGGATATTCGGACATTTAGGGCTTTTAAGTTAGGTTCTGACCTTCGTTTTGCACTAGAAGAGAATCAAATGGAGTATTACTTTCAGCCAAAGGTAAGCACAGAGAATAATAAAATAATAGGGGCAGAAGCGTTGATTAGATGGAATCATCCAGAATGGGGGATACTATCTCCAAATGAGTTTCTTCCGATTGTTGAAGAAAATGGGTTAATAGCTGAAATGGGTAAAAAAATGAATTGGAAGGTAGCCAAGCAAATTAAAGCTTGGCAAGAAATGGGCTTACCACAAATACCTATTTCAGTGAATTTATCAGCAAAACGATTTTTGGATAAAAACCTCGTAAGTAACTTTCAGGAGATTTTGGCCGACACGAAACTCGATCCTGAGTTTCTCGAAATCGAAATTACTGAAACTTCTATGTTAGAAACTGAGAAAATTGTGTTGACGACTTTAAATGATCTCATGAGAACGGGAATAACTATTTCCTTAGATGACTTTGGTACAGGATACTCATCACTTTCTTATCTAACCAAGTTTAAAAAATATATCAATACATTGAAGATTGACCGTTCTTTTATAACACATTTAAGTACACATGAGGAGAATGAATCTAACCTCATCACTCAAACAATGCTTAAACTTGCAGAAAGCTTGAAGATGAACGTTGTAGCTGAAGGAGTAGAAACTTATGAACAATATCATCTTTTAAAGCAAATGGGATGTAAGATAGTTCAGGGGTATTTACTCTCAAAGCCCCTACCAGCTACCGAATTTGAAGAATTATTAAAGATAGGGACAATTGTTATACCAAATGCCCCCAAATTAGATAATCGAACATTAGAGGAACGAAGAAAGTTTTTCAGAGTCCCTCTTCATTTCCCGCTAAGTGGTTCAATGACTCTTACACGAATCAATGGTCGTACAGTGGACGTAGGAAAAACAGTAATATTAATTGAGGATATTGGAATTGGTGGACTTCGCTTTTTAACAGATTTAAAGCTTACAGTAAATTCTAATATCATTTTTGAATTTGAGACTTACTTATTTGGAGAGACAATTAAACTACTTGGCTCTATAGTTTGGATGAATGAAGTAAAACCCTATATTTATCAATATGGCTTAGAATATGCTATAGATGAGAGCGAACGTGCTGAGCTTACGCCATTTTTAAATAAACTTCTTATAAAGCTTCGCAAAGCCCCTTTAGTCCCTGACTGTAGTTTTGTAACTGAGGATCGTTACACTTTTATAAAAAAATTACGCAATTAAAGATTAAAGCACTTTTTTGACTGATAGGGGCAGGTTAGTCAAAAAGAGAAGTAAGATTGTGAAATATTGTACTTAAACTAACGGGTGCTTTACTTCAAGAATGAGTATTTCTCAGCAAGTAATTAGTGGAGGGGATTAAATGAAGATTGAGAAAATATATGGTGATTTACCTATCTTAGAAACAGAACGTCTAATTCTTAGAATGGTCACTATTGAAGATATTGAAGATATGCATCTATACGGTTCAGATGAAGAAGTATCTAAGTATGTAACTTGGAATACCCATGAAACAATATCTGATACAAAAGGTTTTGTTGAATTTGTATTGAACAAATATGAAAACAAGCAGGTTTCACCATGGGGAATTGAATACAAGAAAAATGGAAAATTTATCGGGACTATCCATTTTGTTTGGTGGCAACCAAATCACCAAATTGCTGAAATCGGATATGTTATTTCTAAAGACTATTGGGGAAAAGGTTTAACTACTGAAGTAGCAAAGGAAATAATAAAATTCGGTTTTGAAGAAATGGATTTAGTTCGTATTCAAGCAAGGTGTGATGTAGAAAATATCGGTTCAGCACGAGTAATGGAAAAAGCAGGAATGTCTTTTGAAGGGATAATTAGAAAAGGTATATTTGTAAAAGGGAAACATCGAGATTTAAAGATGTACTCTATCTTAAAAGAAGAGTTTTAATTATTTCACTGAAATTCGAACTTGAAGATAAAATTTCTTGTTCAACTAACAGGTGCTTTAGTTAAAGATAGTTGAGCTGCTAGATGGCTCTTTGTGGAATACAAGTAGGCAGATTAAGGGGGAGTTTTGTGAAGTTATTGTTATCCATTCTATTAGCTGGTGTTTTAGGTATCTAGAATCTATATCTTGTGTGCAATTATTGTCGGAGTTATTTTCAGGTCATTTATTTTAATTAATGAGATTCATAAACAAGTAGTACTAGCCAATAGCAATGTCAGGGTGAAAGAGGCGTACGAAAGATATATAAAAGAGAGAGCCGATAAAGAACAGAAAATTAATGTATGACGTTTTTCAACTAACGGGTGCTTTAGTTAAACAAGACCGTCATTTCGATGGTCTATTATTTTGTCCTAAACATCAAGTAAATCTCAGAAATATATTGTGAAATGTTACACTTAAACTAACGAAGCAGGTTAGTTGAAAAAGAAACTTGATTCATTAATAGTTTTGATAGAAAAAGCATTTAGAGTTCTAAATAAGGATTAAATAGTATATAGATACAGAGAATTACTTATTTTTCACAACCACGAGACTAATCCACCCCCTTCTTTCATGAAGAAAGAAGGAATTTCCGACTACATTATTGAAAAGAGTAAAGGTTACTCAAGATGAGGAAATCTTATTAATTGATAGAGAATAAAGGAGGTTAGACAGATAAAAGCAGCTATTTACAGATCCTATGGTCCCCCCGAAGTCCTGGAGATAACAGATGTCGAACTACCATCCATCAAGGATGACGAAAGGGTATTGATCAGAGTGCATAACGCTTCGATCAATGCATATGACAATCTGTTTCGAAAGGGCTATTTGCCTACCAGGTTAGAGAATGGTCTTTCAAAACCCAAAACATTAATACTGGGCTTAGACGTTGCAGGTACTGTTGAAGCGGTCGGCAAAAATGTACACAGATTCAAGGTTGGAGATTATGTTTTCGGGAGTTGTCTCGGATCACATGCAGAATTTGTCTGTCCTCCCCAGGGTGTTCTAAGTTTTATGCCGAAGAACGCAACCTTTGAGGAGGCAGCGGCTATACCATGTGCTGCTCAAACAGCGCTGCAAGCATTACGAAATGTAGCACAGATAAAGCAAGGCCAAAGAGTTTTGATCTATGGTGCATCAGGTGGTGTTGGACACTTTGCTGTTCAGCTTGCCAGATACCTTGGGGCTGAAGTAACCGCAGTTTGTAGTACCTCGAATCTTCAGTGGGTTAAAGACCTTGGGGCACATTACGTGATAGATTATACCAAAGAAGATTTCGCGGATAACGGAAAAAAGTACGATGTCATTCTGGATGCGGTTGGTAAGCGGACCTTTTTCAGTTGTTTGCGTTCTCTAACTGAGAGAGGTATTTATATAACAGAACATCCAATTTATCCCAAGTATCACCCGTTTCAATTGATGATAAGTCCTTTAATTGGTCGCAAGAAAGCAAAGGTGCATCTTACAAAACCTAATGACAAGGATTTAGATTTCTTACGCGTGCTTGTGGAGGAAGAGAAAGTAAAACCCGTTATTGAGAAGTGCTATCCATTGGATCAGATTATACAGGCTCACAGGCATCTTGATGGAGGACGCACAAAAGGGAAAATCGTCCTTGAAATCTAAATGGTATGATTGTCATTCTAATGGAAAATTAATATTCCACATGAAACGTTTTGTATAGTGAAATTTAATAGATAATTCAGCTACCATGAAAATAAAGTTTCTTCAAAAAAAGAAAAAATAAGACCCTACTCTATCGTTAAAAAAAGTGGAGAGCTTTAATAAATAAGACTATTGATTACAGTATACCGGATTAAGGTCAGTATTAGTATTAACCATTTTCATTCTCGGTATTGCAGCACCTATTTTGTGCTGCATGGATTGCTAACGGGTGCTTTAGTTTTACAAGACCATCACTTCGATGGTCTATTTTTTTATATGAAACATCAAGTAGTTCTCAGAAATCCATTGTGAAATGTTACACTTAAACTAACGCAGCAGGTTAGTTGAAGAAGGATTTCGGTAATTGGAGGTGTTTTTCTTGAGATTAAGCAATCAAGAGATGTTGGATAAATTGGGTACGGCTTATATAGATGAAGAATTAAAGGTACTGTCGTATGATCCATAAAAATGGTTTAGTACAAATGAGTTATGGGGATAGCGGAGAAGAACGTACTATTCTATTTGAGAGTTGCTTATCTGTAACATTTAATAAGTGGCACACAGGAAATATTAGTTTCTTTTTTCACGAAATCACCATTGAGGATATTGAAATTGACGGTCAGCAATTTTATAAGTGCAACCTTGTGATACCAATGATGGATTGTCAAATAACGTGTCAATCAATTGAAATAAGTTGAACAAGCCTGAGAGGACATTGGTTCAAGTAGATGCACTTACTGAACTAAAGACGCAGTTTTGTTCAACAAGAAAACATTATAAAAAGAGGTTATATAAAGTGTAATTAATCGGTGATTGAAGTAATGATATGGGTAAGAAAATATGGATATTAATTAGTTTAGTTCTGACGGTAGTCCTCGTATGGTGAAAAAGGGTATCTCAAATGACAGAAACAGGAGCATAGCAATTTATGCTCCCTGTCTTTTTTTATTTAAATTCGAAAAGAACCATCTAGGCAGAAAATAGCAAAAGAAGGTAATAGTAATTTTATGTAGAATTAGAATATGTCTGGCTATTGATTTTTTAGCCGAAACTTAAGGAAGGGGTGACATATTGAAAATGATAGAATTTCAAAATAGTATGCTGATGAGAGGGATTATCTCTTAACTAAGGTTTAATCCTCTCAAAAGTAATGGGAGGAAAAATAAAAGATGATGAATTTAGGAAACATGGTAAGAGGATTATCTTCCGATACTGTTGCCCAGAGTCTCATTCAATTCTGGGAATATGACGAGGGAACTTTGGAGGTTTGGCGTGCAAGTTCAAACTTTGTGTATGCTTTTGAATATAACCAAGTTCAATATTTTTAAGATTTAGTTTTGATCAAGATAACTCTATTGAACAAATAAAAGCTGAGCTAGAGTTCATGCAGTATTTACAATTGAATGAATTTCCAACTGTAACACCAATCTACTCAATAAGTGGAAAACTAATTGAAACACTAAAGACTCCAGAAGGAACATATATTGCTGTTGTCTTTAGTGCGGCAAACGGTATAAATTTGGATTCCGATACAATTACCGAAAAACAGATGGAGGAATGGGGAAAATCACTTGCCACACTTCATTGTTTGTCTAAGACTTTCGAACCTGTATCTGAAAGAAGAAAGAGTTGGTTGGACACGGTACAGTTCATGGAAAGTGTATTTCAAAAGCATCCAAGGGAACAATTAGCCCTTCAAGAGCTACGCAGGGTAACCACTTGGCTTCAATCGATACCTACTGGAAATGATGTGTACGGATTGATACATTATGATTTCCAATTGGATAATATCTTTTTTGAAGAGAATAAGGATCATAGTTTCAATATCATCGACTTTGATGATGCAATATATCACTGGTATGCACTTGATATTGTAACAGCCCTTGATGATTTTATTGATGATGACAATCCCCATTCAAAATTACTAATTCAGTCTTTTTTGAACGGATATCGTTCCATTACTGTCCTAGAAAATGATGCAGTGGCTCAGTTTCCACAGTTTCAAAGATATGCGAACTTATATAAGTTTTCCAAATTGCTAAGATCTTTGGATTATGGCAAAATTAATGAAACTCCACCTTGGTTTGATGAATTAAAGGTAAAGTTAGTTCGTGTTGCAGATGAATTAAGACTGAGCTTTCAAAAACCATGGTAAAAGGAACAAGATATCTCGTAAAAAATTGATTTTATGTTTATAACGCGTAATGAAGATAAAGGAGTTGCAGGTCAATTTATTTTGATCTGCAACTCTTTTTTACTAAAGACGCAGATTAGTGGAAGTCCAATATAAAAATAGTCCATTCATTAGATAATACTGATTACAATAATAAAGAATTTGTAATTGAAGATATAGATGGAAGATGGATTGGATTCAGGATTAAAGTCAGTTAAAAGAGAAAAGTTAAGTTTGTGAAAAAATGTACTTAAACTAACGGGTGCTTTAGTTAAAGATGGATAAATAAAAAAAGTCGATTCCTTAATACTGGAATCGGCTTTTTAAAGGTTGATAATCACAATCGCTTTTCTGCTAATTTTTGCTTTTGGAATCCATATCTATATAAACCTAGCAAAAGAGGAAACATGATAATAAAGGTAAAAACAGCAAGAAAAATAATTCCTTCTGTTCTTAGTTCAGCATCTTGAAACCCATAATAAAGTATAGATACAATTACATCTATTACAGTAACTATGAGTATGATTTTCCAAAAAGATTGAGAATAGAATTGTTTCTTATATACATAACCATAAAATCCTACTGTGTTAATAATGGCAATAATTGTACTCACAATTCTTAATACAGTTTCTCCCCCACCATATTCATTTTCTAAAAACATTGACACTATCAACAAAACTAACATTATCCAAAAATAAGTTTTCCAAAGCATCCTTATACCTCCAATTTCCTATATATTATATTGGCACGTATTTCTTTATTAATCTACATACAATAATTCCCAAAGAACCTGTTTGGTGTGTGTTGGGAACCTCGTTATTGAACTAACGGGTGCTTTACTTCAAGAAGGAGTAAAGCTTTTTTTCTTATTGAACTAAAGCGGCTGGTTAGTTCAAAAAGGTACCCCTTTTGTTTTGGTACGAATTATTTAGGTGAAGACAGATAGGAGATAGACTATGAAAGAGAATTAGATGTATGTTTATCATATAGTTACTAGGAAAAAAATGAGTCTAGGTCAAATAATTAGCTTTGACAAGAATCAAAGAAATATCTTATTTAGCTTCTTTTTTAAAAGAGAACAATGGAATTCTAAAGGAGAAGACTTTTTTCGGATTTTACAAGAACATTATTGAAATGAAGGCTTGTACTTGAATAAAGAAAATGCCGATGTAGCTATTAAGTATGCAGACCAAACAATGAGAGCTATCAGAGAAGTAATAGTAGAAATGGTCAGACTACAAGAATATCCAAAATACCCTTCAAGAATGTCTTGTTTATACGCTGCAAAAAACTATGAAGACGTATTGAAATGGAAAGAATTATTTGATTCATTTAATTTGAATATAGATATTACAGAGGAAGGATTTATAGCAAATCAAAGGTTGTTTATTGAAGCTGAAATAAAACGGTATCATGAGTTGCCAAATAGTAAAATAATATTTGATAGAGAACCATAAGATATAGAATTTTATACTTTGCATTTTCCTAAAGCTAACGGATTTACATGGAATATAGAAGATCAATTAAAAAAAGAACTTCAAGAATTACGGCAATGTCGTTCTGATATGATTTTATATTTGGATGGTAACGAAGAAGCTCTTCGAAAGAGAATGCAGGAGGAATGGACAATTTGTTTTTTAAAGAGGAATAACTTTTTGTAACAATATCAATTTATTCACTCACATAATTTTATGCAAACGATTTTTAAACGCTGTCCTTTTCACTTAGGATCAGCGTTTTCTTGATTCTTCTTAGGACATTGAACTGTTCCTTTCTTTTTCCTCGATTTTATTTCTACCATTCCCCCTCCACTAAACGTTGTCTCAACCACAGTCGAGAGTTCACTTTTTTGTAATACGATAATGAAGATAAAAAAATTCTGAATTTTGTGTTGACTTATACGATTCGAACTATTAATCTAATATCATATTACTGTATATTATATCTCCGTATTTTATTTGTTATATGAGACTGATGTTGATAACTCCATTCCATAAAGAAAGAAAACTAGGAGGAATGATGTTTGTATAATCCATTAATTGAAACGATGCAGCGTAAAGATATGGAAAGCCTACAGCTAGATCGACTCCGTAGTACAGTTAAGAACGTTTATGAGCATGTTCCATTTTATCGAAAGAAATTTGATGAGCTTGGGATTAAGCCAGAAGATATTCAAAGTTTAGAAGATTTAACGAAGCTGCCATTTACAATAAAAAAAAATTTGCGAGATCATTATCCTTTTGGATTATTTGCAGTATCACAAGAAGAGGTTGTTCGGATTCATGGATCTTCGGGAACGAGTGGGAAACCAACAATTGTTGGATATACAGCAGAGGATATAGAAATGTGGGCTGAAGTTGTAGCGCGTTCAATTGTGGCGGCAGGTGGTAAAAAGACAGATATTTTCCATAATGCATATGGCTATGGTTTATTTACAGGGGGAATCGGGCTCCATTATGGTGCGGAAGTTCTCGGAGCAACGGTTGTGCCAATATCAGGTGGAAACACGGAAAGACAGATTACATTAATAGAAGATTTTAAACCTAGAGGCATTTGCGGGACGCCTTCATACATGTTGAACATAGCGGAGAAAATGAAAGAGAAGGGTATAGATCCGAGGCAATCATCGATGGAATATGGAATTTTCGGAGCGGAGCCATGGTCGGAAGAAATGAGAAAAAGGCTAGAGCAAACTTTCCATTTGAAAGCAGTTGATATTTACGGATTGAGCGAGATTATTGGACCAGGTGTCTCCGTTGAATGTTATGAAGCTCAAAATGGTCTACATGTACAAGAAGATCATTTTTACATCGAGGTAATTAATCCTAAAACACTTGAACCAGTTGCTGAAGGGGAAGAAGGAGAGTTAGTTTTTACAAGTTTAACGAAGAAAGCGCTTCCAATCATTCGATATCGCACTGGTGACATTTCGTCCATAACACGCGAGAAGTGTACTTGCGGCAGGACTTTGACGAGAATGTCGAGGGTGAAAGGTCGTACAGATGATATGTTGATTATACGTGGAGTGAATGTCTTTCCAACGGAAGTAGAACGGGTTCTTTTACAGGTGGAAAATCTTGTACCTCATTATCAAATTCATTTAATTAGAAAAGACGCGATGGACATCGCCGAACTACATGTAGAAATAGATAATAATCTCTATGAAAAAATCAATGGTGATTTAAGCGATTCACAAGTAACTCAACTGAAATTAGAAATTCAAAGTTCATTGAAATCGAGCTGTTTAGTGTCTATGGATATTGTTTTTAATAGTCCTAAAACGATACCAAGATCTGAAGGAAAAGCGATTCGAGTTGTAGATTCTCGAGATAAAAATGTAATAGGTGTGAAAGTTCATAGTTAGAAGGAGGAAGTCTGCTTGTCTCACAACGAGGAAATTTTTGATGTAACCATAATTGGGGGAGGACCAGTTGGCTTATTCACTGCGTTTTATGCTGGCCTTCGAAATATGTCTTGTAAAATAATTGAAAGTCTTCCGCAGCTAGGTGGACAATTATCCGCTTTATATCCTGAAAAGTATATTTACGATGTTGCAGGTTTCCCTAAAATAACAGCGCAAGACCTCATCGATAGATTAAAGAAGCAAATGGAGCAATTTGAACAAACAGTTTGTTTGAATGAAGCAGTGGAAGAGATAGAAAGACAACCTGACAATTCTTTTAAACTATTGACGAACAAAGGGACCCATTTTTCTAAGACAATCATTATTACTGCAGGAAACGGGGCATTCCATCCGAAAAAACTGGATCTTGTAAATTCTTCAAAATTTGAAGAAACTAATCTTCATTATTTTATTAATGATTTACAAAAATTTGAGGGAAAAAAAGTTCAGTTGTTCGGCGGTGGTGATTCTGCTGTAGACTGGGCTCTTATGCTAGAACCAATTGCAGAAAAAGTAACATTGGCTCATCGCCGTGATAAGTTCCGAGCACATGAACATACTGTGGAAATGTTGAAGAATTCATCTGTAGATGTATTAACTCCATTTGTTCCTTCTGCATTTATAGGAGAAAAACGAATTAAACAAGTCGAGTTAATAGATGTGAAAGGCAATGAAACAATGATTATCGATGTTGATGATGTCATTGTCAATTATGGTTTCGTGTCCTCTCTTGGTCCAATCAAAAATTGGGGATTTAATTTGGATAAAAACAGCATTGTCGTAAATTCAAAAATGGAAACAAATATTGCAGGAATTTACGCTGCCGGTGATATTTGCACATATGAAGGAAAAGTGAAGTTAATCGCAAGTGGATTTGGTGAAGCGCCGACTGCTGTTAGCAACGCAAAAGTGTTTATCGATCCAACGTCTAAAGTTCAGCCTCTTCACAGCACTAGTGTTATGGATAAACCGAAGAGACAGGCTGAAAAAGTCTGATAAACATAGGAAGGAAGACATTATGCCAAAGTATACAATTGTTGATCAAGAAACATGTATTGCATGTGGATCTTGTGGAGCCAGTGCACCAGACATCTTCGATTATGATGATGAAGGACTTGCGTATGTAATTCTTGATGAAAATAAAGGGACAACTGAAGTACCTCTAGAGTTGCAAGAAGATTTAGAAGATGCGTTTGATGGATGCCCTACAGATTCTATAAAAATAGCTACCAGCCCAATAATAATAGAAATGGTTTAAAGTGGGCTAAATTTTATAGACTAGCATAATTTTTAAATGATATAACGTTATATAGTTATAACGTCATTAAAACGTTATATACAATCGTATAAAGGCATAACTTTATTAAGGGGGGTTAGATATGACCAATTTGCAAAATGCGGCGGAAGAAGAACAATTGGCTCATTTCATGCAGCGAATTGAACGTGGCGACAAGATTGAAGCAGATGATTGGATGCCAGAAGAATACAGACTGACATTGATTAGATTGATTTCAATGCATGGCATTAGTGAAATAATGGGGGCACTTCCTGAAAAAGAATGGGTACCTAAAGCTCCTTCGTTAAATAGAAAGCTAGGCATTATGGCAAAAGTGCAAGATGAAATGGGTCACGGCCAGTTGCTTTTGCGGGTAACGGAAGACTTACTAGTTCCTTATGGAAAAAACCGTGGAGATATAATGCAAGACTTATTTAATGGAGATTTGAAATTCCATAACGTTTTCCATATGGAAACGAAAACTTGGGCGGACGCTGGAATTATTGGTTGGCTCGTTGATGGAGCTGCTATTATTACACAAACAAATATGCTTGGGGCTTCTTACGGACCGTATGCAAGAGCACTACAGCGAATTTGTGCAGAAGAGGTGTTTCATGCTCAACATGGTGAATCAATTATCATGGCGCTCGCTGAAGGTACAGATGTACAAAAGGCGATGATTCAGGAATCTCTCAATCGCTGGTGGGAAGCTCTGCTCATGTTCTTTGGACCGGCAAGCAAAGAGACGACAGGATCGTCGAAACAAGACTTGACGATAAAATATAAAATTCGTACTAAGACAAACGAAGAATTTAGACAACTTTTTTTTGATAAATACATTCCGCGTATTTTATCTCTTGGTTTGACCATTCCGGATCCGACACTCCGTTTTGATGAAGAGAGTAAGCTTTGGTCTTATAAACAGCCAGATTGGAATGAATTTAAGAAAATCATAAAAAACGGAGGACCACGTTCACATGCACGTCTGAATTTACGAAGGTCATCTTACGAAAATAATGCATGGGTGCGTGATGCGCTGAGCGTGAAAGCCACCTAGCGAAAGGAGGCAGAATAAATGGCCGAAGAGAAAACATTTTATCAAGAATATGAAGTATTTAGCAAGCGAACGCCAAGCTCTGCTTTCCAACATCAATTTAGCTTATTAGCACCAAATGAAGATATGGCATTTATTTTGGCACAGGAAAACTTCATGAGACGTGAACCGGTTGCTGACATTTGGATTGTGAATCGAAAGAATATTCGAAAGATGGATGTAGAAGAGAAGATGACGCTTGGCAGACTTGACAATAAAGATTATCGGACAACAAAAGGTTATGGTTACTTAAAGAAAAAGTGGCGCCAGTACGAGCAGCAAATATTGGATGAAAAAGAGATTCTATCATGGGGAGGAGAGCGTAAATGAATGAAAATGAAACAGTCATGAGCCAGGAGTATAAAGAAGCATTAACAAGTTTATTATTCCAGCTTGCCGATGATGATTTCTTGTACGCCTATCGTGGATCTGAATGGCTCGGACTCGCTCCCCATATTGAAGAAGACGTCGCTTCTTCTTCCATTAGCCAAGACAGCATGGGGCATGCAGCGATGTTCTATAAACTACTCGAAGATTTAGGAGTAGGAAATGCAGATGATCTTGCCCATTCACGTCCTGCACTGGAAAGAAAAAACAGCGTTTTGATGGAGCGAGTGAATGGTGAAGGTTATTATATGGAAACCCCCTCATATGATTGGGCTTATCAAGTTGTCAGAAGTTATTTTTACACACAGGCGAAAAAGATAAAAATCACTTCTTTATGTGAAAGCTCGTACAGTCCACTTGCAGATACTGCAGTAAAAGTGAGAATGGAGCTTTATTATCACAGGCTACACTGGGAAACGTGGTTTAAGCAATTACTTAGCTCTACAGATGTAGCGAAAAAGAAAATGGAAGAAGCTATCAAAAAAGTAATGGATGATTTTGGTGATGTATTCTCTTATGGAAACGAAAAATTACTAATTGAAAAAAGTAAATTAATAAGTAGTGAAGAGAGTTTGAGAGATAAATGGAAAGCAAGTATCGAACCAGTATTTGCGGCGCTTAAAATGGAAGTTCCAAAGATATCGGATAAGCCTACAAAAAACGGACGAAACGGTGAACATACGCAAGACTTGGTAGAAGCACTACACACACTTTCAGAAGTTTACAAATTCGATCCAATAGCAACTTGGTAATTTTCGAAAATGGAAAGAGGTGACTTGCATGGAAGCATCCATAGAAATTTCTCCTCAGCGCGTATATGAAGTACTTGAAGGGGTAAAAGATCCGGAAATGGATTCCATTAGCATTATGGACCTAGGTATGGTGGGGGAAGTCACTACAGAAGAAAATAACGTAAAGGTAGTTTTGCTCCCTACTTTTTTAGGATGTCCAGCACTCGAAATTATTAAAAAGAATACGATCAATGCTGTAAAAGAATTAGCGGAAGTAAAAGATGTCCAAGTGGAATTCGTCTTTCACCCACCGTGGACATCAGATCGAATAACGGAACGAGGACATGTGAATCTTAGGAAGTTTGGAATTGCACCACCACCAAGACAAATTGAAGCGGACGGTTCATGGCATATTGATTGTGCTTATTGCGGATCTACGTATGTCACGATGGAAAATATTTTCGGTCCGACTGCATGCAGAAGCATTTTGTACTGTAAGAGTTGTAAAAACGTATTTGAAGCTATGAAACCTGTTTCTACATTAATGTAAAGCGAGGAGAAGAAAAATGGCAAAGTTAATCGCGTTGTACAAACACCCTGAAAACAAAGAGGCTTTTGATGCACATTATTTCAACGTGCATGCTCCACTAACAGCGAAGATTCCAGGACTTCGTGAGATGAAAGTGACGAAAGTAACAGGATCTCCAATGGGTGGAGATGGAAAATACTATCTCACATGTGAAATGCATTATGATAGTTTGGATGCACTGCAGGAGGGCTTACGTTCACCGGAAGGAAGAGCTTCTGGTAAAGACTTAATGGGATTTGCAGGTGATCTTGTCACATTAATGATTGGTGAGGAAGCGTAATGAATCGTTTCGAATTCATTGAAACAACTTTAATGAAAAACATAGCAATTATTGAGCTGAATCGACCTCGACAGTTTAACTCATTAAATCGAAAAATGGTCAATGAAATTGTCGTAGCGATGGAGGAATTTGACCGGGATGAAAACGTTCGTGTAATAGTGCTTACTGGTAAAGGACGGTCTTTTTCCGCAGGTGCCGACATTGACGAAATGATGGATGATAATCCAGTAAGCCTAGAACAACTAAATCAATTTGCTGATTGGGACCGTTTTGCGCTCATTAAAAAGCCTATACTCGGTGCGTTAAAAGGGTTTGTCTTCGGTGGTGGATTTGAGCTTGCCCTTTGCTGTGATCTATTAATCGCTAGTATCGGTACTGAATTTTCATTTCCAGAAGTAGGTCTTGGCGTAATGCCAGGTGCAGGAGGAACACAAAGGTTAACGAAACTTGTGGGTCGTACGAAAGCACTCGAGTGGCTCTGGACTGGGGAGCGTATTTCTGCAGAAACAGCTCTCAAACATGGAGTTATTAATAAAATCGTTGCACCTGAACTATTAATGGAGGAAACGATGAAACTGGCAGACCGTCTTGCTAATCAACCCCTTCTATCATTGCGGCTTATAAAAGATTCGGTTAATAAAGCTGTAGATTATCCTTTATATGAAGGAATGCAATATGAGAGAAAAAACTTCTATCTACTTTTCGCTTCGCAAGATCAAAAAGAAGGTATGAACGCATTTGTTGAAAAAAGAAAACCGAATTACAAAGGGAAGTAAGGAGGTCGTTGCATGTTCGAAACGATTCGTTATGATGTCAGAGATGGAATTGCATGGCTTTATTTAAATAGACCTGACAAATTAAATGCATTTACCGCACAAATGAACCGAGAAGTAAAAGATGCGATCAAAGCTGCTACATTCGATGAACAAGTTCGCTGCATAGTCATTTCAGGTGAAGGAAGGGCTTTTTGTTCTGGACAAGATTTGGCAGAAGTCGATGAGAATATGGATCATGGCCAAGTTTTAAGAGATCACTATGGACCGATGATAAAGCAAATTAGACAATGTGAAAAACCGATTGTCGCAGCAGTAAATGGAGTTGCGGCTGGTGCAGGGTTCAGCTTAGCACTTGCTTGTGACTTTAGAATTGTATCGGAACGCGCCAGTTTTTTGAATGCTTTCATACATGTTGGCCTCATTCCAGACTCGGGTAATCTGTATTATTTAACCAAGTTAGTCGGTCATGCTAAAGCTTTGGAATTATCCATTCTTGGAGAAAAGGTATCGGCTACTGATGCAGTCTCATTAGGTCTAGCGAATAAACTTATTCCGTTAGATTTATGGGATGAAGAGGTGTCGGCATTTGCAGCAAATCTTTCTACTTTACCAACAAAGGCGATTGGTTTGATTAAACGATCATTGAGATTCGCTACAGAGCTTACTTTTGAAGACTATCTTGAGCAAGAAGCACAAGGACAACGGATTGCTGGTTTAACAATTGATCACCGCGAAGGTATACATGCATTTATGGAAAAAAGAAAACCTGTTTTTTCAGGACAATAGGGAGAGCTGAGCACATGACAACTATTCGGGATAATGATATCGAGCAAGAGGCAATGAAACGATCGTTTTATCATTTGATTGTTAACGGAGAAAAAATAAAAAGTAGTACAGGTGAAACGATTAAAACTTACAATCCAGCAACAGGTGAGCTAGTTGCGGAAGTTGCAAAAGCGTCTAAAGAAGATGTTGAAAAAGCCGTTGCAAGTGCTCGAGATGCATTTGACAATGGTAAATGGAAAATGTATCCGGTTGGTCGCCGAGCGCAAGTATTGAACAAAATCGCTGCAATAATGCGTTCTCGTTTTAATGAGCTAGTTGAATTGGAAATTCTCGATACTGGTAAAACGCTTCATGCAGCGCAAGGTCAAGTTTCTCAAGCGATTGAAGATTTTGAGTTTTATGCGGGTGCAATTGTTGGTCACCGAGGAGTCGTTAACAATGTTCCTGGCCAATTCCATAACTATACAGAGAAAGAGCCAGTTGGAGTTTGTGCACAAATCATTCCGTGGAACTATCCACTTATGATGGCTGCTTGGAAAGTGGCGCCGGCTATTGCAGTAGGTTGCTCGGTAATTGTAAAGCCAGCTTCCCACACACCATTAACAGCAATAATCTTGGGAGAAATTTGTCTTGAAGCAGGTGTTCCTGCGGGTGTGGTGAACATCCTTCCAGGTTCTGGATCTGATATTGGTAACTTTTTAGTGGAGCATCCTCAAGTGGATAAAGTAGCTTTCACTGGCTCAACGCCTATCGGTAAAGACATTATGGGGAAAGCATCTCAATCGCTAAAACGTGTAACACTGGAGCTGGGTGGAAAATCTCCTAATCTTGTATTTGAAGATGCAGATATTGACGCTGCAGTAGATGGTTCACTGTTTGGTATTTTCTATAATTCAGGTCAATCATGTGAAGCTCGATCTCGTTTGTATGTACATGAGGATATTTACGATGAATTTTTGAATAAGTTTGTTGAAAAAACGAAAAAATTACAGCTAGGCAACCCATTTGATAAAGGAACACATGTTGGTGCAATTATCGATCAAGTTCAACTTGATACAATCGATAGTTATGTACAATCAGCTCGGAAAGAAGGAGCAGAAATTCTTGTTGGTGGAAATGTTTCGAAACCAAATGGATACGAAAACGGATTCTGGTATGAGCCAACGATTATTGCAAATGTAAATCACGATATGACAGTTGTAAAAGAAGAAATTTTTGGTCCAGTTGTTGTATTAATGAAATTTAAAGATGAAAAAGAAGCAATCCGACTTGCAAACGATACAGAGTTCGGGTTAGGCTCAGCCATTTGGTCAAAAGATGGTGCACGTGCGACGCGTGTTGCAAATCAGATCCAAGCAGGCATTGTAATGGTAAACTGTCCATTCTCAGCATTTCCTGGGACACCATTTGGCGGATATAAGCAATCAGGGTTCGGACGTGAGCTATGTATTGAAACGCTAGACCTCTATACGGAAACGAAAAGCATTTTATCTTACTACGGCAGTCGACCACTGAATCCATTCGGACTGTAAAAATAAACTGAAAATACGGACAGGGAAAAATTCAAACCCTGTCCGTATTCTTTCATTAACATAAGGGGAGTAGAATAATGATCAACCATATTGTTATCATAGGTGCAGGTATTATGGGAAGAGGGATTGCTTATGTAGGAGCAGTTGGTGGCTATGCAGTGACAGTTGTCGACAATCATAATTCTGCATTACTAAACGCGAAGAAAGATATAGATAGCATGTTTGAAAAAGGACTTGTGCACGGAAAGATTACATCGGTACAGGTTGAACAAGCAAGACTTAATTTAAGCTATGAAAGCGATCTTTCAAAAGCAGTAAGTACTGCTGATTTAATTATTGAAGCTGTACCTGAAATAACAACTATTAAAAAAGAAGTGTTTGAAACGATAGAAGAACATGCTCCTTCTCATTGCTATTTTGCTACAAATACTTCGACGATGAGCCCAACAGAAATCGCTTCTTTTGGAAAACGACCAGAAAAAACAATTGCGATGCATTTTTTTAATCCTGTACATAAAATGCCTTTAGTCGAAATTGTACGAGGGTTGGAAACAAGTGATGAAACGGCAGAAAGAATTAAAGAAGTAGCTATAAAAATGGGAAAAGAAACTGTTGTCATTAATGAATTTCCAGGGTTCGTAACGAGCCGAATTAGCGCACTTGTTGGTAACGAAGCGTTTTACATGCTTCAAGAAGGGTTAGGTACACCAGAAGAAATTGATAAAGCGATTAAGCTAGGATTAAATTACCCAATGGGACCATTCGAATTAGTAGATTTAGTAGGACTTGATACAAGATTAAATAATTTGAAATATTTACATGAAAAGCTTGGGGAAAAGTATCGTCCTGCACCTCTTTTAGAACAATATGTCAAAGCAGGGCGTCTAGGACGAAAGAGTGGAAAAGGTGTATACGACTATTCTATTGATGAAGAGTTGGTTTCGAAATGAGAGAAGTAGTCATAGTAGATGCTGTCCGAACGCCAATCGGAAGATATAACGGATCACTAAGAGAAGTTCGACCAGATGATTTAGGAGCTATTGTTATTAAAGCACTTGTTGAACGTAATCCGAACCTCCCCGTAAAGGAAATTGAAGAAGTTGTTTTCGGAAATGCAAACCAAGCAGGTGAAGATAACCGCAACGTTGCAAGAATGTCGGCATTGTTAGCTGGCCTACCTGTCGAAGTAGCAGGAACAACTATAAACCGTCTGTGTGGTTCTGGACTTGACGCTGTTATGTACGCTGCAAGAGCAATATCAGTTGGCGAAGGCGATATTTACATCGCTGGTGGCACTGAAAGCATGACGCGAGCACCGTTTGTCATGGCAAAGCCAGATAGAGAGTTCCCACGAGGAAATATGGAACTGCAAGATACAACAATCGGGTGGCGTTTTACAAATAAAAAACTGAAAGAGATGTACGGTGTAGATACGATGCCAGAAACTGCCGAAAATGTTGCAAAGCGATTTCATATAACGCGTGAGGATCAGGATTTATTTGCATTCGAGAGCCAGCAACGTGCTAAAAAAGCTATGGCAGAAAATCGATTTGCGGAAGAAATCGTTCCGGTTATGTATAAGGACCGTAAAGGGAATGAAATCATTGTCGACCAAGATGAACATCCAAGACCAAATACAACGTTACATCAGCTTGGGAAATTAAAACCATTACTTGAAGGTGGTACGGTTACACCAGGTAATGCTTCGGGAGTCAATGACGGTGCATCTGCCTTACTTCTTATGAGTGCGGAAAAAGCAAAAGAATTGAATGTGAAGCCATTAGCAAAATATGTTACAGGCGCAACAGCAGGACTTGAACCAGCTGTTATGGGACTTGGTCCTATTTTCGCTTCAAAAAAAGCACTACAACGTGCAGGGTTGAAAACAACTGACCTTGGTCTTGTAGAATTGAATGAAGCTTTTGCTTCACAATCTCTGGAGTGCATTCGCCAACTAGAATTAGAAAGTGAAAAAGTGAATGTCAATGGAGGAGCAATAGCTTTTGGACACCCTCTAGGTGCGAGTGGTGCTCGAATAGTAACGACACTTTTATATGAAATGAAGAAAAGAAATGTTCAATTCGGAATGGCGACAATGTGTATCGGTGTCGGTCAAGGGATTGCAACTATATTTGAGAATGTATCAGAGTAGGTACTACCATTTTGCTGTCCTTCAAGCGTCAAAGCTCTTTAAAAGAAGAGTAACGACGAGAGAAGGGCATTTTTATAACCAATACAATAGATTGTTCTTGGAACAAAAACAAAGCGACAGGAGTAATTCACTATAGTTGTTCGAATAGGAGATGTCATAATGACGAATATTTTATTAAGAAAAGAAAACAACATTGCATATATCACCATTAATCGAGAAGAAGCTCTGAACTGTTTTAATTACGATACATTGCATCAGCTTCAACAAGTAGTAGATGCTATCTCAATTAATCCGGAAGTGAAAGTGATTATATTTACTGGAGCAGGGGATAGATCTTTTAGTGCTGGTGCCGATTTGAAAGAGCGGAAAACATTAAAAGAATCAGAAGTTAGAAGAAACGTGAAAGCGATACGAGATGTGTTCAACAGTATCGCAAATCTGCCACAGCCAACTATAGCTGCAGTCAATGGGTATGCATTTGGCGGAGGCTTCGAGCTAATGATTGCGTGTGATTTTTCCATTGCAGCTGAAGGAGTGAAAATGGGTCTAACTGAAACAAGCTGGGCAATCATACCAGGAGCAGGTGGGACGCAAAGATTACCAAGATTAGTAGGGGAAATGAGAGCGAAAGAGCTGATTTTCACTGCAAGAAAATTCACGGCAGAAGAAGGAGTCCAGCTTGGAGTGGTATTAAAAGTAGTCCAAATAGAAAATCTTCTGAAGTCTTGTGAACAACTAGCAAATGAAATAATGAAAAATGGTCCTGTAGCAATTAAACAAGCGAAGTATGCAATTACACAAGGAATGAATACCGACTTGCATACAGGGCTTGCAATTGAGTCTAAGGCATACGAATTAACAATCCCAACTGAGGATCGCTTAGAAGCGTTACTTGCATTCAGTGAGAAAAGGAAACCAGTCTTTTTAGGGAAATAATTAGTAAACTCTAATAACAAAATAATGAAAGAAGGGAAGAAACGTGTTATATTGGTAATCAGGGAAAAAGAAAGAGTGAGTTTACATGTCGAATACACAATCAATGATATTTACAATTTACGGTGATTATATCCGTCATTACGGAAATAAAATATGGATTGGAAGCTTAATCCGACTGTTAAAAGAGTTTGGACATAATGAACAGTCGGTACGAGTAGCAGTTTCAAGAATGATGAAACAAGGTTGGCTCGAGTCCGAGAAGGAAGGGAATAAAAGTTATTACTTTTTGACGACTCGCGGGGAAGTTCGGATGGAAGAAGCTGCCATTCGAATTTTCAAATTAATGCCAAACGACTGGGATGGAAAATGGCGTATGCTAATGTATACGATTCCAGAAGAAAAAAGACAAGTTCGAGATGAACTACGAAAAGAGCTTTTATGGAGTGGATTCGGCAGTTTTTCTAGTGGATGCTGGATCTCACCGAACAATCTTGAAAAAGAAGTTGAATTTCTTATAGAAAAATATGGTATACAAAATTATGTAGATTTTTTCGTAGCAGAATACAAAGGTCCTCAAGCAAACAGAGCTCTTGTTGAAAAAAGTTGGCCGCTTCAAGAAATTGAAGGAAAATATCAAGATTTTATCTCTACCTACAGCAAACAATATATAATCCATCAGAGCATGATGAACGATGGAAGAATGTCGGATGCAGAATGTTTTGTTGAACGAACAAACCTTGTACATGAATACCGTAAGTTTCTATTTTCTGATCCTGGTCTTCCGAAGGAACTGTTACCAGAAATATGGAGTGGGAACCATGCAGCTCTTTTATTTGAGCAATATTATAAATTGCTCGCACAGCCAGCAAACCATTTTTTCGAAGAAGTATTCCAAGAAGATAATGATATGCGTCGTAAGGACAAAGCATATGATGCAGATGATCATCCACTTCTTATGGACTAACGTTTTTGGTGAATAGAAAAATACTTACATTTTTTGTTTGTAAACACATATCGAAATATAGTATCAGAAAATCAAAAGGTTTTGGGAATGTTGGACATTTCCAAAACCTTTTGATTTATTATGCATACATTATTTTAATTTTCGATTCAAATGATCAGCTGTTCTATTTGATCAATCGTAATTATCTCTTGCTAATCACATTCGGGGCACCACCATTATTTAGTATCTATAATTAAAAAAGCGAGATGGACTTGTCAAAAAAACTAGAAAAGTAGAGTGAGGGGAAGTTCTAGAATTCCCCTCACTCTACTTATTTAATTCTAGAAAATCGTTGAAAAAGGCGACACTCTTGCGGGATTAGAGTTAGTCGAAGACCCCACAGTTGAGGGGAAGGCAATCTAAGTTCGCCGCATCCTGCGGCAACGATTGCATGACCAACATCGTGTTGGCCTAGGATGCTGAGGCAACGCCCGCGGAAAGGGAGCCGTATCAACGATTTTCTTATTTATTGGGTTTCTGAGAAACCCCATGTGGCAAAGTTAATTATAGGAACTTTTTAGTGCCCTCAGCGTATATCTCCAAATAGAAGGATGCTCGATGTCAGGTTTTTCTTTCTCTTTTTGTACTTACTATTCTTCTTTTTCAAAAATTTCTCGATAATCGTATCCTTTTTGAACATACGTATCAATGGAAAGCTGAATAATATCAAAATCTTTTTCGTTTAATTCTCGCACTACCTTCCCTGGTGAACCGACGACTAGTGAGCGTGGAGGAATTTTCTTTCCAGGCGGAATTAACGTATTAGCACCAATAATGCACTCTTCTCCAATTTCAGCATGATCTAGAATTGTTGATCCCATTCCAATAATAGAGCGTTTTCCAACCTTACATCCATGAAGGATGACATTATGTCCAACAGTAACTTCGTCTTCTATTACAACTGGCGCATCTTCATATAAATGAATGGTCGAATTATCTTGGATACTGCATCTTTTACCAATTGAAATTAAACCTTCATCTCCTCGCAGAACTGTATTAAACCATATAGTAGATTCTTCTCCAACTTGGACCTCTCCGATAACTTTTGCACCTGGAGCTACAAAAACAGTAGGATCTAACGCAGGTTTTTTCCCTTTAAAAGTGATAATCATAAATTTACCCCCATTTTTCAAATAATCTCAATTGTCATTCTATTGATTTTACTATAACATATTTTTATAGGGGTGGATAAAAAATGATATATATTTGTGAAAAGTTGCAAATAACCTATCCGATTATTCAAGGAGGTATGGGGAATATTAGCAATGCAAAGCTTGCTGCAGCTGTCTCAGAAGCAGGGGCCCTTGGCACGATCGGGTGCGGAACAATGACTCCAAAGGAAGTAGAGAACATAATTTTAGAAACAAAAGCGCTAACAAATAAGAACTTCGCTATAAACATTGCAATTAGTATCACACCTTTTACAGATGAATTAATTGATCTTGTTATCAAACATAAAGTACCAATTATTTCGTTATCAGCGGGAAACCCAGCACCATATATTCCTCTACTGCATGAACATGGAGTAATAGTAATAGCTCTAGTAGCTTCTGTAAAACATGCACAGAAAGCGGAAGCTGCTGGGGCAGACATACTCGTGGCAGAAGGGTTTGAAGCTGCTGGTATAAACTCAAACTTAGAACTAACTACTTTCACACTCATTCCGCAAATTGTGAAACACGTTAACATTCCCGTACTTGCAGCTGGAGGAATTGGGGATGGCAAAGGATTGGCAGCTGCAATTATGCTTGGTGCAAGCGGTGTCCAAATCGGTACGCGTTTAATCGCAACAAAGGAAGCACCTTTTCACGATGTTTATAAGGAAAACTTATTGAAGGCCAGTGACACGGAAACATTGATTGTCGGTCGAAGTGTAGGAAGACTGAGAAGAATCTTAAAGACATCTTATGCTATGAAGCTCTATGAATTGGATAAAGCAGGGATGACACTGGATCAATATAGTGAACTGACCTCGGAAAAACAACATCTTAAAGGTGCATTAGAAGGCGATATCGAAAATGGTTTTATGAATAGTGGACAAATTGCAGGACTTATTGAAGATATTCCAACAGTAAAAGAACTAATTGACGACATGGTGGAAGTAGCAGAAAATCGTATGATTAAATCTGCAAAAGAATTTAAGAGAATACTAGAGTTGTAAAAAGTAGTGGGGACCTTACTCACTACTTTTTTTGTGTGAATCAGTTAATTTTGAATTGATAGATTTTTCTAATTACTATATTGACTATCGTATTACAAATTGATACGATTACGTTGTAATAGTGTTATGTTAGATGAAATATAATTGTTTATGTAAGCGTTTACAACAATTTGTGTAATGGTGAATAGAAATACCTAACACCATTCAGTATTAAGAAGATTCGAGCATATAGTAAGTAGAGGTGTTGTAATGAGAAGCGGAATGGAAATAGGCAGAGAAGAGACTATACAAATATCAGTAACAGATGATATGTTTGCATCTTTTGAAGGGAAAATAGTTCATCCTGTCTATTCAACGGTAACAATGACTTATCATATGGAGTGGGTTTCCAGGAAAATTATTCTTCCATTTTTAGAAGACCACGAAGAAGGAATGGGAGCATCCGTAAAACTAAGTCATATAGCGCCTTCCCCACTCGGTACGGTAGTTACGCTAACTGCAACTTTAGTTGATGTACAGGACAATGTAGTACTGACAAAAATTGTGGCATCCAACCAATTAGGTATTATTGGTAAAGGTGAAGTGAAACAAGTTATTTTACCTAAAAAAACAATAGCTGAAAAACTAAGAAATGCTTCCATATTTCCAGAGAAAGAAGAAACTATTTTAGACTAGAAAGTAATTCCTTAGGGGGTATTAAGGGTGATAATGGCTGAAAAAATGGCAATAACAAAAGAATTTGATCTTTTCGAGAAGATGGCGAAACATGAACAAGTGGTTTTTTGTAACGATCCATCTACTGGATTACGTGCAATTATTGCAATCCATAATACAACGCTTGGCCCAGCACTTGGTGGATGTCGTATGCAACCATACAGTAGTGTGGATGAAGCGCTAGAAGATGCTCTTCGTCTTTCCAAAGGAATGACTTATAAATGCGCAGCTGCTGATGTCGATTTCGGAGGCGGGAAAGCAGTAATTATTGGTGATCCTAAAACAGATAAATCACCGGAATTATTCCGCGCATTCGGACAATTTGTAAACTCTCTAGGTGGACGTTTTTATACAGGTACCGATATGGGGACGACAATGGATGATTTCATTCATGCAATGAAAGAAACGAATTTCATTAACGGACTTCCAGAAGAATATGGTGGAGGTGGTGATTCTTCTATACCAACTGCTGCTGGTGTTTTGTACGGCATCAAAGCAACCAATCAATTGTTGCATGGAAATGATGACTTAGGTCAACATAGTTATGCGATTCAGGGATTAGGTAAGGTCGGGTTTAAAGTTGCAAAAGGACTTCTGGAAGCTGGTGCTCGCATTTTCGTAACAGATATTAATAAAGATAGCCTTCGAGCAATCGAAGAAGTAGCTGCAAAAACAACTGGCAAAGTTCAGTTTGTTGAAAATGATGATATTTATTCCCAAGAAGCAGATATATTCGTTCCATGTGCATTTGGAGGAATTATTAACGACACTACAATTCCTCATTTTAAAGTGAAAGCAATTGTAGGATCGGCTAACAATCAATTATTAGAAGATAGACATGGAAGATTATTGAGAGATAATGGGATTTTGTATGCACCGGATTACATTGTCAATTCTGGTGGTCTTATTCAAGTGGCAGATGAATTGTACGGTATAAATCTTGAGCGTGTACTTGCAAAAACGAAACATATTTACGATGTAATGTTGGAAGTGTATAAAGATGCTGCGAGCAGCGGAAAAACAACAGAGGAATCAGCGAATGCAATGTGTGAAAAAAGAATAGCAGATCGAAGCAAACGGAATAGCTTTTACTCAGCACCAGCGAAACCAAAATGGTCGTTTAGCAAACTATTCTAATGGGAGGCGAGTTAAGTGGAAGATAACTACCCTATAAAAAGAATCATAGACGATCAAGGATATCTTGTTGATACGGGATTTGAAAAACAAATAGATGAGCAATTGGTTCAAGAACTTTACTATCACATGTTACGAATTCGTACTTTTGATAGAAAAGCGATTAACTTGCAACGACAAGGACGTTTGGGTACTTATGCCCCTTTTGAAGGACAGGAAGCTGCTCAAGTTGGTAGCGCACTCGCATTAAAAGCTGGAGACTGGGTTTTCCCAACTTATCGAGATCATGGTGCGACAATTACATTCGGAAAAAGTATGGCTAGAACGTTTTTGTATTGGAATGGGAGAGTAGAGGGCTGTGTAGCACCGCAAGATAGAAATATATTCCCGCCCGCTGTTCCTATTGCTACTCAACTACCTCATGCGGCAGGTGCTGCTTGGGCTGAGAAGAGAAGAGGAACACAAAATGCATCAATTGCTTATTTTGGGGACGGTGCAACTTCGGAAGGTGATTTTCACGAAGGTTTGAATTTTGCGAGTGTATTCAAAGTACCAGTTGTCTTTTTTAGCCAAAATAATGGATATGCGATTTCAGTCCCGATTGAAAAACAAATGAATTCTGAGACGATAGCTCAAAAATCAGTTGCCTATGGTATACCAGGGGTGCGAATCGATGGAAATGATTGTTTCGCAGTATATTTTGAAACGAAAAAAGCCTTTGACAATGCACGTGCTGGAAATGGCCCAACATTGATAGAAGCAGTTACTTGGCGAAAAGGTGCACACACAACTGCTGATGATCCGTCAAAATACCGTCCTGAAAAACAAGGGGAGGTTTTTGTTGACCCATTAACAAGATTAGAACTGTTTATGAAAAATTACGGCTATTGGAATGATGAATGGATCCAAGCAACTAATGATAAAACGAGCAGTGAAGTTGAAGCGGCAGTTGAAGAAATGGAAAAGTTTCCTCCGCCGAACTTAGAAGACGTTTTTAATCATGTATATGCTGAAATGCCAGCCCAACTTGTTGAACAAAAAGAATCGTACCTTGCACATCTAAGGAGGCGGTAATGAATGGCACAAATAAAAGAGTCAGTCACAAAAAATGAAACGACAAAGCAGTTGACTTTAATTCAAGCAATTAATGATGGTATGCGACTCCTGTTAGAAGAGGATGATCGAACCATTATTTTGGGAGAAGATATTGGTAAGAACGGCGGCGTATTCCGAGCGACTGAAGGACTGCAAGAAACATTTGGTGATGATAGAGTAGTAGACACTCCACTTTCAGAAGCAGGGATTATCGGAACGTCAATTGGTCTTGCGGTTAACGGTTTTAGACCGATTGCAGAAATCCAATTCCTCGGTTTTATTTATCCTGCTTACGAGCAGATCATGACACATGTCTCACGAATTCGAATGCGTTCGATGTCCCGTTTTACAGTGCCAATGGTTATTCGAGCACCATACGGGGCTGGAATACGCGCACCCGAGATACATTCTGATAGTACTGAAACCTTATTCACACATATGCCTGGCATTAAGGTCGTTTGTCCTTCAAATCCTTACGATGCAAAAGGATTGTTAATTGCTGCCATGGAAGATCCTGATCCAGTATTGGTTTTGGAGCCTATGAAAAACTATCGTTCGAAGAGAGAAGAAGTACCTGTTGGAAAATATACGGTGGAAATTGGTAAAGGAAAAATTGTGCGTGAAGGTACGGATGTAACACTAATTGCTTGGGGAGCAATGATATCGATTGCAGAGAAAGCAGCTGAATTGGCTGCGCAAAAGGGAATTAGTTGTGAAATTATTGATCTAAGAACATTGTATCCAATTGATCGTGACATAATAGCTAACTCTGTAAAAAAGACAACAAGAGCAGTTATTATTCATGAAGCTCAAAATACTGGAGGATTAGGTAATGATATCGTGTCGATTATTAACGATACAGCCTTCCTTTATTTACGAGCTCCAATTGAACGAATTACGGGATTTGACGTACCGGTACCATTCTTTGCATTAGAAGAACATTATCTACCAACACCGGCACGTGTCGTTGAGGGAATTGAAAAAGTGGTTCATTTTTAAGGAGGATATGGAATGCTCGAAGTAAAGCTGCATGATGTCGGGGAAGGAATGACCGAAGGAGAAGTACTTCATTACTTAGTGAAGGTCGGAGATTCGGTTATGACTGATCAACCACTTGTAGAAGTACAAACAGACAAAATGGTTGCTGAACTTACTTCTCCTTGCTCAGGCATCGTTAAAGAAATTCGTATTGATGAAGGTGAAGTTGTACAGGTCGGAACAAGTTTACTCTACATTGAATCCGATGAATCTGTACGGACGGAACAAAAATTACATGTAGAAATGAATCCAGTTTCAGAAATGAAAGGGAAGACTACGAATAACAATGAAGAAAAAGCTCATCCGATGACTTATAAACGAGTGCTTGCTACTCCATACACACGCAAAATTGCACGCGACAATAACATTAATATTGAAGACGTCCGTGCTACAGATCCATCTGGAAGAGTAACAGAGGAAGATGTTTTTCGATTCTTGAAAGGAATACAATCAACTGAGGAATCAGTAAAGGATGAAAAGCAAACAGTATTTTCTCAAGAAATACCCGATGAAATTCCTTTTAAAGGGATTCGCAAAAAGATTGCAGAAAAGATGACGAAATCACTCTTTACAATTCCCCATGTCACTCATTTTGACGAAGTCAATATGACAAACTTACTTGAATTGAAAGAGCAAATGAAAGCATCTGGAGAATCAATCAGTGTCCCAGCATTTCTTATTAAAGCACTTGTTATTTCATTAAAGGAATTCCCTATATTCAATGCGGAACTCGATGAAGAAAATAGCAGGATACTACTAAAGAAAAACTATCATATCGGTATCGCGACAAACACAGAAAGTGGTTTAATGGTCCCGGTTATTCATCATGTCGATAAGAAATCAATTAAACAGATTAACAAAGAGGTCAAAGGGTTAACTGAAAGAGCAATTGCAGGTAAACTACAACCATTTGAAATGCAAAATAGTACCTTTACAGTGAGTAATGTTGGACCTTTAGGAAGTACAGGAGCTACCCCAATTATCAACTATCCTGAAACCGCTCTGATTGCTTTTCACAAAACGAAAAAACAACCAATTGTCAATTCTCATGATGAAATCGTAATTGGCCATATTATGACATTTTCTATGGCGTTTGACCACCGTGTAGCGGATGGCGCTACGGCAGTTGAATTTACGAACCGCTTTGCAGGTTTGATTGAACAGCCACATAAACTGATGTTGGAGTTGATATAAAATGGTTGTTGGAGAAATCAGTCAAGAGCGGAATCTTATAGTTATTGGGGGAGGGCCAGGTGGCTACAGTGCTGCCATACGGGCTGCACAGCTTGGTCTTACGGTCACGTTAATTGAACAGGCTGATATGGGGGGGGTCTGTTTGAATAATGGTTGTATTCCCTCCAAAGTTTTTACACATGCAGCATCAAAATTATCAGAAACCGCTCATCTAAACAGCCTTGGAATTGGAAGTTCAGAAATGCTCTTTGATTTCAAAAAGCTAAGCTCTTATAAATCGAATATTATTAATCAGCTTAGGTCAGGTGTAGAAGGTTTGTGTAAGGAAAATAAAATCGAAATTATACGTGGAAAAGCTACATTCCTATCTGTTGATAAAATCGGAGTAGAAAATGGACATCAATTCGATATTTATACATTTGAGCAACTCATTATTGCAACTGGTAGTAACCCGATAACCCCTGATGTTAGGAAAGAGAAAGATCCAAGGGTTTTATTGGCGCATGAAATATATAAGATGGATAAGATTCCAGAGCATCTCATTGTAAGAGGGCAAGATTATATTGCACTTGAGATTGCTTCTAGCTTTGCGGTATTAGGGGCTCATGTCAGTATTTTAATAGATGGTAAAATAGGTCTTCCTTTCGATGAATCTCTAAATAAAGAATTAACTCGCTTGTTTAAAAAGCGAAAAATAAAAATGTATAAAGAAGTAGATTTCATTGCAAAACATGAGACTGAAGAAGATATTTCTATTACCTTTATATCGGATAGAAATGAAGTAGAGACAATTAGTGGATCTCATCTATTTGTTTCGGAAATAAGGAAGCCTAATTTGGAGGAGCTAGGAATAATCCGCTTCGGAATTGAACTTACCTCAGAAGGATTTATTAAGATTGACAAAGATATGAAATCATCGATCCCTTCTATATATGCAATTGGTGATATAACTGGTGGTCCTATGCTCGCTGGAAAAGCTATTAAACAAGGAAAAGCTGCAGCTGCATCCATTGCTGGAATACAAACAGAAGTTGATCTGACATTTATGCCAGTTGTTGCACATACCATTCCACCAGTCGTTTCAGTGGGGCTAACGGAACAAAGTGCACGTGATATAGGGATAGATATTCGTGTTAGCCAATTTGCTCTTGGTGGTAATGGTTATGCAACAATTACTGGGAAAAAAGATGGATTTATTAAAGTTATTTCAGATTCAACAACTGAAATAATACAAGGCATTCATATGATAGGAGAAGGGGCAGTAGAAATGTCTGGCTCCTTTGTCCAGTTGCTTGAAATGGCAGCCAAAGAAGAAGATATTATTTTTCCACACTATGCGCATCCGGGATACAATGAAGGACTACTTGAAGTAGTAGAGGGTTTAGTTGGACAAGCAATTCATACTTCACCGATGAAAAAGAAAGACTTAACGAAGATTTCATAAAAGTTACTAACCGTTTTACGAAAATAAAAGACTGAATATTGTAATTTTTCATATTTGAGTCAATTTATTACCATTTTTATTTATAAAGCGAAATTTTATATAAAAAAATGTTATTGCTAGTAAATGCGAAATTTTATTTTTGTTGATTGAAGCGGAAGGCGGTGACTCCAGCGGGAAAAGCTTGAGCTGAAGACCTGGACTGAGCCTAGCGAGGGAAGCGGCTGAAGCCAAGCCCGCGTAAAGCTTCCGACTGTAGCGTAAATCAATCTTGTTCGGATTTTAAGGCTATATTCCTGTTGGTGAAATTGATTGTATATTGAGTCAGTTAAAAATGCTCACGTTTTTTTACATTAGATTCAAATAAATACTAAATAAAATGGAGTAAAAGAGGGGGAATTGTAATGAAGAACGGTTGGAAAAAAATGTTGGCTGTTATTTTCAGTTCTACGTTAATTCTTGCGGCATGTAGTGATGGAGGGGAAAAAGAGGCATCTTCGAAGAAATATAAAATAGGCGTTACTCAGATTGTTGAACATCCTTCACTAAATGCGGCTTTCGATGGCTTTAAAAAGGCTTTAGAAGATGCAGGAATCAATGCGGAATATGAGGTTCAAAACGCTCAAGGTGATAATAGTTCTAATACGACAATCGCAACGAATCTTGTTAGTGCAAATGTAGATCTAATTTTTGCAAACTCAACACCGAGTGCTCAAGCAGTAGCTAGTGCTACATCAGAAATCCCTATCGTTTTCACTTCAGTAACAGATGCAGTTGGAGCTGAGCTTGTAGACTCTATGGAAAAACCTGGTGGTAATGTAACTGGCACAATTGATGCTCATCCGGATGCAATTACCAATACTATGAAGTTCCTTAAAGACGAATTGGGAGCAAAAAATGTTGGAATGGTGTTTAACTCTGGAGAGCAAAATTCTCGTGCTCAAGTAGATGCAGTAAAAGAAATGTTGAAAGATATGAATATGTCTGTAGTGGAAGCTTCTGTAGCAACATCTGCAGACGTGAAACAAGCTACAGAATCATTGATTGGTAAAGTAGACTCGATGTATATCATTACAGATAACACAGTTGTTTCCGCTCTTGAATCTGTAATTTCAGTAGCAAATGAAAATAAAATTCCAATGATGGTAGGCGAATTTGACTCCGTTAAACGAGGAGGTCTTGCAGCATACGGCTTTGAATATTTTGACATTGGATACGAAGCAGGACAAATGGCTATCAAAATCTTAAAAGGGGAAAGTAAACCAGCTGACTTGCCTGTTCAAATTCCTCAAAAGCTTAAATTGATAATGAATAAAGATACAGCTTCTACCTTAGGACTTGACGTAAAAGACGAATGGAAAGCCGAGTTTAGTGAATAAATAGGAGTTGATTCTACATGTTTTTAGCAATGTTTGGCTCAGTAGAACAAGGAATCATCTATGCAATAATGGCACTTGGCGTGTATTTATCATTCCGAGTTTTAGATTTTCCAGATTTAACAGTTGACGGGAGTTTTGTAACAGGAGCCGGAGTTGCTGCCACGATGATTGTCCTAGGATATCATCCGGCAGCTGCTACGGCAGTTGCTATAGTTATCGGATTTCTTGCTGGATGTGTAACCGGCTTCCTACATACAAAAGGAAAAATAAATGCACTATTATCTGGAATATTGATGATGATAGCTTTGTATTCTATTAATCTACGCATAATGGGGCTGACTTCTGCAAATTCCATTGGTCGTCCGAATATACCGTTATTAAATGCCGAAACAATATTTATTCAATTCCAAACTTTTTGGAGTTCGTTAGGTATTGATAGTACCATCAATCAATTTTTCAGCATGATGGGAGTTCAATACTTGCCAGCCACCTGGGGTACATTGTTCATCATGATCATTATCGTTTTACTCATTAAGTTTATCGTCGTTTGGTTTTTAAAAACAGAAGTAGGTCTTGCAATTAGAGCTACTGGTGATAACAAGAAAATGATTCGAAGTTTATCTGCTAATACAGACACACTTGTAATTGTTGGTCTTGGATTTTCAAATGCCCTAGTTGCTTTTTCAGGCGCACTTATTGCTCAATATGCAAAGTTTGCGGACATCGGAATGGGAATCGGAATGATTATTATCGGACTTGCTTCAGTCATTATTGGTGAGGCGGTATTTGGTACGAAAACGATATTGCGAACAACCTTTGCTGTAATTGCGGGAGCGATTATTTATAGAATTGTACTAGGTCTCGCACTTAGAGTAGATTTGCTTGATACAGGAGATATGAAATTAATTACTGCTGTTATTGTAATTTGCGCGTTGATTTTACCGCAATACTTTGAAAAGAGGCGGGAAAAAAATAGAAAAGCTAAACGCCATGCGGAACGGCAAATGGAACATGAACACTTGCTCTTGAGGGAGGGAAATGCCATTGCTAAAGCTCAGTCAGATTAATAAATTATTTAATGAGTCAACACCAGATGAAAAAATTGCCTTAGATCAAATTAATCTAACGTTAAACCCTGGAGATTTCATGACTGTGATTGGTAGCAATGGTGCCGGAAAATCGACGATGCTGAATATGATTTCTGGCGCTCTTACTCCTGATTTTGGTGAAATTGAAATAGCAAATAAAAACGTTACAAAAATGCCGGAATATAAACGTTCACAAATGATAGGAAGGGTATTTCAAGACCCAATGGCTGGAACTGCACCTACGATGACCATCGAGGAAAACTTGGCGATGGCTTATTCGCGAAACAAAAAACGTAGATTAAAAAATGGAGTTGATAAGAAGCGACGAGAGTTGTTCCGGACATCACTTGAAACACTTCATTTAAACCTGGAAAATCGGTTGAATGCAAAAGTAGGAATGCTTTCTGGAGGGGAGAGGCAAGCGCTTTCTCTTTTGATGGCTACATTTACGCAACCATCTATTTTACTTCTGGACGAACATACTGCTGCACTCGACCCATCACGAGCGGAACTTATTACTAATTTAACAAAGCAGCTCGTTGAAAAGGATCAGCTTACTACGCTAATGATCACACATAATATGCAACAAGCGTTAGACCTCGGGAACAGGCTTATTATGATGGATAAAGGACAAATCATTCTAGAAATTGAAGCAGAGGAAAAGAAAAAACTAACCATTGCTAAACTAATGGACGAATTCCAACGCATTCGTGGCGAGAAATTAACTAGTGATAAAGCATTGTTATCCGTTTAATAATCTGTTTCTGTGTTTCGAAGCTTAAGGCGCTTTTCCACTACTTTGCGGTTTCAGGACTTCATTTTACAAGAAAAGCGCCTTTTTTAATTTCTATCTGTAAATACTCCAATTCAAAGCTTTAGTAGACTTAGAAGCTTACGTTTTTCATATAGTATTTCTTAGGAAATAAATTGTTAGCACGATGGAAAAAGGAGTGAAGCGTATGAGCCGAGCTAGTTTTAAAGTGTTGGGGGAACCCGGATTAATAAAAGCGGAAGTGAATACACATAAGAATACTGTTGTGATAGAGGACTACGAGTTAATACCGAATGAAATCCAGTTTGACAACCCGATTACAGGAACTGTTTATGGGACAATGCTGAATTTTAAAGGTGAACTTGAAAGATTAGGTGATGATGTAAATAACGAACCATATTTTTCGCCTCCAATCGCTCCTGTCCTTTATATAAAACCTGTGAATACGTTCAATTGTTATGGTGGTTCAATACCGATGCCAGTAGGGATATCGAAATTAGAAATGGGAGCGGCTCTCGGAATAGTAATAGGTAAGAAAGCAGTAGCTGTGGATGAATCTACTGCATTATCTTATGTGGCAGGGTACACGATCGTAAACGATGTTCGAATACCGCATGATAGCTTATATCGGCCAGCAATTCATTTTCAAGCAAGAGATGGTTTCTGTCCAATTGGGCCATGGATTATCGATCGTCATGGAGTAGAAAATCCAGATAACGTATCAATCCGCGTATTCATTAATGATAAACTTCAGCAAGAAAATTCAACATCCAATTTAGTTCGTTCCGTCTCACGGTTACTTGCGGATGTGACCGAGTTTATGACATTAAATCCAGGAGATGTGTTACTCGTAGGTGTCCCTGAAGACGCACCGCAAGCAAAGGTAGGAGATAAAATTCGAATTGAAATTGACGGTATTGGTAGCTTAAAAAACGTAATTGTTGATGAAAGCGAGTCAAAATGGAGGAAGCCAATATGAGAAGAGCACGAGTAGCATATGGGGGTGCCATCCATGAAGCAATTGAATGGGGAAATCAACTCAAATTAGCGGATGGTCGAGTAGTCAAAGAAGAGGAAATAATGTGGCTTACGCCGATAGAGCCTCGAACAGTGTTTGCATTAGGGCTTAACTATGCGGATCATGCAGCAGAGCTTTCATTTGATGCACCATCAGACCCCCTTGTCTTTTTGAAAGGACCAAATACGTTGATAGGTCACCAAGCATATACACGTCGCCCAGCAGATGTTACTTATATGCATTGTGAGTGTGAATTAGCTGTAATTATCGGAGAAACAGCTAGAAATGTCCAAAAAGAAGATGCCTATAAATATGTAAAAGGCTACAGTGTCGCCAATGATTATGCGATAAGAGATTATTTAGAAAACTACTACCGTCCCAACTTGCGGGTGAAAAATCGAGATACATGTACACCATTAGGACCATGGTTAGTCGACGTTATGGATATTGCCGATCCGATGAATCTAAGATTAACAACACATGTTAATAGCGAATTAGTCCAAGAAGGAACAACAGCGGATATGATTTTTGATATTCCATCAATTATTGAATATTTAAGTAGCTTTATGACGTTGAGTGAAAATGATGTCATTCTAACAGGTACTCCTAAAGGATCGGTTAATACAGTAGTCGGAGATGTTGTCGTCACAGAAATAGAAGGAATTGGTCGCTTGGTAAATACGATTATCGGGGATGAGGCCTTTACAAATCGATAGTGCGAAAAGGAGGGTCTATATGCCACATTTTATTGTCGAGTATACGGATAATATTAAGGATGAGGCGAATCTTGGAAAGTTGTTTGAGGAAATTCATAACGTGCTCATTACACAGAATAATGTTTTTCCAATTGGTGGAATCCGTTCAAGAGCGATTGAACTAAATGAGTACAGAGTGGCTGATGGTACGGAAGATGATGCTTTCGTTCATGCAGTCTTAAAAATTGGTGCCGGTCGTTCGGAGGAAATAAAAAAAGAAGTGTGTTCTACAATATTTGAAATAATGAAGGAACACTTCTCCCAATTGATGGAAAATAGGTATCTAGCATTGTCCATGGAACTGATCGAATTTAGTGAAGCAGGTACTTATAAACATAATAATATTCACGCTAGATTTATAAATAAGTAGTAATCGTCTAGTTCAATAGAGTGAAGTAACTAGTATAAAAATGAAGATAAATTGGAAATATTTATCCGAAAATAGGAGGGAATAGGATGGGTGCACGAACTGGAAAAGAATATATAGAAGGTATAAAAAATCGGAAAACGGAAGTATGGATTCACGGAGAGAAAGTAGACGATGTAACGACACACCCAGCATTTAAAAATGTTGTAGAAAGCGTAGCAGGTCTTTACGATTTGCAACATGAGAAACAAGAAAAAATGCTATATACCTCACCTACATCCGGAAAAAAAGTTGGGCTTTCATTCATTACTCCTAAAACGAAAGAAGATCTGTTCAAAAGACGTGAAATGCATACCGAATGGGCAACTTTTTCTGGTGGTATGATGGGACGTTCTCCAGATTATTTAAATACAAGTATTATGGCATTCGGTACTGCTAACCAATTTTTTGCACAAGAAGGTGGAGGAAGTGACCAATTTGCTAAAAATGCATCAGACTACTATGAATATGCTCGTGAAAACGACATTAGTTTAACTCATACATTAATTCACCCACAAGTGAATCGATCCATGTTAACGCAGTCTGAACAAAAAGATCCTTATCTTTCCGCGCGTATTACGAAAAAGACTCCAGACGGAATAATCGTAAATGGCTGTCGACTTTTGGCAACATTAGGCGGGATTACGGATGAGATCGTTGTATTCCCTTCTACTATAAATAGAACACCTGGAACTATAGACGATCCATTTGCATTTGCATTTGCAATCCCAAATAATACTCCTGGTTTAAAATTTCTATCCCGTGAATCCTTTGACTATGGTAAAAGCAAATGGGACCATCCACTAGGCGCTCGGTTTGATGAGAGTGATGCAATCATTTCATTTGAAGATGTACTTGTCCCGTGGGAAAGAATTTTTGTGTGTGAGAGTACTGATATTTGTAATCGTACGTATGCCGAGACTAATGCAGTTATCCATATGACGCATCAAGTTATTTCTAAAAATGTCGTAAAAACAGAGTTCATTTTAGGTGTAGTCATCAGTATGATGGAGGCAATTGGTATTGATAAATTCATGCATGTAAAAGAAAAAGCAAGTGAAATTATGGTTATTTTAGAAGTGTTACGCTCTCACCTATATAAATCTGAACACAATGCAAAAATTGATCAATATGGCAATATGACGCCAGACTTTGAACCATTAAATGCAGCGCGCAACTGGTTCCCAAAAATGTATCAGCGTATGCATGAAATCATAAAAATTCTAGGTGCATCAGGATTAATGGCGCTTCCAACTGAATCCGATTTCAGCAATACAGATGTTGGTCCATTAGTACATCGTTACACTCAAGGTGCAAATATCAATGGTGAAGAAAGAGTACAACTATTCCGCTTAGCTTGGGATATTTCCATAAGTGCGTTCGGTAATCGTCAAGCACTCTACGAATACTATTTCTTTGGAGATCCAGTGAGAATGTCAAATGCTTATTATGATGGATTCGATAAACAACCTTATAAAGACATGGTTACGAACTTTTTAAATAAAACGAAAAAAGAAGCCGGAATATTTTAAGCTTTTCATGCTCTTCATATTAGTTGAAAGGAGAAGGGATTATGCACCAAATAAACAACGAAATAGATGATCGTCTGTACCGAAATGTGATGGGCAGTTTTGCAACAGGTGTAACAGTTATTACTACAAAAGTAGCTGATGTTGTGCATGGCATGACTGCAAATGCATTTATGTCGGTTTCCTTAAATCCTAAGCTTATCGCAGTTAGTATTGGAGCAAACGCAAAGATGCACCAGCATATAAAAGATTCAAAGAAATTTGCTATTAACATTTTATCGTCAAATCAATTAAAAGAATCGAAACAATTTTCGGGTCAGCTTCAATCAGAAACTGAAATAACATTCGTTACCTATAATGGATTGCCGATTTTAGAAGATACATTAGCTGTTGTTACATGCGAACTGCATAGCGAATATGTAGTAGGAGACCATACGATTTTTATCGGTCAGGTTACTGGCGTTAAGATTGAACAAAAAGATCCACTATTATTTAGTCAAGGGAAGTATAGGGAACTAAAAGAATTACAGGAATAACAATGGTTGGTACCTAGACTAAATAGATGAAAGAAGTTTACTTAAAAGGAGCAGATTCTATTGGCATACGAAGAAGCTAAAAAGAAGTTAAGAGGGTCCATTTGTCCTGTCGTTACACCATTTACGGAAAGTGGCGAGATTGACGAAAAGGCATTCATTGATCTAATTGATTGGCAAATAGAAAGTGGAAGTCATGGAATTTCTGTAACGGGAACAAGTGGTGAACCAAGTTCACTAACAATCGAAGAAAGAAAAAGAGTAATGGCTCTAGCGAAAGAAACGATTGGTGGTAGGGTATTTTTTGCACCCGGCACTGGCTCTACTAATCATGATGAAACAATGGAGTTAACAAAGTATGCAGAAGAATTAGGTGCTGATGCTGCTATGGTTATCGTCCCTTACTACAATAGACCAAACCAAGAAGCACTTTATCAACATTTTAAAACAGTAGCTGATTCCGTTAAAATCCCTATTATTATCTATAATATACCAGGTCGATCAGCGGTAAATATGGAAGTTAGTACGATGAAACGTTTAGTAGAAGATTGTCCAAATATTATTGGAGTAAAAGAAGCAAATAAAGACTTCGAACACGTAAACCGAGTACTCCTAAACTGTGGTAGAGACTTCCTTCTGTTCTCTGGAATTGAACTACTTTGCTACCCTATGCTAGCAATTGGCGGTGCTGGATTTATTAGTGCCACAGCAAATGTAGAGCCAGTAAAAGTAGCAGAACTATACAACGCATGGGAAACAGGAGACGTTAAAAAAGCACAAGACCTTCATTTCGAATTAATGCCATTAAATGACGTACTTTTCAAAGACACTAATCCAGCTCCAGCTAAAGTAGCACTAGGTATGATGGGGAAAATCACGCCGAAACTTCGATTACCTTTAGGATTACCTTCAACTGAAATACAAGAGGAAGTACGTAAAACACTTATAGAACTTGATATTTTGCCGAAGGAAGCAGCTGTAAAATAAATCACTACAAAATTATCTTAAGAAAATAGGTGATGATAGTATGGTATCCTCCCATGAGTTAATTTCTTTGAAACACGAAACACAAAAGGATATATCTCTATATATAAATGGAGAATTCACTTCCGCATTAAGTGGAAGTACATTTAAAAATATGAATCCATTTACTAATGAACAAATTAATGAAGTTGCTGAAGGTCAAACGGATGACATAAATAAAGCAGTTGCAGCTGCGCGTGAAGCCTTTGATCACGGGCCTTGGAAAACAATGAAATTGAGTAAAAGACTATCGTACATTTATCGTATTGCAGATTTGATTGATGAAGAAATAGAAAGAATTGCTTATTTAGAAGCACTTGATACGGGACTTCCCATTAGTCAAACTAGAAAAATGGTGAGCCGCGCATCAGAAAACTTTAGATTTTATGCGCGTATGGTGGAAAATCGCTTAGTTGGAGATGCCTATCAAGTAGATGATGAATTTATCAACTACACGATTAATGTACCTGTAGGAGTTGCAGGATTAATCACACCATGGAACGCTCCTTTCATGTTAGAAACATGGAAAGTGGCGCCGGCATTAGCAACTGGTAATACTGTTGTGTTAAAGCCAGCAGAACTTTCTCCACTTTCAGCGAATCTATTAGCTGAAGTGATTCACAAGGCTGATCTTCCAAAAGGTGTTTTCAATGTTGTTCATGGATTTGGCGAAATAGCAGGTGATGCGCTTGTTAAACATCCTGATGTTCAGCTAATTTCATTCACTGGAGAAACAAAAACTGGTTCTACTATCATTAAAAATAGTGCCGATACACTTAAAAGCTGCTCAATGGAACTTGGTGGTAAATCGCCAATTATCGTATTTGAAGATGCCGATTTCGATCGTGCTTTAGATGCTTGTGTGTGGGGAATCTATTCTTTTAACGGTGAAAGATGTACTGCGAACTCACGGTTATTTTTACAAGTAGGTATTAAAGATAAATTCATTGATGCTTTAAAAACACGTGTTTCTAATATTAGAGTTGGTGACCCGTTAGATGAAAATACGGAAGTAGGGCCACTGATTGATAGAGGGCATTTTAGTAAAGTGAAAAGCTACTTAGAAATTGCAAAAGAAGAAGGCACTGAAGTTGTAACTGGTGACATCCCAATGGAGTTTGCTAGAGGGAACTTTGTAGCACCGACGATTATATTAAATGCTAAAAACAACATGCGTGTTTCTCAAGAAGAAATTTTTGGACCGGTACTAACTGTTTTGACATTTAAAGATGAGGAAGAAGCTATTAAGTTAGCAAACGAAGTCGAATATGGTCTTGCGGGCTATGTATGGACGAATGATATTAAGCGAGGACATCGTGTTGCGCATAGGGTCGAAGCTGGAATGCTTTGGGTGAATGCACAGAACGTTCGTGATTTAAGAACACCTTTTGGCGGTTCCAAATCCTCTGGAATCGGACGAGAAGGTGGACATTACGGTTTCGGTTTTTATACGGAACAGAAAATTATTCATATTTCCATTGCTGATCATCATATACAGCAATTCGGGAAAAAATAGAGGAAGGAATGGTGAAAACGATGGATTTTTCAATCATTCGTATCGCGAGAACTGTTCTTCATGTAGTGGACTTGGAAGTATCAAGAAAGTTCTATGTGGATGGATTAGGCATGATTGAAACAGAAAGCGATGAAAATCATATATACTTAAGAGGTTTAGAAGAGCACTCACATCATAGTTTACTGTTGAAAAAAGCGGATAAAGCCGTAGTAGAAGTACTCAGTTATAAGGTTGAAAAAGAAAAGGATCTGGATGAAATTGAAAAGCTTTTTATTTCTAAGGGCTTGAAAACAAAATGGATGGAAAAGGGGAAACAACATGCAATGGGTAGAACCCTTCGAGTCCACGATATATCAGGCATCCCCCTAGAATTTTTTGCCGAAATGACTACCGTTGACCGAATGCTGCAACGTTATGACCTTTATCATGGGGCAAAAATTCAGCGAATAGATCATGTAAATTGTGCAGTACCCCATGTTCAAACAGCCTATGATTTCTTTGTGAAGGAATTAGGTTTTTTATGCTCTGAGTATACGGATACAGAAGACGGGAATTTGTGGGCTGCATGGCTATATCGAAAACCTACTGTTCATGACCAAGCATTTATGAGTGGTCCCGGACCAAAATTACACCACTTCGCATACACTCTAACAGATCGATTAAGCGTGCTTGATTGCTGTGATGTATTAGCGAGTATGGGGTATGCTAATTCGATTGAACGAGGACCTGGTCGACACGGTTTATCCAATGCTTTCTTCTTGTATTTGAGAGATCCAGATGGTCATCGTATAGAGCTTTATACAGGTGATTATTTAACTAGTGACCCAGATTTAAAGCCGAAACGTTGGGATTTAAATGATCCACTTCGTCAAACGTTCTGGGGACATAAAGCACCAGACCAATGGTTTAATGAAACAAGTACATTTATTGATATTGAAACGGGCGAAGAAATAGAAAGCAAAGAACCGTTTTTAGAACAAAGAAAACCAAAAATAATGGCTTAAGGACATAGCTCCATTAAATAATAAAGACAATATAAACCACCTATGAAAATGGTACCTTATCATTTTCGTAGGTGGTTTTCTCCGTATGTTCAATATCAGACACGAATTCAGCCATGTGTATCTAAACTTTCTGGCCTAACCGATTCATTTATTAAATTAAATTTAGATAATTTTTATAAATCTATAGTATATCTTTTTAACAATGCTTACAATTAAAGAATTAACATAAGGAGTAATTAAATGGTAATAAATAACGTTCTAGAATGTAGCAAATGTAAAAATTGTTCAAGTGATAGAAACACTCTGTTTTAGAGATTCCTAAAAGACAGAAGATAGAAAATAAATACAAAGTAATCTTCCTAATCATATTTATTATTGAACTTTTAATTTATCTTCCATATATTATAATATCTCCTTTTATATATACTAAACGGTGCTGATTTTAGAATTCAAACGATGAGTGAGCTCCCTCAGTTAATTGATAATATCAATATTCTTATTTTAGAAGGCAAGAGACCAGGTTCAAGATAACTACTCTTATATAAAAGCAGGTGGAGAAAACGTATCATTTTTCTCCACCTGTTTTTTTGAATATATGTGCAAATCGCAAGATAGGACCTCAAATCGTAATGTAGTTGCTCCTAATCACAATATAGAGTCTGAGAATCGCAACATATAATAGTATAGACTACATCACTTCTAGCTTCGGCTGATGTTTTTTCAACATAATGACGAATAAACTCGCTAATACACACATGCCTCCTGCCAGGAGGAATGCCCATTGATATGAACCGAATACATTAAAAATAACACCACCACCATACGCTGCAACTCCTGCTCCTACCTGATGAGCTGCGACAATCCAGCCATACATTAAAGTACTTTTTTCTAATCCAAATGTACGTCTTGCTAATCCAATTGTAGGAGGGACAGTGGCAATCCAATCTAAGCCATAAAAAATAGAGAAAATAACTAGCCATACATAAGAACCTTGACTTAAAGCAAATGGTAAAAATAGTAGTGATATGCCACGTAATGAGTAATACCAAAATAGGAGCCAACGATTATCAATTCGATCTGATAACCAGCCAGATAATGTCGTACCTATTAAATCAAAAATCCCCATAAATGATAGCATTGAAGCAGCTGTTACAACCGGTATTCCAAAACTGATACAATAGGAGATAAAATGCGTTCCAACTAATCCACTAGTAGACAAGCCACAGATGAAGAAACTCCCAGCAAGAAGCCAAAACTCCTTTACTTTCAAGCCTTCCATCAGTGTACCTAAAGCTAATTTGAATGGATTTTGTTGGTTTTTCGTCTCTTTAGGCGTTTGTTTTTCATCCACCTGCCCGTATGGTAGAATCCCTTTTTCTTTTGGTGAGTTTTTCATGAAAAGTGCGATTATGATGAACATCAAAATACTAAGTATGAAGATGAGCCCAGTTGCATAGCGCCAAGAATTTTTACTGATTATTGCAGCTAATACTGGCAATAACACTAATTGTCCAGTTGCCGTACTAGCAGTTAATATTCCGACTGCAAGACCGCGTTGTTTCACGAACCAGCGATTCGCTATTTGAGTACTTAATACGGATAAAAATAATCCGGAGCCAATACCAATCATGACACCCCAGATTAATACCAACTGCCACTCAGTTTGCATGACAAAGGTTAAAGCAAGACCAACCGTCATCGTTAGCATTGAATACAGCATTACTCGTTTTAATCCGAAAACTTCAACAAAAGCTGCCATAAAAGGACCTGAGAAGCCATATAAAATTAAGCTTACTGCAAAGGCAAATGAAATGGCTGGACGACTCCATCCAAACTCAAGTTCAAAGGGTTCAATAAAAACACCCGATGAGGATCGCACAATGCCTGCGACAATAATAGAGAAAAATGCAACCGCTAAAATAATCCAGCTGTAATGAATCTTTTTCATATGCTTTCCAACTCTTCTCGTTAATTGGGGTACAAGGTTCTCAAATATTTCAAGAACCTTGTACCTTTAATAGAAACCCATTAGATCTTTTACATGTTTAACGTTCTCTTTAGACGTTAGTATTTCAAGTAATGAAAAGGCAACATCAAAAGCCGTGCTGGGGTTTGACGAGGTGATGATATGTCCATCGCGAACAATGGGTTCCTCTTGTACGTTTACACCAAAGTTCTTTAGCTGCTCTTTTCTAATACTTGTTGGATGATTATAAGTAATGGCATTTCTACCATTAAGAATGCCACTTTTACCAAGTGCAAGCGATGCAACGCAAATACTAGCAATCGGTTTTTGATTTTTATGAAAATACTTTATCACATTCAAAAATGGCTCACTAAATGCGTCTTTATAAAAGCCTGCTTCTTCAAATCCACCTGGAATTGCAAGTGCATCAAATTCCTCTAATTGAATGTCCTCTATTGTTTTTTCGGGTAAAACAGTGAAATTCCACGTACAAGTTAGTTTTTCTCGAAGACCTACTGTCACAACTTCCGTCGAACCATCACCTTCCCATTTATTCCAACCAAGCACATCTGTAAATACACTTGCTTCTACTGCTTCGAAACCATCTGCTAATAGTAATAATATTTTTTTCATTGTTTCAATCACCTCCCTATGCACCATTTTAGTAGAGCAAAGCGAATGTTTATATAAGTATAAAAAGGATATCTATTTATTTAACTTTAAATTATAAGGAATTTAGGTTATTCTAACTTATAAAAAAAGGAGATGACGTTTATGGATCAAATCGATAAAGAAATTGTAAAAGAATTACAGATAAATGCTAAAATTTCAATGAAAGAATTGGCAGAAGTCGTTCACTTATCATCTCCAGCAGTAATAGAACGAGTACGTAAACTTGAGGAGCAACAAGTAATTGAAGGCTATCATGCTCAAGTTGATGTAAAAAAAATGGACCGTCCTATTAGTGCTATTATTTTGTTCGAGTCAAAAGACTGTAAAGCATTATCAAATTTTTGTCATAACCACCCTGATGTACTGGAATGTTACCGAGTAGCAGGGGAAATAAGCTATATTGTAAAATTAGCAACTAATTCTGTTAAAAGTTTAGAAAAATTTATCGATGCATCCATGCTTTACGGTACCCCTTCCACTAACATCGTGTTATCATCATATGAAAATAAAGTTATAGAACCATTTTCACTGGAAGGTTAACGAAAGAATAGTGGAAAGCGACTCGATAGATACTAGACTCTCACACAAATTAGAATTTAATGAGAGCCTGGTACTCAAAATTATAAACACCAACCTCACTGAAGAAGCGTGAATATTGGGTGATACGAGCCGAGTACTTTGAATAGAAGCTATTCGGAAGTAATTAGATAAAATGAATGATAATAGGGAATTCTTGTCTTGTTAGTTTGATAGCTATGTTGCGGTACCCCATAAGGAAGATTTAGAATACAGATTGATGTTCCAACCGAAGGGCCTAATTAAGGGGGATTATTCAATGAAAGATTATGGGGACGATTTATTTAAAGGTACAGCTTGGTATTATTCTCGATATAGACCATTATATTCTGCTACTTTAATCAGATATTTAAGAGATAAGTTTTCTTTAGATGGGAATGGCAATATGCTGGATTTAGGATGCGGTGATGGACGATTATCACTAAGGTTCTCTGATTGGTTTGAAAAAGTCGTAGGGTTGGATACAGAGCCTGAGATGATTCAGGAGGCTGAAAGAATCAGTAAGGAAATTAGAGCTGAAAATACAGAGTGGTTAATTGGTGATGTAGAAAAATATAAACGTAATAACAACACGACCTTTAGATTTGTAACTATTGCAAAGGCATTTCACTGGATGGATAGACCACGAGTTCTTGAAAGTCTGTACGAAATGATAGTTGTTGGTGGCGGAATAGCTATTATAGATAATTACTCTCCTAATGAAATGCTTCTACATTGGCAACAGACAGTTCAAGAAGTTGTAAAACATTGGTATGGGAATGAAAGAAGAGCAGGGAATATTACATACAGTCATCCAACAGTTAGCCATCAGGAAATTATTTCAGGTTCAAAGTTCGACCTAGAAATTCATCAAATACCTTCATATGAGCAGATATGGACACTGGATTCTATTATCGGAAATCACTATTCTACTTCATTTGGTGCTAAACGGTTTCTAGGAGAAAACGTTGATTTATTTGAAAAACATTTAAAAGAGGAATTATTAGCTATTGATAAAAATGGTGTGTTTAAAGAGCAAATAAATACGACAGTTAAACTTGCTCTAAAAACAGTATAAAAAGTGCTTTAGTTAAAGATAATGGGTTGCTTTTGCAACTCTTTTTTCTTATTGAACTAACGCAGCAGGTTAGTTGAAGAAGAAGTTTTTTTACGATTGTGTTGAATAAGTTAATATATGTAAATTATTTATTAAAAAAGGTGCTTTACTTCAAGTCTGGTGGTGGCACTTTTTCTTGAACTAACTGGGCAGGTTAGCTAAATAAGGGTGTAGAATAAATCACTAAAAATGTATTTTAAAAGAGGGGATATTATGAACCACTACCAAATTGTAAAAGAAGTAATTAATGATTGGGACCCGAAGCACCTTTTACGTTACACATCTGAGGATGAATATGATCAAGAAATAAGTCGCATTGTATTGCTATTAGCAACTGCAACATCTGTTGAAAAATTGGCAGTAGTGATACATGAGGTATTTGATAAAATGTTTTCGGTGAGTGAAGTACATTCGATTAATAATTGTTATCCAAGTGCATTAAAAATTTGGAACAAAATTAATAACAGTGAATTTCCAAATGTAAAAAAACGACATAATATCTAAAAATGACATTAATCAAAAGAAATATTGTTAAGCTAACGGGTGCTTTAGCAGAGCAAGAGGCTGCCTTGAGAGGTAGCTTTTTCTTATTGAACTAACGGGGCAGTTTAGTTGAATAAGCGATATGAAAATTACATTCTTTTTATGTCGCTTTTGACACAAAAAGCGTAGTAAGGAAGGAATTATATTAGAACATATCGAGAGGGGTTTTCTCAGGGAATAAAAGACAAAAAGATTATGAAGTGCATTTGTCGTTTTGTGTTTAACAACACTCCTATAAGCAAGTTCACTAGTAGTATGGAAACGCCAATTCATTAAATTAAATTAAATTAAATTAAATTAGCATTGCTGCACGTGAAGGTTCCCCAAGCAAATAAGCCAATTCGACCAACTTGGATTTTACCATTTTTAATTTATCTCCATTTGCATTCCATATTTCGACCGTAGCTGAAATGTATAGAAGTTATAATAGACACAGATAGCTCAGTATAATATGTAGGGAGATAAAAAATGAATACTTTCAAATTTACGTTGTTAATACTCTTAACGACATCTTTAATGGGTTCTTCTTTTGCTGTAGGTAAAATAGGTTTGTCTTATTCATCCCCGTTGTTATTAGCAGGATTACGCTTCACACTTGCTGGATTCATAATGACAGTAATCGTTATCGTTTTAAGAAGACCGCACCCAGTATCTAAAGGAAACTGGATAAAGATGCTTATTATTGGTACTTTCCAAACAGCAGGTGTTATGGGTTTTATTTTCTTGAGTTTACGAACCATTACAGCTAGTGAATCCTCAATTCTTACATTCACTAACCCGTTACTTGTTGTTGTACTCGGTACCATATTTTTAAAAACACGCTATAAATTTTATCAATGGATTGGTGTTCTTTTAGGGTTAGTAGGGGTAAGTATTGCAGTAGGTGCGCAAATAGAATTAAAGATTGGCGTTCTTTTTGGCATTCTTTCTGCTGTTTTTTGGTCAATTTCAACATTATTAGTTAAAAAATGGGGGTCACTTTTCAATACGTGGGTTCTATCCGCTTACCAGATGCTTTTTGGTGGATTACTACTTTTACTTGGCAGCTTTATTCTTGAAAAACCAGTCTTCATTTTGAACAGTAATTCATTGTTCATTTTATTATGGTTAAGTATTATGTCTTCTATTGTTCAATTTGCCGTCTGGTATTATCTTTTACAAAAGGGGGATCCAGGAAAAACAAGTGCCTATTTATTTTTGGCACCTTTCTTCGGTGTATTATCTGGCTGGTTACTATTAGGGGAGACGTTATACCCTTCTCTCATAGTTGGTGGCTTGTTTATTATTATTGGTATCTATCTTGTAAATAGAACTTTTCAGGAGAAAAATAACCTAGTTAAAAGAACTTTATAAATAAATGAATAGTTTGTTCTAAGCGTTCAAGCGCTTATATGGCCCCTCATAGTGTACAGAAAAAAGAAAGTTATCCTAAACTGTCTTCTAAGGAGGGGTTTTTCTCAGCGCTAAATTACATATTAATATTAAAGTCTTGTTTAAACCCTACTTTTCCTTTATCTGTGACTTTCACAGCGCGAATAGATGGAACTCGAACTATCTAACCTAAATCAAAAAAGTGTGTAATAAGCCCGTGTTCTAAAACGCCACCAAGATGATGGTGGCGTTCACTCCAGTCTAAACATGTGTGAGAAAATGAGCGGCGTTTTCTTTTTAATTCACCTAGATTAATGCCGAAATCAGAAAAATTGTTCTCCTTTAGGTGTAACTACAAATTCTCTCTCTTCTTTTTCCAAATAACCAGCGTTCAACATCGAATCGGTTAAATGACTCCTAATTTTCCTGCTAAGTGGTCATAGCAAGTTCTGGCTTCCCGAAGTAGTTTTACTTGGCTAGATTGTTTTAACGAATGCACATCAGGAGGTGGAGAAATCGCAAGAAACGATTCTAAAATGCGCGCGATCTCACCATTGGTTAGCTGATAATAGCGATGACGTCCGTTTTTTCAACGTTAACAAGGTTACCTTCTGAAGGAGTAAAGCCTTTTTTCTTCTTCAACTAACGCAGCGGGTTAGTTCAACAAGCAAATGGGGCATTTGTTTAAAACTGGAACCTCAATTCGTTTCAAACGTATTCAAGTAAAGCGCAGATTAGTTGGAGTCTATTTAAAAATATTTACTTGGGAGGGTATTGTTAATTATGGAAGGATATATAAGTATTGGGTTTATGATTATTGGATTTCTTATATTATATTATGTGATTCAGATAGCAGTTACAAAAGGAATTAACAATTCAGCTATTGGCAAATTACTCGAAAAAGAAAACGGGGAAAGAGTAAATGAAAGAGTGAATGAAAGTTTAACAATTGAAGACGTGCTTGAAAAATATAAAAAAAGAGATAATAACAATAAGAGTTGATACTATTTAAAGTGAAATTCTTTAACTAACAGGTGCTTTACTTAAACAAGACAATCATTTTGCTGGTTCTATTTTTTTATCTGAAACATCAAGTAGATCTCAAAAATCCATTGTGAAATGTTACACTTAAACTAACGGGGGAGGTTAATTTAAGAAGGAAACAGTCTTTACAACGTCGAATTTAATTACATAAAATCTAACTCTTAGATTAAGGTGGGGCATATGGGTAGAATTCCAATTGGACCAATTATTGAAGGTGGAAAAAAAGCAGGAAAAATAATTAAAGAAAACCGCAAAGAAATTACGGCAGTATTAGGTTTATTGGGTGCTGGAGGAAAGGTAATAAAAGAAAATACTGCTAAGAAAAAAGAATCAAACAAAACTGAAGGAAAATTGCATCATAGGAAAGGGCGTTATGATCATTATAAAATTAAAATACTAATGGAATTGGATAGCCAAAACAGGAATGAGCTTTTTCAATATATACTTGAAGTAGAACAATTTATTCAACAGATAAAAAATGAAGAAAATAAGGAATTGCGAGTAAAAAATCCTATTCATAAAAAAAGAATTAAAAATTGGAATGATATTCTTATTCAAATTATAGATAAAATGTATACAAAAGATTATCTTGAATTTATTAAAATTTATAACAACTCAAGTTATCATAGTGAATATTTTAAAGGTTTTGAGGGTCTTGTTGAGAAATTTAAAAAACTAAATAATCGAGAAAAATATGATGATTTATTGGATTACATTGCAGAAATAACAAATAGGAGCATTGAACAAATCAAAAAGGATTTTTCACTAACCGACTAAAACATACTCCTTTTTCCGGAAGGTATATATCTATTGATCAATTAGTTTTAAACTTTTTTAGAGTAGTAAGGATAATGAACGATACAAAAAACTGTAATAAAAACCGTGTGACTTATTCAATTAATTGTGGCAATATCACTTAGACCAATACAGATAAATCTTATTCAACTAACGGGTGCTATACTTCAAGAAGGAGTAAAACCATTTTCTTATTGAACTAAAGTAGCAGTTTAGTGGAATAGGATTTCATTACCTTTTTAAACGAATATAAAAAAAAACTGTTTGGAGGGGTTTATTGCAAATGGACCAAATTTCATTAAATGTAATGAAGGATAAAGAAGGAATGGAACACGTTAAGATAATCATTAACGGCGAAAATCTCATTGAGGTGCTTAAACGGATTGAAATTCAATATGATAAAAGTATTGCTGGACAATATATAGGACTTCCCCCTGCAGTTGTATTTTCCCCTTCAAACCATTTCTTAGGTATAACTCACGAAGATCTTGATTACCACGATGATAAATCAGCGATTTTTATATGCGAGTGTGGGGTTGCGGGATGTTGGGATTTTATTGTTAAAATAACAATCTCCGATGAAACAGTTACCTGGAGTGACTTTGAACTGCCACATAGAGGTCCTGAATCTGCAAGCGGTTACTGGAATTATAAATGCCTGAACTTCTTTGTATTTGATAGAAGACAGTACGAATCTCAACTAACCAAAATCAATTTATGAGAAGGTGTTTCTTATTAAACAAATGCAGCAGGTTAGTTGAAGAAGGAACGAGATATCAATGCATAAGTTTTAATATTTTGAGATAATTAAAAATGCATCAAGGTAGGGATAAAAATTTAAACTATTGGAGGTGCAAAATGACTAGAATTAAGGGATACACTTGTAATTGCTGTGGGGAATATCATGAAGAACTTCCTACAAGTTATGGAATCCCTGCACCAGTTTATTATTATGATGTTGCACTTGAAGAACTTAATAACAGGTTTGAATTAGATGATGACTTATGCATTATGGACAATGAACATTTCTTTATTCGTGGATGTATTGAAATTCCTATAATCAGTACAACTGAATACTTAATATGGGGTGTATGGGTATCAATAAGCGAAGCTAATTTTAATAAAACAAATGTCCACTGGGACAAACAAGAATTGTTAGAACCAATGTTAGGTTGGTTATCTACCGCTTTGCCTTGTTATCCTGATACTGTGAATTTAAAAGCAATGGTTCATTTTAGACCAAATGGAATGAGACCTTATATTGAACTCGAACCAACCAACCATCCTTTAGCAGTGGAATATAGGAACGGAGTAACCATTGAAAGGGTATAAGAGATAGCAGGTGAACTATGTGGTAATAGTGATAATTGAAAAGAAGAGTAATCTTTTTTGAATCTATGCTTCTTCAACTAACGCGGCAGGTTAGTACAATAAGGAAAAAATAACATATATAGATTAAGGGAATTTATTGTTAAGATTTGAGAAGTCAAGAATTAGTAGACAATGGTATATATGAAGAAACGTGAGGTATAAGGATGCTTTGGAAAATTTATTTTTGGATAATGTTTGTTTTGTTGATAGTGTCAATGTTTTTAGAAAATGAATATGTTTGGGGAGAAACTGTATTAAGAATTGTGAGTACGATTATTGCCATTATTAACACAGTTGGATTTTATGGTTATGTATATAAGAAACAATTATTTTCGCAATCTTTTAGGAAAATCATATTCATAGTTACTGTAATAGATGCAATTGTATCTTCACTTTATTATGGGTTTCAAAATGCTGAACTAGGAAAAGAAATAATTATTTTTGTTACTGTTTTATCCTTTATTATCATGTTTCCTCTTTTGCTAGGTTTATATAGATATGGATTCCAAAAGCAAAATTTAGCATAGTGATTTCTCGTTTAGTGTGAATGGTCAAAGTAATTACGTGAGTTAAAGTTGGAAATTCTTCTTCAACTAACGGGTGCTTTTGTAAAACAAGACCATCATTTCGATGGTCTATTTTTATGTACAATGTGAAATGTTACACTTAAACTAATGCAGCAGTTTAGTGAAGAGGAAGTAAAATACTTAAAGTTATTCTTATTAGCGTTGTTAACCATTCTTTAATTAATTTCCTCGGGTCCAAATTTCCACAAACCATCAAATCCTCTTTTCTTATACTTTAAGAATCCATGAGCATCCACTTCTTTTATATCTAAGATAACAACAGCTTTACTAGGTTGCATAAGACTAAAATAGATCATACTGTCCTCTTTTTTCCCACCATTATTAATATAATAATGCAAATACATGCTTATATCACTCGAATCTATTTCTTTACTGCTACCAGTTATTTTCGCTGTTTTTCCAGGTTTTAGACTTTTTATTGTTCCTATCTCTTCGGGATTCCCACTATATGAAAATTTAAGATCAGGTAGATGTTGATTACTCAAATTATTAACCTCAATAGTAATTCCTGAATCATATTTCTTATACACACCTTGTAAACTCCATTCTAAAAGGAAAAAAATAAATATATAGAAACTACACTTAATGAAATAAAAAGAAAAATTCTAATTTTCTTCATTAATTAACACCCTTTCTCATAATAGGTATTATATTACAAAACGGATTATTATTCTTATTAATTTTAACTAACGGTGCAGTTTAGTTGAAGAAGGTAAACCAATAGAAATTAAAGAATACAGTAATCATAGGGGTGTTTGGTTTGAACAATAGAAAAGAAACTCCAAAAGAAAAAAGAGAAAGATTAAGACAACAAGAACTAAAAAAAATCCTGCTGGTGCATTAAGAGATGGATTAAGTAGAAGCGAAAATGGAAATTTAACTGATTTAACAGGTGGTATGGGTTGGAAAGGGACAGTAATATTAATTGTTGTTTTAATAGTTGGATATGTTTTATTTAAACTATTTTTTTAACTAACGGGTGCTTTACTTCAAGAAGAGGTAAAGCATTTTTTCTTATTGAACTAACGCGGAAGTTTAGTGGAATAAGAAGTTTTTTTTGGAAAGGTGTTGAATAAGTTAAAGCATGTAAACTTTTGAACAAAAGTGAAGGCGTTCTAAGGGTGCTTTACTTTCGGCTGGGACAGGCACTTTTATATTGAACTAACAAGAAAGTTTGTTGAACAAGAAGTTGGAGGGATAAGATGAAAGAATGGTTTGGTTCCGCAGCAATTTGTATTATGAGGACAAAGAAGTTTTAATGGTAAAAACAGCTGCTGCTACGAGAATTCAAGTAATTCAGGCGATTAATATGGCCGTATCTGTAATGTAAACTAAAAAACTACCCAAGCAATTATTGATTAAAAGGTTAAATGAAATTACTGAAGGTAAGTTTATAAGTTAAGTTTCTTAAACATAAGCCTTGAAATATAGCAATATAGACAAACACCCGCCTTGGGTGAAAATGAAGTCAGTAGGAGAATTATAAATCATAATGAAGTTACTAAAATATACGAAGCTTATTTAAGTCCACTAGTATCAGAGTTGTACGAGTTGGAAGGCTATGAAACAAGTCTAATTAATGCTCATGCCGGAGGGCGGAATGTCGTTTATAACTGTGAGAAAGAGGGCGCTATTGCAAAAATACTCAGAATCGCCTATTTAAATGACAGGAGCCGAGAGGATTTGTTTGGCGAAGTTGAATATATCCAATATTTATTCGAGCATGGCTGTAGTGTCTCAAATGTGATCAGCTCCTTGAAGGGGAATCTACTGGAAGAGATCACTTATAATAATCACACCTTTTTTGTCTGCCTGTTCGAAAAGGCTAGAGGAAAAATGCTTGTAGAAAATCATTATCAGTATCGCGAAGGAGTTCCTATTACGGAATACTATTATAACTGCGGTAAAGTTCTCGGGAAGCTGCACCAATTGTCGAAAGGCTATGCTCCTGTTCATCGCCGGTATAGTTTCTTTGATAAATACAATGTCGAGTATATCGATAATCTGATACCGGGGACGTTACCACTGCTTAAGGAGAGGATGGTAGAGCTTCTTAAAACCTTAGAAGGATTGGACAAGAACTCTGAGTCTTTCGGTATGGTACATTTTGATTACAATGATGGTAATTATATGATTGACTTTGATACCGGACAAATCACTGTATTTGATTTCGATAACTCTTGTTTCTGTTGGTATATGTATGACTTGGCGAATGTCTGGATGCTCGGATTGGGCTGGATACAATTCGAATCAGATGCCGTTAAACGAAAAGACTTTATGGATGATTATTTCAAAACAGTTCTCGAGGGATACACATCTGAGACCAAAATTGAAGATTCGATGTTGAATAATTTGTCCTTATTTATCCAAATTACCCTCATGGAAAATATTATAGATGCAATCGAGGTCATGCGGAACAACGGTGAAGAGCTGAAGTGCGATGAGGAGTTGTCATATAGTATAAAATGCCTCGAAGAAGATATCCCTTATAAGGGATTTTTCCATGAAGTTTTCTCGTTCGAAGAACCTTTTGAGTGTGAGGAACGAAATATTTAATCCACAAATTTCCGAAGATAACTACGGTGTATCGTCATCTTCAAGTTTCTATTCTTGTTCAACTAACTGGTGCTTTAAAGATTAATGGGTTGCTTAAGCAACTCCTTCTCTTATTGAACTAACGGGTCAGGTTAGTTGAAGAAGAATCTAATGAAAAGTGCTATCAGAAAGGAATTAAAATTTTTGGCGAAAACACTAATTGAAAAGGCAAAGAGTATTTTAAGTGGAACAGAAATTGGCTTTTTTATTACAAGTAAAAATTGGGCTAAAGAAAACTATGATGATTATTATCAATACTTTTTGCATCCTGATTATGAAGTACGAAAATATTCGCTTCTTGTCTTTGGGGCAGGACTTGGTAATTGGTCTGCTAAATCTGCTTTTATCTTTACTCATCGTGAAAAAAAAGACCCTGATTTTGCCCCCAAAAAAATCTATCATTTGAAACATTATATTAAGTCATTTCTTGATAATAGAGAACCTATTAAACAAGAATTTCCATTTTTATATAAGGCAATCATTTATTATTTAAACGAATTAGATTATGAAAAACCTTTTGAAATTGTCTTTCCTTCAGTTGATGAACAACTGTTTATTTCTTTAAGAAAAGTTTTGAGGAATTCTGGAATTGACGAAAAATATGCTTATGAATTCAATTTTAATGACATTTTAAGAGAAGTTGGACTTCCCACTTTCTTTAAGGATTAATCATATTCCTCTCTTAGAACCAGAAAAATATCGGGACTCTGTAACATTGGATTTTTGTTTATTTTGATTGGGAAATTATACAAAATGGGAACCGCTATTCATTTCACACGTATTAAAGTAAAAGGACAGGATAGTTCAATAATTGAAACTTTTGACACTCATAGTTATATGATAACAATGGGGAGATAAATTGAGATATTTTTTAATCGGAATTCTACTATCTCTACTAGGTATCTTAGTCTCGATTGTGATATGGAATCTTGGAATGGTTACTACTATTACAAGTGGAATAGGTTTCTTTTTTATTGGAATATCATTTATTTTTTCAGGTGTATTAGTAAGCGGAGACCGAATGAGAGCTAACATTTCAACTGAAACTGTTGAAGAAAGGCATAAACGAAGTAATGTTACTTTTCGTTCAGCTATGATTGGAATTCCAAGTTTTGTGGTAGCAATTTTGTTTTATTTTTTTTGAACTAACGGGTGGCTTTAGTTAAACAAGACCATCATTTCGATGGTCAATTTTTATGTGAAAACATCAAGTAAATTTCGGTTATCAAATGTGAAATGTTACACTTAAACTAACGCAGCAGTTTAGTTTAACAAGAACTATTTATTTATAAGGATGAGGTAGAAAGGAATTGAAATTGATAAAAACTTGAATGACTATCGCTCTTGGCATACTATTTATTGCTATATTAAGCAAACTATTTACTAAAGATTTGTGGGATGTAAACGCAAAGTTATTAAAAAAAGAAGTGTTAGCAATTGAAGAACCAGTTGATACTATAAATTTACTAGATGTCACACCATTTGAATGGGATGTCGTCTATTCCTTTGATCCCTATACACCTGTAGATACAGTGTATGAAGAAGTAGGGTATAAATGGGATAATATAACGGATACAGTAAGTGAAGCAATGAATCAAATAGTTTTTATGAATAAAGGAAAAGTTGTCTGTTACATTTATGGTTATCCCGAATGGAAAGGTTATGGTATATCTTTTATAAAGAGAAAAAATTTAGAGATTACCGGTTCTACGCTTAAATTAAATGATGAATTAAATTTTCAAGTAACTAGAAAAAATGGAGTAATTTATTTGAGCAACTATGAACTGTTTAAATAAGACCTATACTTCAAGTCTTGGGGGTAGCACTTTTTTCTTGGCTAACGCAGCAGGTGTTCAGAGATTTTTTTGTACTTATGGTACCCAATCCGACATTAAAGAGGAGGATACTCAGTAAAAATGCACGAATAGGAAGTATTGTTCTATCTCCTAGGAGATTCATTTGTCTTTTAATTTTTTGTATTTCAGAGGTCATGAGTCAATAGCCGTTGACAATTATGATTATACAAGAGGGTTTTACTTTTTTAAGATCGATGAAAAATCTTTCAAAAAGGGATATTTTCCTATGTTTAAATAAGGTCCACCTAGCAAAAAGCTAGGTAGACCTTTATAAGAACATAGTCTGTGAGAAAAATGCTAATTCTTATTTATTGGCACTTGAATGGATTCAATAGTGTAAGGTTCCATAACTGGCACTAGGGGACCATCACCATTTGAATCAGGATTAGCAACTTTCATCACATTTATGATTGGCGTTATCGTGAGAGTTGTCGCTGCATCATCGAAAACATTCGTTGTAATTCTTGGATAACTTCTATGATTCGCATCAAAATCTGTACTGTGACCAGTATCTCGGTAATGTACATATTTGTATTCTTTTCCTAAATTATCGGATATTAAGTATTCGATTGAAGCGCTTCTCATTTCTTCCTCTTCTTGTGAAACTACCCGCTCGTCCACTAGTTCCGACAGATATATAGTAGAGGAAATAGGAGTTTGCGTTATTTTTGTTAACTCAACTTCAATCCCTTCCTCTTCTGTGGAAAATTCACTAGTAGCAAATTTTCTTGTTTTATTATCTAACATGTCTAAAGAAAATTGGAAAGACCAACTTCCTAACGTGGCTTGTCGAACATTATTTAAATTAAGTACTGTATCCCCCGACCATGTAACATGAAGGGTGTCGGGTTTAGATCCGTCGAGTAATTGATAGATATATATTACAGCGTATTCATGGTCATTTATTTTTTCTACTATATAATTTTCAAAATATCCATTATCCTTATAACGATCTCCAAATTCATCTACAATTATTTTACCTTCTAAAACAGGTCTCTCTCCTAAATCCTGTTCACTCTTAATCGTGTAGGCAATTGTTATATTTTCTCCATCATATACTGCATTAGTTGTAGTAATATTTATCCCGTTACTTTCTTGGGTTATCCCTATATCGGTCGAATGCTTGTCATATTCCTCAAATACATAGTTTTCATCATGAATCAATAATTCAAATATGTTACTAATAATTGGTACCTTAGCGGCCAAGGCTGGAAATGTAAGAATAAATGTAAAACTAGAAATGACGATAAAGGAGGCTACAGCTAATAAAAAATAGTTTTTCTTTTTCTTCATCTTAGTCTTTGTTGATATTTTGTTATAGATCCGTTTTTGAATGCGCTTTCGTTCCATTGTTGAAAGTGGTATTTCTTCAAACTCACTTACGTCTAATCTTACGTCATTTAACTCTTTAAATATGGACATCCTTTACACCCCATCCTTCAATAAAATAGTTTTCAACTTTTTTCTGCCTCTAGAAAGTTTATTATGCACCCAAGATTGTTTTACTTTGTATTCCTTGGCAATTTCGTTGGCTGGAACACCTTCCACATAGTATTTTTCAAATATCGCTCGTTCCTTATCGTTTAACGCACTTAATATGGTAGCTAAGTCGATTCCACTTGGCTTGACTATTGATTGATTATATACATGTTCATCAAACTCAAACTTACTTACATGTCGCTTTAGTTTTTCAACTTTGCGTATATAGTCAATAGCACGGTATTTGGCAATTGCAGCAATCCATTGCCTGAACTCATTTTTTTTAGCATCAAATGAATCAATATTAAACCATATCGAAATTATCACATCCGCTAAGCATTCTTCTATATCTTGTTGATTGCCGTTCAAATATCTTCGAATGATACTATTAAGCAGACCTTCATAATTTTTAATAAGATAAGGAATAGTCTTTTCGTTTTTTAAGATTATTTGTTGTACAACGTTTTCATCCGTTATTTTCACTTCAACCTCTCCTTGTTTGTTTTGGGGTACCCTGCCAATTAATACGTATCTCAAGATAAAAACCTATCAAAGAAGTAAATATTTTTGTTAAATACAGTCCTAATCTCAGCTTACACGAACTATTAGACCTCATCAAAGGTTGGTTTTTTGTGTTGTACACCTGGAACATAACGTAATCGTATCACCTAATAGGTGGTGTTTTTTATGTTGTATAATTTAGAAAAATATGGTAGTGTTGAAATGGATTATGTAATTTAACTAACTTCCCGGTAGTTGAAAATAAAAAAAATGGAAGAGGTTTTACCTTGATTAAAATAATTGACATTAGTGTTAGAGATAACGCTATTGATGTATTAAACATTCAAATACCATCCTATATGGTAGAGGCTGAAATAATCGGTACCAATGAAATACCGCCATTGAGAGATACAGTCGAAACATTGCAAGAATGCGAAGAAGTATTCTTTGGTTATTACGAAGATGGAGACCTATGTGGAGCAATATCATTAAAAATAGAAAATAATGTTGTTGATATACACAGGTTAATTGTACATCCAACACATTTTAGAAAAAGAATTGCCCAGAAACTTTTAAATTTTGTAACAAATAATTACGATGTTAAAAAAATAAAAGTGGCGACTGGTTCCAAAAATACTCCAGCAGTTAGTTTTTATATAAAGAATGGCTTTGAAAATATTAAAGAAGTCACATTAAATGAAAATCTATCTCTAACCTTTTTTGAAAAGAAATTATAATTTTCTTTTTGAAGTAACGTCCGTATTATTTTAAAAAGATGTCATTTAAGTCAGCAGAGATTTGCTGGCTTTTTATTTAGCAATTGAAACATAATGTCCATTTTTCTTACTCAACTAACTTCGCAGGTTATTTCAAGAAAAATTAAGAGTTGAAAAACTATTCTCATAGGAGGTAAGAAAAGTGAAAGAAAATATAGTACCTTATATATCAATGTAATATTAGGTGCAGCTGGAACTATACTTGTTGCATCAGCTGCTATAAGTAGTTTCTCTCTCAAAGATAATTCTTCCTATTTTATGCTTTTTTTTGGCTTTATTTTTATTATTAATTACATAAATTATTTAGAGAAAAAAGCGGGAATTAGTAATAAAACAACTTGGGTCAGGACGATAGGATCGATTGTTATATTTATTTCTTTGGGATATCTACTGTTTTACTAAGCATATTGAACTAAAGAGGTAGGTTAGTTCAATAAGTCACTATATAAAAGGGGGGATTGTTAGTGAAGAAGCAAGTGTGGTATTTCATATTGGGGCTAATCGTAATAATTTTAAGCACACCTTTAGGATATTTCTCAATTAATGTAGTGTATTCTAATGAAAACTTAACTGGAGAATATGTTTCAATATTAAATGGATTCATACATTCATTCATGTTAATAGGTACTTTAATATTTAGCGTTGGATTATTAAATATCTTGAGAGATAAATATTAGTTTGTGAAGAGTTTTACTTAAACTAACGGGGCAGTTTAGTTGAAAAAGAAACTTATGATAGAGTATTTCCGACTATATATATAAAGGGGGTATTACATTACATTGGTTCAAAAGTTACTTTATGTCCTGATTGCTTTAGCTTTATTTATGATTAGTGGATGTTCCAATGAAGGGGAAGTAACTACAGTAACAATTGATAGTATTGATGCTGAAGAAGTTTTAACATTGGATTCTGATGCTGATATTTTTCAGTATGATGGAGTTATCTACAAAACTAATATTGATTGGGTTGAAGAATTGTCTTTAACAAAAGATGTTCAAATCGGTGAAATAAAAACAAAAAATGATACAAATACAGATTTTAAAGATGAGATGTCGAATAAACTTCCTGTTGGTGCAAAGATTTTTTCCACCAAAGAAAGAGGAGATATTTTAATTGTTGAATCTGAAGGAGAAATCAAAAAATATCTTGTAATCGTTGAAGGGTAAACAAAATGTCTTCTTCAACTAATGGGTGCTTTTAGTTGAAGAAGGAGGAATACTATTGCTGTTTTGAACATCTCTTAATAAGGGGGTGTTTAAATGAAAGCTTATGTTTGAAAATACTTTATGAAAATATATGTTAGAAAATTATTAGAGATTCTATCATTGCATTTGGCAATAATAGGGCTTTTTTATTTGTATACATAAAATTATTGTCCAACTTTTATACGATAATTATTCAAAAAAGAGCAATTTAGTTGAGGTGTTAAGTAATAATAAATTTATTTGAAATGCCAGTCATACTATTCTGCAATCGGGCAAGATTGTTGAATTTCTCGTTAAATTGTATATCGAATAATTTATATTGAAAAAAGGAATTATTAGTTATTATCAAGAATTGTAAAGATAGAATTTATATTTTATTTAATAGTAACTCACAGCAAATATATATTATGGATTGAGGAGGTGAAATAATGGATTTACAGAGAATTGTGGGACAAACGAAAACCGTAGGGTTCCAAGTTGGAGTTAGAAGGACATTCCCAATTTCACAGGAAAAAGCATGGGAACTAATCACAAGTGAAGAAGGATTAAAATTATGGCTAGGAGAGAGTACCAATATCATTCTTAAACAACGTCAGAAATTCGTGACGAAAACAGTAGCAGGTGAAATCAGAGTTGTTAAAACGCTACAACAAATTCGTCTTACTTGGCAAAAAGTTGGGTGGCAAAAACCTTCTACAGTACAAGTCCGTTTTATTCCGAGAGATAGTAATAAAACAACTATTAGTTTTCATCAAGAGAATCTTTATGATAGTAATACGAGGGAAAAAATGAAAGTGTATTGGGAAGAAGTATTAGATGAAGTTAGAGAAAGAATACCAGATTTTATGTAAAACACTAAAGGAGAATTAAATATGAATCCATTTAGTCATATCGACCTTAGAGTAACTAGCTTGGAGAAGGTATTACCGTTTTATGAAAAGTTTTTACCTGAACTTGGGTTTACTAAGACATATCACAGTACAAATTGGAAGGTTTTCGCAGCGGAAGGAACTCTCCCAAGTGTAGCATATTTTGCAATAACGGAGGATGTTTCGCACAGTCCAAATCAAAATCTCATAGGTTTTTGGGTAAAAGACCGCATTGAAGTTGATAGACTTTCCCAACTTATAAAAGAAATAGGTGGGCGAATTACAAGCGGACCGCAACAATTTCCAATCAGCCCAACTTATTATGCAGTATATTTCGAAGACCCTTGTGGCAATCAATATGAAATTGTCCACCGTTTAAACTGATAGTAAGTAATAAAAATTGTTCTTTTTGAAAAGATAGTAGGTATAAAGTTTAAAATGGGTCAAACAGCAACCCTTTTTTTGATGAAAGATTGTGAAAAAATGTACTTAAACAAGTATGTACAATACCATTATTTGTACTATTTCTTTATTGGGAATATTCCTGCCGTACTTTAAGTCTATCAATTTGAATATTGCACTTGAATTAATGATCATTTAAGGAGTGTATCAACCAATATTTTAGGAGGGTCTAAATGGATAAAAGAGTTCAATTTGACTTTGAAATAGAGTTTACTAATGGCGGTGGGCTTCAAGGGCAGGAATTCCGCCTTGATATTGATGGAGATGACATCACTGACCAAGAGTTAGCCAAGTATATTGTAGAGGATATGAGGTTACTAATGGTTGGAAAAGTTAGGATTTTTAATAAGAAAATAATCAATGAAAAACATAAACGCAAAATCGTTGATTCTGGAAAGTAACCGACTTCTTCAGTTAACGGGTGCTTTAGTTTAACAAGAGGCTGCCTTTAGGGGTAGCTTTTTCTTATTGAACTAACGGTGCAGGCTAGTATAACAAGATTATGTTTCAATTTGAAACTTTTACCAATAGATACCGTCAAACTTACGTATGGAGAATTGTTGTGGAATGTGTAATTTATTTTTGAAAGGAGAATTAAGAAGTGATGAAAAAAGTTATAATTTCAGGGATTTTATTTAGTTTAATTTTGTTAGTTGGGTGTAATGGAGAGCCGGAAGTGGAAGTAATAGATGCTCCGAATAACGGGGAAAATGAAGCAAATTTATTATCAGAATCAGAATCAAATTTCTTATCAGAATTACAAAATGAAATAATAGTATCTATTACAGAGCAAACGGGATTTGATAGTGAGTCAATAGCAATAATGTTAGGTGGTAGTATTAAAGAAATTTCTGTATCAGTAAGTTTCCCAAAGGATGTAAAAGTTGATGATACGATGATTCAACAAATAGTTGAAGATTCTATAAAGAAAGTTTCTGAAACAGAAAACGTAACAATTAGCGAAGAAAATATAACAATAAAAATCGAGAAATACTAACGGAGAAGTTCTTAAAGGATACAATCAACCTTAAAAGTACAGTTGCTTTATAAGATTTGTGAAAAAATGTACTTAAGCTAACGGGTGCTTTAATGTAGAAAATATTATACTAAAGAAGAAGCTTAGTTTAACAGAAGAAATGTTTTAGTTAAGTTATTTTATGAATATAACTGGATAGTGGGGGAAAATGAATGCAAATTATTGAATTACTGGAAAGGAATAACCTATTCGAAAAAGCAATTCAAGTATTCTGGAAAGAATGGGGAAATGAGCATAATTATAAATTTTATGAAGATGCTATGATTCATTCTTGTTGTATTTCATCAGATATTCCAAGGTTTTATGTGTTGATAGAAAAGGAGGAAATAATTGGTACTTATGCATTATTAAGAAATGACCTTAACAGCCGCCAAGACCTATGCCCGTGGCTCGCCTGTTTATTCGTGAAAGAAGAATATAGAGGTAGAGAAATAGGTTCTAAGTTGCTTCAACACAGTCTGAAAGAAGCAGCAAGAAAAGGATATGATAAGCTTTATTTGTCTACAGATATTGATGGCTATTATGAAAAATATGGATGGAAAAATAGCGGCGTCGTATACGGAGTTAGTGGTGGGCATATCAAGCTATATGAAAAAGAAACAGGTTTAAAGTAAATACAATTCTAAAGTAAATATAATGTGAATGATTTCACTTAAACTAACGGGAGCTTTAGCAGAACAAGACCATCATTTTCGATGGTCTATTTATTATCCAAATCGTCAAGTTGATCTCAGAAATCCAGTGTGAAATGTTTCACTTAAACTAACGACGCAGTTTAGTTTAAGTACATTCCTTAACAAAGTTATAAAAAAACCGAACTCGACAATTGGAGGCTTTTTCTTTATATTAATTTCTAATTTTAATTGATTAATGGACTTCTTGCTTCAAATTCAAATCTTTTAAATACCACGCATCCATAGCAGAATGGTCAGAACCTGATAGTGGTTCGTGTAAAAGTATAAATCCAAATTTTTCATATAATATACATGCAGCTTTTAATTCATGCATTGTTTCTAAGTAACACTTTTCATAATGTTTAGAGGCAAATGACAAAGCCGTTTCCACTAACTTCTTTCCCAATCCTAAACCTTGTGTTTTTTTATTTAAATATAGCTTTTGCAATTCGCAAACATTATCATGTTCATTAAACGGTGCTATACCAATTCCACCAACAACTTCTCCTTCCATTTCTACTACCCAATAGTTCGCATGTTTAAAATTATTATAATATTGGTGAAGGTCGTTGAGTTGGGGGTCAAAATAAGCTGAACCAGGAATCGCTAATCCAAGTGATTTTAGTGAGTCTTGTATTATTTCCTTTACCTTTACATTGTCTTCTTTTCTAATTTCTCTAATGATCATATATTATCTCCTTCAATTCGCTTTAAATAAAGATTGCGAAAGATTTTTGAATATGGGCATCCTCAAAAAAGTAGACAAAGTCCACGTTTTAGGGTTATAGTTATATTAAAATTAAATGTGGACAAAGTCAACTAAAGGAGAATATATGGATAAAGATATTATTTATGATATCAGACAATTCAACAGATTTTATACAAAGTTACTAAGTTTATTTAATAACCAAATTTTAGATACAGATTATTCATTAATCGAAGCACGAGTACTATTTGAAATTAGCGAAAGAACCGAATGTATTGCCAATAATCTCGTTCAAGAACTGAATATTGATAGAAGCTATATGAGCAGAATTTTACGTAAATTAGAGAGAGAAGAATTAATAGAGAAAAAAAGCTCAATAATCGACAGTAGAAAAAACTTTCTTTATTTGACCAAAAAAGGAGAGGAACTGCTGGATAAAATTAATATTCAGTCAGATGAACAAATAAATCAATTGTTTAATGGACTAACTGATAGTGAGATTAATGAAATTCGTATTTCGATGATGATAATAAAAGAAAAATTAGATAAAAATAAGTAATGAAAATTCGTAAGAGCATTTTTGGAGGCGATGTTCAATCAGTTTATCTTGGTATAAGTGTAAACTAAATTAACCTAGTAAACATAATTCTGAGGTGAATCTTGACAAGTGTGAAATGTTACACTTAAACAAACGAAGCAGGTTAGTTGAAAAAGAAGACAATTAATTTTCTTTTTCGCAGAATAATTAAATTATAATTTATACTCTTAATATGAAAGTGAGTGAGACTTTTGAGATTAGTTTTTGATTTAGATGGAACAGTTTGTTTTAAAGGACAACCAATATCTAACAGGATACTTCTTTCATTATCACAGTTAAGGGAAGCGGGTATTGAAGTCATTTTCGCATCTTCCAGACCTATTCGAGATATGCTACCTGTCATAGACGAAGAGTTTCATCATTACACTATGATTGGGGGAAATGGCTCTTTAATATCAAAAGGAGGAAAAGTAATCAAATCCAATTCGTTTTCAACAGATGAAATTAACGAAATAAAGAGTCTTATTAAACAATATAATGCTACTTATCTAATAGATGGTGAGTGGGACTATGCTTATACAGGTCCAGATACACACCCTATACTTCAAAATTTAGACCCTGCAAAATTAGCTAAAATGGTTAGGTTAGAGTCTCTTGATTCAGTAGTTAAAGTTCTGCTTCTAACCTCAAATAGTATGGATGAATTAGCAGAAAAACTTTCAAAACTTAATGTATATGTAAATAAACACAGTAACGAGAATGTACTTGATATCAGCCCAAGTGGGATAAATAAATGGAGTGCATTAAAGACTCTTGGGATAAAAGAAAATACATATATTGCTTTTGGGAACGATGCGAATGATATATCAATGTTTGAAAAAGCATTCCATACAGTTATGATTGGCTATCACGAACAATTAGCTCCTTTTGCAAAAGAAAGTATTTCATTGAGTGGGGATTACGAACAGGAAATCGCAGAAAAAATACTTACTCTTTCAAAAGAATATAGATCAATCCAAGTATAGTTCTAATTTCACTAACTGGTGCTTTAGTTGAATAAGACCATCGTTTCGATGGTCTATTTTTTTATCCAAAATATCAAGTAGATCTCAGAAATCCATTGTGAAATGTTAAACTTAAGCTGACGATCAGTTTTGTTGAATAAAGATATAAGGTGTCTGGAGGAAAAGTACCATTAAGGTGGTTGATAATGTGGAAACAAATGCTTTATTTTATAAGATTCAAAAGAGAACTATTTCGACTGAGGATTATGTAAATTGGTCGCACAACTTATTAGAAAACGATGTGTCATCACCTTCCGTAAATATAATTTCTTCATTTTCATTTGACGAAAATATTTTCGACGTGGAAGTTTATTTTAAAAGAGCTTTAAATGAGTTGGGAATACAGAAACCAACCTTTGAAATATGTGCTAGAGCCTATATAGGTCATTTAGCAATAAAAATAATAAAGGAAAATAGCCATTCCGTGACATTTGATTTTGCTTATAGGATTTTTCGGATTGTAGCTTCGGATTTACATTATCCAGATGATTTGATTGAGTGGTATGAAATAAGTGAAATGATTGATGAACTACGATATGGTGATATACCTTTAGAGTTTAATGAAGATGAAGTAATATCAAGGATTAAAAATGGGGCAAATATCTTTTTAGGGTTAGATATTTAGTATTTATTCTTCAACTAACAGGTGCTTTAGTAAAAGAATATGGGTTGCTTAGGCAACTCTTTTTTCTTATTGAACTAACGGGGTAGGTTAGTTTAACAAGAAAATGGAAAATTTATTTAAAAATGGAATCTCGATTCGTTTCAAACGTATTCAAGTAAAGACGGAGGTTAGTTTAGTGTAAAGTTGGACTGAAATAGAAAGGGGTTATAATATGCAAAAGTGTAACAACTGTAACCATCCATTAAAATGGGGTAAAATCTACAATTCGGTAATCTGGTTCTACAAATCTATTCAATGTGAAAAGTGTGGTACTGATTATAAAATATCTTTTCCTTCAAGGTTGATAGGGGTTTTTCTTACTTTACCAATACCAATTTTCGGATTGATTTTGTCACCCTTTGATAATGATTTTGTAAATATTTTGATAGGTATTTGTATTAGTTTTACTGGCTCCTTACTTATACCATTTCTAGTGAAATATAAAAACGTTATTACATAAAATATGTAGATTGTGATGATTTACACTTCAACTAACGGGTGTTTTAGTTAAAGATCATGGGGTTGCTTAGGTAGCTCTTTTTCTTTTTCAATTAAAGCGGCAGTTTAGTTGAAGAAGAAAAGAAAATTAAAAAAGGAGAATTTAATATGAAAAAATGGAGCAAGGTTATACCGATACTAATTGTAATCATTGTGTTATTTATTATTAGTGGATATAGGTTTACTGCATTAAGTGCTGCCAAAGGAAACTCATTCCTACCAAAAGATGCTGAGTTAGTGGAGGAATATGATGTAGGTAAATCTACTATATTTTTATTTAAGAGTAATAACGAAGAGATATTTCAAACAGTATTATCCGAGAAGTATGGATTACTACATCGAAGCAGTGTATCTACCAATGTACCCTTCAATGCAGATGAAATTCAAACTGTAGGTGGTTTTAGCTTCACAGGGAAAAATGATGCAGCTACATTATTAAGTGTCATATCTAATGATAATGAAGTTGTTTATATAGAGGCTGGTGTAGACCCTTATATTGAAAGAAAAGCAATTAAAAAAGGTGAGCGAATCTCTTTCTTATTTTCATTTAGCAAACAATTGGACTCACTAAATGCAACTGCATTTAATAAAGAGGGGAAAGCACTTTATTATTACGGTCTTCCCAAAAACGTAAATCAGGTTCATATTCCCGAAGATTTAAAGTGGCATAAAATCGTTGATTAAAGTTTTTAAGTGATATGGGCTTCAGTGAAGACTGTAGAGTGGATAAGAGGTCTCTTTTACTAAAGTTCTGTGTGAAAAGATTGGGGATATGAGAATATAGGGAAGTTGTTTTATCTTGTTCAACTAACGCGGCAGGTTAGTTTAATAAGTAATGTTTCAAAAACGAGGAGGTAATTAATTGAAAATCACTAAGAACAATGGTTTTGATTTTCTTGATTTTCTTTTAGTAAAAGAAGAAGAAATATACGATTATCAACGATTAGCTGGCTCGTATGCAGTAATCAAGTGTGATGACAAATATCTTTTATGTTATAACACTTGGAGAAAACAATGGGAATTGCCAGCGGGACAAAGAGAGGAGAATGAAACGTCAAAGAATTGTGCAATCAGAGAACTTTACGAGGAAACTAGTCAAATCGTTTCAGATTTAGAATTTAAGGGTTTATTAAAAGTGAAAAACCTATCAAATGATGAAGTGAAATATAATCCTGTCTATTTTACTACTCTTGAAGAACTCCAACCATTTCAAAAAAATAATGAGACATCTGAAATAAAATTGTGGGATTTAAAAGAACAGGTTGGATATATAGATGTGGTAGACATTAAAATATTTGATTATATAAAATAAAATTTTGCTGTGGTCCTTATTGCACTAACGGGTGCTTTAGTTGAACAAGTGGCTTCCTGAAAGGGTAGACTTTTCTTATTGAACTAACGCAGCAGTTTAGTTTAAGAAGGCGTATGTTAAAATACAGAAAAATACTAGGGAATGATTTGAGTGGCACGATAAAGACGAAACCATAGGTGAGTTAATCCGAATATTACCCTACTTATTTGAGGAGGGTTATGTTATAGAAGATGAATTACTGAAAAAGATAGAATTATATCTTATTCATTTCCCTTTAGGAACAGCTCTAAATCAAAAGTTAGTAACTAAAAAGGGTAGTTATTCAATCCTACAAGATTTTAAATTACCTAAAAAATTTAGAAGTGAATATATGGTTAATGGTGAATTGATCTGTTGGCATATCATTCATTATGATACTTGGAAAAGAGAAACAGTCGAAAGAATGACTGAGGAACAATGCAACTATCACCTTGGGGAATTTGGAATGACACCTTACTTAAACAGAGATTAGCTGAAGGATGGACATTAGATAGATGGATTTAATTTATTAAACTAACGGGTGCTTTTACTTCAAGAAGGGGTAAAGCCTTTTTTCTTATTGAACTAACGCAGCAGTTTAGATAAGAAGGAATCGCTATAATTATTGTTGTTGAAATAGATCGTGCCATTTAATTTAACAAAGGAGGATTTACAATGAAATTGGAAAAAGCGAAGGTTCTTGTACTTGGAACTTTTCATATGTCTGAACATGTAGGTTTAAATTCTGAAAGAAGGCAAACTGAAATTGAGGAATTAGTATCTAAACTATCAAGCTTTAAACCAACGAAGATTGCAGTTGAAATGGTACCAGAGGATTGTGAATATTGTAATGAAAAATTTAAACAATATAAATTAGGTACACACAAACTAGAAATGAATGAAATATTTCAAGTAGGCTTTCGTTTAGGTTTAAAGATGGGGCATGAACAGATTTATCCAACTGATTGGATGGGTGAGTCAGACATGGATTATGGAGAGGTTGAAAGTTGGGCAAAAGAAAATCAACCAGAACTTTTAAATGAAATATATGAGGGTTTTGTGTTCCCTGAATTGTCGGAAGATAAAAGTATAATAGATTACTATAAAGAATTAAATGCCCCCACTTTACTTAACAAGTTGCATAAAATGTATGTAAATTTAGCACGTATCGGTGATCTTAATAATTATGTTGGTATGAACTGGCTAAGTTGGTGGTATAAAAGAAATTTGATTATGTTTGCTAATTTAACTCGTCTAATTGATTCAGAAGAGGAACGAGTTTTATTTATAGTAGGTGGCTCGCATTCAAGTATAGTTAATAAATTTCTTGAAGAGAGTGAGATTTGTGAGATTGTCCAACCACTTACTTATCTATCCTGAAAGGGTACTTTGCTTTAGATGGATATTCTGCAAAAAGGGCGTGCTTGTTTAATATGCGTCTCTTTTTCTTCTTCAACTAACGGGTGCTTTAGTTAAAGAACATGGGTTGCTTAGGCAACTCTTTTTTCTTATTGAACTAACGCAGCGGTTTAGTTTAATACGCCCCAAGACCTAGCTTAAAACAATTCTTAGGTACATTACTAGGAATTCCCCCACACAGTAAAGTGGAATCAAGAAGAATGAAAGCTACAGGAGTGGTGAAAATAATGAAAACCAAAATAAAGTTTAGATTTTGGACTGTTTTAAGGAATATTTTATTAGCTATAGTTGCAGCACTTGTTATTTGGTTCATTTTCAGTAACGTAATGACTACATATGAACAAAAAAAATATCCAGCAATAGGGAAATTAGTCGAAGTAGATGGTAAGAGTATGCACGTCTATACAAAAGGTGAAGGGAATAATACAATAGTTTTATTAAGTGGCCTTGGAACCGCAGCGCCAGCACTGGATTTTGAGCCTTTGATAAATGAATTGGCAAATAATAATAAGGTAGTAGTGGTAGAGTCGTTCGGATATGGGTGGAGCGATATAACCGACAAGGCACGAACAGTGGAGAACATAGTAGAAGAAACAAGGACTGCTCTAAAAAAGTTAAACATAAACGGCCCATATATATTGATGCCTCATTCAATTTCCGGAATCTATAGTATGTATTATGCTAATAGATATCCCGAAGAGGTTAAAGCAATCATAGGAATAGATTCTACCCTACCACAGGCATTGGAATATTTCGGTGAAACTGTTCCTACTATGCCTAAATATTTGAGTTATGTGGCACCAACTGGAATTGCAAGATTAGCATTATACTTAACTCCAGATAATTTTCTACCTATTTCTGAGAAAGGCACTTATACGGAAGAAAATCTAAGAATGACAAAAGCTATCTCTGCTTGGAAAGGCTACAACAAAAATGTAGTTAATGAAGCGAACGAGATAAATAATAACATTGATAAAACAATAGATATGACATTCCCACATGATCTACCTGTTATGATCTTTACTACGAAAGAAGAAAATGTAAATGGAGATGGTAAATCAAATATAAATTTCTATAAATCACAAATACAAAATATAGATGTTAATAATCTAGTAACTATAGAAGGACACCATTATTTACATTGGACTCATTATATGGAAATGAGCGAACACGTTGATGAATTCACAGAAAGATTTAAGTGATTGAATTAAATGATGGGAAAGCACTATTGTTCTTCAACTAACGGGTACTATAGTTAAACATGACCATCAATTCGATGGTCTATTTTTATGTCCAAAACTCAAGAAGATTTCGGCTATACATTGTGAAATGTTACACATAAACTAACGAAGTAGGTTAGTTCAAAAAGGTGTGATAAAATATTCCATGTAAATTAGGAGTGAAAAAGTGATATCTAAATTAAAAAAACTTGTTAGTTATTTTATATTTAAGATTGGACTGAAATCAAAACAAAGTTCGGTGGGATGGACAACCTTTGCTCCAATAAGAATCGTACCCGAATATACAAATATAGATTTAGAGAAAAAACAAGTCACAGGGGTAGTAAAATATAATGGTAAAGCATATTTTACTGTAATTGTGAATGTTCAAAATAATAAAACAAAGATAAAAGGAAGTCTAAGAAGGATTGATGAATTAACAAAACCTTTTAAAAAAGGTAACTACATTGAAATAATTAAATCTGAAGCTAAATTTTTAATAGAAAATGGAATAACAAATCCAAAAGAATATTACTCTAATCGTTAACTTCTTATTCAACTAATGGGTGCTTTAGTTAAACATGACCATCATTTCGATGGTCTATTTTTATATCCAAAACATCAATTTGATATTTGTGATCAATTGTGAAATGTTACACTTAAACTAACGCAGCAGGTTAATTGAACAAGGACTTTATTGGCTTACGTTGAATATACAAAAAGACTAGAGGAAAGCTAATGTAAATAATGAGCTGTTAAATCTTCTTCAACTAACAAGGCAGGTTAGTTGGAAAAAGAAACTGATAAACAGTCTCTGTAATGTCAGCTGTATTTCTATTATTCTTTTTAAATTTAATAAGGAAGTGACAGCAAATGCCCTCAAATGGCACGGTTCAAGATCACTGAACCAAACAGAAGGTATGGATTATTTTATCTTTGGCTATTCCCGCAATAATCGAAAATATATTGCAGACTGTGGTGGGTTTCGTGGATACACTTTTTATTGCTCGGTTAGGATTAAATGAAGTTACAGCTGTTGGTATTGCAAACACTATTTTTCCCGTTTATATAGCTATCTTTATGGCAATTGGTGCAGGGTGAATTTTTCTTGTTTTCCCCTTCGAAAACTGAAATAGCCTTTTGAAAGAAAAGTGGTGAACCATTTACATCCTGTTCACCACTCTTAAATCTTATTACGATAAATTTAATCTAGTTTGTAAAGTATGAACGGAAATTGGGGTGTTTAATACTCAGTAATTAATTCCAAGCAGTGAGTTACCTCGATGTTGTTTTATATCTTAATCGAAAGATTGATATGTATGTAAGGCAATAACCTAAAATTGATTAGAATGGGCAAATCACGAGTTAAAACCAAGAAGTTTATGTACAAACAAAGCAAAAGAACTGTACAGTAATATACTTACATATTTTTTATCTTTGTTGTTTCTTTTTTCTTTTATTATAAATGGTACGAAATGGACCAACAATCATAAGAACAATTAAGAGAAAGAAAATAACTATTTCTGTTACTTCCATCACTAGAAAAGGCCTAATAGCATTATTAATGGAGGTGTTTAGGTCAAAACCTAAAAGAATGTCTATGCATAGAGAAAAAGCAGTTAAAAAGACGAACATCAGAATAGAAATACCGATTATTTTCATTTTTTATCACGCTCCACTATACGATACTTCCTTTTTGGAAATAAATTTTTGCTATGCTTGCTTTTCTTTTTTTGGTTCTTAATAAATGCAATCAGAAGTAACAGAATTGGAATAATTACTTGAAGTGGGAGATGCAAATAAAGGGTGATAACATGAAGCCCTTCTTTAACATGTTCAGAAAAATTACTGGCGATTGTTATGGAAAGAATCAGGATGGCTAGTCCTAATGGGAAAGCTAATCGTGCGGATTCTTTGACTTTAAATAAATTGGCTGTTCCTACTACAGATGCATAGAAAAACACACACATTTTAAAAAATACACCGATAACCGTTATTAGTATAAAATAAACATCTAACCGTTCTAAAAAACCGGCTACCTCAATTGTTTGTATAGTAGAAAGTAGGGGGAAGGGTGAACGGGTAACGTTATTTACACCTAGTACACTAACATTTATTGCCATTACTGAAGCTAATATGAGTCCACTGAATCCTATTGCTAATAAACCAATTCGTTTCACTTTATTCGGTCGATTTAAATAGGGGAAGATCATAGCAAATATAATCACCTCACCAAATGGAAAGTACAGGGTTTGAGTAAATGTCGTTTTTATAACAGGCTTGATACCTTCTTCAAGCACAGGTTCTAAGTTAGAAATTTGTATTATCCCGGAAAAAACTATTAATAAAAGACCGCTAATTCCAAGTAAAAAGATTAGAACAAATAGTAATTCGCTTGTTCGCGCTAATACCTCAATACCCTTACGAATTGTATATATAACTAAAAGAACCATCAATGTATTCAAAATAAACAAAGGAGTTTCCCAATAAAAGGTTGTAATTAGCATTTCTCCGAAATCCCTCAACACTCTTGCAGAAAGATATATAAAATAGAGTACGTAAATGAAGGCCAATATTTTCCCAAAAAAACTTCCCATAATTTTTTGTATATATTCAGTTGGAGGTATGTCTGGATAATATGAGTAGAGACCATGATAGACCAAATATAAGCAAAAACCACCAACCATACCGATCAAAATAGCAAGCCATGCATCCTGATTTGCTTCTATTGCAATAGGTACCACCAAGGCACTACCAAGTTCAAACAAGACAATTAGAATGAATAGCTGATATGCGCTGATTTTTGCCTTTTCCAATGATTTTTCACTCCATTTCTTGACACTTATTGTTTCATATCTGAAAGATATGAATTGGTTCTAAGACCAGAACGTCGTATAAATGCTTCTACCTTCACATTTACCTTTAAATTTGGAAAATATGTGTCATTCCAATCGTTCTTCATCTTTTTCCATTTTTCTGGATCAGAACGATGAACCACTTCCCCAAATCCAAAAATATCTGATTTGTTTTGCTGCGTTCTTGTAACAGTATTTTCTAATTGCTTTTTAATTTCTTTTTCTAATTCCTTTTCTATATCCAAAATCTCATAAGGATCGGTTAGATCAATTTGTGACCTTACTTCGCGAATATCACCTTCCGCTCGTACATTAACTGTTATGACAGGGAGGTCGTTTGTTGTATCAGCTGAGACTTTTGTTTTTTGACGGACCACGTTGTAAGTCAAGGTGTTTTTCTGTTCTTCCCAATCTAATATCACATCTGTCTGTTGGATTTTATCCAAGATCCATACTACTCCTCTAGACATCTCACCTTGATACCAGTCAACCAACTTTCCTTCTTTAAAAATGGCCAGTCCGTCAGATTCAAGAGTGGTATCCAGTTCAGACTGTTGAATATTCTCCATCTTTTTTCCTTGTTGGATATCTCCTTTTAAGCTAAATCCGCTAATAACTGTTTCTTTCCCTGAAGAGGTGAGAGTAGTAATAACGTCCTGAAGAGTTACTTCCATACTTTCTCCTCTTGCTCTTTCTGTAGTCTGTAAAGTTCCGTTCACTTTCTCGGCTGGAATATTATCAATGGCAGTCAAAGATTTAAGAAGATCACCAGCTTTTGTATGATGGGCTATTACAACCCTTGACGTCATTCGAATTTCTGGATCACGTTCAAAGGCGTCTAAAATATCTGTAATGCCTTCTTCTTTTGCTAACTCTTCACTAATAACAATTAGATTTGCATGTGCGTGATATAGCCTTCTTGAGATTTTTGATGTCGCATGGAAATGTGCTTCCAGAACACTGTCTCCCATAGCTGTGTAAACGGTAACTGTGGGGCTTTGGCCACTTCCTCCACCTTGAAGTCCTCCCGCTACGTTTTCAGGATTGATAAGTTGAATGGTCTTGACATACTTACCCTCTTCATTTTTGTCAATCGCCATGGCAGATATTATCGCTAATTCATTTAACTCTTTTTGACTCCAACACCCTGAGATGAAAACTGTGTTTGTCATAATCAAGAAAAGAAGAATCCATTTATGATTCATTCCGTTCACCTTTTTCCATGTTAGTAGTATTTTTCATAATACGAGTACGAGGAGGCTGTGGTTTTTGATTTTCCCCTTGACTAACCCTATTTTGGCCACTCATCAATCGTGGTCTTTTCTTGTAAGCCCAAATTGGTCTTCGGAAAATGGTATCACCTGCTTCCTCACGGATAAATGGTGCAAGAGGTGACATATATGGAACACCGAACGAACGCAGGCTGCATAAGTGAACTATCAGCAGAATAAACACTAGAATAATTCCATAAAAACCGAATGTCGCTGCACTGACCATAAAAATAAATCTAACCAAACGGGCAGATATCGCAACTGTATAGGAAGGAGTCGCAAAACTGGCGATTGCTGTTAAAGAGACTACTATTACCATTGCAGGTGACACAATGCCAGCCTGTATTGCTGCCTGTCCAATGACAAGTGCTCCTACTATAGATATAGTGGAACCCATAGCTTTGGGCATACGAATGCCGGCTTCTCTTAAAATTTCAAAAGTTATTTCCATTATGAGGGCTTCAATAAATGCAGGAAACGGAACAGATTCCCTTTGTGCAGCAATAATAATAGCCAATTCTGTTGGAATCATCTCCTGATGAAAGGTGGTAGCTGCGATGTATATAGCAGGGCCGACAAGGGATATTAAGAAGATCACAATACGTAAAAAGCGAATAGCTGTTGAGATATCAAAACGTTCATAATAATCTTCAACTGATTGAAAAAAATCTATAAATAAGGCAGGTACCAGCAATACAAAAGGAGTCCCATTTACAAAAATGGCAATTTTTCCTTCTAATAAATTACCCGCCACGCTATCCGGCCTCTCTGTATGATGTATCGTAGGAAAAGTAGTATTTGTTTGATCTTCTATAAGCTGTTCAATATATCCGGATTCTAAGATGCCATCAATATTTATTCTTTTTAAACGTTTACGTACTTCTTCTATGATTTCATTCTTTGCGATGCCATTTATATACATAATTGAAACTTCTGTTTTTGTCATTTTGCCAATATTGATGGACTCAACCCATAAATCTGTATTGTTAATTATTCGACGAACCATGGCTGTATTTGTCTCTATTGACTCGTTAAACGCTTCTTTAGAGCCGCGAATAGAAACATTTGTAGTAGATTCCTGAACAGACCGTCTCTGTCCACCTTGTGTGCTCGCACAAATCCCTTTGCTTATTCCATCGATGAGCGTAATAGTTTCACCCGACATTAATGCAGTATATAGTTTTTCCCAGTCACTAACTACTTTGATTCCACCTACAGCAACTACATCTTCGGTAAGAACTTCTAACACGTCTTGTGGTATGAGCTTTTCACTTAAATTTTGGTTATTCATAATTGAATCGATTACAAAATCATTAACCGATTGATTGTCAACCATTCCTTTTACATATAAAATAGCTATTTTTATCTTGGAATTATGACCAATTTTTAACGGGCGGATTACGATATCTGAACTGTTTCCTGTTTTTTGTTTAATGACTTCAAGATTCTTGGACAAGGAGCTTTCAATGAGGTTCGGTGGTCTGTTGTTAGATTGTTTTTGATTGTTTATCTCTTGGATCTTTCTATCATTTTTTTGATTCTTTCGTTTTAAAAATGAAAACATAGCTCAAATACCTTTCTTTTTTAACCCATTTTGTTCATGATAGAACCTTTTTAAACAAAATGGAAAAAGATTAGTCATGAATAAAAATCCAATGAGAGATTTCTCAGAAAGATTTTAAAACTTTTTTTATCATACATACCATTTAAAAACCTCAATTATACTGAATATATACCTCATTTTTGGGGCAATCTTCAATGGATGAAAAAATACGGAGGTGGAGGAATGTTTGAAAAAAAATTAGCATTTCATGAAATTTTGGAATTTCATGAAGTAATAAATTTTAAGACAGTATGTTTACTTAAATCTAAAATGATGCAAGGTATCGTTTTTGACCAAGATCTTAAAGCACTAATGGAGAAGGACGTAAAACAATCTATACCAGCTTTAACTGCAATGATTAAATTATATTCAAATTCGGAGTTAAAATAATCGGAGGTCGGTTCGTATGAATGACTATTTAGATCCTATAAATTCTGTTGGCATGCCTGAACTTACTGATTCAGGTATAGCCCTTGAATTTTTGTTATCAACAAAAACTGGAGTTAGAAATCTTTCAATTGCATTGACAGAAACAGCAACACCTACAATTAGAAAGTTATTACAGGAACAACTTGATGTAACCATTGCCTTATATTTCGAAATTGCAGATCTCATGATGAAAAAACAATGGTTAAACCCATACGATTTGGAACTTCAAAAACAATTGGATATTAAATCTGCTCAAAATGCAGTAGATATAGCTAATTTAAATCTCTTTCCGGGTGTTACAAATCGGAAAGGAATGTTTCCAAGCCCACCGAAGAAATAATGAATAAAGAAGGAGATTTAAATAATGAAAGCTGTTACTTTTCAAGGTGTTAAAAATGTTCAGGTAAAGAACGTGAAAGATCCAAGCATCCAAAAAGCGGATGATATCATAGTTAAACTGACTACTACTGCCATTTGCGGATCAGACATACACTTAATTCATGGGATGATACCAAACCTTGGAGAGGATTATGTTATTGGACATGAACCTATGGGAATTGTAGAAGAAGTCGGTAAGGATGTAACGAAAGTTAAAAAAGGGGATCGCGTTATCATCCCATTTAATATAGCATGTGGCCAGTGTTGGTACTGTAATCATGAATTAGAAAGTCAATGCGACAATGCGAACGAAAATGGAGAAATGGGCGCATATTTTGGCTACTCAGACACGACGGGAGGGTTCCCAGGTGGTCAAGCGGAATTTATGCGAGTTCCATATGCTAATTTTACACCTTTTAAGATTCCAGAAAACAGTGAAGTAGCGGATGAAAGTTTAGTGTTACTTGCAGATGCTGCAGCTACAGCATTTTGGAGTGTAGACAATGCGGGAGTGAAAGCAGGGGATACGGTCGTAATTTTAGGATGCGGTCCAGTTGGTCTGTTAGCACAAAAATTCGCGTGGTTAAAAGGTGCAAAAAGGGTTATTGCAGTTGATTACGTTAGTTATCGTTTAAAACATGCAAAACGTACGAATAACGTGGAGATTGTTAACTTTGAAGATCATGAAAATTGTGGTGAATATTTAAGAGAAATAACACAGGGGGGAGCAGATGTAGTCATTGACTGCGTAGGAATGAGTGGAAAAATGACTCCACTGGAATTTCTTGCATCTGGTCTGAAATTACAAGGAGGAGCAATGGGAGCTCTAGTAATTGCAAGTCAAGCTGTTCGCAAAGGTGGAACAATTCAAATTACAGGAGTTTACGGGGCACGTTATAATGCATTCCCATTGGGTGACATCTTTCAACGAAATGTGAATATTAGGACAGGCCAAGCTCCAGTTATTCACTACATGCCGCATTTATATAATTTAATTGCGGAAGGTAAGGTTGATCCAAGCGATATTGTCACTCATGTACTTCCTTTAGATCAAGCTAAGCATGGCTATGAAATATTTGACACCAAAATGGAAGACTGTATAAAAGTTGTACTAAAACCGTAAATATACCGGGTTAGTTTTTGAGCATCTCTTATGAGGTGCTTCTTTAGATTTTGGAGAGAATAAAAATTGTATTCCTAAATAAAAAGAAAAATGCACATGATGAAATAGTATTTCATCATGTTCAATTTGATTCATTTATCAATTTGTTGTATATACATGGATTGTTCCATCCAATCACGATAGAAAAATTTATCAAGAACCAGGCACTAAAAAATTTTTTCAACATATATAGGTGATATCCGATCGAATTTGATGAGGAGGATATCATGCAGCCTATATTACCTATGGAAAAATATTTTGGGCAGTTTGAACTGGTGCATGCTTTTTATGGGGCTATGCCAACAGGTGTCAGCGTTTCCGAAACTGGTCGTATTTTTGTTTGCTTTCCGAAATGGGGAGACGACGTTCAATTTACTGTGGCGGAAATTGTTGAGGGTGAATTGCAACCTTATCCGAGTTTAGAAACTAATTTGGATAATGCTGGAGAAATTACGATGTCTTTCGTCAGTGTGCAAAGTATCATTGCTGATGGAAGAGGAACACTTTGGGTACTAGATACAGGCGCACCAAATTTTTCTGAACCTATTCAAGGGGGAGCAAAATTAGTTGCTGTTGATTTAAGCACGAATACAATAAGGAGAGTATATACCTTTACAGAAGATGTTGTCTTGCCAACAACTTATTTGAATGATGTCCGTTTGGATTTTCGGGTTGGAAGAGCAGGCTATGCATATATAACGGATTCTTCTTCCAGAGGGCCAGGGGGTATTATCGTCGTAGATTTAGAAAATGGGAACGCGTTTAGACGGTTAAATGGGGCAATATCAACTTCACCTGATCCCTATTTTTTACCGAAAGTAGAAGGTGAAATTTTGATGAATCGAAACCCGGACGGCACGACTTTCCCATTTAGATTGGCTTCCGATAGTTTAGCAATTTCTTCTGATGGAAAGGTTTTATTTTATGCTCCGCTAACCAGCCGTCAGCTGTTCTCGATCTCAACAGAAGCCCTTAGAGACAGAAGGATACAGGACTTGAATTTATCCCAATATGTGCAGTATTGGGGAGAAAAAGGTGCGTCTGATGGAATGATCACCGGCGCAAAAGGAACCGTTTATGCGGGAGACTATGAGAACAACAGTATCCGGAAGATATTGCCGAATGGCGCAATGGAAACCATCGCACATGACCCGAGAATTTTATGGCCGGATACTTTTTCGATTGGCCGCGATCAATACTTATATGTCATAGTGAATCAATTACATCGGCAGGCAAGATTTCATTATGGAAGAGACCTGCGGGAAAAACCATACAGTTTACTTCGTATGAGAATTGATGAATTCCCTGCTCCTACCTTTTCATAATAATCTTAAACGAAGGTAGCTATCCCTCATTAGGGAGCTGCCTTTTTTGTCGGTTAAAATAAAAAACAGGTACCTGTGCAAGAAACAATTCAGATAGCAAACTACAATAAAAGATCTACCAAATTCCCAAAACGAACCCTCATATGAAAAAGTAGCTAAATGGTTGTAATGAATACAGACACAGACATAGACTCAGACACAGATAGAATTTATACATCCTCATATTAAACTAACGGCTGTTTTAGTTAAACAAGACCATCATTTTGATGGTCTATTTTTAAGTCTAGAATATCAAGTAGATTTCGGCGTTCCATTGTGAAATGTTACACATCAACTAACACAGCAAGTTAAAAAACTCTCTCTTTACAAGAGGAAGTTTTTTCTTTTAGTTTTGAATTAGAAGAGGGGAATGAAATTAGAATTTTTAGATTCATATAACCAGATAAATAAGATTGAAGCATTCCGAGCTACTTAAGCAATGTAAGTATCTCTTTTATTGCATTATCAACAAATGATCGTTTTGGACGAGATTTCATTATTACTGTAAGTCCAATTAACGATACGATTAGCGCTTGTGCTAAGGCTTTTGCGTTTCCATCGGTCTCAAGTTCACCTGATTGTATACCACGTTCAATGGTTTCTTGAAATATGATCGAAAGGTACATTTGATGTTCCCTTGTAAGAATTTCAAATTTCTCATCATGAGGCGCAAGTTCGACCATTGTATTAATGCAAAAGCATCCTCTACTGAGACTTTCTGTGTATTCCTCAGCAACCACTTCTTCAAAAAAAGTGTGAAAAGCTTCCTTTACAGATGGAAAATTTTGAAGTCTGTTTCGGATTTCAGAAGCATGGGACATCGTGTATTTACGTAGAGCGGCTTCAAACAATTCTTTTTTACCACCAAATGCAGAGTATATACTGGGTCGTTGAATTCCCATTCTGGAAGTTAAATCACTTAATGAGGTTGCTTCATATCCCTTCTCCCAAAATAGCTGCATAGCTGCATCTAATACTTTTTCTTCATCAAATTCGCGGGTTCGTCCCATAATCAATACCTCTCGTTACTTTTGATTTTTATGTTTAATTATTTTTGTCATATAAAAATGCCACTTTTCTTTGTTTTTGTACTGAATAGTATAATATAAATTTATATTATTCACTTTATAATGTCAAATGTTGACTAGTTAATCCTAACAAGAGATTTAACGCTAACATAGACGTTATTGCCCAAAATATAATTTAAACGTTGACAGAATTAGTTTCTGTAAGTTATATTAACCAAGCAATATAACATACTGTTCGGTACAGTATATTTCTCTGTATCTAAAATTAATGGGAAAAAAGGGGTGACAGAGTGGAGGAAATTAAAGAAAAAATAGCAGCCAATGCAGAGATAAATGCGAATTCGACTCAGGGAGCATTTATCTCATCTGATTCAATCCGTGTCTCTTCTATGTCTCGTAATGTGTCATTATTATTTGCGGCTGCCTGCGGGATGTCAGTAGCAAATATCTACTTCGCACAGCCGCTACTTGATCAGCTGTCGAGTGAGTTTGGTATAGACTATTCCATCATAGGAATTGTTATTACCATCACTCAAATCTTTTATGGATTAGGATTGCTACTGCTAGTGCCACTTGGTGACTTGCTGAACCAGCGCCTATTAATTATCGGCCAGATGTTATTATCCATATTAGTTTTGGTTATAGTTGGAACTGCTCCCACCAGCACGATACTATTTGCAGGAATGGCTTTAGTGGGACTTCTTGCGGTAGTAACTCAGACTCTTGTGGCGTTCGCAGCATCTATGGCTGCTCCTGCAGAACGAGGGCGTGTGGTTGGTATTGTAACAAGCGGAATTGTAGTCGGTATACTTCTTGCGAGGTCCTTTGCAGGAATATTAACGGATGTTGCGGGGTGGCGTTCCGTATATCTAGTCTCTGCTGCACTAATGCTTTTTATGGTTTGTATGTTTTTTAGGGTATTGCCCAATATTGAACGAGAGGTAAAGTCACTGTCCTATCCCCAATTGCTAAGATCGGTGTTTATATTGTTTAAACAAGAACGGATCTTACGTATCCGCTCTGTTCTTGCCCTACTGATTTTTGCTGATTTCAGCATTTTGTGGACTTCACTTGTACTCCCTCTTAGCACACCGCCATTATCTTTTTCACACAGCGCAATTGGTGCACTTGGTCTTGTAGGAGTAGCGGGAGCTTTAGCTGCAGCACGCGCGGGGAAGCTTGCTGATCTGGGTTACGGACAGAGAACAACGGGCATTTCTTTGATCTTATTGTTGATTTCATGGTTATTCATCAGCTATACAGAGCAATCGCTATTCGCATTAGTTTTAGGTATTGTACTGCTTGACTTGGCTGTGCAAGCCATACATGTTACTAATCAAACGATGATACTTCCTTTGCGTCCGGAGGCACGGAGTCGGTTAACAGCTGGGTACATGGTGTTTTATTCTATCGGAAGTGCTAGCGGATCAATTGCTTCTACTCAAATGTATGCGCACTACGGGTGGGAAGGAGTATGCTTGCTTGGGGCGTCTGTTAGTGCTTTAGCTCTTCTATTTTGGGCAATGACAAGGAACCTAAAGTTTCCGCATTAAAGTATGCATATGTTTTAACCTATCTCAGATACCATCATGAATCTGAGATACATAGCAACCAGTCTAAAGGAAATCAATTCTAGTACAAAACTATTCGTTTAACAGCTTCAAACGAAGACCATGCATTTGACGGTAACAGCATTGAAATAAATATGGAGGTGTTCAAATGACACCAGAACAAATAATTAGAAAATTTTTTGAAGAAGTACGATCAGGAAAAAATCCAGACTACTCAAATCAATTAATGTCCGAACAAGTATTGGCTCATCAAATTGTATCCGAGGAAGAACAAACAGTTTTAAGGACGCCTAAAGATTATGCTGAACACGTAAGAGAAATGATTGAAGCCTATGGTAATTATTCTTTAGAAATTCAAGAATTATTGGTACAAGGACATAAAGTATATGTCCGTTGGAAACAAGTAGGTGCACACGTAGGAGTAGTCGATGGATATCAACCTACAGGACTTACGATAACTCAAATGACAAGTGCAGTATATAAGATAGAAGATGGAAAAATTTCCGAGTATTGGATTCAAATTGATAGGTCAGGGGTTCAAAAACAATTAGAGTACAATAAACATATTAAATAGTTATTTAATATTCTAAAGGGTTAGGATAATAAACTTTTCTTGAACTAACGGGTGCTTTAGTTATACAAGTGGCTGCCTGTAAGGGTAGCTTTTTCTTATTGAACTAAAGATGCAGGTTAGTTCAACAAGGGATTGGATATTTGTGGTAAAATATAGAAGGTGAAATAAAGGGGGAAAAGTTGAATGAATAAGAATTTACAGGCATTTTCGATTATCTTTTTAGGTGTATGTATTGTTATTAGTTCTTGGTTCATTTCTGAGGCTTTGAAGACTAATAATAGTGAGATTGTTGAAAGGCAAAATGAGAACGTACAAAACGAAAACCGTTACGAACATATAATGATAGTTACTGACTATTTTAGAATTTTTGATAAACAAACGGGAGATTACTGGGAACAAATTGGTGGCGGAGATTGGGAGAAAAATACACCTATATTAAACCCTAATAATTAGTAATTACATCACTAACGGGTGCTTTACTTCAAGAAGGAGTGAAGCTTTTTTCTTATTGAACTAACGGAGCAGTTTAGTGTAAAAAAGCAGGTTAGTTAAAGAGTGCTGTTTGTTCTTTGTTCAACAATTGGGCCATATTGATGAACAAGCTTCTTTAACTAAAGAGGTTTAATAAAAATGACTCTTGAATGTATGTTCTTAAAGTAATATGTAATAAAAAACAAAGGAGTAACAACGTCTATGGAAAAAATTGAGTACGTTGAGTTAAAACATTTTTCGAATGAATATTTAGATGTATTAAATTCTTTTGAACTTCCTGAAGAACAAGTGTTGTTCACTGCATTACCAAGCAAAATCTTAGAGGCGACAGAAGGACAACATCGGATTGTTATTTTAAGTGAGAATGAACCTGTAGGTTTCTTTTTATTTCATTCAACTGAACGAGTAAAGGAGTATTCAGATAATCCGAAAGCTATGTTGTTAACTGCCTTATCTGTTAATCATGAGAAGCAAGGAAAAGGTTATGCTAAACAAGGTATGCTCTTGCTAAGCGATTTTGTTAAATCTGAATTTCCTAATTGTGATGAAGTCGTTTTATATGTAAACCATAAAAATCTTCCTGCACAGCTACTGTACTTAAAAGTAGGTTTTAAAGATACAGGTAAGAGAATAATTGGTCCTAAAGGTGAACATTATATAATGAATTTATGGTTGCAAAATACTTGACTTTCGGTGAGATTTAGTTGAAGCTCGTGGGTTGCTAAGGCAACTCTATTTCCTATTGAACTAAAGAAGAAGGTTAGTTGAATAAGGGATTTCCATTTAGGCATAGGCTATGAAGAAAGAATTGAATTGATGATTAAGAAAATTGGTATGAATGAATGGACTGAAGGAGACTTAGATTTTCTAGGTTATCTCTATTAAGTAAGAGGAATTTTACAATTAAAATCAACATTTATAGGTTCATCTTTATTACACAATAAGAACAAACTGTTCATTGATCTTGTTCAACAAACGGGTGCTTAAGTTAAACAAGATCAATAATTAGATGGTCTATTTTTTTGTTAAAAAAAGTAAATATCGATGATGCTGTGTGAAATGTTACACTTCAACTAACGAAGCAGGTTAGTTGAAGATGGATAGTATGAATAACTAGCTGTAGATAGGAGGTATGGATATTGAAAATGGATACTTTTTCTCTTATCTCATTTATAATTTTGTGGGGAATACCAACTTTCATTGTTGTTAGAGGTTATCTAAAAATGAATTCTGATGATAAAAAATTAGCAATCAATGATTTCAGATCACCCTGTTTTATTTTTACAACAGGTTTTATTGTAATTGGTGCTCTTTTTTTACATTTAGGGCTTTTATTCACCCTAAGCATAATAAAATTAATTGGGTTCGTTTTCCTTGCTCTAGGAGGAATTTTATCAGCAATTAATAAGTGGAATAAAAGCAAGATCAAAAGTGTCTTAGTGAAAAAAATATTTAAATACACAATTATCGGTATTGCTACTTTCTTTCTTATTTTACTCGGATTTTACTACTTAATAATAAGAAGTTGGCAAGGAGAGTTTTTTCAGTACGATAATGGTGTGACAATTGAGGTTTACAATTCAAGTAAACAAGAAATAACAGATTTAAACTTCTATTTTTCATTTTATAAAACTCATGTACATCAGAATTTAGGTAATATCAATAAATTAGAACCAGGAGAAACAACTATTCTATATAGTCATCAAATAAAAGACGTTGGTAATGATAGAAGTCTGTATTTACAATATCCACTTAACAAGAATAAGACAGATGTTGTGAGCCTCGCTTATGTACCGTCTTATAAACCTAGTAAGATAGTAGTCGTTTTAGAAATAACCGGAACTGATAATTATGGGAAATATTTATTTAGGTTAAAAGGGTTTGATGATATAGGACAATTTGAAGTTGATTTGACATCCGCTAGAGAGTGATTGCTTTAATGGTACCAAGGAGTGCTTATTCAACAAACGGGTGGTTTACTTCAAGAAGGGGTAGCATTTTTATTCTTATTGAACTAATGGTGCAGTTTAGTCCAATAAGAATAAAAAAGGACGGTGTCAAATGGAGAAAAATTTGTGGGATTTCAAAAAAATTGGAATCGTAATTATAGTTTTATTACTTATTATGGTGGGTTTCTTTATCTTTGCTAATGCTAATAGGACTTATTCAGCATCAGATGTATTAGGTGATCATGCTGACTTAAATGCAGAAAACCCATTTGTAGACATTGAAAGTATTGATCATGAAACAGAGAATATATTCACATCAATTGAAATTCCAGAAGAAACGCAACAGGAACTTATAGAGGCTTTTAAAAATTTAAAATTCAAAAAAGCAACTGATGTTTCAAGTGACTACGATTACCGAATCAATATTACATTAAATACAGGATATGCAATGTTTGTTAATTCGGATAAAAAATCACTAATTATTCTTGATACTTACGAAAACTATACAATGGAAAATGATAGTGATTTCATTCAGATTTTAAAGAATGCGACTAAGAAGTAAACCTGAATTTTGATTTTTCACTAACGGGTGCTTTACTTCAAGAAGGAGTGAAGCTTTTTTCTTATTGAACTAACGGGGCAGGATTGTTGAAGAAGGATATTTCCTGTTTTAAGTGAAATAGAATTTCAAACAAACTTTACACGAATACAGATATTGAAAATAATAGGAACATAGGAGGTATGAGATATGAAAATCAATAGAATAGATCATGTGAGTATAAACGTAAATAATCTTTCAGAGGCTAAAGCTTTTTTCCTTGATTTAGGACTTCAAGTGCAAGCGGAATGGGAATTGGATGGAGAACAGTTGGATAGAATAGTTGGGCTTAATGATGTTAAAACGGCGTGTGTAGGATTGGGGATGCCAGATGGTCAGACATGGATAGAGCTAGTCAAATTTTATACGCCATCAGATGAAAAAGATATTCAGCAACCTTTTGCCAATACGCTGGGTATCCGACATATTTGTTTTGCTGTTGAAGATATTGAAGCTATTGTCGCAAGATTGAAAAAGAATGGCACAGAAATCTTTAGTGAGATACAGCAATATGAAGAAAGCTATAAGTTATGCTACGTTCGTGGTCCAGAGGGAATTATTTTAGAGTTGGCGGAGAAAATCAGATAAATATTGAATGGGACTTTAAATGATTAGTTCTCCAACTTTAAAGGTTTCTTCTTAAACTATCGGGTGCTTTAGTAGAACAAGTAGCTGCCTGTAAGGGTAGCTTTTTCTTATTGAACTAACGCAGCAGTTTACTTAAAGAAGAAGGAGGACATTGTGGGGACTTTTTAGTGGATTTTTGACATACCTTCTTAACAGGAGGGATTATGTGTTAAAAAGGATATTAATTATTACTAAAAACTTATAGTGGGAATAGCATCATTTAGCCTGTTAAATAAGCCTTCAGAAGTTGATACTGCTGTTGCGAATAAGGGGGAACCAGAACCTTTTTCTACTAAAGAACGAGAACTACATGTTTCTACATTGAATACGGTAACTGAAAAAATTCATGAGAAATATGGAGATTTGGAATTTGCTGTAAGTTCGAACTCGGAGATAGAATTGAATGTAAAAGTTAAAGAGAATGAAGAATATTTTTATTCAGTAAAAAAGGATATTGAGTCCATTGCAAAAAATGTAATTAAATCTTCCACATTAAAAGACTATACAGTTATTGTAGAAAGAATGGATTTATCTTTAATTTCCGAAGAAGCTGAAAATGCAAACAAAGAACTTTTACATTTAGCATCGAGTTTAATGGAAGGTCTTAAACATAACGACGTATTCGGAAATATAAATACTGAGTATCAAAAATCCATTACCATCCAAACTTCAATAAAAGGTTCAGATAATGATGCACATAAGTTAGCAATGGAAATTGAAGAGACAGTGAATGAAATCCTACATTCTAAGAAACTAAATTCTGTATCTAATATTTACTCTTATAAAATTAAAATATTGAATTCCAAAGGGGAAGTAGTAAATTAGTCAATTTATTGGCTAAACAATATTTGCACACCTTCTTCAACTAACGGGTGCTTTAGTTGAAGATCACTGAGCTGATAAGACAGATCTTTTTCTTATTCAACTAACGCAGCAGGTTAGTTAAATAAGAAGGGTTATGTTGCAATGGTATTGAATAAGTTAATATGTGAATTAAACAATTATTAAGGGGTAGAAAAAAATATGGATATATCTATTCGAAATGCCGAGCAAAACGATTACGATTTTTTGTTGCCTTTATTTAGGCAGGTTCATGAATTCCACGTTTTTTTAAGACCAGATTTGTACAAAGAGAATTCCACTCCAGTTGAGCAAGAGTTTTTTGAGAGCCAGTTGATTGATGGCAAACAGCATGTTTTTGTGGCTACCGTAGGTGATGATATAGTCGGTGTTGTAGTGACAAAGGAAGAAGAAATAACTGAAAATTCTTTTGTTAAAGCGAGGAATGTATTAGTTATAAACAGTTTATGCGTTGCTGAAACGCATAGAAAGAAAGGAATAGGAATAAAACTAACTAACTACGTTTTGGATTTTGGGAGGAGCCTCAGAGTTGATAGTATTGAATTGGGAGTATCCGAGGAAAATACAACTGCCATTGAATTTTATAGGTCAATTGGGATGAGAACAAAGGGTAGAAAAATGGAGATTATATTAAACTAACGGGTGCTTTACTTCAAAGGAGTAAAGCCTTTTTTTCTTATTGAACTAACGCAGCAGGTTAGTGAAAGAGGAAATAAAAAACGAGAATAGAATATAAACATTGAGGAATAGGATTCTTATCAATTAATAAACATTAAATTATTTGAGGGGAGGGAGTGACATTAATATTAATCAAAATGTATAAACGTCGGGTGCTTACGTTTTATATCGGGGGCTGTTTATTTTTCAGGTTGGTCCTACAGAAGAGGCAGATAACCTTGGAGTAGTTAGACTTGGTGGGCATAAAGAATTTGAAGAAACCGCATTAGAGACAGCTAGGCGTGAAGTTTTTAAAGAGGCTTCAATGAAAATAACTCCAATAAATTCTCCAATAACTTATCATATGAGTGAGTGGGGAAATAAGCCTTCCATAATACGGTTAGGCGAGGAAATAGCTCCAATTTTAGTTAAAAGAAATGAGCAGGAATCTTTATCAATAATGTATCTTTCCTACTCTGAAAATGAACCAAATCCCTCTACAGAAACTAATGGACTTCTACTACTAACTCCAGAAGATCATTTTATCTTAAATGATTTTATTAAACAAAATGGAAAAGCGATATTAAAAGGAAATATAAATAGAGATTTATTTTTAATACCTTTTCCCCAACTATTATTTCTTTCAAAATTGTTAAAAGAACATCCAGATTTATTCATCATAAAATAAAATCAATTAAATGAGGATGTTTGTGAAACTATACAATTAAACTAACGGGTGCTTTTGTTGAACAAGACTATGAAAGGTGAAATATTAGGAGGAACGTGATGGAAGATAATATTCCAATACTGATGGATAAAATAGAGGTTCTTCGTAATTCTACTATGGTTACTATGCTTTCTAAAGGTTATTCACTTGATAAGAAATATGTCGTTATAGATAAAGATGAAAACAAATATTTGTTACGTATCAGTGACATGGAAAGGTACGATAGAAAAAAGGAAGAGTTTCAAATCTTAAGTGATATTAAGAAGTACAAAGTTCATTCTCCACAACCAATTGATTTTGGAATTTTAAAAGATCTTGGTATTTGTTACAGCATATTTTCTTTTATTGAGGGTGAAGATGCAAAAAATTCAATACGATCCTTCACAGAACAAGAACAGTATGAAATTGGAATAGAAGCAGGAAAAGACTTATCGCAAATTCATTTACACCCAGCTCCATTCTCTATTAAACATTGGCATATAAGAGCTATACAAAAACATAATAGATATCTAGAGGAATATAAAAAGTGTGGTATAAAAATTATTAATGATGATAAGGTATTGAGCTTTATAGAAAGCAATTACCATTATCTAAATAAACGTCCTAGTCAACTTCAGCATGATGATTTTCATTTAGAAAATATTATATTGAAGAATAAAAAGTATGTTGGTGTAATTGATTTTGATAATTATGATTGGGGAGATCCATTTCATGACTTTGTAAAAGTTGCTTTGGCTAGCAGAGTAGACAGTATTTCTTATTCTATTGGACAAATAGATGGATACTTCACTAACAATATACCAGAAGATTTTTGGAGACTTTATTCAATCTATTCAGCTATGGTTATTTTTTCTAGTGTTGTTTGGTCAATTAAGAAATCCCCAGAACAGCTAGATAAATTTATAGAACGCATACATTTGATATTGGAAGATCATAAGAACTTTGAGGTGTTAAAACCTATTTGGTATAAATGATTAGATTTAATATACTGAATATTATTTTTATGTTTGGTAATCAAGGGGGAATTATATGTATCCAAGGGCAAATGCTTTAGGAATAATAATGAACAATAATAAAATTCTTTTAGAAGAACAAGAGGGAAAGCATTCAAAAGGGACAGGTACATATTATCGACCAATTGGCGGGACAATTGAATTTGGAGAGAATTCTAGTGAGACTATTATAAGAGAATACAATGAAGAAATAGCAGTGGACATAGAGATTAAACGTTATATTGCCTGTTTAGAAAACATCTTTAGAATAGACGGAAATTTAGGTCACGAAATAACTCAGATTTACTTGGTGGGATTTATAGACCAAACTCTATACCAAAAAGATAGTTTTAAAGTTGTAGAAGGAAATAAAACTACATTTACGAAATGGATTTCCTTAGAAGAAATTATTGATGGAAAGAAGATACTTTATCCCAATGGTCTGAAAGAATTATTACAGAAAAATATTTAGATTTCTTATTAAACTAACGCAGCAGGTTAGTTTAAATGGGAATTTTACTAAAGATGACATTTATCCGTATAATCGAAATAATATAAATGGATATTATAGGAGGGGATTCCAATTAAAAATATACATATATTTGGCGCTGCTGGTTCAGGAACTTCGACACTCGGAACTGCGTTATCAGAGGAACTTTCTTATACTCATCTTGATACAGACGATTATTTTTGGATAACTAAGTTTACAGAACAAAGAGCATTAACTGAAAGAAGAAAAATGCTAAAACATGATTTATCGAAATATCAAAACTGTGTTCTTTCGGGTGCGATATGTGGTTGGGGTGACGAATTTAAAACCTGTTTTGACTTAGTTATATTTTTATGGATTCCCCAAAATGTAAGACTTGAGAGATTGCAACAAAGGGAATTTCAAAGGTATGGGAATGAAATATTAGCTGGTGGTAGTTATCACGACCAATCAAAGGCTTTTTTGGAATGGGCTTCTTTATATGATGAAGCAGGAATGGAAGTTAGAAGTAAAATGTTACATGAACATTGGATGTCGGACTTAGTTTGCCCAATATTGAGAATAGAAGGAGACTATACGGTGAAAGAGCGAGTGAATTTAGTCCTTAATTATTTAAGTTCCAACTAAAAAAGTTATTAAACTAAAGGGTGCTTTAGTTAAAAATCATGGGTTGCTTAGGCAACTCTTTTTTCTTATTGAACTAACGGGGCAGATTAGTTGAAGAGGATATATATATATATAGTTTTATGGAATTAGTTATTAATAATTAATAAAAGGTGGGAATGTATTATGAAAAATAGACATTTATTTTTATTTGGGGGAAGCCCGCCATTCTGTAAAAAGCTCGGAAGGAAATTTGCTGACCATTCTTTGAATAACAATGCAAAGGTAGCTGTTTTATTTATTGAAAGAGAAGGCTGGGAAGAGTATATGCAAAAATATACGAGTGAGTTGGAGCTATATGGGGTCACCAACTTTGTATATTTGCCCCTTTCTTCTGACCTTTCGAATAACATTGTAAATGAATTGGTTTCCTGTACAGGAATAATCATAGGCGGGGGAGAAACAGAACTATATCATAAATATATTGTAGAGACAGCTGTAGGTGTACATATTAAAAAGCTTTATGAACAAGGAATTCCAGTAGCAGGTTTTTCTGCTGGAGCTTTAATAAGTCCGGAAAACTGCATAATTCCTCCGATTGATAATTCCAGTGGTAACCACTTATATCTCACGGGATTGGGTCTTATTAAAAACTGTGTAATAAGTGTTCATTTTACTAAATGGAATGAAGAAGAAAATTTAAAAACAGCTTTATCTAAATTTAATGCTTCACTTGGTTACGGAATAGAAGACGAGGAAGGTATCTATTTTATTAATGAAACTCTCTCAGAAGCTGAGGGTGAAAAGTATTACATTCTTAAGGAATAAAACTAGCCTCTTATTAAACTAACGGGTGCTTTAGTTAAAGATCATTGAGAAAATGTATCCATGGACTTTTTCAAAAATGACGCTAAGTTGGGAGAATGAAATAATCGGCATCAACTACCAAATATAACAAGTAGCCGAAGAAGCAATTTCGACTACCCATAGACTTGCTATTAAAATGAACAGTCATCCACCTGATTAATCCAGCTTTTGACCTTTTCAAGAAGCCTCTCCATCCTTCCATCTACAAAAGGAGACTTTAGATTTGCACTCTTTAAAAGCTCAGGGTATGAGAGCCGTCCCCCTTGTTTGCGCATTGCTAGGAAGCTGTCCCAAGCAGAATTCGGGTCATCTTGCTGTTTAATCCATAGCTGGACTGCAGCAAAATGGGCCAAATCATAGTCCATGTAATAAAAAGGCGAAGTGAACAGATGCCCAATTTAATAAAACCCTGTGCCTTGCCCTAAAAATTCATTGCAATCATAGTCCCGTTCCGGCAAGTTAACAGCTTCAAACAAAGACCATGCTTTTGACAGTAACATTTCCATTTCCCCTTAAAAAGTAATATTAAAGGGATTATTGCCAACTTAATAGAATTATAGACACAATGAGTTTTACTAAGGGGGCAGTCGAATAAGAGGTTAGTTTTTGGGGCGGAATATTGGGGGATAAGGGGAACCAGTTTGGAAGAACTTCCGTATGTAATTATAATATCGATTGTATTGATTAGTAGTTGGATTGATTACAGAAAGAAGGTCAAGAAAGCTTAAAACGAAGAAGATATAAGAAGGGCATTTGTTCCCTTTCTTTTAGTAGTGGTCCTATTTGTTGTATCTATTTCAGTATTTCTTACTTAACTATCAGCATTTTAGTTTAAGATTAATGAGTTGTTTTATCAGCACTTAAAACAAGATTCGGATTTTTTGAGGGATTTCTTAGTCGGGATATCATTTGCTTTCCTTTCGGTATCTACAAGTTTTTTTTCAAACCTCCCACCGAATAAATTCCTTGATAATTGGTTCTCTAATGATTATAGGTTCTCTTGTCATGATTTATTCTGCTTTATTAGAGTATAAAAAACGACCATTATAATTCTTGTATATCTAGTTTTAAACGACCACTAATACTGGTGGATAAATCCTGTTACACTATATATATTTAACTAAAGGGGTCTTAAGGATGAATAAATTCCAAAAGGCATACTATGTAGTAACTTTCTTTTTAGTATCTCTTATGAGCATTTTAGCTTTCTTTTTTATTGAAGTGCCAGAAAATTTATGGGCAAGACTAGCGAGATTACTTTTAACTTTAATTTTATTTAACGGATTTATTTATATGTCATATAAGGTACATGAAAAAATTGCTCAATTGTACAAGAATAATAAAATTTAATAACTTGAATACTCACAGTTTAAAAGAGCCGAATTGAAAGAAATCAATTCTATTGTGGTGAAGATCATCAACTAAAAAAGAATACAGATAAAAACTATAAAAAAAGTAACTTCATTCTTTCACATTTTGGGTTAGACAGGATAATATAATTTTTCTACTTCAACTAACGGGTGCTTTACTTCAAGAAGGAGTAAAGCATTTTTCTTATTGAACTAACGAAGCAGTTTAGTTGAAGAAGGAATAATTCTCAGTAATCTAGAATCTAATAATTGTTCAATATTAAAATAACTATTTAAAGGATGATTTTTATGAAAATTAAATATCCCACACCTCTGAAGCCAAACAGTTGTATAGGTGTAACTGCACCATCCAGTGGAGTTGAAGAATCATTACATATACTTGTGGATGAAGCAAGGCTACAAGTAGAAAAAAAGGGATTTAAAGTCTTAATCGGAGAAACTGTACTAACACAACATAAAGGGAGAAGTGCCTCTAAAGAAAAAAGAGCAGAGGAACTAATAGCTTTTTTTCAAGATGATAATATTAGCGTCATAATGCCTCCTTGGGGTGGTAGCTTTGCAATGGAAATCCTTCCAATTATAGATTGGAATAAACTAAAAGAATCGAACCCGAAATGGATATTAGGCTATTCAGATATTAGTACATTAAATTTTGTATACACTTCAATAACAGGTCATGCATCTGCTCATGGAGTAAATTTCACTGAACTATCAGCTCCTGAGTGGGATGGACTATCTAGTAAATGGATAGATGTACTTAGTTGTAATGAAAATGAAGAAATTACACAATATTCATCTGAAAAATATCAATCTAGTTGGGATAAAGTGTACTCAAATCCTGCCACAGGATTTTATCTCGATTCACAAACAGAATGGAAAACATTAAACAATGAAGATGAAATGACATTTTCAGGGAGATTGATTGGAGGATGTGTAAGTACTTTACAAGTCTTGGTGGGAACTCCATTCGATAATGTTAATAATTTTGTTAATCAATACTGTCATGATGAAGGTGTCATTTGGTATCTTGAAACTGTCGGAATGGATGCTGCAAAAATTTATAGGGCTTTATGGCAAATGCAACAAAATAATTGGTTTACAAATATTAAAGGCGTGCTTTTTGGACGGACGAGTGGATATAAAGATATAGGTGACTTTACACTAAACGATGCCTTGATGGATGTTTTTGAAAGCTTTAATATCCCTGTTATTCTAGATGCTGATGTGGGGCATACACCCCCACAAAATATTTTAGTGAATGGTGCATATACGACAGTAAAATATAGTAAAGGTAAGGGTTCAATCACCATGAAATTTATATAGGTCTAATAAGGAAAATAGATAAAAAAACAGACAACTTTAATTGTCGTCTGTTTTATTATCTGCTTTTTGTTTGCGTTATCTTGCCTTCAAGCTGAGAATTATTATCTGGAATATAAGCAATTGAGTTTACTTCATTATCATCTTGCTTGATCTTCATAATAGGCTTCATTAGCAGCCTTGTGATTAGTGCCCTTGATATAAGCTAAAATCATAGCAGGTCGTTTAAGTAAAACCCAGTCCCCATAATGGTCAAATCTTCTGCACGAAGTAATCATTCCATTCTTAATCGTTCCATATTTTTTACCATTTTTCTTACCCCATTGTTTTAATCGCTTTGCAAAATCAGCATCTTCTGCCATTAGCATATTCTCGTTAAAACCTTTAATTGCCTGAAAATCTTTTTTATAGCACCAAAAAATTCCTACAGAGATAAAACCATACTTGAACAGTAAGGGAACAATTAGTAGCATGGTAGAAACCACTATACCTATGGACATTCTTTCGAAATTTCCATTCACGCCTCCCCCAATGTATTGATTGGATGCTAAATGCTTTTCAACCACAGATAACAAATGTTCTGTCATTCGAGTATCAGCATCAATTGTAATCAGGATTTCACCTTTTGCTAGTGCAGCGCCTGCATTTCTAATTTTGGATAAATTCTTATCGTAATTTTCCAATGTCACGCAATTGTAGGACTTTGCAATTTCCTCTGTTTTATCCGTACAACGATTTAGCACAACGATCACTTCAACTTGATTCTTATATGGTTGTGCGGCCATTGCAATTGATTCTAGGCATTTCCCTAAGTACTTTTCTTCATTGTGCGCAGGTATTATAATGGAAAATTTTACATCGTCATCAGGAACATCTTTTATAAATCGTTTGCTTTCGGACATATAAAATCCCTCTTTCTAGTAAATTGGTCCTTATAAATTCAGTATATCATATACACATTATTCTGAATTTTGGTTTGTATGTCTATTTTGTAACAATATATTCAAAGTGCATCTGACTTCATCACAACGAGAATTCTTTTTAATCTTACAAATATGGGCTATTGGGGTACTATTGATGTGGAGAATCTTTTCCAAAGTAAAATGAGAAAATACTACTTATTTTAAAATTATATTGAAAAACTTTTTGCTTTGGGTAACTATCACTATCGGTTTTATATTCTCGCATCTCTTTATATAAGAAGATTTGGGAAAAGAAAAAGAATTAAGTTGTTTTCTTATTAAACTAACGGGTGAGCTTTAGTGAAAGATCGTTGAGCTGCTAAGGCGGCTCTTTTTCTTAATTAACTAAAGAAGGGGAAGGAATGAAGGAAGGATGCTGTAAAAAAGTTGACAAAACCATTAAAAACAAAAAAATAAGGGTGGAAAAGCAAAATCAAAAGAAACGAGGGAGGGTTCAAGTCATACTTTTGCCTAATTAGAATAAAATGGTAGTAAAAAGATATTGGAGGGGTTTTATGAAGCTAGTAGGACAACAAATTTATCTTCGATTTTACAAAACTTCTGATGCCAGCGAGTTAGCTAACTTACATACTAGAAATCGCGAATTTTTTCAACGAGTTAGCCCATTACTCCCAGAAGCGATTTATACAGAAGAACATCAAAAAATACGCATTGAACAGGCATTAAAAAAGACAGATGAAGGGCAATTATATGCCTTTGGAATCTTTTTAAAAGCAACTGATAAACTTATAGGAGACATTTCATTAACTCAAATTGCTAGGGGAGACCTTCAAAGCTGTTATACGGGATTTATTTTAGATAAGGAGTATAATGGAAAGGGCTATACAACAGAAGCTCTTCAACTTGTTGTAAACTTTGCTTTTAAAGAATTAAAATTACATAGAATTGAAGCAGGAGCTATGCCTGACAACATAGCATCTATTCGGGTATTAGAAAAAGTAGGGTTTAAAAAAGAAGGTATAGCTAAAGAAAATCTAAAGATTAATGGCAAATGGACAGATCATCAAATATTGGGTATCATCAACAGCTTGGATGTGTAAGCTCATTTCACGCTTCATATAATATGTAAACGAAACACAGTATCGTGCGAGACTGCCTTGTACATTTTTTAAAATTTTACCACCACTACTTCAAGAAAAGTACGTAGCAATAAAATTAGATTATCGCAAATAACCATATTTATAAAACAGTTTAAAGCCTTATATAACAAGGTTTTGGCTGTTTTTTATTTTTACCTGAGTTAGAAACATGTATGTGGCTAAACTTCATGTGCATCCTCACCTCTATCAAATCTTGTACCAAAAACCATTCTTGATAAATATTGTTACTAATAATATTGTTGTTACACTCATTATTCGGGTTATCTAGACAAAATTTGATCACCCCTACAGTTAACAAAAACGTTCGTTTTTGTCACTCCTAAAGCAACGTCCTTACGGAAACAAAAAATATGAGATTAAATTTAATTATATGTTTTACTACCGGGACCCAATTAAAAAATAAAAGATGATGATTTGGACGAATAAAGAACTGATTTACAAAACCTTAACATCGGATTAATGTGGGATTAAGATTCACTGATTATGATTAAACCGTAACAAACAGTAATAAACGTTAAAAATCCCACACTAAATGGAGGCACTTTTTATGAATTACAAATTCAAGAAGAATTGTTACAAGTCTATTCAAGTTTTGATGTTAGGAGTGAGTGTACTAGGATTAGCTGCTTGTGGAGCTACTAAAGAGGAGGCTGCTCCAGTTGTTAAGGATCCAAATACGTTAACCCTGAAAGAAATTGAAACAAAGGCAAAAGAAGAGGGGACAATTAATAGTGTCGGTATGCCTGATTCATGGGCTAACTGGGGGGAAACTTGGAATGAAGTGATGAAAAAATATACACTGGAACACAATGATACAGATTTATCCAGTGCCGAAGAGATTGCCAAAATGGAATCTGAAGGAGAGAATGCAACAGCTGATATCGGCGATGTAGGGATTTCATTTGGGCCAATCGCGGAACAAAAAGAATTAACGACGCCATATAAAACTTCCTATTGGGACGAGGTACCTGACTGGGCAAAAGATGACAACGGAGATTGGGTTGTTGGCTACCAAGGAACGATTGCATTCTTTACTAATAAAGAATTAGTAGATAACCCGCCAAAATCTTGGGATGACATATTAAAAGGAGATTATAAAGTAACAGTTGGAGATGTTCAGCGTGGTACACAGAACCAAATGGCTGTTCTTGCTGCCGCTATCGCTTACGGCGGTGATGAAACAAATCTCCAACCAGGAATTGACTATTTTGCTAAGCTTGCCAAGCAAGGTCGCCTTAGCTTAACGGATGCCAAGCCGGCTAACATAGAAAAAGGGGAAGTGGAAGTTGCACTAGTTTGGGATTTCAATGCTCTTGGTTACGCTGACCAAATTAACCGTGATCAATTTGAGGTAGCCATTCCAAATGAAGGTTCAGTCGTAAGCGGCTACGCAACTATTATTAATAAATATGCAAAACATCCGCATGCGGCGATGGCAACTAGAGAATATATCTTAAGCGATGAAGGACAAATTAACTTAGCTAAAGGATTTGCCCGTCCAATTCGCGATGTAGAACTTCCGAAAGAAGTAGCTGAAAAAATGGTTCCAGAAGTACAGTACAAAAATGCAAAACCAATTGAAGATTACAAAGCTTGGGAAGAAACAGCAAAAAATTTACCTCAGCTTTGGCAAGAAGAGGTGTTAGTCCATGTCAAATAAAGTAATAGCAATTGTTGTTGATGGTATGAGATATGATAAGGCATGTGAGGCTCTTGGATTTATTCAACATCTAGTTGAAACAAATCAGGCAGCACTTTACAAAGTGAAGTCGGAACTTCCAAGTCTTTCCCGTCCATTATATGAAGTGTTACTAACGGGTACACCCGCATCAGTGAACGGTATTACGTCCAATCAAGCCGTTCGCTTATCTACTGAGAAAAGTCTCTTTCATCTTACGAAAGAAAACGGCTTAAGAAACGGAACGGTATCTTACTACTGGGTAAGCGAACTTTATAATCGCGCTCCATTCCATTTTATTGAAGATCGTGAGCAAGAGGATGAGTCTAAGACGATTCAATATGGAAAATTTTATTGGGATGATGACTACCCAGACAGTCATGTGTTAATGGATGCAGAAGCTTTGCGTAGAAAGTATGACCCACACTTTTTATATATTCATCCGCTCGGTGTAGATGTAAAAGGAGAAAATTTCGGTTCGGAATCGAAAGAATATCGTGAACAAATCTTAAAAATGGGAAGCTTGTTGGCACAACTTTTGCCAATTTGGATTAAAGAAGATTACCACATTTTAATTACATCTGATCATGGCATGAGTGAATATGGCAACCATGGCGGCATAACTGATGGTGAGCGTGATGTACCACTCTTTATCATTAGTCCAAAAGTCGAGCCTGGCGTTTACAGTGAAGTGGTTCCGCAATTAGCTTTTGCACCGCTCGTTTGTGAACTTTTAAATATTGAGCCGTCCAATAAAATGATTTCATATCAATTGCCAGGTCTGAAAGGAAAAATTACTCTTTAAAAAAATAAACGATTCAACATTAAAATGAAGATTGTAGGTGGATTGGAATTGGTTTAACAAACGTATTGTTAGACCAATTCCCAAATTGTTAGAGAACATAGAGGAGCGAGAAGTCTTGCGAAAAATCAAAAAACAAAAAATATATTTATTAGCTCTTTTACTGCCATTTATTATGTTTGTGGTTGGATTTGAATTAGGCCCATTAGTGGCAATGATTAAAAATAGTTTTTATGCAGACGATGGAATTCAAGTTACGATAAATCAATATATTACCATATTTAAGAGTGAATTTTATTTACAAGCCATTCAAAATAGCCTTGTCATTTCCTTATTTTCTGCTGTAACTTCTGTGATTATAGCAGTCATTTCAGCCTATTCGCTTACAAAGTTCTCACAAAAAATACAAAATCGCTTACTAATGATTACCAATATGACCTCGAACTTTGAGGGGATTCCCCTTTCATTTTCATATATTATTTTACTTGGAAACAATGGGTTGTTTACGTTGCTTTTTTCTAAGATTGGTTGGAATGTGTTTGCAGATTTTAATTTATATTCATGGACAGGCCTTATTCTTGTTTATGTTTATTTTCAAATTCCGCTTGCTGTTATGCTCATCTACCCGTCATATCAAGGAATTAAGAAACAATGGAAAGAAGCCTCTTCATTATTAGGAGGGTCAACAGTATCATTTTGGCTTCACATTGGGATTCCAGTTCTTTTACCTAGTATTGTAGGTACATTCAGTATTTTGTTTGCTAATGCGATGGGAGCTTACGCTACAGCCTATGCATTAGTCGGCAGCAACTATAACTTATTGTCATTGCAAATTGCCTCTCTAGTTGCTAGTGACGTTGCACTAAAGCCTCAGTTAGGTAGTGCGTTGGGAGTTCTTCTAGCAGCGACTATGATAGGGGCGATGTGGTTCAATGGACGAATGATGCGTCGCATTAGGAGGGATTTACGATGAAATATTCATTGACTTTTCATAAAGTGATAGTTGGTTTATTAGTTATTTATTTATTAATTCCTCTTGTAGGAACATTTTTATTCTCGATTGCCGGTAAATGGGATCATACCATTTTACCTGAGAGTTATACAATAAAATGGTATATTGAATTATTTCAAGATGAACGGTTTTATGATGCTTTTCAGCGCACGCTGTTTTTAATTGTCACGTCTGTAGGCCTTAGTGTTGTTATTATGCTTCCGACTATCTTTATCGTCACGGTATATTTCAGTAAATGGGAAGGATTACTTCAAGCAGCAGCTATGCTTCCTTACGGAATTCCTCCTATTGTTGGAGCTGTTGGATTAATCAAGATATATTCAGATGGACCAATTCAAATTGCCGGAACACCTTGGATTTTAATCGGTGCTTATTTCATAACGATTCTACCATTTATGTATCAAGGTATTCGTAACAGTCTTCGTACGCTTAATGCTGTGCAACTTGTTGATGCAGCAGAACTACTCGGTGCTACAAAATTCCAGGCGTTTCGCACGGTGGTGTTTCCAAATATTATATCTGGTATTTTAGTTTCTACCTTGTTATCAGTCGCTCTTTTATTTAGTGAGTTTGCTTTTGCCAATTTGCTTGTCGGGGGCCGATTTGAAACCATTCAAATTTATCTTGCCGACAAACTAAATAGCAGTGGTCACTTAACAAGTGCAATTGTTATTACTTATTATTCAGTGATTTTGCTTTTAACGGGGACTGTATTAAAACTTACGTTTAGAAACGAAAAAAAACCTCTCGTGTCAAATAAGAAGCGAATTCTTTCATTTCATAAAAATACTACTTTAGAAGGTGACAAATAATGAGCTATGTAACTATTGATCAAGTAACTAAAGGGTATGAAAATCAAGTCGTTTTAAATGACATTTCTTTCATATTAAAAAAAGGAGAATTTGCTACACTTCTTGGGCAAAGTGGATGCGGGAAAAGTACATTATTACGTTCCATTGCGGGGCTTGAAGACGTAGATTTAGGAAGAATTTTAATTGATGGAAAAGATATTACTAATTTATCACCGCGTCAGCGTGAAGTCGGTATGGTATTTCAGTCTTATGCACTTTTCCCGAATATGAACGTTTTTGACAATATCGCTTACGGCCTTAAAATGAAGAAGGAAAAAAATATTAAATCAAGAGTGAAAAAGATGATTGATATGGTTGATTTAATAGGAAAAGAAGAGTCTTATCCTCATCAGTTATCTGGTGGGCAACAGCAGAGGGTTGCTCTTGCCCGTGCACTTGTCATGGAGCCGAAAGTACTGCTTTTGGATGAGCCGTTAAGTGCATTGGATGCGAAAATTAGAAAAAGTTTGCAAAAAGAATTAAAGAGAATACAGAAAGAATTAGATATTACAACTATTTTTGTTACTCATGATCAGGAAGAAGCAATGACGATGTCTGATCGAATCTTTGTCATGAATAAAGGACAAGTTGTACAATCCGGTTCCCCTTCAGAAATTTATACTTCTCCAATCAATACATTTGTTGCTAAATTTATCGGAAATTATAATGTTTGTAATTTGGAAGTTTTCCGTAAACTTGTTCGCAGTACAGAAATAAAAGGGAATGAAGTCGCAATTCGTCCTGAAGTTTTACAATTAGTTTCTATTGGTGAGGATAGCTTAGATTTACAAGAGAACTGGGTAATTAAAGGGTTTATTAAAGATGTTTCCATGATAGGGAATGTTTTAAGATATGAAGTAGAAACAGAGAAGTCCGCTTTCCTTGTAGACTATCTTCACCACAGAGGGAATATGTTCGAGCAAGGAGCATGTGTTCATATTCTTGTACCGAAGAAAGATTGCATTATTTTATAAATAATTAATGATCAAGGGGGAAGAAATATGTCTGTTTTTCCAGAAGAAAGAAAAAATGAAATTTTAAAAGAACTTAACAAAATAGGAAAAGTAAAAGTGATGGAATTAGTTGATCAATTTAATGTTTCAGAGGAAACGATTCGACGTGATTTGATGATATTAGAGGAAAAGGGACTTTTAAAAAGGGTTTACGGTGGAGCGATTAAATCAGTCTTTGAATTTGAGGAGCCTCCATTTACACAGCGTACAACGGTGAATAAAGAAGCGAAAGTCAAGGTTGGTGAAAAAGCAGTAGAACACATTTCTCACGGAGATGTGATTGCCATCGATGTAGGGACAACCATGCTTGAATTTGCGCAGTGTATTAAAAATAAAAAAGACATTACGATTTTAACCAATTCTCTTCCTGTGTCATCTGTGTTAACCGAAAAGCTCAATCAAAATAAGTTTACAGGACAAGTTCTATTATTAGGAGGACAAATTGATCCAAAGCATCAATCTATTAGTGGCGGTCTTACTGAACAAATGTTAAATCAATTTAATATTGATAAAGCGTTTATTTCAGCCGGGGGTGTTTCCATTCAAAGTGGGGTTAGTAATTATCATTTACATGAAACATTAGTTTCACGCAAGATGATAGAGGTATCAAAGCAAGTTATATTACTAACGGATTACTCTAAAATTGGTGTAGACACTTTTTGTAAAGTGTGTCCTCTAGAAAAAGTCGATGTGATTGTCTGCGATCAACCATTTCCAGAGGAATGGAGAAATCATTCAAAATTTGAGGAAATCAATTGGAATCAAGCATAGGCAATCTATAAAAGGAAATATCGACATGGAAGGGCGAGTTCTCTTTTTTAATTAGCTTTATATTGATAATACGAAAAAAAAGCTAGAAAGATAATTTAATAGCTAGAATGAGAAAAGGAGCTATATAACATGCGTTTCATTGCGATAGATTTAGACGGGACATTATTAAACAACAAGAATGAAATTAGTGAAGAAAATATAAAGGCGATTCAATATGCCCAAGATAGAGGCTTTGAAGTAGTTATTTCAACGGGCCGGGCTTATTTTGACGTTCAAATAATTTGTGAAAAAGCCGGGATTTCCCCATTTGTAATCGGGACAAATGGCGCAACCATTCATTCAAAAAGCGGAAAGTGCATTTCTTCTATAACGATAACTAAAGATTGTGTCCAATCTATTATCCAATGGTTAGATGAACGGAATTATTATTACGAAGTGTTTACTGATAAAGCCATTAATACTCTTAAAAAGGGAAGAGAACATTTCCATAATGAGATTAATAGTTTGAAAAACACAGAGTTGAATACAGATATGAAAGAATTACTTGAAGTAGCGGAAAGGCAATTTGATCAGTTTGGATATGTTTTAGTTGAAAGCTATCATGATATCTTAAAACAAGAGGAAGAATTCTATAACATTTTAGCATGTTCTTTTGATAAAAAGAAGTTAGAGGAAGCATGGAACCAATTCAGAAAGTTTGATGAGTTGATGGTTGTTTCGTCTGCTGATCATAACATTGAAATTACTAGTATAAGAGCTTCAAAAGGAATCGCCCTTGAAAAATTGGCTATCTTGATGAATGGCTCCTTAGATCAGTCTATGGCAATCGGGGATAGCATCAATGATTTATCCATGTTCTCGAAAGTTGGATACAGCGTAGCGATGGGAAATGCTAAAGATGGCATAAAAACTGTTTGTACAACGACAACCCTTAAAAATGACGAGAATGGGGTAGCTTATGCGATTTATCGATATATGGAGAACTTCGTATTTCAAAAATAAGTGTCAATGCCAAAGGAGAGAGCGATAAAATATAGTAAGGGTAGTTATTATACTCTTTAGTTACTTTTTACTTTCAAAAGCTTTACATTCAATTCCCTTGGAACTGGTTACCATTTTTACTGGATTGGGAACGGTGGGAACAGTAGTAACTGGGGTACTATTATATTATTATGCTAAAGTTATTGCATGAAAAATTGCTGATTATGCAATTTATCTATACACATGAGGTGATTTCAGATGAAACCTACCTCTAACAGATATAAATTCGTTATTTATCACTGTATTGATTCTTTCGAGTGCATAATCTAGTAACCTGATCCATCAAGTACTCTGTAGAAATCTCTGTTATGATTTTGGTGAAAAGTTCGATATAAATTTCTCTGATATACAGGATTTTTTCTTGTTCAGTAAACGGGCGCGATTGTGGAATAGGCGTTTTCTTCTTCAACTAAAGGGTGCTTTAGTTAAGCAAGACCATCAATTCGATGGTCTATTTTTATGTCCAAAACAAAGTAAAATACGGTGATCAATTGTGAAATGTTACACTTAAACTAACGCAGCAGGTAAGTTCAATAAAAAGGTAATCATATATAATAGAGATAAAAGGTGATTTTCAAAAAGAATTGAGGAGAAATGGATGTCGCAAGATGGAACTGTTTTAGTAGCAAGCGTATCAATTTTTAATGAAGCTGAAGTCTTGATTATTAAAGAGAATAAACCTACCGCTGTTGAAAAGTGGAATTTTCCGAGTGGACGTATTGAATATGGCGAGGACATTCTCTATTCAGCTCGGAGGGAAGTAAAAGAGGAAACAGGGTTGGACGTAAAACTGATTGGGACTACTGGTGTATATAATTTTATAAGTAGTACAAACAATCAAGTTATTCTATTTCATTTTATAGGTGAGGTTACTGGAGGTTCTATAAACCTCGAAGAAGATGAAATTTCTGAGAGTAAGTGGATTAAGGTAAGTGACCTTGTAAAATTTGAGGATGAATACTTACGGGAACCATTAGTATTAAAGCAAATAATAAATAATTTATTAAAAAAGAACCTATACCCACTTAATATTTATAATGAGCAAGTTTGTGAAAAGTTTCACTTAAACTAACGGGTGCTTTAGTTAAGCAAGACCATCAATTCGATGGTCTGTTTTTATGTCCAAAACAAAGTAAAATTCGGTGATCAAGTGTGAAATGTTATACTTAAACTAATGAAGCAGTTTAGTGGAATAAGAGAGTTTTCTTCTTTCGTTAAAAAGCGATATATTTAAGTAAACAAAAACCATCTATTCATAAAAAATAGACGGTTTTGTAAGGTACTTATTTTACAGGTTGACAACATAAATTACCTTCGCCCTTTTCAAGAACAGACTTTAAGCTACTAAGAACGCCAGACCAAGCCATTTGATGCCATTGAAATGCATCTTTCCAACCCTCATTATTCTTAAATCCTGTATGGTGTAAACTGACTTTCGTAGAGTTTTCACTAATAGATTCAAAACTAACATTTACTATTGTGAGGTCATTTTCATTATTCATTATATCTTCAAACTGGTCTGGTCCCTTCCAAGTGAACACTAGCTCTTTTTCATCAACAAGTTTAATTATCTTGCAACCTTTAGTATTCATACCAGTTTTATTTCCTGGAACGAAATATAGTTCATATGCTCCCCCTTCTTTAGCTACTACTACCGTTTCACTAGCGAACCACTCTGAAACTCGTTCAGATATTGTCCACGCATACCAAACCAAATTTAAAGGTGCATTAATTGTAACTTCATTAGTAACAGCTTTTTCATTAGAAGTGGTTTTCAAAAAAATCTCCCCTTTTAGATATATTTAACATTTAATATCGTATCACTAATCGAAAACTAGATAAAGAATATTCTGATATATATTTTAGTTTGTTAATTAACTAATGGGACAGTTTAGTTCAACAAGGGGACGGGCTGTTATCATTATATTAAGAAGGTAAAGAATGAAGGTGAACTAATGGAGAGCAACGATAATTATTATATAACCATTTGTAATAGAGTTTGATCGTTTATAAAAATGTTTGATCAAAAATCATGTATTGTAATTTAATTTGGGATTTTTCTTTTTTTGACTTTCTTATAACCTGAAAATTTTGAGTATGTAATATTCGAATTTCCAAGGTTTTTTCTACTTACAATAACTTTGGTATATCATCTTCAATAAGAATCTTCCTCATTTTTCCATTTGGTTATAAGGGACCAAACCGATGAATTCATTACTTTACCTGTCTCCTTGTATTATCTTACACATAGGATAAGCCTAGTATGAATAGGATGAAAGTAAGTCTTGTAAAGGATGGCTTACAATACAAACTAAGGAGAAAGAGTGTGACTAACATGTTTCCTCCTGTGTCACCCGATCAAATGATTTGGACAATTCAACATGGACTAAAAAAAACACAAAATCCCAAAAAGATTCTCATTGTCGGCGCAGGTATGTCAGGATTGGTCGCTGCCTCATTGTTAAAGGAAGCCGGACATAACGTAGTTATCCTTGAAGCTTCTAAAAGAGTAGGAGGACGTGTCTACACAAAACGGTCCCCTTTTATCAATGGGCAATACATGGAAGCAGGGGCAATGCGTATTCCAAATCATCATTATTTGACTTTGGAATACATAAAAAAATTCCGCTTACCAGTAAATTCTTTTATTAACAGTACGCCTAACGACCTGATCTATGTGAATGGGATCAAAACACGCCAATATCTGTATAAACAGACTCCTGATATCCTTGGCTACCCAGTTGCCCCTAATGAAAAGGGAAAAACAGCTGTGGAGTTGATTCAACCAATACTTCAACCGGTTATAGACTTTATCAATCTAAATCCGTTGGAAAATTGGAGTTGGGTAATAAAAGAATATGATAGATTCTCAATGGATGAGTTTTTAAGATATAACCCTAATGGGGTGACTTTATCTCCTGGTGCAATTGAAATGATTAAGGTACTACTTGCAATCGAGGGCTTGTCTGAACTCGCATTCCTGGATCTATTACGTGAATTTATGATTCTTTTCAATCCTAATATCAGTTTCTATGAGATTACTGGAGGAAATGACCAACTCCCACAAGCATTTCTCCCACAATTAAAAGAAAATATTATTTATGGGCAACAGATGACCAAAATTGTTCAATATAATAACCAAGTTACACTTCATACTAAGAATACAGAGTCGTTAAAACCCACTGAAATGACATGTGACATTTGCATCTTGACCATTCCTTTCTCGATCTTGCAATTCGTTGATGTTGAACCCCATGATTCTTTTTCCCATAACAAGTGGAAAGCGATTAGAGAACTTCATTATGTGACTTCTACAAAGATTGGCCTTCAGTTTAAAAGTAGATTTTGGGAAGATGAAGGGATAAAAGGTGGTCAAACGGTTTCTGATTTACCCATCCGATTTAGTTATTATCCAAGCCATGGAATTGGAAAGAACGAGTCGGGCGTAATTTTAGCTAGCTATACGTGGGAGGATGATGCCATTCCGTGGGACAGCTTGAGTGAAGAAAATCGGATTCAACAAGCCTTAAAGAACTTGGCTACCATCCATGGAGAACAAGTATATGATGAATTTATAACAGGAGCTTCTTACAGTTGGGCTCAGAATCCATATTCAGGTGGGGCTTTCACGTTGTTCAAACCAGAACAAGAAACAGAACTTTTTCCTTACCTCGGCACTCCCGAAGGAAGGGTACACTTTGCTGGGGAACACACTGCACTGCCACACGGTTGGATACAAGGTGCAATTGAGTCTGGAATACGTGTAGCACATGAAGTCAATGGCTTGCCTTGAAAAAAATATTACTTGGAGTAAGGGAAATTATTATATTTTGCATACTTAACGATTGCGTTCTTGGTACAGCCAGGAACGCTTTTCTATGGGTCTGAAAACTTTATTTTAAGTTAACATTTCCTTGAATTTTGATCAAACTTTTTTATAAAATTTTAATTCGAATGTGAAAGAGAAGAATCCATTTTGATCAAACTTTTATTCTCCATAAAATGCGACTTCGCCAAATATTTTTAATCAGACTTTGTGTTGCATTGGACTCTATAATGGAACAGGATGAAGCATTTAGTAGTGATATGGAATATATAGCAATCGATATGAGTAATTTCGAGGACGCAGATGAAAGTGATACTGAAGAAATCTTAAGTTACTTTAAGGAAAAATATAAAGTTAAAGGAGTGGACGCTACTCTTGAACAACTGAAAGAAAAGGGATATTCAGATACGATGTGTTTGGATGGCGTACTTCTTAGAATAGAAAAAGTTGATTTTAAGTACAACAATGAAATCTTTTTTGAGGGTTCCATGTATCGTTCGGGTTTAGGGGCAGTTGGAGTAGAAGTTAAAGTTCATTATAAAGATAATAAATGGGAATCCAAAGAAGTGAAAATGACTTGGATTAGTTAAGATTATTATTGTGATAACGGGTGCTTTAGTTTAGACAAGACCATCATTTCAATTGTCTATTTTTTTATCTTAAACATCAAGTAAATCTCAGAAATCCATTGTGAAATGTTACACTAAAACTAACGCAACAGGTTAGTTGAACTAGGAACCCTTGTTTTGGTACGAATTAATTTAGGTGAAGACAGATAGGAGATAGACTATGAAAGATAATGAGCTGTATGTTTATCACATTGTTACTAGGAATAAAATGAGTCTGGGTCAAATAATTAGCTTTGACAAGAACCAAAGAAATATTTTATATAGCTTCTTTTTTGAAAGAGAACAATTGAATTCTAAAGGAGAAGATTTTTTTCGGATTTTACAAGAACATTATTCAAAAGAAGGATTGTACTTGAATAAAGAAAATGCCGATGTAGCTATTAAATATGCAGACCAAACAATAAGAGCTATCAGAGAAGTGATAGTAGAAATGGTCAGACTACAAGAATATCCTGAATACCCTTCAAGAATGTCTTGTTTATACGCTACAAAAAACTATGAAGACGTATTGAAATGGAAAGAATTATTTGATTCATATAATCGGAAGGTTTTGCAGATTGTTAAACTTCGAGTTATTGGAAATTCTTTTGAGGGTGATGGAAACCTTTTACCAAAGGAAGATGGGGTTCCATTCTCTCAAAAAATTGAACAAGCTAGAGAATATTGGCAGGGTAATGTGAAAAACGAGCTTCCTGAACTCTTAATTGACGGGAAAATAGAAGTGGTTGAAGTTATTGAAGATTTCACAGATTAAAATAAATATTTGTTAGTAAAAGATTGTTTTCTTTCGAGATACAGGTGCAATCTTATTTAGCTAACGGGTGATTTAGTTAAAGATCGTTGAGCTGCTAGATGGCTCTTTGTGGAATACAGGTAGGCAGATTAAGGGGGAGTTTTGTGAAGTTATTGTTATCCATTCTATTAGATGGTCTTTTAGGTATCTTGGTTCTCCTCGGTTCTATTGGAATCTATATCTTATGTGCAATTATTGTCGGAGTCATTTTCAGGTCGTTTATTTTAATTAATGAGATTCATAAACAAGTAGTACCAGCCAATAGCAATGACAGGGTGAAAGAGGTGTACGGAAGATATATAAAAGAGAGAGACAATAAAGAAAAAGAAAATTAATGTATGACGTTTTTCAACTAACGGGTGCTTTAGTTAAACAAGACCATCTTTCCGATGGTCTATTTTTTTATCCAAAACATCAAGTAGATCTCAGAAATCCATTGTGAAATGGTACACTTAAACTAACGGGGCAGGTTAGTATAACAAGCAAAAGTGATACAATAATAAAATAGGTCTTGTTTTCAAGGAGGTAAAACATGGATTACATTTTACCCAAAGAAGAGGTGTTAAAATTGAAACGGTGGCCAAAAGATACCATAACGGCGGGGAGTCGTCATACCGTTGGGCTTAAATCTGACGGCACGGTGATGGCTGTGGGTGATAATAAATATGGCCAATGTGATATAAGCGGTTGGCGCGATATTGTGGCGGTCGTGGCTGGTAATGTTCATATGGCAACGAACACGGGTAATGCTCATACAATCGGTCTTAAATCGGACGGCACGGTGGCGGCTGTGGGTTGGAATAAGCATGACCAATGCGACGTAAACGACTGGCGTGATATTGTAGAGGTTGCGGCAGGTTGGCGTCGTACCATTGGGCTTAAATCGGATGGCATGGTAGTAGCAGTGGGCCGAAATAATGAAGTTGAATGCAATGTAAACGGCTGGCATGATATTGTTGCGGTCGCGGCGGGTGACTGGCATACCATCGGGCTTAAATTGGACGGCACGGTGACGGCTGTAGGTAATAATCGGTATCGCCAATGCAATGTAAGCGGTTGGTGCGATATTGTGGCGGTCGCGGCGGGTTATCTTCATACAATCGGTCTTAAATCGGACGGCACGGTGATGGCTGTGGGTTGGAATAAGCATGACCAATGCAATGTAAACGACTGGTGCGATATTGTGGCGATAGCAGTGGGTAGTAATCATACTATCGGCCTTAAATCGGACGGTACTGTGGCGGCTGTGGGTTGGAATGAGTATGGCCAATGTAATGTAAGTGATTGGCGCGATATTGTGGCAATTGCGGCGGGTTGTGCCCATACCGTAGGGCTTAAATCGGACGGCACAGTGGTTGCTGTGGGTGATAATGAATATGGCCAATGCGATGTAAGCGGCTGGCGAGGTATCCAACTACCCAACAATTAGTTTTCGGGTAAAAAGGATACAGTTCCTGCAACTAATAAATCCAAAAAATGATTAAACATAAAAGGTAAAATTTCTTCTTCAGCTAACGGGTGCTTTAGTTAAACAAGTGGCTGCCTGAAAGGGTGGCTTTTTCTTATTGAAATAACGCAGCAGTTTAGTTTAATAAAAATAAATAGAAGAAGGTGTTAATAAGTGTCTGGTAAAGCACAAGATTCAATTGAGAGTTATATAGATTCACCAGAAAAATTAAAGAGCTTGTATAGACGTGTGTTGTTCGTTGTAAGTTTATCACAAATCTTCGGTGGTGCAGGGCTTGCAGCAGGAGTTACAGTAGGTGCCCTGTTGGCTCAACAAATGCTTGGAACTGATGCTTATGCAGGAGTGCCGGCAGCTTTATTTACTTTAGGTTCAGCAGGAGCTGCTTTAATTGTTGGGAAAATTTCACAACGATATGGACGCCGTACAGGTTTATCAATAGGTTTTATTGTAGGTGGACTTGGTGCAATTGGAGTTGTGATTGCTGCCTTGATGAATAGTGTCATTTTATTATTTGCTTCTCTACTGATCTATGGTGCAGGAACTGCGACAAATTTACAAGCTCGTTATGCGGGAACAGATTTAGCAAACAAAAAACAACGAGCAACAGCTATTAGTACTACGATGGTTATGACAACATTCGGGGCTGTTGCCGGCCCAAACCTAGTAGAAGTTATGGGTGAATTTGCTAGTTTCATAGGTGTTCCGCCACTTGCAGGTCCATTCATATTATCAGCTACTGCATTTATCTTAGCAGGTCTTGTTCTTTTAATTATGTTGCGTCCCGACCCGTTAGACATTGCAAACAGGATAGCAGCCTATAAACAAGAATATGAGCCTGTAAATAAAAGGGATTTTGTTGATAAAGCAATAAATAGAAGAGGTCTAATGATTGGTGCCACGGTTATGGTTCTTACCCAAATTGTAATGGTTGCAATTATGACTATGACACCGGTACATATGAAACACCATGGACATGGTCTAAATGAAATTGGAATTGTTATTGGTTTTCACATAGGTGCAATGTATCTTCCCTCACTTATCACAGGAATCCTTGCAGATAAAGTAGGTCGAACAACTATGAGCATAGCCTCTGGGATTACATTGTTATTCGCTGGTTTATTAGCAGCATTCGCACCAAGCGATTCAATGGTTCTATTAGTACTTGCTCTTTCTTTACTTGGATTGGGATGGAACTTTGGCTTAATTAGTGGAACTGCTCTAATTGTTGATTCTACAGAGCCTTCAACACGTGCGAAAACTCAAGGAACACTTGATGTTTTTATTGCATTAGCAGGTGCTTCAGGTGGTGCTCTTTCGGGAATGGTAGTAGCTAATACAAGTTATGCTACATTGTCTTTAAGTGGGGGACTTTTATCCTTAGTTCTCATACCTATTATAATTTGGTCGCGAAGAGGCAAAGCATGATAAAGTCTAAATAAAAAATGAGACAACAGTAAAAGCCTTGTTACGAAAAAGTATAGCAAGGCTTTTATTTTTCTTCCAGTGAAGATGAAGTGAACGACGTATTCACTATTATTATGAAACTTATGTTTAAGTGAAAAAGATAAGACGCTTTTATTCAATATTTATTGCCAGAATACTGCTTCAACTAACATGTGCTTTAGCTAAACGAGACCAGCATTTCGATGGTCTGTTTTTACGTTTAAAACATAAAGTGGATTTCGGAGATTCATTGTGAAATGTTACACTTAAACTAACGCAGCAGGTTAGTTGAATAAGCAAAACTAGACTTTTTAAAATTTTTAATGATTGAATTTAAATGTGACGTATATTTTCTATTTTACACTTTACATACCACACCAGGGTATGGTAATATAAAATCAAGTTAGGAGGTTGAGCTGATGGAAAACACAGTGAAAGAAGCAGCTTGCCATACAGAGATTGTAGTGTCTTGTCGAAAAAGTCATCATCCAGAACGTGTAAAAAAGGATTTAACAACTCGATTAAATCGTATTGAAGGTCAAATTAGAGGTATAAAGGGAATGATAGACAAAGACGTTTACTGTGACGATGTAATCACACAACTGTCTGCGACACAATCTGCTTTAAATAGCGTAGCCAAAATCCTTTTGGAAGGTCATCTAAAAGGTTGTGTGGTAGATCGACTTTCAGAAGGTGATGAAGAGGTATTAGACGAATTAGTTGTCACGATTCAAAAGCTAATGAAAAAATAAAAACGAAATAGCACGATAAAAAATAAAAAAAAATTTTAAAGTATTTATACCCCTATATCGTATAACAAGTCTGGATTAAAATACTTCAATTAAAGGAGAGAGAAAACATGAAAGATATAACATTAAAGGTACATGGAATGTCATGTGGACATTGTGTGAATGCTATTGAGGGAAGTGTTGGTCAATTAGCAGGAGTTGAACAAGTAAAGGTAAACTTAACGGAAGCTCAAGTAGATGTAGTATTTGATGAAGTGAAAGTGTCACTTGATAAAATTAAAGAAACGATTGAAGATCAAGGTTATGAGATCGAATAAATTTGATTGAGTGCTTCATTAGCACTCTATTATTTTCAAAAATATATACCCCCAAGTGGTATGGAAGAGGTGGAAGTAACATGAGTAAAGAAGTCAAAGAAGCTAATCTGCAAATTACAGGGATGACATGCGCTGCGTGTGCGATACGTATTGAAAAAGGGTTAAATAAAATGGATGGTGTCGAACAAGCAAATGTCAATCTAGCACTTGAAAAGTCTTCGATTAAATATGACCCGTCTAAACTGAGTGCTGCCGATTTTGAAAAGAAAATCGAAGCACTTGGCTACGGCGTAGTGAAACAAAAAGCAGAGTTTGATATTACGGGTATGACATGTGCAGCATGTGCGATACGTATTGAAAAAGGGTTAAATAAAATGGATGGAATCGCATATGCGAACGTCAACTTAGCATTAGAAAAAGCAACAATTGAGTTTAACCCGTCTGAGGTAGCGATATCAGACATGATTGCGAAAGTGGAGAAACTAGGCTATGGTGCACACCAAAAGAAAGATGACAAAGAACGGGTCGATCACCGTGAAAAAGCAATTAAAGACCAAAAACGTAAATTCATTATTTCGGCGATTTTATCTTTACCATTACTTTGGACGATGGTTGCACATTTTTCATTTACATCGTTCCTTTACCTACCGGATATCTTAATGAATCCATGGCTGCAAATGGCACTTGCAACACCTGTCCAATTCATTGTCGGAAAACAGTTCTATGTTGGTGCTTACAAGGCTTTACGAAATGGCAGTGCCAATATGGACGTACTAGTTGTTATGGGTACATCTGCAGCTTATTTTTACAGTGTGTACCAAGCGATTGTCACAGCTGGTTCCCATCATGATGCGCACCTTTATTTTGAAACAAGTGCGGTACTGATTACACTCATTATTTTAGGTAAGTTATTTGAGGTAAAAGCAAAAGGTCGTTCATCGGAAGCGATAAAAAAATTAATGGGCTTACAAGCGAAAACAGCGATTGTCGTGCGTGACAGTGTTGAAAAAGAAATTCCATTAGAAGAAGTCGTCATTGGTGACACGATTTTAGTGAAACCAGGTGAAAAAATCCCGGTTGACGGTGAAGTATTAGAAGGAAATACAGCTGTTGATGAATCGATGTTGACAGGGGAAAGTCTTCCGGTTGATAAAAAGCATGGTGACGTGTTATTCGGTTCAACGATTAATAAAAACGGTTTTATTAAAATGAAAGCAACAAAAGTTGGTCGCGATACTGCGTTAGCACAAATCATTAAAGTCGTAGAAGATGCGCAAGGTTCTAAAGCACCGATTCAACGTTTAGCAGACCAAATTTCAGGTATTTTTGTTCCAATCGTTGTAGGGATCGCCATTATTGCCTTCCTTGTTTGGATTTTATGGGTACAACCAGGTGAATTTACACCAGCACTTGAAGTGTTAATTACGATACTTGTAATTGCATGTCCATGTGCTCTAGGTCTGGCTACGCCAACGTCCATTATGGCAGGCTCTGGTCGTGCAGCTGAATTCGGTATTTTATTCAAAGGTGGAGAGCACTTAGAGCAGACACAAAGTATTGACACGGTTGTAGTTGATAAAACAGGTACTGTTACACATGGTAAACCTGTTTTAACAGACGTTGTGCTAGCAATTGGTCAAGTGGAAGAAAAAATCTTATCTTTAATTGGTGCGGCTGAGAAACAATCTGAACACCCATTAGCACAAGCAATCGTTGAAGGTATTCAAGAAAAAGGCATCGAACTTGGTAACGTTCAATTTTTCGAAGCAATCCCGGGTTATGGTGTGCAAGCAACCGTTTCAGGTCAAGCAGTTGTTATAGGTACACGCAAACTCATGCAGCAATACGGCATCGATATTACAGCAGTTCTCCCGGCAATGGAGAAATTGGAGAGCGATGGTAAAACCGCGATGCTAGCTGGAATTAATGGGCAATATGCAGGGCTAGTTGCTGTAGCGGATACAATCAAAGACACATCAGCGGAAGCCATAGGTCGTTTAAAAGACATGGGTATCAAAGTCATCATGATGACTGGTGATAATGAGCGAACAGCACAAGCCATAGGAAAAGAAGTAGGCGTTGACGCAGTCATTGCTGAAGTTCTACCTGAAGGTAAAGCAGAAGAAGTGAAGAAACTGCAAGCGGCCGGTAGAAAAGTAGCGATGGTCGGTGACGGTATCAATGATGCACCAGCCCTTGCAACAGCCAATATTGGGATGGCCATTGGTACAGGAACTGACGTAGCGATGGAAGCCGCTGATGTGACACTAATTCGTGGAGATTTGAATAGTATTGCCGATGCGATCATTATGAGTCGTAAAACAATGCGCAACATTAAACAAAACTTATTCTGGGCATTTGGCTATAATACACTTGGTATACCGATTGCAGCAATCGGGTTACTTGCTCCTTGGGTTGCAGGTGCAGCGATGGCATTTAGTTCCGTGTCAGTTGTACTGAACGCTTTACGTTTACAACGTGTGAAATTAGATAAGTAAAATTACTGTTGACTATAGAGTAAACTACATTGTTTGCTCTATAGATTACATAGAATAAATTCAATGAAGGGTAAGGGTGAGAATGGTAATGAACCAAATCGATAAAAAGATTAAACTTGCTGTAAATGGTGGCATTTCATTTGGAGCAAAACTAAATGCAAAACAATTGGCTGTAATTGTGGAGTATATGAGCGATAGTGATGAACTGGAGTTGACCACATTTCAACAACTTTACATCGAGATACCTGAAAGTAAGCTGGAATTAGTGGAAGAGAAATTTAAGGAAGTAGGATTGTCCTGTTATCCAGTAGGAAATTTTGTGAAAAGCTTAAGGACCTGCAATTTTTGTAAAGGCTCAGAAGAAGAAGGAATGCCTGTAGCCATTGAACTAAACAAGCGAATAGCAGGAAAACCTGTTCCTTTCACACTTCGCCCAGCTTACACTGGATGTCCTATAGGATGTGGTGAACCGCTCGTAAATGATATCGGCATCATGAAAGTAAAAAACGGATATGACTTATACATTGGTGGAAAAGCAAAAGGAAAGGACGCTCAAAAAGGTACTTTATTGATGGAGCAGCTAATGCCTGAACAGCTGTATAAAGTTGTCGAAAAAATCATTCACATCTATGCTGAACAAGGCAAGAAGAGGGAAACGTTTATAAAATTTATTAATCGTTTTGGATTTGAAAACTTGAGAAATGAAGTAGCTAGTTAGGGTTTTGTATTGCAACCCAAGTATCAGACACAGGATTAGAAATAAGGGGGTATAATATGTCTTCCCTAAAAGATATATTAGAATTTAATGGTAGATTCGTTGAAGAAAAAGGGTATGATCCCTACATCACAACAAAATATCCGAATAAAAAGCTAGTTGTATTATCTTGTATGGATTCACGCCTTGTCGAACTTTTACCAAAGTCGATGAATCTACGTAATGGTGATGTGAAAATTGTGAAAAGTGCTGGGGCAATAGTAAACCATCCATTTGGTAGTATTATGCTCGTTTGCGCTATATGAGCTAAAAGCAGAGGAAGTGTTCATTGTCGGTCACAACGATTGTGGTGTGAGCGCAGTGGATCCGGATAGCATGATTGAGCATATGAAAGAACGTGGTATAACAATTCCTGTACATGGTCTTGTCATGGAACCAAAAACAGGTTATTTGGATCTTTTATCAGATGGGAATGCTTAAATCGAAAACAAAATAAAGCGTAATGAATAAAGACTGTCCAGAAAAAAAAGCATCTGGACAGCCTTTTACATTTAAATGTTCTTTATGATTTGTTAGTTTTTTTGTAGGAAATCTTCGGTCGATTCTACAGCGCAATACATACCGTTAAGCGCACCGACAAACGCATAATGAACTTGTTCAGCTGGAACGACCTTACCTTCATAAGACAAGTCTCGTGTTGCACATGCATCTTCAATAAGTGTCGTCTCAAATCCTAGATCCACTGCCGCTCTGACTGTTGCATCAATACACATATGTGTCATCATACCTACAACTACTACTTTAGTTACGCCATTTTTTCTTAATTTGCTTTCTAATTCTGTCTTTAAAAAGCTGTTAGGGAAATGTTTGATGATAATGTTTTCAGTTTCCAATGGTTGTACAGTTTCATGTATTTCAGCCCCCTCAGTATCCGGAAGGAAGAATCCTAATGCTGGATCACCTGCGATATGTTGAACATGAAAAATGTTATCTTTATTGTTTTGTCTAAACCATTCAAGTACTTTCGCAGCATTAGCGGCCGCTTTTTCAGGGTTGCTTAATTCCATATTTCCATTTGGGAAATAGTCATTTTGAATATCTACAATAATTAGAGCTGTGCTCATTTTTCTCCACCTCATTTAAATTATTTTGTTACACTATAATCATAGATTGTTTATTGATTTTTATCGATAAGTTGACGAAACACTTTTATCTCTAAAAATTTCATGGTGAAAGGAATTTATAATGGAACTTGATAATATTGATTTTCAAATTCTTCGGTTATTATCCGAAAATTCACGTGTTCAATGGAAAGACTTAGGTGAACAAATTCATATGACGGGACAAGCAGTAGGGAATCGTATAAAAAAACTAGAGGAAAGTGGTGTAATTAAAGCTTACTCTTTAATAGTTGATGAAATGAAATTAGGACTTACATATACTGCGTTTGTTATTATTTATATGAAAACAGCAAACCATGATTCGTTTATCCGATTAATGAATGATCGTAGTGAGGTAGTGGAAGTTCATCGCGTATCGGGAGAAGCCTGTTACCATATAAAAATAAAAGTTAGTTCTCAAGAACAATTGAATCATTTTTTGGATAAAATTCTTGAGTACGGGAATTATACCGTACATTTATCCATTCAGGAGATTAAACTACAGAATCCGTTGACTGCTACATGATAAAAAAGTGATTTACTTTTCTATAAGATTAAAAAACAGCAAAAAAGGTATAATTCATCGTACTGAGGAATTATACCTTTTTTGCATAGAGACAAAGGATCTTTCAATTATTATGTTCTCCCCATTGGCACATTTCCTGATTAATAGGCCAGAGAGTTTGCCCCTTTTCAGTAATGCTATATTCGACGGGGAGCAGGCTTTTAATGATTTCATCCACAATTTCGATATAGGCAATTTTATTGATGTTGATGGAAATATGTACTCTACGAAAACAAATGAAAAAACGCTTAGTATCAGAAATTATGTTTTGCTTGGAAAAGCATTGCATACATTACCAGAAACACACTTTAGAAGGGCATCATGGAAAAAAGTTAGACCAAAAAAAATAGTTCTATCTTTTGTAAAGATTGTTTGGATAATAATATTGTTCCGAATGGGATGTATGGAATCAAACAAGCCATCTATTGCAGTTGGAGAAAATATAGGATTCAGAAATGTATTTAACTATATAGGATATGAGTTTCCGTTTAAGTAATTATTACTTCAACTAACGAGTGTTTTACTTTTAAAGCCTTTTTTCTTATTAAACTAAAGATAAGGTGAAAGAGAGGGATATTAATGGATGTAGAGTTAGATGCAAATATGAAAAGATGGCTTTAGTCAAAAGGTGAGCATGTTTCAGTAAAAACCATTCAAGTTAATGATTGCTGTGCTCCTCCTATTCAGGATTTAATAACTCATCTAGGAAAGCCAAAAGATTTGCATAACTATGATGAAATATAAGTAGACAATTTATCAATTTTTGTTAGTAACATCTTTCATTAAATGAAAAAATGACGTTGAAACTTACGGGAATGGGTATTTTACGATTATAGTCAAGTTTTAGTTAGGTTAAAGTATAGAGTCGGGACATAGGGGACAGAGATAAACCTCATTTAGATGCGTTAAGTTGAACCGTATGATAAATAAATGTCAAGGCTATTTGGTACCAAGGTTTATTATTAGTTCTTCAGCAAACGGGTGCTTTACTTCAAGAAGGAGTAAAGCTTTTTTCTAATTGATATAAAGCAGCAGGTTAGTTCAATAAGAAGTGACTGTATAGAGTGTCAATAATCATTGATTGGAGAGTAAAAGGCAAGATGAAATGGAAAGTAATTAGTTTAATTCTTATGTTAGGAATATTTTTGTATTGGTTGAACAAGCAAAATAATGAAACTAGCGTTGTTTATCATTTACCTGAAGATTTCAAAGGATGTATTAACATTTACTTTAACCAACCTAATGAGAAAGAACTCGAAATTATAGATGACACCTTGCTATTTGTAGTGCCTGAACACGGAAATATTTTAACTTCATCATCTCACGAATTTATTGTGGACTTAGGATGGTACAAAGAAAAAGCATTTTAAGTCGACAAAGACGGAAAACCAGTAAATGAATAAATAATACAGAATTTCCTATCGGCGGACACACTTCGAACGGTAATCCGTTATCCGAAAGATGACAAGAACGTTTGATCCAAATCAAGAACAATGTTATTGACGTAGCTTTCTTCTTCAACTAACGGGTGCTTTACTTCAAGAAGGAGTAAAGCCTTTTATCTTTTTGAACTAAAAAGTAGGATTGTTTAAAAAAAAAGTGAAAAGTAGGAAATACTAATACCTGAAGTTTCGAAAAGAATTGAAGTAGAAAATTGATACGTTTAGTAATTGTTCTAATCCTTCTAAATTGTTACCCAATAATAATTATGGCTAAAGAAATAAAGTATAATCACAATAGCAAAACTATATCCGAAATACAGAAAGAAGTTGACTTTACCGTTTTAACTCCAAAAAGGAATCCTGGTGATTGGACATTAGATACCAAAACATCCCCTTGGATAATGCTACATTATATGGACAGCAAGGACACAAAGTTGATGGGCGCTATTGATTTGAGAAAAGGATTTCGATTATCCGATGACGATTTTCCTTATCGTCAGAAAGTTAATATAAGTGGAAACAAAGGTTATTTTCAGGAGTGGGAAGAAAGTGGCGAAGTTTATAAAAATGGAGACACCATCACTGGTGGCTTACTTAATTGGGTTCAAGATGGTACCTCTGTAGAAATGAATAGTTCCAGATTATCGAAAGAACAAACGTTAGAAATTGCAAGGTCAATGAAATAACATTCTTCAACTAACTGGTGCTTTAGTTAAACAAGGCCATCATTTCGATGGTCTATTTTTATTTCCAATACATCAAGAAGACTTCGGAGATCAATTGTGAAATGTTACACTTAAACTAACGCAGCAATTTAGTTGAAGAAAATAAGGGGGATAGTGAGAAAAATTTAATTCTCACTATTATTGAAATTCTACTGCGACTGTTGGGTCGTACTCACTCAGCACATCAATTATATAGTCTGAAGTAATATATAAATGATGTTCAGCTTTGGGTTGTAGACTAGCTCTAGCGGGAAAAATATTGTCATACCAAGATAAAAAACTAGAGTTTTCCACTTTATAAAAATTAGGTTCATAAGTGAGTTTACTTAGTCCTTCTTCTTCTCTTTCTTTACCTACTTTTGATATTAGTTCTTCAATATCTGGTCTTGTCATTTCATCAAATAAACGAAAAGTGATGATTGCATATTTTTGGGGTTTATTGTAATCGTAAGTAAAAATATATTTCTTTGAATGGTCTGTATCTTCAAAAACAAGTACAAAATCTTTTTGATAGTGCATTTCAAAAAAAACTAGTTCATTATATAATCTGCTAAACTGATTATCCTTTGTTTTGATAGGTTCCCAAACAGTTAGTTTTTCTTTATTCATTAATCTACCTCCTTATATAATAGGTAAAATAACAATTGTACAATATTATTATTATTATTATTTTATTCGCACTTTAGAGGATTATAGCACAAATGGGAAATATTGTTTTTATCTGTTAGGTATCACATCCAGCATAATGTGTAAATAAGAGAAGTTACTTGTTCAAAAAAACGGGTGCTTTAGTTAAACAAGTAGCTGCCTGTAAGGGTATCTTTTTCTTATTGATCTAACGAAGCAGTTTAGTTTAAGAAGGAGTTTAGTTAAGTAGATCGAATTAGTATATATAAAGGGAGATATTAAATAGGAGGGAATAGAAAATGGATGTAAAGACACTTTTGTTACAACAATGGGCAAGCTGCTTAGATGAGGAAGACTGGTTTCCACCACTTGAAAAAGTGCTAGAGGATATTACTTTTGAACAGGCAATTTGGAAACCAGCTGATGGGGCAATGAATTCCATTTGGGAATTAGTTTGTCATTTACTTTTCTATGAAAAGAGATTTCTGATGCGATTTCTTGGTGAAACAGCGAATGAACCACAAGCAGAAAATAATCAATCTACATTTCGATTACCAACTGAGACGATAGAAAATTGGAAGGAAACAAAACAAGAATACTTTTATGTTCATCGTGAACTTGGAAAAGTACTAGCAAAATCAGAACATGAAGATTTGTATAGACAGATCCCAGGAGAAGATAATTCATTAGTGCTTGAACTGAAGAGTTTAGCATTACACGACGCATATCATATTGGGCAAATTGTATTCCTAAGTAAAATGCAAGGAGCTTGGCCACGGAAACGCAGTTTCTAAAAAAGCTACCTTAGATTTACAGTTATTCCATTATAGGGAGCTTTAATGGAATAAGATCGGGAACGTCAAAATAGGACGTTCCCATATTTTATACCTGAAAAACAACAATACTACTTAACAAAGCCTTTGATTATGAACACGTAATGGAATTTGAAGAAAATTCATTTCAAATAGAGGTTGCTGGAATTACTTGGACTTTTAGTATGGGATAATAGGAATCTTTAAATTTTCAAACTCTGGAAAAGTAATTTCTTCTTAAATTAGTGGAGGCTTTAGTTAAAGAACATGGGTTGCTTAAGCAACACTTTTTTCATATTGAACTAACGAAGTAGTTTAGGTTAGAAGGGGTTTACTTCAATTTGTAGAATTATTATAAGATATTCAAAGGTTAGGAGGAATAAAGATGACGAAGAGAAATAACCAAGTATCCCTAAGAAAAGGAAACATAAATGATGCAGAAGCTGTGTTAGAACTTCAAAAGGAAGTTCTTTCAGAAAGTGAGTTTATGATTCCGGTAATAGAAGAGTATGAAGAAACATCGCAGCAAATAAGAAACTGGATTGAGAAAATCTTAGAGAATGAAAGAGAAAAGCTAATTGTGGCGGAAAGCAAAGGGCAGATTGTTGGTTTGATCGTTTTTCTCTCAAAAAGTACTAAAAGGCTTTCTCACACTGGTTCTTTTACGACAATGGTGAAAAAAGAGTACCGCAATCAAGGCATTGGTAAACTGCTTATTAAAGAACTTTTAAACTGGGCGGAACATAACATTTTAATAGAGAAAGTTAGTTTAGGTGTATTATCAACAAATCAACGAGCTATCGAATTGTACAAAAGTATGGGATTTGTTGAAGAAGGACGTAAAATTAAAGAAGTTAAGTTTAGCGATGACTTATATGTTGATGATATACTTATGTATAAACTGATTTAACCTTTTTCGTCCAACCTTTTTATCAAACGGAGTACTACTATATAAGGCAGCATTTTTGCTTGTGAAGAAATGCATTTAAACTAATGGGTGCTTTACTTCAAGAAGGAGAAAAGCCTTTTTTCTTATTGAACTAAAGTAAGCAGGTTAGTTCAATAAAAACTAGTAAAGTTGTACAGTGAAAAGTGCTTTCGTTTAATCGTTTGCATCATCCGCTGAATCGTTTATTGAACCCTCATCCTGCATTTCTTCATCCTCATCTTTTACATCATCTTCCTCTATTTTCTCTTCCTCATCGTTTGCTTCGTTTTCAATTCCTGTGTCATTTTCTCCATCACCTTCTTAAATGAGGGCGAATTGTCGATCATTTGCGAATGAAAGACAGTAGCGTAATAAAAAATTAATGAAGAAAGGGGTAAATAATGTGTCTAAAAACAAAAGTGTAATTATTTTATTGATGTTAATTATTTCGATTCCTCTATTGTTTGTTCCTTTACCAGCACAGGCTGATGAAATGTTCGATACAGCGAAAGTTGACGAGTATGTTACGAATTATATGGTGAAAAACGGATTGCCTGGTGCAGCTATTGTAGTCATAAAGGATGGGAAGACACTATATGAAAAAGGTTTTGGGCATGATTCTGACGGAGATCCACTGACAGCGAAGTCTATTATTGGTATTGCTTCTGGTTCGAAGCCATTTACTGCATTTGCAGTTTTACAATTGGTTGATAAAGGAAAAATTAAATTGGATCATTCTATAGTAAATTATCTTCCTGAATTAAAACTAAATGATAAAAGGTGGGAACAGGTGACAGTACGTCACTTGTTGAGTCATACATCTGGTCTACCGAATCCTACCATTGTAGCACCAGCGAATACCTTAAAAGAAGGTGTAGGACGTCTTCATGATTGGAAACTACAATCCAACCCTGGAGAAAAGTATTTATATAGTAATGCAAACTACTGGACATTAGCTTATTTAGTAGAAGAAATTAGTGGGATGGAGTTTAATGACTACCTAACACAAAATGTGTTCTCACCGCTCGGAATGAATGATTCCCTCTCAGTAGTTAACTCTGGGGATATTACAAAATATTTAGATATACCTAGAGGATATGTCACGTTATATGGTACGGCAATGCCATGGACGGAGCTTGAAAAAATGTTCAGTGGTTCAGGGAGTATTTTTACGACTGCTAGTGATATGGGGAAATGGTTAGCTATGCATACGAACGACGGGAAAAATGAAAAAGGAGAACAATTACTATCACAAGAGTTACTAAAAGAGTCCTATTCACCACAATCTGAGGCCGAAAAATATGGACTTGGTTGGTCTTTAAGCTCTTCCAATATTAAGCCGGCTCGCATTTCTCATAGCGGTTCAATCTCTACTTTTCAATCCCAGCAAGATATCGTTCCAAGTAGCGGCTATTCGGTTGCCGTTTTACTGAATAGTTTCACCACTACATTCGAACATGCATATGAGATCAGTTCTGGAGTTATTCAATTGACAGAAGGAAAAGAACCTGAAATAAAATCTTCAATTCCTAAAATGATCGATTTATCACTTGGTGCTATCACATTGATTTGCTTGATATTAGGAATCAGAGGTATACGAAGAAGTAAAAAATGGACGGATAAACGTAACCAGCATCCAGCTTGGAGGTTCTTTCTACGTTTAATACCGCAATTGATACCTGTCGTTGGTATAGGATGGTTATTATTTATTCTTCCAACATTAAAAAATAACAGTTCCACCACATTAGATGCATTCGGTCTTTGGCCAGCTGCGATGTTCTTATTGGCGATTATTTTCATGATTGGATTGGTACTCACAATTTTGAGAATCTATTATCGAATAAGATTAATTAGAAATGGAAGATTGTGAAGAATTACACTTAAAGTAATGCGTGCTTTAGTAGAATCATAGGGTTGCTTAGGCAACTCTTTTTTCTTATTGAACTAACGGGGCAGTTTAGTGGAAAAAGAAACTTAATAGAGAATTAACGTTAAAATAATAAAGAGGGATAATATGATGGTACAAAGGTTACTTTATGTTTTGTTTACATTAGCTTTGTAACGATTACAGGATGTTCTAACAAAAGAGAAACTATCACAGTTCAAAACAAAGTTTGATAAAACCCTGTATTAATATAGGTTTTTTCTTTGCCCCTTAAATTCCAGCTGTATTATTTAATTAAAGGGCCAGATTGTTGAATATAATTTGACGATGTGTCGTATGAATTTATATTGAAAATAAATTCATTAAAAATGAAAGGAAAATGCAATATGAAATCTGGAGGTAATAAGTTTCTAATTGTAAAAGCCGATGAAGTTGATTTAGATGTAAGGACGCAAATGTCTGAAATTTTTGCGGAAGGCTTCAGTCAATGGCTTGTTTTTTTTTCCAAAGATAAAAACATCATTGCAAAGGCTTTTTCCCACATGTTTGTATTAGATCAATTTTATATAGCCATAGTTAATGATAAAGTTGCAGGAGTGACGGCATGTACGGACGGGAAAACATCATCGGTAAGATTAAATAAAAAAGAGCTGAGAAAGCACTTAGGTTTCTTCAAGGGAAGCATGGCCGGGATCTTTTTAAAAAAGGAATTTGAAGTCCCTTTTGAAAATTCCCCTCCCAATACAGGCTCGATTGAATTTGTTGGAACAGCTCCTGAATTCAGAGGACAGGGCGTAGCATCTCAAATAATCCAGCATATCCTCGAAAATACAACGTACAACAATTACGTTATTGAAGAAGTTGCGGATACGAATACTCCAGCAATGAATTTATATAAAAGAATGGGTTTTGAGGAGTATAAACGGAAGGCTATTCCGCAAAAGGTAGCGAAAAAAATTGGAATCAATAATTTTTTGTCTTTGAAATATGGGAAAAAATAAGGATGATTTTCCGCTAGGTGATAGAGCGAAAAAGAGCGAGAGTTCTTGCCTAGAATAAAAGAACAATTTGAAGCACTGAGAACGGCAACTAATTCAAAAGCTACTAGATATAAAAGGTATGCGAATACGTTTTTGAATTGGCGATAAGTTATATACCACTGTTAATCGTATTTTATTTGACAGATATCATTGACCCTAAGGTGCTCATTAATCCGAAAGAACTTTATTTTACACCTGGTTTATGGGATCAGACTGGAACATCTTTTTGGTTTTCTTTCCTATTTGAAACACCCTTCGCATTAACGAGGGGTTCGCTTGGTCATTTATTCCGCTAACAAATTCTTTGTTATAAATCAAATAAACTGTATTTGCTAAATAGAAGATATTATCGAAAGGGCTCGATTGTTGAATAAGTGTATGTTGTGCTTAATAGTCCTTGTTATGTATTTTTTAATGACAAGATAAGAATTACACTTACTAAAGGAACAACCACGATTCAATGGATAGCACAAGTAATCATAATAAAATTTTAACAAATTTAATTTCTTTTCAATCGAATATCATTGGTTACAAAGGTAAAACTAAAAAGATTAAATACGAAAGGAGTGTTCACGATGAAAAACCGTAAGCAACCACATGAGCAGTTCACAATGAAGGATAATGGGTTGTCTTCAATGCAAGAAGTTTTATATCAAAAAGAATTTAATCGTGCTGACAAAGAGACAATTAAGAAAAAACAAAATAAAAAGTAAACACATTAATAGGCCATACACGGAGTTCACTTTTTAACAAATAAGGAGACACGTGTTTAAGATGAATAAAACAGTACGATTCGATTACGTATATCAAAAAAAATTTGAATCTAATCGAAAAAAGTGACCTTCTCCCAAATGAGATGGTCACTTTTATATATCATTTTTTTGTTAAGTTGTAATAATAAAAAAGTTTTTAACAAAAATGATGATTTTTGTATACTTTCACATTTAGGAGATGAGTCAAGGCGTTTAGTAATTCCTAAAAATATGATCTATGTAGCTATACGAAGGTGAAGTAGTAGAAATTGAAAAACTAGATATCGGATATTATATAAACATAGGAACTATAACAGTCGTTTTGTAGGTAGATTTAAAGCTGTTTCTAATTCTAATATATCGATAAGGCTTTTTAATATAGTTTTCGCACATAAATTTTTACAGCTTTAATATACGGAGTGATTATGAACTAACGCAGCAGGTTAGTTGAAGAAAGTGTAGAACATTCTTCGATCTATCTTGTCAGAATTTACATTATCTAATGAAAGAGGTTCAGTAGTTGCAACATTATATGCAGTCATGTTAGTCCCTGAGGATTATGCACAGGCAGCATTAATGTCCTCTGGGATTATTAATGGAGTAGCACTGTATAGAGTTGAGTTTTTACTTTAAAAATAGTCTCTTCTTAATTAGCTATTAAGAAGAGACTATGATTAAACTTATTCTTATTTATTTCAATGTGATGATTTAAAATTAATCCGTTATTGTTTAATTTCCCTTTGATAAAAGTCGTATAAATGGTTAATAGATGAACTGGATAAGATATGACTAGCTCGTTCAATTTTCTCACGTTCCCAATCGAACCAACGCATTTCTTTCAACTTTTCGATTTCTTTGTCTGTAAATCGTTTCTTTATCTCTTTAGCAGGGTTGCCTCCTACTATCGTATATGGTGGGACATCTTTCGAAACAACTGATCCAGCCGCAACAATTGCACCTTCACCTATTGTCACACCGGGCATAATCATTGCATTCATACCAATCCAGGCATCATTTTCGATTATTGTATCCCCTTTTGGTTCGTAAGAAGTTTCAATTTGCTCCATAAAAGGATAGACGGTAATCCATTCAGAATGATGATTGTGATTTCCACCCATTAATATAATTACACCACTTGCAATGCATACGTAATTTCCTATAATCAACTTATCTAAATGCCAACCATTGTCTTCGATTGGGTTAAATAACTTTCTAGATTTTTCATCTCCCCATAAGTATCTAACGCACCCATCTTCAAAATCATGATTATCGTAATAACCAGAGTAGTAGGAGTATTCTCCTACTTCAATCATTGGGTTGGTGACAATATCTTTTAAATACTTAATTTCAGACCAGTGGTTAAATCGATGTTGTTTCATTTTTTTCCCTCGCTTCTAAGTAGTATAAATTATTTTTTTACTTAGAAGCTTAATGCCGTAGCAACATTCTTAAACCGTTTCAAACGACGAACCATCGTCCTCATCCTTTTCCTATTTAATAGGGAGATTGTAACAAATGAATCATCTGTTCGTCAAACCTTACTGCACAGTGCGACCATAAAGCGAAATACATTTTTGAAATTGCATTTAAGATAAACAATTTTGTGGCAATTGGATATATCACCATTATCAAGGTAAATATTTAAATAATAAACCCTCTCAAAAATAATAAAGACTTTCCGATTGGTAGAAAGTCCTGACCTCTTGGGTTGGGGTATAGGCGAAATAGAATTAGATAAAAAAGGAATCTATATCATGCCAAAGATCGTTGCTAGACTGTACGACCATGTTGCGAAGAATACAGAACCTAGACTGGTGTATAGTCAATAGTGCTTCCCAGACTGCTTTCGGTTCAGTGTATAGGCATTATCAACAATTGAATTGAGATTTATACTTCATAGTTCCGTCTCAAAGAAGCAACTACATAATGAATTAATAGAATTACAGACTACTAAAACGGATCCGTTTACTATTACTGCGGGGCATTCATACCAAACTTTGCCCATTCCTCTTTTGACGGACCATAAATGCCTGGAACAGTTAATCCTGCCTGTCGCATAAGAACAGTCATTTGTCCTCGATGGTGGTTTTGATGTTGAATCAAAAACAATAATAGTGAACCATTTGGCATTTGTTGACCTATAAATTCAATTCGTTCTTTCAATGTATGGTCAGTCCATTGAGTTTTTAATGCTTTTACAAATGCATTACTGGATTGGTAATAGTTTTCTGCTATAAATTGAGCCGAAGTAGGAACGGGAAAATCGTTAGTTGGTGCTTCGAACGTTAAGTTTGTATTGGAAGTAATAATATGAATAGCTGTAACGGTATGCCAAGCAATACGTCCTAAACTCCAATTTTGTGAAGTTATTTCCTGTTTAAGTGATTCATCAGTTAGAATATTTAGTAGTTTCTGTGTAGAACTAGCTTCGAACTCCCAAGATTTCAAAAAATGGTCTAAGCTTTGGAACATAAAAATCCTCCTAGTATTTGTAGTTTTATTTCTATGAATCTTAATTCAATTATACTTTCCCCTTGAGCATATTATGTTTATCTTTTTTACAAACAGTTTAACTTTTACAAAACGGTACAACTTTATTTTTCGTGAACAATAATTAAGTAAACTGTTTCTTTTACTGTACACTATGATAAAAATGTGTAATAGAAGAGAAGGCGCTTGTTTAACTGACGGGGCAGTTTAGTTGAGGAAGGAATCGTTATAATCTTTGTTGAAATAGATGTATTAAGAGAATATTTTAGTGAAAAATTGTTTTAATTAAGGAGAGAACCTATTTGAGTCAGTTATTGTTTATAGAACCACCTGTCTTAGAGAGTGAAAGCATCATACTCAGACCTTTACAACAAGAGAATGCAAGATATTTATTTTCTATTAGCTACCCTGAAGTTTGGACATATATGTTTGGTGAAATTAAATCGGTAACTGAAATGGAAAAACATGTGTCCAAAAAAATTCAACTTCGCAATCAAATGAAGGCATTACCGTTTGTTGTTGTTTTAAAAGAAACTAATGAAATTATTGGAACAACAAGTATTTACGAAATTAACATAAGTCAGAAGTCATGTGAAATAGGTGCAACTTGGTATGCAAGAAACTTTTTAGGGACTTTTGCCAATTCAGAGTGTAAGTATCTACTACTAAAATATTGTTTTGAGGAATTAAAGATGATAAGAGTACAATTTAAAACAGATGAGAGAAATGTCCGTTCTCAAAAAGCAATCGAACGTTTAGGAGCTATTAAAGAAGGTATCTTAAGAAAAGAAAGAATTCTTGAAAACGGATATATTAGAAATGCAGTAATATACTCAATTACAGATGATGATTGGAGAAAAGTAAAACAAGTGATAATAGAAAAAAGCATGAGAAACACATTGTGAAAGAATGCACTTAAACTAACGGATGCTTTAGTTGAACAAGACCATCATTTTGATGGTCTATTTTTTATCTAATATATTAAGCGAATCTCAGAAATCCATTGTGAAATGTTACACTTAAATTAAGGCGCAGTATAGTACAATAAGTATCTTGAGTTTTATAGTAAATTTAAATAAGGGAGGGGATCTATATGGGGTTACAAAACTGTGTGAAATGTAAATCACAATTTAACTGGAATAAAATATTTATATCTCTTTGGCCAGCATACAGACCTGTTCGATGCAGTCAAAGTGGTACTTCTTATTTTGAACATAAAATAATTACCAATTAAGATAGTGGAGGAATTGGAGCAAAATGGAAGAAAAAAAGGTCACTTGGTTAGAGCTATTTTATGATTTGCTAATTGTAGCAGCTATTGCTACTGTAACTCATGTTTTGCTTCATGTTGAAAATGGATATATCCATTCAGACTATCTATTAAAGTTTGTATTGATTTTTATACCCATTTGGTGGGCTTGGGTAGGACAAACAATGTTTATCAATCGATTCGGGGAAGATTTATTTCATCACCGTATATTTTTAATTCTTCAAATGTTCTTTGCGTTAGTAATGATTGCGAGTTTGTCAGTAGATTTTGATTCGTATTATAAATCTTTTCTAATAGGTTATATTGGACTAAGGGCATTAATTGCAATTCAATATCTTGTTGTACAACGGACAGAAGTAGGGACTAGAAAGAAAGCAGCACACTTTTTTGGAAAATACTTTTGGGTTGGCATTATTATTTCATTGTGCTCCGTCTTTTTTGACTCATGGATTAGGTATCTTATATTGTATACAGGTATCTTTGTGGATATTTTAATCCCAATTATTGGACGGAAGCGATTATTGAAGGTGCCTACAAATACAGCTCATTTATTAGAGCGATTTGGTTTATTTACTATCATTCTCTTCGGTGAAACTCTAGTTAGTACGCTTGTTGTAATCCAACCGAAACAAGGAGATTGGAATTCCATTTTGTTTACTATAGTTTCGTTTCTTTTAATCATATCAATGTGGTGGCAGTACTTCGATAATTTAGAAAAGAAAGTCGATAAATCTAAAAAAACAGCGGGTCAAATGATAATTTATGGTCATTTATTCATTTTAATGTCTTTAAGCATGATTGCAGCGTCGATCAGATTACTGTTTGTGCATGAGGTTAATTATTATTTTATTTTATTTTTCGTTTTTGGATCGGTATTACTCTACTTTTTATCAACTTCATTTGTTTTTCATCAATATAGACATAAGAAACAACGATTAAAAGTATATCATTTAGGGTTATTTTTAGGTATTTTAATTGGATTTCTCCTTATTAATTTAATCATTACAGTACCTAATATTATTATTATGGGAGAATTAGTTGTATTTTTTGTTATCTATGCTAAGTTAACAACTTTTTAATGAAATCAGTAAACTTTATTTGAACGTAATTTCATATTATCTTAAATTGATTTGATTGGTAGTTTACTATAAAATGAAGAAAAAATGAGGTGTGATAAAAATGAGCTACCGGGAGTACAAAGGAGAAAATATTACAGTTTATTTCGATGGAGAAATTTGTAAACACGCTGCTGAATGTGTTAAAGGATTACCAGAAGTTTTTAATGTAAAAGCTAGGCCGTGGATTTCTCTTGATAAAGTAGATGCTAAAAAAGTAGCCGAAGTAATTAATAGATGTCCAAGCGGTGCATTAAAATATAAAATGTAAGGAGGGAATAAGGTTGCTGCAAATTAAACAAGGTAGTCAGTCATTTTATATTGGTGATGAGAAAAATAGCGAAGCAGAAGTACATTTTGTTCGTGCAGGGGAAACTCGAATTATATTAGATCATACGCACGTAGCAGAGCATTTAAGAGGACAGAATGTAGGACAACAATTAGTAAAAGCAGCTGTTGAATATGCAAAAAAAGAAAAATTACATGTGACTCCGCTATGTCCTTTTGCAAAAGCTGAGTTTGATAAGAATCCAGAATATCAAAAGTTATTAGGGTAAAGACTGTAAAGCAGATAAGTATACTCAGTTACTTCTCTGCTTTATTTTATTTAGAAGCAATTTTATAAAAGTTGGTACTATGGAACGACTAACACTGATACAAAATAAGTTATACAATAATAAAACTGTATTGTTTTTGCTTTCCTTATTACCGTTTATCAGGGGAGAAGCCCTCCAAATGATCAGCTTAAAATGGAATTACACAAATGAATTTAGGTGTACCTATGCATTTAGCGTTCAACGGGTGCTTTAGTAAAAATAGACCATTTTTGATGGTCTATTTTTACTTTCAAAACATCAAGTAGATTTAGGCGATTTATTGTGAAATGTTACACTTAAACAAACGTAGCAGTTTAGTTGAAGAAGAGAATCGGAGTTTTTATGTCGCATTTGACACAAAATACGTCATAAACAATCTCAATCTCCACTCATAATTTAAATGAGTGGAGATAGAGATTGTCTAATAATTAGTATGAATTACAAGGTTAGTCATTCGGATTTATTATAGCTAACATCTGATGATCTTCCCAAGCCCCATTAATTTTAACGTTTTTCTTAGCTATTCCTTCTTTATGGAAACCAGCTTTTTCTAATACTCGAATGGAACCTATGTTATCTGGCATCACTCCAGCTTCAATTCGATGTAAGTTTAGAATTTCGAAAGCATAATTAACAACTAAATTGGCAGCTTCGGTAGTATAACCTTTGCCATTATGTTCTTGGTCTAAGGAATAGCCCAAAAGCGCACTTTCACGAGGTCCACGGAGAACTTGAAATAAACCGATAGTACCTATAAGAATATCATCGTTAATTTTAAAAATTCCGAACCGATATTCAGTTTCTTTTTTTGTATTTTGTTCCCATTTTTCGATTAATTCTTTGTGAGTTTCTAAAGTCCAGTAATTTTCTGGATGAGTTATAGAATAGTTTTCAAAAAAAGCTCGATTTCTCTTTTCTAAACTTAGTAATTCGACAGCATCTGAGAGGATAAGCGGTCGTATGTATACATTAAAATTTTTGGACATCTAATCTTCCTTTCTATATGTATGGAACCTATAAAATTATATCATGCAGGAGGGAAGATTGAGATTTTAGTTAGAAGATTGTACACAGTACGATCATAATGTGTAATAAAATAAAAGGTGCTGATTCAACTTTGCGTGTTTTAGTAAAGATTATTGAGCTGAATAGGAAGCTTGTTATTCTTTTTAATGTCCTGCTAATGAGTTGAATAAATAGGAGTTTTTTAGAAGAGTGTCGAACTAGTTAATATATATGGAATTCCGAATGTAGGAAAAATCGGAATGGGGGTGAGATTATTAGCAAAGACATAATGAAGAACATCGTCTTTTTATTCCTATTTGCAGTACTGTTGGTTTTACTTCAAACAGGGAATTACACGTTATTGATCGTTTGGGCAACTATTGTACTCTTTATATATTTTATAGTGGAAAAGTCGGGCAAGCTGTTTATTGTGACGACCATACTTTTCGGACTTGGTTTTATCATCTATTTATTCGCCAAGGATTTTGCGGTGCCAGGCGTAGAAACATCGGAAATGGATATCTTCCTCAATCGGCTTTCCTTGGTTTTTATCCTAATTCCATTATTCACTTATTCCTTATACATAAAGGTTCCATTTATAAACTATCTAAAGAGGCCAGATTGGAACGGAATTATTATATTCCCATTCATCTGGACCGGATTCCATCATGTTAAGATAAAAGTTTTCCTTCCAATTGCCTTCCTGATTAACATTGCTGTCATGTTGCCGTTCATTATCATGAATGGATGGAATTTTATCATGGAAGTTTTTTGGGTTGCCATTATTTTCTCATTCTCCAATGCAATCCTAGAAGAACTGGTATGGCGTGGGGTACTGCTGAGCAGGTTTACAGAGCAGTTAGGTGAGAAATGGGCTGTTATAATCACCAGTTTGGGATTTGGATTGCAGCATTACTCACTTGGTTTTCCATGGCCTATCTGCATCGGCTTTGCATTTGGTGGATTCTTTTATGCTGTTGTAACTATCAAATCAAATAGCATCATTCCGGCCATCATCTGGCATATCCTTCTAAATTTCCTTATGGTATTCAGTGGAGTGATTGGAAATTAACGACGAATTGTTTTAGGAGGCTATATTAATATTTAGGAGTTGAATAAATTATGAAGCAAAACAAATATGATGATGTGAATTTCTTTTCTGCATATGAAAAAATGCCACGTTCAGTCAAAGGACTTGAAGGTGCGGGAGAATGGCACGTATTAAAAGAACTATTACCAGAACTAGTAAATAAAAGTGTACTTGATTTGGGATGCGGTTTCGGTTGGCATTGCCGTTATGCTCGTGAACAGCAAGCAAGGTCTGTTATTGGAGTAGATATATCTGAAAAAATGCTTCAAAAAGCTCGTGAAATGACGAATGATTCTTTAATTACATATATTAAAATGTCGATTGAAGACATTAATTTTTCAGACTCTCAATTTGATGTTGTCATCAGTTCATTGGCTTTTCACTATATTAAGTCGTTTGAAGCAATCTGTAAAAAGGTCTATGATTGCCTTAAGCCTGGAGGTTCTTTTGTTTTTTCAGTTGAACATCCAATTTTCACTTCTCGGAACGAACAAGATTGGTATTATGATGACAAAGGGAATCGTCTGCATTGGGCAGTTGACAATTACCAATCGGAAGGATTGCGTGAAACAACATTCCTAACTGAAAACGTTATAAAATATCATCATACATTTTCAACTTATATCAATGACATAATTAATGCTGGTTTTATTGTAAGGATAGTCAAGGAACCAATTCCTTCTGAAGAAATGTTAAAGAGTATTCCTGAAATGAAAGATGAACTCCGTAGACCTATGTTCTTAATAATCTCAGCAGAAAAGTAAATGTTTATTATACGTCCCTTCGCCATGTAGGGTCGTTTTTCTTATTCGACTAACGCGGCAGTTTAGTTGAATAAGAGTAGGAGAGTTTTTATGCCGTATTTGACACAAAAAACGAAACAATAAAAGAGAATTGAACTCTTATGTTTGCTTCATCGAATAACAATTTTTTATCTAGGTAAAGTAGATACTTTAAATTTAATTAACTAAATTTTCGTTTATAGTATTGAAAATATTCATATCCGAAACAGCCTAGTGCAATCGCTAACAATATTGTTGGGAAAAAGAAAAAGCCTGAATTGTATTTAACTGAGTAATCAGCTTTTAGACCGTACAAATAGATATATAAAATAAAAGATATTGATAAGGATAAAGTTCCGCTTAAAATATTCATAAATTTCCTCCTTTACTTTTATCGGAATTTTCATTCAATTACTATTATACACAATTTAATTGTTTTTTCAGTTGAAATTATTTAAATAGGAGTAAGGCACTCTACGAACATAATTTGTAATAGAAGAGAAGTTGCTTGTTTAACTAACGGGTGCTTTAGTTAAAGAAAAAAGTCCAAAACTGATATACCTCTTACTTAAGATGGGTGGGAAAAGCTTGTTCGATAAATATAAAAAGTTATTTAAACATGATGAACAAAATAATATTGATGATAGGTATGTTTTAATACCAGTAAGTACGATAAACGAAGAGTTAACAAAGAATATAGTTGAATTAGAGAAGTTAGGAGAAGAACTGACTATGGTTCTTCAAAGAAAATACGCAAAAGTATTCGAAAACCAAGGTAAAACGAATCTTAGTATATGGATTAGTAGGGATATTGATGGGGATGAAATTGAAGATTCAACTTCTGAGAAATGTCTTGTAAAAGAATACCGTTCTCAAATAGCAATCGATTACGATGGGCAAAAGTTAAATGAAGACATTTATGCAGAGACCATAGGCTTATGGTATTACTTCGGAGGTTATTTAAAAGGTTCTGGTACTTTATATGACTTATCGAAAAATAACTTAGAGGAAGATATTGAAAAAGCTTTAGTAATGTTGCTAAATTAATTAGTTTGGAATTTCCTTGTTCAAAAACCCTTATACGACAAGGGTATGGCCGTTTTTTATTTTCTCGTTTACTTAAACAAAATTGTTCGGTATGTAGGGTCATTCTAAGAAGTCCCCATACTAGTAAAGGAGACAAAATAGGATGGATAACAGTATCGAGTATGCTGAGTTTGAGTGGGTTAAAAAAATGATTATGATTAATTTTAAGAACTTGAAAATTAGTCATATAATGCAACTTGGCGAGGGATGGATGAGTCGTGCCTATCTGATCAATCATGAGATAGTATTTCGATTTCCGAAGGAAAAAGAAGGAGCTATTGATACAGAAAAAGAAATAAATGCGTTACCAAGCATAAAAAAACATATTTCTCTAAAAATACCGGAATTTATTTATTGTGGGAAACAAGATAATGGTTATCCCTTTGTCGGTTACAGATTATTGCCAGGAGAGCCTATGGATGAAAAACTATTTTGCTCATTACCATCAGAAACAAAGAGTAAAATCGCCCATCAAATCGCCGAGTTTATGAATCAGATCAGTTCATTCTGTGTTGAACAGGCGAAGAATTTAAATATACCTGAATCGAATTTCTATCAATATTACTTAGAGACTTTCAACGAGGTGAAGGAAAAAGCCTTTCCTAAAATCAATCATGATATGCAATCATATATTGCTTTTCGATTCGAAACATACCTAGAAGATAAAAACCATTTCAGATATTCACCTAAGCTTATTCATGCTGATTTATCGATGGACCATTTATTATTTGATCTAAAGAGGCAAGAAATAACTGGAATTATCGATTTTGGTGACATGAAGATTGGTGACCCTGATTATGAATATTTATATTTGTTAGAAGAGTGTGGAGAAACATTTACTAAAAAAGTGATGGAATTGAGAGAGGAAGAAAACGCTCAAGATAAGTTCGAAAAGCTCTCTTTTTTCCTGATAGCTGATAACGTGACACTATTATTAGCAGGACTAAAAAGAAATGATAGAGAGATGTTTGAAGAAGCAGTAGAACTCATTCAGTGTGAAATGAATACAAACCACAAAGGATGGCCGTAAATACTCTCCAAACTTTTAGAACAGAGAAAGGGAAAAATGTTTTTCCTTTTATAAAGAGAGCCAAAATTATTCCAACATCGTTGCATTAGAGGGATTTTCCGAAAGAGAAGTAGAAACCATTTTTAATCTTCTTCAAAAAGTAAGAAAAAATATAGAAAAAGACTGAGGATTTGTTAAAAAGGGACACAAGAAAAATTATTGATTATCTATAGGAGCAACTTTTTTAAGTAAATTGTTATGGGAAAAAATAAAAAAGTCCTGGTTACAGGAACGCTGAAATTAGACATCTTTCAATTGGAACACCCCTCAATCGTTAAACTCAACTAACGACGAAGGGGTGTTTTTATGCCCACGCCTCTTTTAAAAGCTTCACGCCTACTTGAATTTCATCACAGGTAAGATTACTGAATCCAAGTTTAATAATTGCTTCTGCAGGATGGTTTTTTATGAAATAGATGGAGGTAGGATACACTTTAACCCCATAAATGGAAGCACGCTCGATTAACCATTCTTCTGAACGATTTAGATGTACCTTAACTAAAACGTACAAACCAGACTGTTCCCCAATAATGGATATACTTTGTTTGAAGTGCTTTTTTAATTCTAAAACTAAGCACTGCATTTTTCGCTTATACACAAGCCGCATTCGTTTAATATGGCGATTCCATTCTCCCTCTTCCATAAATTTAGCCATTGTAAGCTGGCTTAGGAGTGAAGTAGTACTCTCAAAATGAAGAAATTGATTTTTATAAAGATTTAATACTAACTGGGGCAATACCATATAACTTATGCGGATTCCTGGAAGAAAGGACTTTGAGAAATTCCCTAGGTAAATGACTCTCGTTGAATCAATGGATGCAAGTGCTGGAAATGGTTGTTGAGTATAGCGAAATTCACTATCATAATCGTCTTCGATAATAAATCCATTTTTGTTATTAGCCCAATGAATAAGCATTTGTCTTTGCTGGATAGACATACTTACACCTAGTGGACTTTGATGGGAGGGGGTTACATAGATTAACCTTGACCTCAATTTTTCTAATTTTGAAAAATTAGCCCCTGTCTCATAAACTGGTAAAGTCTCAATCGTGAAACGATGAAATCGAAAAGCTTCCATCGCTCCATCATAACCCGGATCCTCTATAATTATTCCAGCAATATCATCCTTCAAGATTTGTCCAAGATGAATTAACATTTGTTGGGTACTACTGCCGATTATAATCGCATTTGGATCTGTTTTCACTCCACGAGATTGGAATAAATAAGCGGCGATTTGCTCACGCAAGCATACTTCACCAAAGGGTTCCCCGTATAGAAAACTCTCCCGTAATGTTAAAACTTGATTTGATATTCTTCTCCAAATTTTCAGGGGAAAATTGGTTTGATCCACGGCCCCTGCTCTGAAATCAATTTCGACACGCGTTACCGCCTCTTTATGCTTTTTATCAGGTGGGATGAAGGTATCTTGAAATAAAACCGGCTCTAATTCATTTACAAAATACCCTTTTCTCCCTTCTCCGCGGATATAGCCTTCCGCTACAAGCTGCTCATATGCCATCAATGTCGTATTGCGGCTGACTTGAAGGGACTCTGCAAGTTGTCGAATGGATGGCAATGGGTCATTAGGATGTATGTCGCCACGCTCAATAAAAGACTTAAACTGCTCGTATATTTGCTTGTATTTGGGGGATTCATCATTCAAAACAAAAATAGTATTTTTCATTTACAACCACCTTGACATGTTTATTTGTTTGTAATTGTACCTTTTTAGATGTCAGTTTGTATAGTAGGATACTTATATCGAAAATTTATAAAACCAATAAAGGAGTTGTTCAAACATGTTTATTCCTAAATATTTTAAAGTCACGGACATGGATGAAGTCAAAGAGTTTATTCAAGCAAACTCTTTTGGAACCATCGTCACAACAAAACAAGGGAAACCAATTGCCACTCATATACCTTTGGAGTTTAGAAAAAAAGGCGATGAATTTTATATCACTGGACATATGGCCTATGGGAATCCTCAATGGAGAACATTCGAGACGTGTGAGAATGCACTTGTTATGTACCAGGGACCGGATGCGTATATTTCTTCTTCATGGTATGGTCATGAAAATGTCCCAACATGGAATTATCAAGCCGTCCATGTATACGGCAAACCGGTTATTTTAGAGCAAGAAGAGTTAAAGCAAGACCTGGTTATGTTACTAGAAAAATATGAAAAACATCGGAAAAATCCAATTTTATGGGATAAGCTTTCGCCTCAGCTATTGGAAAGGGAACTTAAAGGTATTGTAGGATTTAAGATTAAAGTACAAGAAGTTCAAGCCGCTTATAAATTAAGCCAGAATCGAAATGAGGAGGATTACGGCAACATCATTGGTCAACTACAGAAGGAGGAAGACCTGAATTCTCATCAATTGGCAGAAGCGATGAAAAAAAATAAAAAATAGGGGGAAATGAAAAAAAACATTATGTATAACCTAAACATTTTCAACTCGTGTGCAAAAGTAAAACAAGGAGATGCATCTTATGGATTTTTCAACTATTTGGCTATTTGTAATTGCTGCTGCTACAGTGTTAATAATACCCGGACCAGCTGTGTTATATATTATGGCAAGAAGTATAGAACAAGGAAAGAAAGCAGGTCTGGTATCAGTTCTTGGTGTATCTCTTGGTGGTTCGGTTCACGTTTTAGCTGGAGCAATTGGAGTTTCTGCGATCCTTATGACATCAGAAACAGCCTTTAGTATAGTGAAATACTTGGGTGCTGCTTATCTTATCTATCTGGGGTGTAAGACTTTATTTTCTAGACCTGATAAAACGACTTCAGAAATTCCAAAAGCCTCTAGCCAAAAATTATTAAAGATTTTTTACCAATCTGCGCTCGTAGAGATAATGAACCCTAAGACAGCACTCTATTTTTTAGCATTCTTTCCGCAATTCATATCACCTTCGGCTGGATCAGTCCCAGTACAATTTTTGCTTTTAGGAGCAATATTTCTTCTCTTGGCTTTTATTTGTGATGGTCTGTATGCAGTTCTTGCAGCAAGTATTAGAAAGCGGATTTTAGGTGGTAAAGTGAGTTCAAAGTTACAGAGTCGGATAACTAGTTATCTGTATATTGTTCTAGGAGTAATCTGCGCCTTTGCGAGCCCCTCCAAAATATAAGAGTGTTATGATTAAATATAAAATTGCTACACCATAAATAGCGATTATACCAAGAAAATGAGTAAAATAAAATGGAGTGATATTTTTATGCCTAAATTTATCATAGAAGAAGGTTTTTGGAAGTTATTCCCTCATGCAAAAATAGGAACCGTTATTTGCCAGGGGATTGATAATTCAATAAGGGATGTAGAAATTTACGAAATGATGCTGCTAGAGGCAGAGAAAGAAGCACATAAATTTCTTAGTCAGGAGGAATTCAGTAGTAATCCAGTCATATCCGTTTGGCGAGAAGCATTTCAGAAATTCAAGACAAAGAAAGGGGCAAGGTGTTCCATCGAAGCCTTATTAAAAAGAGTGAAGAATGACAATCATATCGGAACAATAAACCCGCTTGTTGACATCTATAATTCAATTTCATTGCGTCATGGGTTTCCATGTGGTGGAGAAGATATCAATACTTTTGTAGGTGATATTAGGCTAACACAGGCAAATGGTAATGAACCGTTTACCCCATTGGGAAATGATGAAAATGCTTCTCCATATGAAGGTGAAATTATTTATAAAGATGATGACGGTGCAATATGCAGATGCTGGAATTGGCGTGAAGCTCAGAGAACAATGTTAACAGAAAATACTAAAAATGCATTCCTCTGTATTGAATCAATAGATGAAACAAGAAACGATGAGTTTCATAAGGCGCTTAACGGTTTGGCTGATTTGGTTTCACATTATCTTGGTGGTAACGTGAAGATTGAGGTATTAGATAATAACAATAGGGAAATTACAGTTTGTTGAGATTTTCATTTAAACTAACGGGTGCTTTAGTTAAAGAAGGAACAACAAATTAATCAAGCTTTTTTATGAAACTGAATACTAAATCACAACGAAAGAATCCATCTTGAACAATCTATTTTCAAAATGGATTCTTATATTTTATGGTTATATAAGGGTTAAAGAGGGAGTATAGTATTTAGTTATTTTCAACATATGTCTTTAAATCTCTACTATTATATATACTATCCAAACTTTCAAACAAGCTATTGATTTACCTGAAGATTAGTCGTGGAATGAAGTTATCATTAGACCAACAAAACAAGTAATGTAAATCACCAGAATAACTGAAAATAGACAATTGGCAGGGGACAAAAGCCTTTTTTTAAAACTAATAATTGAGTTCATTCATAAATATAGAGTGTTCAATTAAAATTTTCATTTAATAATTGTTTGGCAATGGTATATCCAATTAGAAATGTAGGGGCAGAGGTATTGCCATCTACCGTAAAGGGAATGATCTGTGCATCTGCAACGATTAAATTATTTACTCCATGCACTCTGCCAAAACGATCCACTACACCTCCCTTATTTATTGGTGCCATCCGTAATGAACTTTGTTGATGGTGATTATGACCGAAGTTTTCTTTAATGAAGTCTTCAAGAAGTTCATCATCATTTATGGTTTCAAGTGTTGGATTTATAAGCTGGTAAGTTGGGTCGAGCTTTGAAAGCTTTTCGGCAATATCTTTAATATACGTTCGATATATTGCTTTAATGGCTTGTAGGTCATCATCGTTTTCAAAAAATCCTTCATCGGCCAGTACAATTTTCAAAGGATCATTGTTTTGTATTTTAATGGAACCTCGGCTTTTGGGTTGTAAAAATATTATCGCAATATTTAATTGCCCCTCTGCCACAATTCCTATTAGTTGCACCGCTCTTCGGCGAGTGCCATTTCCTGAAAGTGGGTGCGGCAAAAAGGCTCCACCTGTATAGAGGGCAAACGGGTCGTTTTGAAGCTCAGGAATATCCTTTTGATTCATCGTAAAGGTTGCGGTATTCAACGTGTGATTCGTTAAATATTCCCCTACATTCGGATTATCAAAAACGACTGGTATGCCAGCCTGTTTTAAATCTCTGGAAGGGCCAATTCCAGATAGCATTAGAAGGTGGGCGCTGTTGATTCCTGCTGAAATAATCACTTTTTTACGGGCAAATGCTTGTACCTTTTGTCCCTCTTTTAGAAATTCAATTCCAATTGCCCTTTTTCCCTCGAAGAGAATACGGAGGGCATTGGATTTATAAAAAACTCTTAATTTCCGTCCATTTACGCCAATTCCATCTGGAGTCATATTATTGGAGGATAAAAATGCAGTGGATGCACTTTCACGCTCACCATTCGTTTTTTGAAATAATTGCCAGCGGTAAAAAGGGCCAATTGGGGTTTGGGGATCATTATAATCAAGAATTTTTTTAAAGCCTGTTGCCTTTACTATCGCTGAAACCAATTTTTTTGTCACGCTTGACGGTTTAGCAGGAGCTTGCCTGATATTTAAACGTCCATTAAAGCCATGAACGTCTGGATTATTCGTTTTGCCATGATAGTCTTCTAACTGTTTAAAGCTTTGAATTGCTTGTTCGGGTGACCACAATGAACCTAAAAGTCTTTCCCATTCTCTTAAAACAGCAGGTGTGGGTCTGACATATTGTTCTCCATTAATGGAAGATCCACCGCCAGAAAGCCGGCCGGTTGTCCATTCGAACGTTCTATCATCCACAAATTCTTGGGGAACGCCTTCTCCTTGCCAAAAATATTGTGGAAAGAATTCCTCTTCCAGTTCAAGAGCAAACCTGGAATCTCTAATTGGTCTATCTCGATCATTATTTTCTCCTGCTTCCAATACTAAAACAGAAGTTTTTTTGTCATCCGTGAGTGTCTTAGCTATAACCGCACCAGCTGGTCCAGTTCCTACAACAATATAATCAAAAAATTTTTTTGACTGGTTCGAGTTCATTTTTCATTCCCCTTTTTTTCATTTATTTATCTTATGAATAATCGAAGGGGAAGAAGTGGGTGAAGATAATCTAATTTATCAAATATAACTATAAATTATAAATTAAACAGACACCAAAATATTATTAGGGGGCCGATACTTAATAAGGTGTCGCTTTTTCGTCGTGCAATAAACAATAAAGTCTGTAAAGAAATGCACTTAAGGTACCGGGTGCTTTAGTTAATGAACAACGGTTGCTATAGTCAGCTCTATTTTATTATTAAACTAACGTTACAAGTTAGTACAATAAGTTAAACCGGCGTTAAGTTAGCTTTATTGTTATAAATTTGGAACAAATTGTGAACAAACTAATTAAAGTAGGAAAAGGTAATGAAAGATTTAAAAAATATTTGAACAAGCTCAAAAGGAAATGTTTCAAGAATTAAATGGTATTTCAGACTAGCAAAACGAATTTATCTAATCGATTAGAAACTCCTTTCGCCTAATAGCAATATTCATAAACTTTTATAGTTCCACGTTTGTCTCTATCTCTATTAATGTAGTTTCATACAATAATATAGAACAAAGACTATTAATAGAAAGGAGGGACAAAATGAGATTAGAGTCGAGAGGAGACTTATGTGGAGAATTTGGACGAATCCTTGGAGGAAGTAGTAGTATAGTTAACGGAGCTTGTCTTGTACAAAAATTTAGAAATATTCGATTTACTATTCTTGGAAGAAGAACAAGGTCACCTTTAGTGATTCCACAATTTTTTTCTTTTGAAGATTTGGACAGTCGGGGTAACGCACTAAACCTTGGGGAAACCGTGCTGTTACAAGAGGAGATTAACCCATTGCTCACAGAGTTGAGAAAGAGAAATATCATCGTTACTGCAGTCCACAATCATTGGTTGTTTGAGGAACCACGGGCAATGTATATGCACTTTGAATCTGTCGAACCCCCCCTTGAATTTGCAAGGAAAGTTCGGGAAGCATTTAGAGTACTAAAAAAATGATTTCAATAAATTAAAGAGCGTTCCAAACGGAGCGTTCTTTTTTATATGTATAAAACTAATGGGTGAACCTAATGGTGGTAGTCACTCATGTTGTTACTACTTAGATCAAATCCTTTATATTGGAAACTATATTAAAGACAAAGAATGAACTACATTAAGCAATACTAAAAACGGGTCAAAAGAATTTAATAAGACAGTAGTTAAAGAAGGAACAACAAAATATTCAAGCTTTTTTATGAAACTGAAGATCATAACGAAAGAATCCATTTTGAATAATCTGTTTTCAAAATGAATTCTTATATTTTATCGTTAAATAAGGGTTAAAGAGGAAGTATAGTATTTAGTTATTTTCAACATATGTCTTTAAATCTCTTCTATCTATAAATACTCTCCAAATGGTAGTAAGACTTCCAATAAGTCAATAAGTATAATCATAATGTTCATCTGAACTACGGACGTAAAAGAGAGGCCCAAAAGCCTTGCTTTCAAGTCACTCTTTCTATCACTCATCAAGTTCTGAAACAGTAACAAATATATATCCTTCACTTTTCAAAAATGCAAGCACATTTTCTAACCCTTCCGCAGTAGATAAATGAATATCGTGCATTAAAACGGTGCTTCCGTCATGAACACTACTTTTCACAGATGCTAATAATTGAGAAGCATCACGGTGTTTCCAATCAAGCGTATCAACATCCCATAAAATAACTGGTAAGCTCAAAATGTTCAACATGTCATCATTAAAAGCACCGTAGGGTGGACGAAAAACAGTAGGTGCTTGGCCAGTGGCTTGTTCGATAATGTTATTTGTTCTTGAAACTTCCTCCGTTATTTCATCCGATGCCATATTCGTTAAATTTGCATGAGTCCAAGTGTGGTTGCCCAGCTCATGGCCAGCTTCCAACACATCGTTTGCGATTTCTGGATAGAATTCTACTCTGCTCCCGAGCATAAAGAATGTTGCTTTAGCATCGTACTTTGCTAAAGTTGCGAGAATTTTGGGAGTGACTTTTGGGTCTGGCCCATCATCAAAAGTTAGGGCTACTTGCTTCGTTTTAGCATTTCCAATTTGTACGTCAACTGGAGTTTCAGTCTCGCTGCTATTGTTATCTTCTTCAATATCCTCAGAACCTTCTTCAACAGGCGGTTTCGGTAATAATTCAACTGAGTTATCGGGTTTATAAGGTGCAACTAGTTGTTCAGTTAGCTCTGCAAGTGGGACAGCAATAATCGGTGCGCCTGCTGCACCACTAGCTATTTCATACTCGTCAAAATACAAAACAAGTGTATCTTCTATTAACGCAAACTTCTTAAAGTTACTCCATTTCGGTTCGGTAGCTAGCATCATTTCTTCTTCTAGCACTCTATCTTTCAAGCTTGGGTCATTCTTAATGCTATCTCGTACTAGTGATGAAAGTTTTGCAAGTTTAGATTCGTCATGTCCAAATAAATCATCAACCTTTATAATTTCTTCAGACTCTGTGTGGAAATGAATCGTTTTAAAATTTGTATAACCATTCGCACCCCCTAAATACGTTCCTGTAATCATTACAAACGAATAAGACCCTGATGTATGTGGAAATATTTCAAAGGCGATGTTCAATTCTCCGGGAGTCTTACTACCGATCCGTTTATTTTCTTGCATGGCGATTAAATAAGTATCAAGTTGTTCATCTATGTATTTTTTAATCTGTACATTAAATGATTCTACTTTGCTTTGTGGATATTGTATTGAGTAAGGAGAATATTCGTCATTTGATACCTCCGTTTTAATAAGTATTCCAGGAAAAGCCGATTCTTCTTTTGTTATTTCAGGGGCATTTCTGTTGTTGGTGGTTTGTTTTGCATTGCTCTTTGTTGAGTAACTGAGGAAGATGAGGCTTATACTCAGAAGAGCAATTATACCGATACAGGCAACATCAATCCAAGGTCCCCGTTGTTTGTTACGGGATTTGGTCATAAACTGGGATTCTCCTTTCTTTCATTAACTGTAATTCTGTTATTTTGGTATCTCACTTTTACGTTTCGCGAATACGTATCATACTATTAGACGCTTGGCTTGATAAAAAAGTTTGCTATAAAAATAACTTCTAGAAAATTAATGTTCAGTTTTCATATTTATTTCATCTCAAGAACGTAGTCTATCAGAATTTTTACTGATAACTAAACTTTCGTAGAGTGAAAGTAGACTGTAAATCTGTTAATAATATTTGCTTTGATTAGTCCTTGACGAGGAGTTTAGCATTCCATTTCTGCTCTTTCATATCGGTCATTCCACATAATACTGCTTTCATATCCGGAACTAATTAACAGAAATTAATTTAAACTAATTGTTGTCTAATACAGCTTAAAAACAAAAAGTGTATTGAAGAAAGTGTCTTTTCCCCGTTACTAAAGAGGGGATACCTCTGGCAAAACGAAACATTTTTATGCTTTCTACAACTTCTTCTTTTATTGGAACAAAGCGACGTTTATTTCTCTTCCCAATAATATTCAGGGTATACCCACCTAGTGTCTTGTCCATCAATAAATGATGTTCAGGGACATTGTAGTAAAAAGTGGTTACCTGCGATGGTAAACTTTTATTTATTCTTCACCATACTAATTTCCAATAAATATATGAAACTTTCTAACTATTTTGTAATATAATCAAACCGTTTACAGCTTCCCTTCGTTACCTTTGATAGTACCGTTAAAAAAATGTATGAAATGGAGTGAGAATCATGAAGAAGACCGTGTTTCTATCAGCTTTACTGCTCTTTGTCATTACGGCTACCGGATTATCTACCTATGCAAAAATGGACCGTAAGACGGCGTCCCAGTCGACACCAAATTCCAGCCAAAGTGATTATGTCATTCGGGTGTACGGACCAGGAGGACCACTTGGACCGATCAAGGAAGCTGCTGAACATTTTTCAGCAGGAACGGGAATCAAGGTAGAAGTAACAGCCGGACCTGAGGGCAATTGGATAAGCCAGGCAAAGCAAGATGCAGATATTATTTTCGGTGGCTCCGAGTATATGCTGCAGGACTTCATCTTTAACCACCCCGAAATGATCGACACTAAATCACGTACGGAACTTTACCCTCGTGCTGTAGGAATATTGGTGAGGAAAGGAAATCCTAAAAAGATTGAAAGCCTGGAGGATTTAACGAAAAATGGAGTAAAAATACTCGATGTGAATGGGGCTGGCCAGCTTGGCCTGTGGGAAGACCTGGCAGGCAGAAAAGGGCTAATCGAAGGCATTTCCCAAAATATTAACCTTTCTGTAAAGTCGAGTGCCGAAGCCATTGAACGATGGAAATCGAATTCCAGCCTAGACGCCTGGATTACCTATGAATCGTGGCATCATCGGCTCAAAGATGTGACCGACCTGGTCGAACTGCCCGAAGAAGATAAACTCTATCGTGGAACGCCGATCGCCCTGACGAAAATCACCGATCAAAAAAAAGAGGCACAGCAATTTATTGATTATTTAAGAACGGAAGAATCACATCAAATCTTTCAAAAATGGGGTTGGAAGTAAGAGTGAGCCTTAAATCTTAAAAACTGGGAGGAACATACATGAAAAAAGTAATTTTTACGCTCACGATACTTTCGATTATTTTTGCTTTGGCTGCCTGCGGAATAAGCACTGAGGAAAAAACAGAGACGAATCAACCCAATCAAGCCCAAACGGAACAATCGGAGCAAGTCCCGGCAGACAGCCTTCAGCTTTTGGAGAATGAGAAAGCTGGAGAGTATTTGGCGGATCCACAGGGAAGGGCCCTGTATTACTTTAAAAAGGACGAAGCAGGAAAAAGCAATTGTAGCGGAGACTGCCTGGCAAACTGGCCGGCATTTACACAGGAGGATTTCGCCGTCCCGGAAGGTTTTGACAAAAAGGATTTCAATACGATCACAAGAGAAGACAAAGGGGTGAAGCAGGTCACGTACAAAGGCTTTCCTCTATATTATTTTGCAAAAGACCAGCAAGAAGGGGATGTAAACGGACAAGGAGTAAAAGATGTATGGTTTATCGTAAACAGCGAAACAGAATTTGAATAAGCTTGCCCAGGGAACGATCAGTCGCGGTCGTTCCCATCCTTACTTTTAATATAGTATAATGGCAATATATTTTTATCCATTAGCAGGGAGTGTCACATGAAAGAAAATTATGATGCGGAATTAATGAGATTGGTAAAAGAAAAACATGGTCACGCATTAGAAGAGCTTTATGATAGATACATAAAACTTGTTTACGGCTTCGTTATGAAGTTTTGTAATGGGAATGAGGATAAGACGAAAGAGATTATTCAGTTAGTCTTTTTGAGGCTATGGACAACAAACAGCCATTACGATCCCGCTCAAGGCAGCTTTGTAAATTGGCTCCTCACGATTACTCGCAATATTTGCATTGACTACCACCGTAAAGAGAAGAGGTATACGCAGCACTATCAAGAGGAACATGAAGAGATTGCCGACCTTGCCAATACAAACGAGCGACGAGTAAATACAAATGAAATTGAGATGGCGAAAAACAAATTGCCGACGGCACAAAGAAAATTAATCGATTTGCTTTATTGGAAAGGGTATTCTCTTTCAGAGATCGCCAAACTCGAACAAGAGCCGCTCGGCACGATTAAAAGCAGGCTGCACCAAGCTCTTAAAGGATTGAGGAAGCATCTGAAATTGGAGGATATAAAATGAGAAGGGATTGCGACCATTTAATTCCATATATAGCAAATGAGCTCAAGGAGAGCGAATGCATGGCCTTTGTTGAACATTTAAAGAATTGTACGGAGTGTAAGAAAGAATATCAGGAATTGTCTCAAGCCTGGAATGCTTTGCCGTATGATTATACCGAAATTGAGGTACCTGAATCGTTAAAAGGCGAGGTGCTGGGGTTTGTTTTTGATCACAAAACGAAAAGCGGTATGGAAACATCCAAGGCTAAGATGAGCAAGCTTGCTATAATGCTCAAAAACCATTTCACTCCAGTTTCAACCAGTATCGTGGCCGTCTTGTTGCTCGTCATTATTGGCTTTGGAATAGCTAATATACAGGAAAAAAATCGCCATGCTGAAAATATACCCATTGAGATTTTAACGGCCATTCCCTTAAAAGCAGCCAATCAAAGCCACCCGGGAACAAACGGCATCGCATATATTGTCCAGCAGGGATCAGAGAAAAATTTGGTGATACAGGTTCACGAATTACCCGGCGTCGAAGGTTCACAGGTTTACCAGGTTTGGCTGCTGAAAAACGGCATGAGGGAAAATAGTGGCATATTCAAGCCGGACGAAAACGGATCCGGTATACTGACCTACCAGCTCGCAAAAGGGCAGACTTTTGATCAAATCGGCATCACCGTCGAACCGGACGCCAACAGCACCCAGCCAAGGGGAGAAAAAATAGCCGGTTCATAGAATCAAACATTTTTATAAGTCGACATTTAAAGTGGTCAAAAAGAGGAGAACGTACTTTAATAAGTCTATTGATTTTGGTGGACTACTAATATTGACTCCTCTAACCATTTTTATTCTCTGTGGTGAAGCGCTGATTTTGCGCTTCATGGATGGCTAAGATGCAATAGTTGAAGAAGGAACAATAATGTAATAATGCTTTTTTATGAAAATGAATACTAAATCACAACGTAAGAATCCATTTTGAACAGTCTGTTGTAAAATGGATTCTTATATTTTATGGTTATATAAGGGTTAAAGAGGAACTTTTAAATTTAGTTATTTTCAACATATGTTTTTAAATCTCTTCTATATATATAATCTCCAAACAACTTCGGTTTCCAACGATGAATAGCATGATTTTCTCTTGCGAATACTTACTCTAAATAGATGTCTGTAGTTTCTGTCCCAACGATCTCATGATGTCATAGTTAACGGAAATAACCTGAATTATATGGAACGCCCGAAATCCTTGATGCATAAGGATTTCGGGCGTTTTGGTTCACCTATTCAAGTTATAGTAAGAAGGATTAACGCAAAAGCGACTGAGTCTCGTTCAAACAAGAAGGAATTAATGAAATTAAAGTTGTTTTCTAATGAGTTGAACATTGATAAGGGGGTTATAAATAAACTTATGAAACAAATATGAGCGTTGACTCTGGAAGGGATTAACTCTCTTATTGTAGAACTTATTAATGGGGAAATAGTTAGTGAAGAAGCAAGTGTGGTATTTTATATTGGGGCTAATCGTAATAATCTTAAGCATACCTTTAGGATATTTCTCAATTAATGTAGTGTATTCTAATGAAAACTTAACTGGAGAATATGTTCCTTTATTAAATGGGTTCATACCTTCATTTATGTTAATTGGTAATTTAATATTTAGCGTTGGATTATTAAATATCTTGAGAGATAAATATTAGTTTGTGAAGAGTTGTACTTCAACTAACGCGGCAGGTTAGTTTAACAAGGATAGTTAAATAAATTATCTTTAATGATGTAATCACTACATTAAGAGTGTCAGGATATGGAAAAAATGAATGGGGTCTTATATTATGGAAAATTTTAGCGGTGTTGAACTGAAGCATTTTTCAAGTGAGCATATGATAGTATTGAACTCTTTTGTACTTACAGAAGAACAAAAACAATTTTCTGCATTACCAAACAAATTTGGAGAAGTTACAGAAGGACAGTATCGTATTGTTATTTTAAGTGACAAAACACCTGTTGGTTTCTTTCTTCTAAATTCAAATGAACGAGTTAAGAAATACTCCACTAATCTGAACGCTTTGTTATTAACTGCACTATCAATTAATAATACAGAGCAAGGAAAAGGCTACGCTAAACAAGGGATGTCATTATTGATTGAGTTTGTTAAATCTGAATTCCCTGAATGTGATGAAATTGTATTAGTGGTAGATATAGATAATATTCCAGCTCAAAAACTATATTTAAAAGTAGGATTTGAAGATACAAATGAGAGACAAATAGGACGTATCGGCGAAGAAATTATCATGAGACTATCAATAAAATAATGTATAAGACCATAACTAAAAATAATTGCATTTGCACCAAATTTATCAATTATACATATAGAAAAACGGTTAGCTAATTACCATAAATTTTTAATAAAGATTGATTAAAATGGATTCATTCGTTGTGATTTAGTCTGCATTATATGAGAGTTAAAAGGTCATTAAATACTAGGTAATACTTTCCTTTTAGAAACGTGTTCGCCAACTTAATTAATTGTGCATCCATCGGCCCCAAATAGTACAATTCTTTAAGGAAAAGATAAATGTTCTAATTCAACTAACGGGTGCGTTGATCCAAAAAGGATTAATGCACTTTTTTTGAAGTTCTTTTTGAGCTAACGCAGCAGTTTAGTTGAAGAATCTTTATTAACTCTTATTCAACAATCGGACCATTTTCTTGAATAAGAGAAGGGATTATTCGTAAGTAAATCGAAGTTAATCAGAAGATGTTATTTAGTTTAGCATCCGGACGTATATACAACATTAAGGAGGAAATCGATTATGAGCAATACACAGACATTACGAGGACTCACCACAGTCAGTTTTTGGACGGATGATCTAGTAGCGGCAAAGAGGTGGTACGCTGAGCTATTGAGCATCGAACCATACTTCGAACGTCCAGGATATGCCGAGTTTCGCCTCGGCGACTACCAGCATGAGCTGGGCTTAATCGATAGCCGCTACGCGCCCGAGAGTTCAGCGACCGGACCGGCAGGTGCTGTAGTGTACTGGCACGTCGACGATGTAAAAGCAATTTTCAAGAAGCTGCTGTCTATGGGAGCGAAAGAGTACGAGGCACCCACAGAGCGCGGCGAGGGGTTCATCACTGCTTCCGTGGTCGATCCCTTTGGAAACATCCTAGGCATTATGTATAATCAGCACTATTTGGAGTTTCTGGGTTCGACCAGAAAAGGATGACCCTCAATGTCAGTTTTCAAAGTTCACCGCGGCTTGGCAAGTTGTACTGTGGTGAGTACCAATTATCTGTGCAGTGGCAGCTGTTTCGATTTATGTTATGCTTACCCCAACGGTTATTCAACTACTATTCTGGAGAAAAAAAGCACAAGAAATATGAAAAGTTGAAAAGGCTTGAAGAGATAATATTAATAAAAGACGGTGCTTAAGTTAAACAAGACCATCAGTTTGATGGTCTATTTCTTTATCCAAAACATCAAGTAGATCTAAGAAATCCATTGTGAAATGTTACACTTAAACTAACGCAGCAGGTTAGTTCAAGAAGGAAAACAATTAAGTTGTGGAGAATACATAATAAAATAAACTAAAAAAGGAAATATTTATGAGAATACTTATATTAGGAGCAACTGGCTTTTTGGGCTCGAATTTATTCCAACTGGCTTCAGAGAACAAAAATCTAACAGTGTTTGGCACCTCACGTTTTCAACATAAGAACTCTAATATTATGCAAGTAGATGTTACAAACAAACAATCACTAAGAAGTGCCATTAGAAAAATAAATCCAGAAGTAGTTATATGGTCACTTATGAGTTCTGAAGAAGAAACCAAATTAATTAATTTAGGGCTCGAAAATTTATTAACAGAAATAGAGAGTGCTACAAAACTTATATTTCTATCAACGGATGCGGTTTTTGTTGAAGGAATTGGTGGTTACAAAGAAACGGACCCAATTGGTACCTTGCCTAAAGAAGCAGCCCTAGCTGATTATGTGAACGGTAAATATACTGGAGAAAACCTAATTCTCAATAAACATCCAAATCACGTGATTCTTCGTACTGGCCCACTATATGGTAATAATGGCGATCAAGGTATTGAAAAACGAACCATACAAATAATCGAGAAAATAAAAGAGAATCAGTCATTTGATGCATGGACAAATGTGTATAAAACTTTTGTAAATGTTAATGATTTATCAAATATGATTATTGAATTGACTAATATAAAATTTAATGGAATTTTGCATGCTGGACCCATACATAAAGAAAGCTACTATACGTTTTATAAAAAGAGATTGGAACAACTTGGATGGAATAATAGTCTTCTCCGCCAAACTATAAAATCTAAAGAAGATGCCCCTTATCTATCTCTTGATACGTCTCTAAATACACAAAAAGCTCACCAATTGCTTAAAACCAATTTTCGCACAGTTTGACTAGTTATTGATTTTTCTGAGATTGAAAGAACAAGGTGATTGTTATTCAACTAACATCGTGCTTTAGTAGAACAAGGCTAGTCAGGATGGGAAGATATTAGGAATATATTATAATTATGCTTCTTCAACTAACGGGTGCTTTAGTTTAACAAGCTAAGCCAACAATCTTTGGTTTAGATTCGGTACATAATATGTATATCCTTTTTCATCTAACGAATCAGGTTAGTAGAAGAAGGATTTTTTACTTACAATTTGAATATATATTGGTAAAGACTATTGATGGAGGGCTCTTTATGGCATTAGTTTCAATTTATACTATTGGTAGGCTTTACCACCCTTATGATCACCCTGCCTCTCGTGAATTTTTTCAAGTTGGAAATGAAGTATATCGTCAGGCAAATAGATCAGGACTAATAGAAGCTTTTTCACCTGAGGGAGTCACTATCTCTGAAGAAACCATAAAGGGTAATGGATCTCCCATTCTTACACTAACAGTATGGAGAGACCTTCAATCCTTATATCGCTTTTCCTATTCAGGCAAGCATTTGGAAGCAGTACGAGATAGAAACAGATGGATTGAGACATATCCAGAAAAACATCTTTCATATGTAGTTTGGTGGACAGAAAAGGTGACGGATGTCTCTTGGGAGGAAGCATTCAAGAGGTACAACTATTATATTCAGCATGGTTCCACACCTTTTGCATTTGATTTTAAGCATACATTTGATGAAAAAGGGGAGACGTTCTTGATTAGAACCACTTAAAGTAACGGTGTCCTTTAGTTTAACAAACTACGTTAACAATCTTTGTTTCACATCTGGAACATAATGCGTATTATCCTTGTTCAACTAACGAAGCAGGTTAGTTCAACAAGGTTTTTCATTTAAGTGGTAAAATATGTTTATAAGAAGGAGCTTTTTATAAAATGATATTAGCAATTTTTATAATACTAGCACTTGCAATTGTTTGTTTATCTTTATACCTAACTACAAGGAATAAGAAAAATAGAATAATAACTGGAATTGTCTTGATATTATCGGTTTTAACGTATCCGTTATCTTTACCTTTGTTACATGAAACTAAAGTGCTTCAAGGATTAGAAGGAACAGCAACTTTAATGCTTTTTTATTTTATAATATTGTTAGGTGGAATTATCACAATCATTGCAGGTCTTTTCACAAAAATGAAATTCGGTGAAAGTAATAAATAAAACTCTTAGTAAACAAACGGGTGCTTTAGTTAAACAAGACCATCATTTCGATGGTCTATTTTTATACCCAGAACATCAAGTAGATGTAGTCGATCCGGTGTGAAATGTTACACTTAAACTAACGCAGCAGTTTAGTTGAGTAAGGATTAATTAAAAGAAATATTTTAATGATATACAAACTTTAGAGTCCACTCAAGAAGAAGGGTACTTTACGTAAGAAGTATTATCGTATCTTAAAAAAGTTGTAAGTAGGAACTATATAAATTAGGAAGAAGTAAAATAAAAATACTCCCTGTATTTCATATCTACACTTGTGAAATTCAGGTGATTCTGTTACGTGTTTGTAGTGATTTCAATCTTTTTTATATGAATATCTTCCGTTCCGGCATCTAATGCAGTCCTGTAATATAAACATTTATGCTCGATGACTTCCATTGTTTTTTTTAGTTCTTCCATTTGTGCTTCAACAATCGCTTTTCGTTCTAAAAACATGTTAGATCTTTGTTGCAATGTAGAATCCCCATCAGAACACCAATCAATGAATTGTTTAATTTCCTTAATAGGCATTCCTGTGGCTTTTAAACATTCAATTATTTTTAAGGCGTCAATATCGGTTTCTTTAAAAACTCTAATTCCGCTAGGTGTACGTTCTACAAAAGGCATAAGTCCCTCTTTGTCGTAGTAACGCAAAGTATATACTGTAAGATTCAGTTCGTTTGCAACTTCACTAATAGAATAGGTCTTCATCATTAATCTCCTTTTTTGTAGATAGACTTCGAGTTAACTATAGGTTATTTGGGCATCTTATCATTGTATATGCGGGATGTCAAAGACACCATATAGGGAAGTAGAAAATTATATTAATCACTTGACCTAGAGTTAACTATAGGAATTAACATAGTGTTGTAAGGGAAAATGGGCTGGGAAAAATGAATGAATAGAACATTATTATTCATTATGTATTAATAACCAGTACAGCACATTCTCTTGGTTAATATAAAATTCGTAGGAGGTTTTACTTATGATAACTGCTAAAGCGCGAGCTGTTGACGGTCCGGACAAACCCTTTAGAGCGGCTGAAATTCAACGACGTGATCTTGATTTGCATGATGTTCTGATCGAAATTAGATATGCAGGCATATGCCATTCCGACATCCATACTGCTCATGGTGAATGGGGCCCAGTAAACTATCCACTCGTACCTGGACATGAGATTGCCGGAATCGTCACAGATATTGGTGCAGAGGTCACAAAGTACAAGGTTGGTGACCGGGTAGGGGTCGGATGTATGGTTGACTCCTGTGGTAAATGTGAGAACTGCAAAAAAGGAGAAGAACAATACTGTCTCAAAGGAAATATCCAAACATACGCGGGTGTTGATAAATACGGTGAACCTACTCAAGGGGGCTATTCTACACACATTGTTGTACAGGAAGATTTTGTGCTCAGAATTCCTGATAGTATTAAACTAGACGCTGCAGCTCCATTACTTTGTGCAGGTATTACGACATATTCACCGCTAAATCACTGGGGGGCTGGTCCAGGTAAAAAAGTAGCGGTTGTTGGTTTGGGCGGTCTTGGCCACATGGCTGTTCAAATTGCACATGCTATGGGTGCAGAGGTCACTGTGCTTTCTCAGACAATGAAGAAAAAAGACGATGGTCTGAAATTAGGTGCTGACAGTTACTATGCAACAAGTGAGCCAGAAACATTCGAGAAACTTTCTGGAACTTTTGACTTAATTATTAATACTGTAAGTGCAAAGATTAACTTGGATGCTTATTTAGGACTGCTAAATCTTGATGGCACGTTAGTAAACGTGGGTGCTCCTGCTGAACCGTTGTCACTAAGCGTCATTAACTTAATCGGTCATCGTCGTTCCTTTGCTGGTTCGATGATCGGAGGAATCCGCGAGACTCAGGAAATGTTAGACTTCTGTGCAAAGCAAAACATTTTTCCTCAAATTGAGGTTATTTCGGCCGATCAAATCGACGACGCATACGAACGCGTATTAGCTTCCGATGTGAAGTATCGATTCGTTATTGACATTAGTACAATGTAATTTTCGTAAATTAATAATTTTTCTTTATACACGAGGATGTTCTAAAAGTATTACTTTGGGACATCCTTTTATATTAGTTGCTTCAAGGTTGGAATAAGTTGTTAAATTGCTTTTGAAAATTAAGATAGGTGGTTTTAATAATGGACATGAAAGATTTTATAGTTTTTTGTAAGAAAGGCAATCCAATTTCAGGAGAGGATAAGGAACTTCACGGTCTATTAACCAAGTGTAGTTATGAAGCCCAAAGGATTACTATGAAATTGAATACATCATATCATTCTAAAGAAGAAATAGTGGAGATTTTTAGAGAACTGACATGTAACCAAATTGATTCCTCTTTTATGTGTTTCCCTCCATTTTATACAGACTTCGGTAAAAATATCACGATTGGAAAAAACGTCTTTTTTAATACAGGGTGTTCTTTCCAAGATAGAGGTGGAATTAGTATAGGAAATGGATCAATGTTAGGTATGAATGTCACGATTGCTACACTTAATCATGGGTTATCATTAGAAACAAGAAACACAACATATCCCTCACCAGTTATAATTGGCGAAAACGTATGGATTGGTTCAAACGCAACTCTTCTACCGGGTGTTACAATAGGGGACAATTCTGTTGTGGCTGCAGGAGCAGTGGTTACTAAGGATGTTCCAGAAAATGTGGTTGTTGCAGGAGTACCTGCTAAAGTATTAAAAGAAATCAATAAAGGTGATAACTATTTTAATTTTGGTATTTTTGATTAATAAAATCTGTTTCAAAAAATGTTCCTTAAGAAGTTACCTCAAGGGTAACTCTTTTGAACTAACAGGTGCTATAGTTAAAGAACATGGGTTGCTTAGCCAACTCTTTTTCTTATTGAACTAACGAAGCAGTTTAGTTTAACAAGCAAATGGAAAATTAATATAAAAATGGAACCTCGATTCGTTTCAAACGTATTCAAGTAAAGAAGTAGGTAAGTTTAAGTGTTGTATAACTTGTGACCAACTATCGGTGCAGTTAGGGGCAATGTATGAAAACATTTAAAAAAATAATTGAATTCCTAAACAGAATGAAAGAAATCGATTTATGGGGAGATAAAATGGAAGATCTATCCAATAAAGAAGAAGGATACATACACAGAGTTTCAACTCAAAATCCCTATGGGCTTATAGGATTGATTTTGGGTGGAATTGCATTCACTTTCGGACCGCAATACGGCTTTATTCCCGTTATTACTCTTATCTTTTGCATAGTGACCCTATTTACTTTTGATAAAGAAAAAGAAGATAATCCTTGGCCTTTCTACTTGGGGATATTACTTTCATTAATCGGCTTTTGTATGTTTATTATCGGAGCGACACACCAGATAATTCTCTAATTATGCAGCGATAATTTATTCCTGAATCTGGCGAAATTGTGGAATAAGCTTCACTTTTCTTATTCAACCAACGGGTGCTTTAGTTAAACAAGACCATGATTAGGTATTGTTTTTTTTATGTAGAATAGTTGAATAAAATAATACTGAAATAGATGTATTTGAGGGGGTTTAAGTATGAAAAAATTAAGTTTGCTATTCTCAGGTTTATTTTTTTTATTATTAACAGCCTGTAATAATGAAGAACCCTTAATAGAAATTGAAGTAAAAGTTTCTTCAATTAGTGATGATGAATACAGTAAAGTTGATGCCACTAAAGATTTAATTGAACCAAAGCAAGAAGATTTTAAGGTACTTGAATATACATTTAATATGAAACACACAGATGCTGTGACAAATCGACAAATTGAGAGTTTTGAAGATTGGAGAAAAACGCTAAATAGCATAGATGAAATTGACCGTTATTGGTATGGAAGTGCTTCATCACAAGATAACGCATCTGAAAACTTTGCGGAATATCAATATAAACTTGTTTATTACGCAAAAGGATTATCTGAAGAGGATATTAAGAAAGCGTTTAGTGATGCAAAGCTTACAGTTTCGTGGACTGAGAATAATAATGAACAAGAAGAAAAACAATACAAAATAGCGGATTTAATAGAGTTTAATAACGATTAAGAAGGTCTTATTCTACTAATGGGTGCTTTAGCTGAAGAACACGAGTTGCTTTAGATTTTTTTAATATTGAACTAATGCAGCAGTTTAGTATAACTAGCAGGTATTATTAAAGGGAGGTCGAATAAGATAATTTAATGAGTTATTCAAGTAAATGCTAAGTGTTTAAAAGAGAAAGAGGTGTTGAAAGTGAAAAAAGTAAAAGAAAAAAATGAATTTTTGGAATGGGCAAAAGCAATAGGAATTGCTATTTTATTTGCATGTGGTATTCGATTTTTCCTATTTACACCTATTGTAGTTGACGGTGCTTCTATGATGCCCACATTTGAAAATGGTGACAGAGTAGTAGTAGATAAAATAGGACCAAAATTGATGGAGTATGAAAGATTTGATGTGATAGTATTTGAAGCAAAAGAAGATACTAATTATATCAAACGTATTATTGGTATTCCTGGTGACCAAATCACTTATGAAAACGATGAACTTTTTATTAACGGTGAGGGGTACGAAGAACCCTACTTAGAGGAATACAAAAAAGCTTTGATAGACAATGGTACACTTACTGGAGACTTTACATTAGACGAATATTTAGGTGAATTAACTGTGCCAGATGGATACTTTTTTGTACTAGGAGATAATCGTCGTAACAGCACAGATAGCAGAGACCCGAGTGTTGGATTTATTTCGAAGGATAAAATATTGGGTACCGCAAAAATTGTATTTTTACCTCTAGATAATTTAAAGATGATAAAATGATAAAGTGAATTGTAAATGAAATAAGTTAGTTGATGTTCAAGTTCAACTAACGGGTACTTTAGTGAAACAAGACCATCATTTTGATGGTCTATTTTTACCCCCAAAACAAAAAGTAGATTTTAGCAATCAAATTTTTCTAAATTTAAAAACCATCTAAGGTGACTTTTAAAAATTAATTCACTTTATAATAATTATATATTATATATAACTCTTTTCCCTAACCAATGAGCAAATAAAACAAGGGGAATTATAAGAAAACTAAAAGGTAGACTTATAATAAGAATCTTCCACTTTATGACTTCTTTTACTAACAAAGCTTTATATAACACTAAACTACATGGAAGAATGATTATTAACGACGTTATGGCTCATGGAGTTATGGAACGGAAAAATATTGCTTGTCCAACCACAGGTAACCGCTAATTTTTTTGATGTCGAAGCTAAAATTTTTAATAAACATTTGCATATATTACTTAATGTACATTATCCATTTATGGCTTTTGCTTTTGATGTGGAATATGGAAAGATTATTTTTATTGATGAACCTGAGTTATTTAAACAGTTTAGCCCTTTCTATAATGTTCTGGATACAAAGGAACTGAATGCACCTGTAATACTAAGGTTAGATTCTAAAAAGAGTATTGTACAAAATGACAATGAATTTAATAGTGATGAATTGAAACAAATAGCTTATTGGAAGCCTGAAAGAATTGGAGACATTATCTTTAATTATTGGGATTAGAACTACGCAAAAAGAAATGATCTTATTCAACTACCTGCTTCTTTAGTTGAACAAACGCAGCAGGTTGATTCCATGCAAATGAGAAATAGCTAATTGAACTAACAAGGCAGGATAGTAGGGAAAAGACTCTGATAAACAGTTTCTAAATGTCAGCTATATTTCTATTATTCTTTTTAAATTTAATAAGGAAGTGATGGCAAATGTCCTCAAATGGCACGGTTCAAGATCACTCAACCAAACAGAAGGTATGGATTATTTTATCTTTAGCTATACCAGCAATAATCGAAAACGTATTGCAGACTGTGGTTGGTTTCGTGGATACACTTTTTGTTGCTCGGTTAGGTTTGAATGAAGTTACAGCTGTTGGTATTGCAAACACTATTATTGCGGTTTATATAGCTATCTTCATGGCAATTGGTGTAGGGACTTCTTCTCTCATCGCACGAAGTGTCGGTTCTGGAGATTTTGCTAAGGCTAAGTCAATTGCAAAACAATCTACATGGATTTCAATAATCAGCGGAATCTTATTTGGAATAATATCTTACTTTTTTGCAGAACCACTTCTAAAAATTATGGGTGCAGACCCGCAAGTACTAAAAGATGGTATAACCTATTTCCGTATTGTAGCTGTACCTTCTGTTTTCATTTCTCTCATGTTTATCTTCGGAAGCATTCTTAGGGCTGCCGGGGATACGAAAACTCCTATGAAAGTAAGTGTTTGGATTAACGTCATCCATATTGGCTTAGATTATGTCTTAATATTTGGCATTTTAAATTTCTCTGGCTTGGGTGTGGCAGGGGCAGCGATCGCAACAGTTATAGTACGGGTATTAGGGACAATTGCCTTATATCGTTCCATAAGAAAGTCAAAACTCAGTTTCTCTCTTTTTGAGTATACATTCAAAGATACTCAATATATATCTCCAATTTTAAATTTATCTACTCCTGCTGCTGCTGAACGACTTATTATGCGGTTAGGACAGGTGCTATACTTTGGACTCATCGTTCGAATCGGGACTGAAACGTATGCTGCTCATTCGATAGCTGGTAATATAGAAATGTTTTCATATATGCCTGGTTATGGTCTAGCAATAGCGGCAACGACTTTAGTTGGGCAGAGTATTGGGGCAAATCGTCATAAGGAAGCTTACCAGTATGGTTTATTAACAACGTGGATCGGAATCATAATAATGTCTATTGGAGGGTTATTTTTATTCTTCCTATCTCCATGGATGGCCACATGGTTCACGAATGATAAGGTAGCTATTGATATGGTAGTAACAGCACTCAGAATAGATGCTTTTGCACAACCTTCTTTAGCAGTAGGTTTAATATTAGCTGGTGCATTACAGGGGATGGGAGACACAAAAAGTCCGATGTACAGTACTGCGATTGGAATGTGGTTTATCCGTGTGTTAGGAGTATATATTTTAGGAATCCAACTTGAAATGGGAATAGCAGGGGTCTGGTTATCTATAGCCATTGACTTGATAGTTCGGGCTATATTCTTGTTTTTTAGATTTAAAAACTTTTTCACAAAGGAAAAATGGAACAAACAACTTTTATGATGTTCATTCTAGAGATCAAGTTAATTATTTTCTTCTTCAACTAACGGGTGCTTTAGTTAAAGAAGGAACAATAAAATATCAAGCTTTTTTATGAGAATGAATACTAAATCACAACGAAAGAATCCATTTTGAACAATCTTTTTTCAAAATGGATTCTTATATTCATGGTTATATAAGGGTTAAATAGGATGGTTAATCATTATCGTAATTCCATATATCCCTAAATCTTGTTTTAAATTTCGATTCAATTAAATCTAGGAAAGAGATTTATCTGGTATTAAGTCGAATTTTATAGTTATGAATCATGGAACAATTTCAAAAACAGTACCTTGGTTAAAATCAGTCACATTCATAGAGCCATAAACCCCTAAATATAGTCTAGTTTGATCCAGATTCGTTCCTAAGCTAACATAATAAGCTGATTGAGACCCAAAATTATAATCGGTTTGAATAACACTAAAATCATTTGGTTTACCATCTGTTCTTACCCTAGTATAAGCTAAAACCCCTCTAACCGGTGGTTGAGATCCTTCATCCCGGGCAAAATCGGTAAACACAACGCTGCCCGTTAAATCGGGGATTCCATTCCCCAAATATGCTTGCACTCCTGTAAGTGCAGTTCCTCCAAACTTATCGGGTCGTGGATCTTTATGAAAATAACTAGTTAAAGGTTGAAGGCGCCTGAATGAATTTTTTACTGTATCTTTGTAATAAGCAATTGTTTTCTCTTCCAAAGTCGGATTTGCAGAGCAGCCCCTTATAATCGAAGTAGGAAAAGTACCTTCCCATCCTCGCCAGCCAAAGTTAATAAATCCTTCTTTTTCAGTTTCAGATTTCATTAAAGAAGCTTGAATAAGTTGAGTAAGCGGTATTGGTTTATAATGAATGAATGAAAAAATCGACTCTACTAAATCCTGGCCGACATTTCCCACATATTTGATATACTGATTATAAAACCTATGAAATGAAATACCAGGTATATTACGAACCCCTTTGGCAATTACCGTTAGTGTTTCCTGAATAGGTACGGGAAGTTCATTAAAACGTGTGACTACGGGTGGATTACCGATAAATGTATTATTAGCTACATCAATTTCAATTATTTTACCCGCGATTTCCATATCATCCTGACTTAAATTAAATGGATCATAGCCTGATCCACCATCTCCGGTTGTTAAAACAAGTTTTCCTGTTTCAGGTGAAAAGTTTAAGCTATTGACACCATTATGATTAAAAAATGGTCTTCTTAAATTAAGTAATGCCCGCCGTTTTTGAGGTTGACCATTCGATTGTAAAATCCATTCCTCAACAGTATCAATATGATCAAATTGAGTTTCTCTATTAATCCACTTTAGGTTTAAGGTTCTGGGGTCACATGGATTAGGCTGAAAAAATTCAGGAAGACCATCTTGGCCTCGTCCTGCAGCTTCTGAATTAGGAAGAGCACTTGGACCTTGTGTACCAGCTACAGAATAATGAAGATAAAACAGACCGTTATAATGAAATTCGGGATGAAACGCTAGCCCTATCAATCCTCGTTCATCATATCCACCACCAGAAACCCCTAGTTTTATGATTCGCGGGCGAATATCTAAAAAAGTCCTTATAACTCCGTTTCCAATGTAAAAGATCTCTCCTACCTGGGTTGCAATAAATAATCTTTCAATTGAGTCACCCGGAAGTATTGCTGTTTTTAAAACAGTGGGTAAATTTATTTTACTTACTATGGGTCGTAAACTTACCTTTACATTTAACAATTAACTTGATGCTCCTTCTTATTGTTTTTTTATAAGAATATGATTAGAACTGTTCTATTAGTATCAAACTAGGCCCCGGGAAATTTCGGGAATATACTTAATAATATAAACATATATAGAACAATCTCTTCTTTGTCTTCAGTCATTAAATAGTATGGATTTCGTCTTAACTAAAATCTGAATCCAATATGGAGGCACTGAGTAATTGTATTTAATTGAAAAGACTGCTGTTTACTCTGAATTACCACTCGAAATATGATTATTTTTCTATTCTTTTTTAGTGATATTAGTAGGTATAAGTGATGTAATGATGGCTATTGCATATATAAATGCGTTTCTTTTGTACCGAAAAGGATAAAGCTTATGTGTTGTAAGAAGAGAAGGGGGAACTCATGAATTGTTTAGCGTTTTATCACATGAATCATACAAGCTCCACCATTATTTTAAAACGTTTTCTTATTCTAAAAAGCTCGTATTAGCCGCCATTTTTTCAGCACTTGCAGCTATCCTGCAGTCAACCGGAAACTTTCTCCCAGGGATTGGTTATTTAATCAGTCCTTTTGCCACTCTCCCTATCTTGATTTGTACTATTATATCAATCCCCTTTGGACTTCAAAGTTACGTTTTAACGTTTTTTATACTGACTCTGATTCAACCTAGCGAATCTTTTGTTTTCCCGTTTACAACAGGGATAGTAGGTTTAGGAATTGGAATAGCTCTTCTTATTTTAAAAAGACGAATTTACATTATAGTTTTTACGTCTGTATTATTAATGAGTGGAATTTGTTTTCTTCTATATATTGTCCATTTCCCTGTTTTAGGGCCTATCGCTAGTACATTTCTTTCATTAAAGGTTATGGGGTTTATTTACATTTTTTCTTTTGCATATAGCTGGGTTTGGGTTGAATTAAGCAGGTTTATCTTTAAGAAATGGTATAAATTGATGGGGGAAAAATAGGTAAGAAAATTGGGCGCATTGTTATGATAAGAAATGCGCTATATCTTCGCAAGGTTCATATAGTTTGCTAAGATGTTAGTCACAAAAGGATTTCTTGTTAAAAGTATACTCATATTAAGATGCTTTTCACAATTCCGTTAACGGGAGCGATTGTTTAACAAGCGTCTCTTTTCTTATTAAACTAACGAGTGCTTTAGTTAAACAAAACCATCATTTCGATGGTCTATTTTTACGTCCAAAGCATGGATGGCTATCGTGGCAGCATTCCTGTTTGAAAGATGTTCAGGGACTTGAAAGAAAAAGAGCCCTCTAGTATGTTGCTGATTTTATTGATTCCAATAATCTGCTTATTAGGGTTTTGAGGATAATAATATTATAAAGACAACTATAAATTAGAGGAGTGGACTTTTCCAAACTTGTTCCTATCATTATACTAATTATCTCTTGATTGTTTTAAACTCCTCTACGGAGAGGGAAGAAGATCTTTTTCTATTTTTAAATATGTGCATGTGTTTGTAAACAATATTCCGGGAACCGCAAGATAGGAGGGAATTCTAAAATGAGTGAAGCTTGAAGGTGAAATGTGTCTAGTAAAACTAAAGAACGGGTAAAGAATACATAGCTGAAGCAAATAGGAGGTAATTTTTAATGAAGAATCATGTTGTTGGCGTATACGAAAATGAACAACAAGCGGCTGAAGTTGTTGAAGACTTAAAAGAGAAAGGCTATACAACTGAGGAAATTTCAGTTATTGCTAAAAATACAAAAGAACTATCGGAAATCACACAGGAAGTAAAACCCTCCACCAAGGATGGAGCCATTGCTGGAGCTGTAACTGGAGGAGCAATTGGTATAGCTGGCGTGATAGCAGGGTTATCCACTGTATTGATTCCCGGATTTGGTGCTGTGTTGGCTGCAGGTCCCATTATTACAACAATTGGAGGAGCAGTCGTAGGGGCCAGCTCTGGTGCTGGCGGATTAAAGCATGCTCTTATGGAAATTGGAGTCCCAGATGATGAAGCTGAACGCTATTCTAAAGACGCTCAGGATGGTAAAATCCTGGTATTTCTTCATCCCAAAGAGTGAGGGCGTATTAGATGGTCCGATGTTTGCATAAATAACACGCAGTGATTTTAGCTAAAAGTCTCTAAATCACTTGATTTAATAGTTTTACTCGGGAATTGACACATGATGGACTACAATGGATAGCGCGAGAGATTCCGGTTCTAAAGAAGTTCGTTTGAATTCTGCCGAGGGCATAAGAAAAATTAGTGAGTTCCTATATTTGTACGAGTCTTGTACAAACATAGGAACTTTTTTTGTTTAGATGCTTTTCAATTGCTGATACAACGCAATGGAGGGAAGTATCATGTCAAGAAAAAAATCAGTTAGCACAAAATTTATTGGAAAAATTGGCTCAAAAGTATAAGGACTAAGTACACTTAAATCTTCCGAGGTATAACCGCAGTCAAATCTAGGGCGCTTGAGTTGAAGATTAAGCTGCCAAATTGGTGGCTTTTTTTTGCTCTAAAGGAGCGTCAGTTTAAGAAATAACAGATTAAGTTTAATTAACCTTAATCCGTTTTGGTCTATTAGATCTGTTTTTCAGTAATGTAAGTTTTTACTGTTGGTGGTTCATATATATTAAATTTATCAAGTATTCCTTTTGGTTCATTATCGACTAATGCCATAGTAAGGTACTTTTTATGTAAAAACTGTTCCTCTGACATATGATTAAATAAAGCGATAAGAGGATCATAATAATGATTAATATTTAATAGACCACATGGTTTTTGATGAAGTCCTAATTGAGCCCACGTAAAAATTTCAAAGAACTCTTCCAAAGTTCCTGGCCCACCAGGTAAAACTATAAATCCATCTGCCAAATCTGCCATTTTTGCTTTTCTCTCATGCATAGAATCTACGATGATCAACTCTGATAAGTTCTTATGGGAAATCTCTCTATTTTCTAGAAAACTTGGCATAACACCTATTACATATCCTCCTTCTTCTAAAAGTGAATCTGCAACAGCACCCATAATTCCAACACTCGCTCCACCATAAACAAGTGCAATATTTCGTTTAGCTAGTTCTTTACCAAGTTTTTTTGCACCTTCTATATAGACATCAGATGCTCCATTACTCGATCCACAAAATACGGCTAATTTTTTCAATATATCGCCTCCTAAATAATCACCATTAAAGATTATATAAAACTTTCATTTATTTGTTAAACTTAAAATATTGAAATTGGAGGTTAGATAAAATGAATGTCACTGAATTTCAACAATGGGTAAAGGATTATTATGAAAGTAGGGGCTGGTCTGAGTTAGACATTTTTATTCGTATTGGCTTTTTAGCAGAAGAAACGGGAGAAGTTGCACGAGCTATAAGAGCCCTTGAGATTGGTAGGGATAGACCCGATGAAGTTCAGGGTTCTTATGAGGAAAATAAACAGGAATTAACTGAAGAATTAGGGGATGTATTAGGTAATTTAATTGTGATTGCAAACAAGTACAATATCCCTCTAGATGAAGTGTTTCAGTCACATAAAAAGAAACTATTAGAACGTTATTCTAATGATTAGGTTAATAAGCATTATTTCAAAAATAGGGCGCAATTGTTGAAGAACCTTTGGACTTAACGACTTTATTGCTATATTTTTAAGTGCCATGAAGTATTTTACATCAATATTTAAACAATTTTATTTCAACACCGTCCTACTCTGAACGATGGGAAAATTTATAAAAGAGATTTTTGGTTTATAGGTGAATTAAAGTTAGTTCAACAAGACCATCATTGCGATGGTCTTATTTTTATTAAAACTTCAAGTAGATCTCAGAAATCCATTTTGAAATGTTACACTTAAACTAACGGGCAGGTTAGTTGAATAAGGATGGTATAAAATTAATATAATAATTGGATGTACAGAAAATGAAGCTACATCGACAGAAGAGTATTTAAAAATAGAAGGTTATATACTAGAAGTTGAAGAAGGAAGAATATTGGTTGCTAAAGAAATTACTTCGGAAAAATATGAAGAAATTAAAGATAAAACAATTGGCGAAATTCAGGAGTTGGATAATGAAAGGATTTCACTTATTTTCCTAAGTTATAAAGATACAAGTAGCTTAAAGATAGGTCACAAAGTGGATGTATGGGTTGATGGTGGTTTTAATGAATCATATCCTTCTCAAGCTGGAGCAAAAAAAATAGAGATAAAAAATTAAAAATTTCTTGTTCAACTAACGGGTGTTTTAGTTAAACAAGACCATTATTTCGATGGCCTATTTATATGTCCCAAACATCAATTTGGTTTCGACGATCCATTGATAAATGTTACTCTTCAACTAACACGGCAGGATAGTTCAATAAGTTTGTTTAAGTAAATGTAAGTACTAATATTAAAAATATCTGAAAGAGGGGTTTCTTATGCCATTAGAAGAAGGTGTTTTCGAGCTGTTAATTGGAGGCTTTTCTGTTGTAATGGGGATTGCAATTTTAACTTTATTGTTACTTTGGTTACAAAAGAAAAATAATAGTTCTGCATATGTCTGGACACTATTGCATCTAATATTATTCTCAGTTGCAGTATATTTTTTCTTAAAGGCTATTTCTTTTGATTATGAACACGTAATGGCATCTGAAGAAAATTCATTTCAAATAGGGGTTGCAGGAATCATTTGGACATTTAGTATGGTTTGTTTGATAATAGGAATCTTTAAATTTTCAAACTCTGGAAAAGTAATTACTTCTTAAATTAATGGAGGCTTAAGTAAGAACATGGGTTGCTCAGGCAACTCTTTTTTCATTTAACTAACGAGGTAGTTTAGTTGAATAAGAAAAGAGCATTAGGGTGGATAGAATGTTACAATTAATGAAAAATAATCCATTTTTATTAATAGGAATATAAACAGGGGGAAAATTATGTTTTATTTAGTCATAATATTCGTTGTTATGTTGATTAGCGCAATTATTTTTTATCCTATATTTTATTTTATTCCCATTGAAAAAAGAAAGAGATGCAATCAATTTTTCCTTGTAGTATTGATTTTGTCGTTCTTAACTATTCTGGTAATAAGTCCCTTTATGGTAATAGTACAGCTACAATTATTGTTGATATTATCTATTATAGTATCTTCGGTTTCGTGGATTGGATATCTGTATTCTAAAACAAAACCCGAAACTTAAACTAATGGGAGGGTTAGTTGAATTACCGTTCTTATTCAACTAACGAGTGGTTTACGTGATAATGTAGATGAAAGGAATAAAAATTGATAAAAGTAAGATTAGCCACGTCAAACGATCGGCAATAATTGGTGAATGTATTAAATAAGGCCACGTTGGCTTTGCAACAAAAAGGGATTTGCCAGTGGGATTATCCTTGGGATGTAAATAAAATTATTAGCGAAATAAAGAATAATTATGCGTATGTATTATTCTTAGATGAGGAAATAGTTGGGACTTTTTGTATAAAGGACATAGATAGTTTAAGTGAATTAACAATTGATCCAAAAAGTAATTATTTGTTTCAAATTGCCCTTCTACCAGAATACCAAGGTAATAATTATGGATCAGAAATAACGGACTTTGCCCGTTCTTTTGCAATTGAAGGAAAGAAGACGATTTATTTAGACTGTTGGGCTGGAAATGAGAAGTTAAAAGGTTACTATTTAAATAATAGGTTCGAGTATTTAGGTGATTTTCCCGAAGAAGATTATTTCATTAGCATTTTTAATTACAACTAATTACAATCCTTATTGTACTAACGGTGCAGGTTAGTTTAATAAGGAATTCTACTGACAAGAGGAATAAAGAGTATTAATCAATATTGGGGGATACTTATGCGTAGTTTTATTATCAATTTGTTAGTTTTTGGACTGTTATTAACTGGTTGCTCAAATGGAGCAAGTATTACAGAAGTCGGAGCTTATATGGCAGAAGATATACCTTTTGAAGATGGAACAGGTAGAGTAACTGTTGCATTTGAGGCAATCGATGACAGTACGATTGAAGACGGAATTATTGATGTAATTGTATTAGCAAAAGGATTAAAACCAACTGGAAACTATGAAATTTCACTTGGAGGAGTTGTTTTTGGTCCTGAAGAAAATGTAGAGATTCGATTTGGAACTATGGTTGGTGGAACTTTATTTCAGCCTAATGAGCAAGGAGAACTATATGTTTCAATGAAGAACCCATTAAGAATAATAGATGGTAAAGAAGTGCGAGTTATTGTATCAGAAAATGGAAAAGAAGTTTTAAGAACTCAACCTTTTATAGTGTCGAAAAAAACTCCGCTATAAAAGAAAGATCAATAGCGTTGAAACTTTGTGGAATTCTAATCGAACTAACGAAGCAGTGAATTAATGGGGTATACCAATTTTAAATGGAGGAAAATTTCATATGAATGAAAAGCAAAAGCTACTTTTTCAAAACTTAAAAAATATAAAGGATTCCTGGACAACAACAGCCGTTGATGGCTTAAATCCTATTACAGATTTAAGTTGGTCTGAAAATGAAGACGAGTATAAAATTCTTCAAACAAGAATCACATCACAAGAAGAAATAAATGCTTTTCATAATATTCAAAATGATATTATTCAAGGTGTAATTCACTCTATATTAGTTATGATTGATGGTGGAAATGAACTTGCTGACCATTTTTTAGTTGATTTAGTTGATAGAGACACAAAAGAGTCACTACAAGAAGATATTGCATTACACGAAGAATTCTTTGGTTATTTATGTGATATTGAAGAGTGGTAACAAAGTCTCCTTATTAAGCTAACGGGAGCATTTCTACAATAGGTTATGACGTACTTATATTGAAGTAACGAAGAAGTTTCTTTTGAGAAGGAAAATATTAACGAAAGCAGGATAGTAAAATAATACTCAAAGAATACTTCTCGTCATGGAGAATATAAATAGAAAAGGAACCTAGATATTTACTTTCTGGTGAAGGGAGAATTTCATGATTAATTTAGTAAATGACAAACTGTATGAAACGAGAAATAACTTAGTAAAGGAGATTACTTCATTAAGTTATTCTCAATTTAATGGTAGGCTTGGTATGGATATGTGGAGTATAGCACAAGTTTGTCATCACTTAGTTTTAGTGGAACAGGCAACAATAAAGGCTATAGAATGGGGATTAAAAAAGGTTGATAATACACAGACAGAACGTAAAAACGTTCATCTTATATTGGATCGAACGAAAAAGTTTAAAGCTCCCGAAATCGTTGATCCAGATGTAGAACCATTTGAAGTTCAGTCAATCCTTGATTTGTTAAACGATTCGAGAAAAAAATTTTTGACTTTCCTTAATACAATAGAGGATAAATCGATATTGGCGGAAAAGTCATTTAAGCATCCTGCCTTAGGTGAATTACCACTTGACCAATGGATTGAACAGATATATTTACATGAACAGCGACACACAGAACAAATAAAAGAAATAAAGTTACTTTTAGATGCAAGGCACTAAACTTATGATTAACAACAAATTCCTGTTTAAATAAAGGGGAAAATAATTTTTTAGCTATGTGAAATAATATATTTATAGTAACGGATGCTTTACTTCCAGAGGGAGTAGGGCCTTTTTTCTTTTTCGTCTAACGTAGCAGGTTAGTTGAAGAAGAACCCTTCACTTGATACAGTGATACTCGGCAATTACGATTTATCTTTTCCTGTTTATTCTAAGACTGCAGCAGGTTTCAATATGTGTAAGGAGATTGTTGAAAAAATGGCTTATTTATACGGCAATAAGAGACGAAAGAACGGCAGGAGTACGATTCCTTTTTAGTGAAAGAAGGTATGAACAAAGGAATGGAGAATTAATATCTTAACCTGTATAAAAAGTAGGTGTTATTTTGTCACAAGCAGCTGCACAATGGAGTGCATTTATAAAAGAAATTATTAAACATCGTAAAATATGGACAATTAGGGACGAAGTTGGTATTCCAACTTCAACAAATATTAACGGTGAAACATCAATGCCATTTTGGTCTTTAAAATCGAGGGCAGAAAAAATCATTGGAAATGTTCCTGATTATAATGGATTTCAACCATATGAAATAGAATTTGAAGAATTCCTCAATCGATGGTTAAAAGGTCTAGAAAAAGATGGATTATATCTAGGGGTTAATTGGAGTGGAAAACGGGCAACAGGTTATAATATTAATCCAAAAAAGGTTTTGGAACGTATTCAATATGAACTTAGTTTAATTGATAAATCTTCTTAAACTAACAGGTGCTTTAGTTGAACAAGTGGCTGACTGTAAGGATAGCTTTATCTTTTTGAACTAACGCAGCAGGTTAATTGAACAAGGATTCCAAAGGTTGGAAGGTGAACAATTAAATTGCCGTTGTTGTTTAGGCAAAAACTTAAGGAGAGATATCTAATGAATTTAGGCACTCCAATAGCAATAGGAAATACAGCGAAAATCTTTCTTTACGAAAACAGGATTATCAAACTATTTAATGACAATTTGCCTGAAACGGAGTCTTCAAATGAAGCAGATAAGCAAAAATATGCTTATTCGTGTGGACTTTCTGTACCTAATGTATTGGATGTCACGAAAATAGATGGGAAACAAGCTATCATAATGGAATATATTAAGGGTAGAACAATAGGAGACATTCTATCCGAAAACATGGAAAAAGCCGAATATTACATGAATGTTTCCGTTGATATACAACATAAAATTCATCTGGTTGTGGCTGATTCACTTGAATCCATGGCTGAAAAATTAAGCCGCCAAATTGAATCGGCTAATAATCTAGATAATAGACATAAGTCTGCTTTAATACAAAAATTGGATACGATAACATTTGAGAATAGGCTGTGTCATGGAGATTATCACTTGTTTAACTTGATTATGTCAGATAACAACGTGACAATTATAGATTGGGTTGATTCCAGCGCAGGGGATATACGTGCGGATGTATATCGTACATATCTTTTATATTTACAGTTTTCGAAAGAATTAGCCGATATGTATTTGCGTATTTATTGTAAGAAAAGCGGTTTGTTAAAGGATGAAGTCTTTCAATGGGCTCCAATAATAGCGGGGGCAAGATTATCTGAAAGTGTACTGTCAGAAAAATCAGGACGTCTTATCGACATAGTAAATTATTACTATCCTTTATAACTATCAATTAAGGGTAGGTAATTTCATTTACTAAGGAATAAAGAAGAATTATTATTACATTTACTTTAACTAACGGTGCCTATATTTCAAGAAGGAAGTAAAGCCTTCGTCCTTTTTGAGCTGACGGGGCAGGAGTGGGATTATTTGCTTATAATAATTATATTTATTATCGTAGTCATTTCATTCTATGTTATATCGATTTGGCAATATATAAATCCAACAAAGGCTATACGTTTATGGCATCAACCAGCATATAAGGAGGACCCTAAAGTATATGAGGCATTTGTAAGGCGTTCTATTATAACAAGTGGTATTTTCTTCACGTTGGCTTTTATCGTAATAATTGTTATGACAGTAGTTATATAAAATAGGAGCGATCGCACAACAAGAGCAGCAGTAGCTTCTTCACTAACGGATGCTTTAGTAAAATTGCTACACCTAGATCTCTAGCTTAAAGTTTAGGTGAGATTATGAGAGGTAGTACTTAATGTAACTTTGTACAATCTCCTAACTTTTTAATTTAAGTGCAGAACTTCATAATCTCAAGTCATTTAAACCATTATCCACTAACCTCTGATAACCATTATCAAAAAACCAACAACAAAAATCCAAACAAAAAAAGGAGTAGCAAATACCCCTTTTCCTAAACTATTTTACAGTAATATTAGTTTCTAGGATCTACATAATCCGGATAATCAGAAATGATTGCGTCAACGCCCATTTCGAGTAAGAAGTCTGCTGCTTCTTGACTACGTACTGTCCATGAACCAATTTGCATTCCTTGAGAGTGAACTTGATTCACTAATTCTTCTGTCACAATTCCATAACTTGGGTTAAACCAATCCGCATATGTTGAAAATTCTTGTAAAGCTTCCAATGTTGTATCTGCACGGTTAGAAGTTAATACACCGACTGGAACTTGAGGAAGAAGCTGGTCCACTCTTTTCACTGATTCAAAGTTAAAAGATTGAATAATGATTTTTTCATTTTGTGGTTTATCGAGATTTCGTTCTTTTAATACTTCTGCTACTTGTTCTTCAATACCAGGGTAAAGCTCTGGAGCCTTTAATTCTATTAAAATTCCAATTTTTCCATGGTAGAGATCAAGAATCTCTTCAAATGTTGGGATAGGTTCTCCCACAAATTGTTCCCCTTTCCAACTACCTGCATCAAGACTTCTAAGCTGTTCAAATGTTAAATCTCCTACTTTTCCCGTTCCATCTGTTGTACGATCAACTGTTGTATCATGAATCAATACTAATTTACCATCTTTACTTCTTTGAACATCAATTTCAATATAATCGGCTTTCATATCAACTGCTAGATCAAAAGCAGCAATTGTATTTTCAGGAGCATAACCTGTTGCACCACGGTGTGCTACATTTTCAACTTGTTTTCTTTCACCTACTGTTTGTTCTACTGCAAACGCCTGACTGAATGGGCTGAATATTAACGATAAAGCCACTCCTGTACCTATTAATAATTTTTTGCTCATCTTCTCCATCTCCTATCTAAAATATCTTTCAAATTTATTTTAGAAAATGGATGTTAAACTAATATGTAGATATATTTATAGATTAATGAAGTTTGTGTTAACGAAATTTGACCTTTTTCCTTACGTTTTTTTACAAATCTACTAGAGGAATCAGTAGAATAAGTGTACTACATTGCTACATTTTACCAAAACACTCGAATAACTCTTAGCCAGCATCATAATAACGCCAGTTAAGAAAATAGATAAAAAAACCTAAATATAGAGCAAAATTTTATAAGGTATCAATTGAAAATTATCCTATAATACACTTTGGAAACAATTTCAATATCTAATTCGTTTATATAAAGTAAATGGGAGTTATAGACAAGTTATCGGAATACTATTTCAAACAAATAAAAGTGGGGTAGGTATTGTCTTTGGAATTTTTCACAACGCAATTAGTAATGATTGCATTATTTATCTTAATAATTCATTCAATTGAAACCTTAGCATATTCAGTACGTTTATCAGGGGCAAGAGTGAAATTATTAGCATCGGCACTTTCCCTATTTAATGTGATGGTAATGGTTTCAAGGCTAGCGAATATGATGCAACAACCTTTTACAGGAAGTTTGATTGATAATGCACCAAAAGAAAATGCTTTAGAATTTGTCGAGAGTCAGTATCGAATTCTAATTGGTTCTGCAACATTAGGTACGATAATCGGTTTACTATTGTTACCGACATTTATTGCTGTTTTTTCGAGGGCAATCATTCATTTAGCACAAGAACGCGGTTCGATTCCAGCGTTATTGAAAAAAGGATTTACAAAATCATATTTTAGACGTGCAAAAAAGCATATTCATCTACCTAGATATGCATATTTAAAAGATATGAGCTGGCGTGATATACCGATTAAATTATTTTGTATTAATATTTTGATTACAGCAATTTATACAATTGGAGTTTTATCTGCACTATATGCAGCATTGCTTGCACCTGAACGTGCAACAACTGCTGTTATGGCATCGGGTTTAATTAATGGTGTAGCTACCATCTTGCTAATTGTCTTTATTGACCCCAAAATTTCAATCCTAGCGGATGATGTAATCAACCAAAAAGGGAACTATGTTACTTTAAAAAGTGCCTCTATTATGATGGTAACATCAAGATTGTTAGGAACACTTTTAGCACAGGTGTTATTCATTCCTGGTGCAAAGTATATTGCTTGGTTAACGCAGTTTCTTATGTAGTTTTTAAAAAAATTACATGTAATATTACAAAGAGGATGGGGAATATATAATCTGTATAATTGGTTTTAACGCAAACTTTATAACAATTTCTGATGGTGCTATTTTAGTTGATTAGGTTTGAATGATGTATTCTTACTAACAAGTGTCTTTTTTCTTATTGAACTAACGCAGCAGGTTAGTTGAACAAGGACTATATAAATATAGTGTAGGAGATAGACATGCGTAGAGAATTGGCGCACTTTTAGATAGATTATTATTTTTGGGGGATGATGTTAGTTTGAAACATGATATATTAAAAGCATTCTTCATATTATGGGGGCTTATATTATTTATTGAGCTACTCGGGTTTGGATTATTGACTAATAGACCTCATTCAACTTCAGAAGTTATCTTTGCTGTCACTGTAATTGCTGTAACCAGTGTATTTGGTTCGGTTGGAATGTATTTATTTAAAAGCTCGAGGGAATAAAATCTAATTCAACCACCGGATGCTTTAGTTGAAAATCAAAGAGTGGTATTAGACTGCTCTTTTCTTATTGAACTAAAGTGGCAGTTTAGTTCAATAGAAATGTTATAATAGATGCTACTAAAAGTCGTTAAAATGGTCAATAAAAGAATAAAAGAATTTAAAATCTCCTTCAAAGTAGGTGTCTAAATGAGTAAACAATGGTTAGAGTGGGCAAAAAGAATTCAGGCTTTGTCCCAGTCCGGATTGGCCTTTTCTAAAGATATTTATGATATCGAGCGTTATGAAGAATTACGTAATATAAGTATAGAAATTATGGCAGAACATACTGAACTCGATATGGATAAAGTTAGGGATTTATTTACAAATGAAACTGGTTACCAAACTCCAAAAGTTGATGTTCGTGGTGTGGTTTTTAAAAATAATCAGATCTTAATGGTAAAAGAAAATATTGATGATAAATGGGCTTTACCAGGTGGATTTTGCGATATAGGCCTATCTCCCTCTGAGAATGTTGTGAAGGAAATTAAAGAGGAATCTGGTTTTGATGTAATACCGATTAGATTAATTGCTTTATTGGATAAAAATAAACACCCACATCCTCCAGAAGCTTATCATTATTATAAGATATTTATAATGTGTGAAATTGTTGGAGGGAAACCTACTCTAGGTACGGAGACGAATAATATTAATTTTTTTTCGGAACATAATTTACCACAGCTTTCTACTAATAGGAATACTGAATCACAAATTAAAACCCTCTTCGAATTTTTGAGGAACCCTGAAAAAGAAACGATATTTGATTGACACTAAAGATATTTTGTTTAGAACCTGTTATTTAAAGTGTGATTCATAATGTAGCTTTGTAAAAAAGAGTAACAAGACCATCAATTCGATGGTCTATTTTTACGTCCAAAAAATCAAGTACTTTTCGGCGATCCATTGTTAAAAGTTACGCTTAAACTAACGTAGAAGTTTAGTTTAACAAGTTTTTATTTATATGGTAAAATAATACAAAGAATACTCAAAAATGAGAGAGGTGATAAGTATATGTCATCTATAATTGTATTCTGTACTATATTAATAATAATTGTTTTTTTTGCTATGGCAAAAACGATAAAGGATAGTCAAAGTAATGATAGAGATAAATAATACTTTTTTCTAGGATCGATTACTTCACTAACGGGGCAGTTAAGTTTAATAAGAAAGCATAGATGAAGGGTTATTAGTGGATCTTTCAAAAGAACGGTTAGTATTAAGATGAATTATTGAAAATGATTGGAAGATGTGTATAAATACGCCAGCAGAATTTATGCTCTTTTGTTGAACTTATTCAACAGGCAGTTTAGTTGATCAAATACATTGAATTAACTAAACAGTTTTAAGTAAAAAGCAAAGGGTGGTGATTATTATAGAATCCTTAGGAGTTATTCTATTTTTATGGATTTTTTTATGGTCTATTACAAAAACGTTAGAAAAATTAACAGATAGGATTTTAGAGAAACAAGATAAGCAGTATAAATTATTAGAAGAAATAAAATCGAAATTAGATGATAAATTTGAATAGAAGATTGTGTTTTATAAAAGGCATAATAATGTTTCTCCTAATTTAACTACCGGGAGCTTTATTTCAAGAAGGAGTAAAGGCTTTTTTATTCTTCAACTAAAGCAAGGTTAGTTGAAGAGGTATTGTTTAGACGCGTGTTGAAATAGATATTATATAGAAAAAATTCAATATTAGATTTGGGGAGAGGGAGAGTTATGTTCAGGAATGTACTCACATTATTACTTACAATATTGCTTTTAACAGCTTGTTATTCTAATCAAGAAACTATTAAAGCAACTGGTGAAGGGGACTTATGGAAAGTACATTACATATACGAAGTAACAGAGAAGGAACTCTATAAGAGAGGAGGAATTGAATATACAGGAGATGAAGAACTTCTTTATGTCAATTATTCGTTAGTTACTGACGAAGGCGAACGTAGTGGGGAACGAAAACCTCAAGAAAATCAAACCGCTATAGATTTTGGGACGAGCGCAGGTAATAACCCTCCAGGTATAGATGCCGCAATTATATCGTTAAATCATGCTTATATAGAAATTAAATGGCGGACTAATACAGGTGAATATGAAGAAAAAATTAACTTGAAAGTTAACTAATTTTGAGTGGATATTAATCAAACTTTATTTTTAAAGCAATATCTAAAATGCCTTATTCAACTTAAGAGGCAGTTTAATTAAATAGGAGAAAGTGAGTTTTTTTCACACTTAACACGTATTGTGAATCAAACATAAAAGGGCAATCAAAATAAGATTGCCCAAAAAATTATTATTCTTTATCTGGAAAGTTTAAGTGTAGTGGTGGAGGTATAAGCCAACCTTTATCTTTGTTTAATCGTAATAGCTTTGCTCCTAATTGGGCTTTGCTTAAATGGAATTGGCCATACATTAAAGCAATATCTTCTCTAATACACTGACCCATTGCCTTACTGCATGCGACTAAACCTGTGGCACAATCCATTGATAGTGCAGCACTTATTTCAGGATCATTAAATCGTGCACCAGCAGGAATGTCTTCTAGTCTTGCAACTGGCCGTTCAGGTGGTGCAGGTGGTAGTCCAATTCCATTAATTTTTAATATTACTTCAACTTGTTTATTTTCGTCTTTCATACATTGAATCGATTCTTCAATAATCTTTACTAAATCTTTATCACCTGTGTGATTAGCAAAGGTTTGATATGCAGCGATTAAACCGTTGTTTGTAGATAAATTAGTCCATAAAGCAAATACTTCACCGTAATGTAACGGTTCATCTTTTGGGTTACCGCTTAGAACTCCCATTATTGCACTCCCTATCATTCATAATAATTTTTCATTCAAAAATATTATGTGTGTAAATTAGAAAAGTATTCATATAGGGTTTAGAATCAATACTTAAATCACAGTTCGACTAAAATGTTTCAAAAACAAAAAATACCTTTTACATGATGGTCTTAAACAACTGAAAGAATAGTTAAATAAAGGTATTAGGGTAATTTTTATAAAACCAGTTGATAATGGGAAGTGATATCTGTCAAAAAGTTAACTTTAGCAACTTTATTTTTGGTAATCCTATTATTGTTTGCATGCCAGACAAATAAGAACGATTTAGTTTTTGTTGGCGATGGTGAAAATTGGTCCTCCAAAGTATCTGTTAATCAAACTAACGGCGACGAAACATATCAAATTCAGATTAACTACAAAGGATATAACAAACAGGATATTGAAACTTTTACTTACTATGTTGAAACAAAGAGTAACGGAGTAATAGATTTTGGTGAGAATAATGCTTCTTTAAATATAGAGGGCATATATCAAAGAGATCTACCGATTTCTAATAGCCCATCTACAAGTATAAAAGATGAGTTAGTAATAAAAGTAGAATGGAATGGAAAAAGCGAAGATTTTACCTTAATAAATGAATGATTTATTACTAACGTGGTGCTTTAGTAAAACATGACCATCATTTGATAGTCTATTTTTCAGTGCTCCATTAAGTAGTTGTTTAAAAGTGTAATGAAAGAAAAATAAATTCTTGGGGAATGGCAAGAGTGTTAAATGTTGAATAGAGAAAAGAGTAATCAAATTTTAATGACTTTACCAAAAGAAGAAATAGAAAATACCTATAAGATGGCTCTGTTTTCTAGTTAAACTAAAGCAAAAGGTTAGTTAGAAAGAAGACTAAAAAAGTCCAACAATTATGTTGAACTTATTATACTTGTTACAAATTTTCAAATTGAAGGTATTCTAAAATATTTCCGAAGGGGTCTCTAAAACTAATATATTTTCCCGGAGGACAATTAGTTGGTTCATCTATAATAAAATATACTTCTTTCTCTTTTAAGAATTTAACTTTTTCATAAATATCTTCCGTTCGCAATCCTAATACAACTCCAGAAATATCTTGATTATAGGTTGAATTATTTTTCTCTTCTAAAACAAGTGGTAACTCTTCATGTACTAGTGATACAATCTTCGGACCATACTGTTTGTTTAATTCAAAACCTAAAGTATTCGTATAAAAGTCAATTGCTTTGATTAAATTTGGCACGTAAATGCTTATAACACAAACTTGATTTTTCATATTAGTCCTCCTATTTTCGGTATTATTAGCTATATTCTACACTATTAATAATTATCCTTTTTTAAAATAACATTTTCTTTTTGTTTTTCATTAAACTAGCGGGTCAGGTTAATACAAGAAAAAAATTTGAATATTGATTCGAAAAATATTGAATTTTGTATTCGAAATATGTATTGTTTAAATTAAGTCGACTAATAATCTAATTGGGGGTACTTAATTGAAGTATGTAAATTTAGATGAACCTGAATCAGTGTCAATAATAGTAGAAACATCTCCTGTTTGGGAAACTATCCTTGGGATTGCTGGTTACACCCATGGTCAAATTAGGCACACTTTTGATTTAGATCAAAGGTGGGAGTCATCAACTATGCCAAATACACTTAAAGAATCATTAAAGGAAATCCAAAAGACTAATTTCTGGTACAGCTTAATCTTGTTGCAAGACAAGTGTTCAGCACAAACGATAGAGGAATTTTCTAACAACATGTTAAATATGGATAGAAGAGAGTTTTATGGAACACTACTGCCCTATAAAGACCGCAAGAGTGAAATTATTCGAAAGGAACTGATTAATAAGATAGATCAAGGCGGCAACTTTAAGGAATATGCGTCCTATTTTAAGGGTCACGATTATTTAGAAGGATATGTTCTTAATCTTGAACGGTATTCGCAAAGTGAACTTATTGAGAATTTTATTAACGTACTGAACGAATGGTTTGATTGGATATCGAAGTTTGACGAGTGGACAAAGTGGAATCGAGCAATAGAGTTTGAAGGGAAACAATATCATTCTATAGATAAAACAAAACCAATTGAGGCCATTGAAATGATTACCGGCGGAGTTGAATATTTTCCTGAACCATCAGTTTGGACGGTAAAGCTTATTCCTCAAGTGTCCTATCGTCCCTGGACTTTAACAGTACGAACACCTGAGACGAAGTTATTTTTTTATCCCTTGAAGGAAGAGTATTTTTTGGAACCAGGCATTCCTCCTATGGAATTGATTCGTGGACATAAAGCATTAGGTGATGAAGTACGACTGAAGATACTTTACCAATTGACGAAAGGTGCATCTTCTTTACAAGATTTAAGTATACAATTCAATGTTTCTAAAACAACCATTCACCATCAGCTTTCCTTATTGAAAGCAGCCAAATTTGTTCAAGTAAACAAAGGAATTTACACAATCAATAAAACTCATATCAATGCTTTCTCTGGTCACCTTAGAAAATTCCTTGGAGAAAATCAATGAGAAAGTTTTCAAAATCTCTCCAAGCACTATGGGTTGGTCAAATTGTATCTGAATTTGGTGGTGCTGCAGGCGGGATTATAAATGGGTTACTCCTGTATGAACTTACGGGATCCAAAGAATGGATGGCAACTATTTGGTTAATTTATTTTATTCCATCTCTTCTATTACAAAGTATAAGTGCACCTTTCATGAATCATGTTGTGAAAGAAAAAATGCTTCGAAATATTCAGCTGGTACGAGCTGGAGCATACTTAATTCCTCTTGCGGGGTATCTGATTGGTTCAGAAATTGGAGTAATGATTGGCTTGGTTTTGCTCCAATGTGTGTTGGGTTTGATGCAACCGATATACGCAACCCTTTCCTTTTCTTTAATTCCTGAAATATGTAAAGAAGATGAACTTGTTGAAGCAAACGGTTTGTTGGACACTACACTCAGACTTATGAGTATTATCGCTCCAGGAATTACATCTTTATTACTTTTGATTATTCCGATGCAATATATCTATTTAGTGTCTTCTCTCATGTTTTTGATAAGTTTTATCTCACTTTCCAGAATGCCTGTTATGAGTATTAATAAAATGGCAACATGGTCAAAAAAGTTTTGGTGGGAAGAACTAAAAGAGGGATACAGAGTTTTCTTTAGTTTTCCCATTCTGCTTAGACTAACTATACTATCATCAACAGTTCAATTTGCTGTAGGAGCTACGATGGTTTTAAGCATACCCTTTATACAAGGGGAACTTGGTGGCCAACCATGGCAATATGCAATATTTAAAGGTGCTTTTCCTGTGGGTTATATTTTAGGTACGGTACTACTTTTAAAAATACCCAAAACTCCATCGGTTATGTACCTAGGATTACTTGGTGGAGGATTATCGTTTATTCTTTTATTCTTTGTACAAACAATTCAATTCGCTTGGTTATGTGAATTAATGGGAGGACTATTATTTCCTCTTTTTAATGCACAAAGTGCCGCCATTTTCCAACAAGAAGCTCCTCGTAATCGTTTAACTCAACTAAGTGCTGTTCGTCTTTTTATATTTAGAGTATCTATGCCTGTTGGGATATTATTTGCTTCATCAGCTTTTTTCGATATTAGCACTCGGAGCATGTACCTCATTATCGGTTTATCAATTGTACTTCCTGCCATGTTTTTCTTAATTAGTTCAGTTAACCACTTAAATAAATTTTTTATTCGTGTAAAGGAGAAATAACAATCAGCTTTCTATTAAAAGAGCGTTCTTAATGTTTTACGCTCTTTTGGTTGAACCTTTTGAAAAGATGAAGAAGCATTTGCTATATGGGGAAATATAGCTAAAAACTATTCTCATGAGGAGTGGTTTATTAGAAGAACATCAGTACAAAAAACAAGTTGGAGAAGCATGAGAAACATTTATACAATATGTGTTGATGATAATATAACAAAAATCAGGAGGTAATTATATGGGAAAATCTATAAATTACACGATAGAACCCCCTAATAACTTTGAGCAATTACTAACCTTATATGAATCTTTAGGATGGAATTCACTTAAATTAACAAGTAATGATTTGGAGCGAATGTGCAATCAAAGTTGGTATGCGATTTACGCATTTGATGAAAAACAATTAGTCGGTATGGGACGTGTTATTTCAGACGGTGTAATAACTGGATTAGTTTGTGGATTGTGTGTTCTACCAAGCTATCAGTCAGAAGGAATCGGCAAGGAAATGGTGAATCGAATAATTCAATATTGTGAGCTAAATCGGGTAATTCCTCAATTAATGTGTGTGGAAAGTTTAGAACCATATTATGAAACTTTTGGGTTTAGGAAATTCACTATCGGAATGTCAAAAAATATAAATAGATAGATTTAATTTGATTTCTTGATTTAACTAAAGGATGTTTAAGTTAATGATCATGGGTTGCTTAGGCAGCTCTTTTTTCTTATTGAACTAAAGAGGCAGTTTAGTTAAAAGGAGTATTTTGAAATGTTATTGAATAAGTTAATAAATGTAAAAAATATTAGGTTTGTTGTTTTAAAGGGTGTTGTGAATTACAACTTGAAAAGAAGATTGGAATCCTACGTTCTATTCAAAACATGCTTTCAAATCTATTATTAATTTCTGATGAAAAGATAAGTAACTATTTACGTTTTTTCATAAACTGAACAGAATCAGCAATAAAAAAGGGGATATAAAAATGAGTTTACAAATTTATAGCAAAAAACGTTCTATACAAAGTTATCTTTTTGAAAAATATTTAACTTTGCGAAATACAAAAAAGGGTTTTTCCACTATTGAACATACCTCGCAGTTCGTAAAACAAAGGGGAACTGAAAATATTAAGCCATATGTTATAGGGAATGCTAAATTTGCCAGCGATATTAAGGAGCAAGTAATTGAGGACATAAAGGTTTTTACATTAAATGACCAAAAATCTTTGAAACAAAAAGTGATTCTCTATATACATGGAGGTGCATGGACTAATCAACCTTTAATTTTTCACTGGAGGTTCATGGATAAAATGGCTCAATCATTAAATGCAAAAATTATTGCTCCTATTTATCCTAAAGTACCTAATTTTAATTATCAGCACACCTACCCAAAACTCTTAAACCTATATAAAGAAATCCTTGGAACCGTTGAAAATCCTAAACAACTGACCATCATGGGGGATTCGGCAGGAGGAAATATATCACTTGGTTTGGCACATCTCTTAAAGACGAATAATATACCTCAACCAAAAGATATCATTTTGTTATCTGCATGTGTTGATATGGGGCTTGATAACCCTCTAATACCTGAATATGAAAAAAAGGACCCAATGTTGGCTATTGGAGGAATGGAAGTGATTACAAAGATGTGGGCAGCTGATAAGAACATAGATGACCCATTAATTAGTCCAATCTATGGTAACTTTAAAGGACTTGGAAAAATCACTCACTTTATTGGAACACACGAAGGTTTATATCCAGATGCTATGAAACTTGATGAAAAACTAACAGAGCAAGGAATTGAAATCAATACATTTGTATATCCAAAAATGAATCATGTGTTTGTTGTAATGCCAATCCCTGAAGCTAAAGATGCGCAACAAAAAATTATTGAGATCATTAATAACTAAGTGAGGAGAGCGTACATTAATAACCTTATGGATTTCGGTGGATTATCAGCATTGACACCTCATAACCATTTTCATTCTCTGTGGTGAAGCGCGATTTTGTGTGGCATGAATGGCTAACGGGTGCTTTAGAGAAAGAACATTGGGCTGGTAAGATGGCTCTTTTTCTTATTGAACTAAAGCAGCAGGTTAGTTCAATAAGAAACGTGTTAAAAATAAAAAAACGTACAAGGTGCTTATAAATTTAACTAGTGTGTTGATCTAATGAGGATTAATGCACTTTTTTATTAAATTCTAATTTATATAATGGCACAACTACAATTATTGGACTTTCACATGTTAATATTGCATGGTTACTTTATCACGCAACCATGCAATTGCATATGCTTGACGAGCAACCGTAGAGTTGCTTATACTAGATATATGAATTGGGACAACGAAGCTATATTCAAAGCACTTGGCGACTCGACTCGACGGCTAATATTAGACGAACTTTCCGAACGCAACGAGTTGACCTTGTATGAACTAACGGTACGTCTTATTACGAAGCACGACCTTTCCATTTCGCGACAGGCGATAGCTAAACATCTTTCTGTATTAGAAGATGCAGGGCTCGTAAAATCAAAACGAAAGGGTAAATATCGTGTGCTTATCTTCAACAACGAACCACTTAAAAATTTGCTGAAAGGATGGATAGAGTAATTTTATATAAAATATTTCTGAAGAATGTATGGTTTTTTCTGCTTGTTGCCAGATTGTTTGCAGAGTCCCATACGTCGCAACTATCAAAGGAGGCAAAAACATTATGAAAATCATTGTTACCAGTATATTCGTAGAAGACCAAGATAAGGCACTAGCATTTTATTCAGAAACACTGGGATTTGTAAAAAAGCATGACGTTCCCACAGGAGAATTTAGGTGGATAACGCTTGTTTCTTCCGAGGATCAAAAAGGTACCGAGCTTTTACTTGAACCGAATAACCATCCAGCCGCAAAAGAGTATCAAAAGAAGTTATTCGCTGAAGGCATCCCAGTTACAATGTTTGGCGTTGCAGATATTCACGCAGAGTACAAACGATTAATGGAAAGTGGCGTGAAGTTTACTATGGAGCCGACAAAAATGGGCGAATTCACAATAGCTGTCTTCGACGATACATGCGGCAACCTTATTCAGATAATTCAGCAGTAACTTTATGACGAAATAATCTATATTCTGAACGACTTTATTGGTAAGTTTTAAGTACGTTGATGCTTTTTATCAAAATTAAACATTTTTATGCTAACCCTGTCCTAATTTTGGGACGGGGTTATACATGTTTAAAGTTTAAAAATAAATGACAATGTTATCATACTACAATAGAAATGTAACATTGTGAATGACTTCACTTAAATTAGGGACATGCATAGTTTTTGTCGAGATTGTATAACTAATATACAAAAAATAGTATGTTAAAATTTATTACAAAATTTGTTTGGAGGAATAATTTTGACAGTAGAAAAAAGTTTAAGGGTTTGTGAAAAGGGACATAAGTATTACAAAAGTAGTGAATGTCCAAGTTGCCCAACCTGTGATAAAGAGAATAAGCCTAAAAGTGGCTTCCTTTCGAAACTTAGTTCACCTGCAAGAAATGCATTAGTTCACGAAGGGATTAACACTTTGCAAGAACTATCCAAGTACACTGAAAAAGAAATTTTAAAAATTCATGGTATTGGACCAGCTTCCTTACCTATTATGAGAACTTCATTAGAAGGAGAAGGGTTATCATTTAAAGAATAAATAATTTATAATACGTGACGTACTTTACTTAACAAACGGGTGCTTCAGTTGAACAACAAAAAAAAAGTAATCTTAACTTAGGCTGGATCCAATATGGGTCCAGTCTTTTTGTTTCAATAGTTCTTCATCCTCTTTTCTACCAAGGATTCATAAAAGAAGTAAATAAAAATAAAAATGGGTTTGACACAATCAACTACTTTGTAATACTATATAGTAGTACTCAGTATTACTAAGTAGAGTATTAGGAGGATATATGAAGGATTTAACTGAAATGCTTAAAGGTGTTCTTGAAGGAGTGGTGCTTCAAAAGATTCATGCTGGAGAAACCTATGGCTATGAAATAACAAAGTACCTAAATGATTTGGGTTTTGAGGATATTGTGGAAGGAACTGTCTATACCATTCTTGTTCGAATTGAGAAAAAAGGGCTCGTAGAGATTGAGAAGAAGAAATCTGAACTTGGACCTGCGAGAAAATTCTACAAGCTAAATGCTAAAGGGGAGGAAGAATTAAAGGAGTTTTGGCAACGTTGGACATTTTTAGAGGAAAAAATGAATGAAATAAAGGAGCAAAGAAATGTTTAAGAAGATGATCCAAGAAAAACGAGAATTTCGTGCATACCAAAAAAGAGTAAATGAATTACCGGAAGAATACAGAAAAGCAATGAAAGCTATTGAAAGTTATATGTGGAATTTTGCAAAGGGAGGAAGCATGCTAGAGCTTTTACGCAATATTTTAGAGATGTTCGAGAACAGTGCTACGGATGGATTAAGTGTGCGAGATGTAGTCGGAAATGATATCGCTGAATTTGCGGACTCCTTATTAGCAGAATTTCCAGAAGAAACATGGATGGACAAAATGAGAAAAAAATTAAGGGATTCTATGAAATAAAGGAGAGATAGTCATGAGTACAATCGTCCTAGAAATCAAAAATACTAAAAAGAGTTTTAAAGGGAATGAAGTTTTAAGAGATGTCAATATTACGGTTAAGGCTGGCTCGATTTATGCCTTATTAGGGGCAAATGGAGCCGGGAAAAGCACCCTATTAAAAATTGTTACAGGACTATTAAATAGCGATGGTGGAAAGGTAACAATTAAAGATATTGATGTTGCTGACAATCCGGTGGCAGCACAAAAGCTATTTAGTTTTAGTTCGCAAAATACCACTGTTGACGGCGTGCTTACTGGATATGAAAATCTGCACCTAATTGCAAAATTGCGACATAAACTCAATCCGAGAAAGGTCGCCGAGGGTCTGTTAGATAAATTTGATTTGACAGAAGCAAAAGATAAAGCTGTCTCTACTTATTCAGGAGGAATGCGTCGCCGTCTTGACTTAGCCATGAGTTTAGTTGGGGATCCAGAAATCATTTTTCTGGATGAACCTACTACTGGATTGGACCCGAAAAGCAGGCAGGAGCTTTGGAATACGATTAAAGAAATGAAGTCCCAAGGGAAAACCATTTTATTAACGACTCAATATTTAGAGGAAGCAGACTATTTAGCTGACCAAATCGGTTTTTTACGTGAAGGTGAAATTGTTGCCAATGGCACTCCAGATGAAATGAAACGTTTGGCAGGAGCAGATAAATTACTTCTTGTATTTAATAATCTTCAAGATACTGAAAAGGCTTTAAAACTTTTGGTATCTTATTCTCCTATCAAAAGGGCAGATTGTGAGATTTCCATAGATTTAGATGAAGAAATCAAAACGACCTTGAACGTATTGAATACCCTAACAACTGAAAAAATTGAACTTAAGATGTTCAAAATGATTACTCCAACTCTTGATGATGTATTTATGACACTTACGAAAGGATGAAAATTATGAATGTTTTTCAAAATTTAAGTGACACATTAACGCTTGCAAATCGGATCATTAAACATAATATACGTAGTGTCGACACGCTTATTACCGTTGTTGCGATGCCTGTTATGATGTTATTGGGTATGGTTTTTATATTTGGTGGAGCCATCCAAATTCCAGGCGTAACCGAGGATGAGTATATTAACTATATCCTTCCTGGAATCCTATTAATGACGATTGCCACTGGCTCTGCTTACACTTCGTTACGAATTAATTTGGATAAAACATCAGGGATGTTCGATCGGTTTAAGTCAATGCCTATCGCAAAGTCATCCGTATTAGGTGGTCAGGTGGTTGCGTCAGTTATCTTTATGATAGTTTCAATTCTAGTTGTTTTGATAGTAGGATTTATAGCTGGATTTAGAAGTGATGCAACATTTTTAGAATGGTTACTTGTAGCGTTATTGATAATTCTTTTTTCTCTTGCATTAACATGGATTTCAGTTCCTTTTGGTTTAGCTGCGGGAAGTATAGAAGGAGCTAGTTCTTTTTCTTATATCTTATTGATGCTACTGTTTGTCAGTTCTGCATTTGTACCTGTCGAAGGAATGCCAAAGGTAGTTCGAATATTTGCGGAAAATCAACCAATGACACCGATTATTCAGACCATTAGAAATCTATTAGACTCGCAGGCTGTTGGGAATGATCTTTGGCTGTCGTTCGGTTGGATGGTGTTAATAATATTGATTTCATATATTTTTGGATTAAAGGTTTATGGAAGAGTCTAAAGAGTCATTGCTGCAAATTAGTCGTTACTATTATAAATATTTAGTATCGAAACAGCAAAAAATATAGTGGAAATAATAAAAGTGATTTAACCGGCTTTAGTTCTATTTTCCAAAGGGCTAGGGCCGTTTAATAGTTTTTGAAATAATATACTTTTCTAATTCGATTTTAAAATGCTCCACACTTTCAAACAACATTAGATAGAGGAATTCCGATTTCATAATGCCAGCTTCAATACTTTCCTATATATTAACTACGATAAGATAGAGCCTAACATAAGGCTCTTAATTTCTTTAGGAAGAATATTAATGAAGATTATAAAGTGAGGGTAAAAAAGAACGAGTAATCACTAGAACCCCTTTATGAATTTAAAGTTGTAGTAGAAGAGTATTTAAATGCAGCATTGTCATATCGATTAACCGTATTGAGCTGTTTATACAGCTCTTTTTCTTATTCAACTAAAGCAGCAGGTTAGTTCAATAAAGACTTGAAACAATCGTTCATATCAAACGTCTAACTCAGTTAAAGAAGGTAATTGGATATTTATGTTTAAAATATAATAGAAATAGCGAATGGATCTACTTAAATTACATAGCAGGATAGGAAAGTAATTCAAAAAAAGGGGGAGAGAGAATGGATTTATTACTTTGGGTTACTGTTGGTTTCATCATAATCGGATTTGTTGTTCTCGTTTTTATCAAAAGAAATATGGAAAGTAAGAAAAGTTCAACTACCGAATCCATAGTTTGCTGGATAGTGGGAACCACAGCTTGGGGGGTAGCGAGTATTTTTCTAATTGGTTGGTGGTTTAGTAAAATTTAGAAGTTTTTGGGAATAGTTTTAGAGGGAAGTAGTTCATTTTTTGAAGAAATGTTCTTAAATAAACGGGTGCTTTAGTTAAAGAAGAACATCAATTATATGCTCTAATTTAATGATTAAAAATATCAAGTATATTTCGATGAACATATGTGAAATGTACACTTAAACTAACGCAGCAGGTTAGTTAATAACGAATGGATGTTATACTTTAAAGGAATTATAAAAATTCGAAGTTCAGCTATTTAATTAAAGTCTAAGAATATATTAGTGAGGTATTCAAAATAATGATGAAACTAGTACCCCCTAAGCCTTTTTTCTATAAAGGTGGAGAGAAAGCCGTTTTACTATTACATTCGTTTACAAGCAATACGAATGATATGAAAAAGTTAGCGAAGTATTTGCAAGAGAACAATTATTCTTGCTATGCACCATTATACAGTGGGCATGGTTTAACACCTGAAGAACTTCTCACATATAGACCGTCAGATTGGTGGCAAGATGTACTAAACGGTTACCAGTTGTTGAAGGATGAAGGTTTTGAAAAAATAGCTGTGATTGGTCTTTCTCTTGGTGGTGTGTTTGCATTAAAAGTTGGTCAAGAGTTGGAGATAAATGGTGTTGTGACAATGTCAGTGCCAATACATCGGGAAGCTACTTTTCTACAAAAGCGTGTCTTTCATTATGCAAAAGGATATAAACAACTTGAAGGGAAAAATGAAGAACAAATAAATTTAGAAATGATACATCTTCAAAATATGCCTATCGATTCATTAAATGAATTCCAACAGCTAATTGATCTAACGATGAATAAATTAGCACTATTAAACTCGCCAATTCGTATATTATATGGTGAATTAGATGAACCATTGTATAAAGAGACTGCAGAGGTAATTTTTCAAAGCGTTGCGACGAATCGAAAAACAATGAAGGGGTATCCGAACTCTAAACATTTAATGACCTTAGGAACGGACATTAACGACGTGAACAAAGATATTCTAACATTCTTAAATGATTTAACTTGGTAGTTTTAATGAATCTTCAACTAACAGTAGTTTAACTTCAGAAAGGAGTATTGCTGTTTCCTTATTCAACTAACGGTATTTAGAATGAGTGGCTCTTGTATAAAAGTACCTTATTTTCTTCTACAATCGAGCCCAATTGTGGAGCAACACAGATAGAAAAGAATCAAACTTTTTAATATAACCGGAACTTAAATCTGATAGATAAGTATCCATTTTGATCAATCTTTTATCAAAATGGATACTTTTTATTTATCGTAAAATATTCGTTTTTGGTATTTTTGATCAAACTTTATAGGGTCAGATCACTATAGTTTTTTATAGAGGCGTTTTTTTGGATATTATACTATGATGAAGATTGTGAAAAAATGCACTTAAACTAACGGGGCAAGTTAGTGAAAGAAGAATATTGAATTTTAAATAAATGTTCTAAGTAATTAAAGGATTAATTGATTATTTTATTGAAGTACAAGTATAAAGAATAGAAACACCTAGGAGGGATAATGATTTTTAATAAGGTGATAGAAGTACAACACGTTCAAGGGGATATTAAGGTAAATTACAGAGAAGCTATAAGAGCTATTATATTTCATAAAAATAAAATCCTTTTAGTTCATTCGAATAAAGGGGATTATAAATTTCCTGGCGGCGGGGTTGAAGGTGATGAAAGCCATTCGGAGTGTCTTATCCGTGAAGTGGCAGAAGAAACTGGGTATATTAACTGTATTATTAAAGACAAGCTGGGTTCAGTTATTGAAAGGAAATTAGACGAATTTGACAATAACGCTTTATTCCAAATGACTTCACACTACTACCTTTGTGAATTAATAAATGATAAAAGAATTGCTCAACAATTGGATAAATATGAGTCCGCACAGGAGTTTAGACCAGAATGGGTTTCCCTTCATGATGCAATTGAGCAAAATGAAAAAATTATTAATAGCTTTGATATTGAAAAGAACGGTTGGGTAAAACGTGAAATCTTTGTTTTAAAGAAACTCAAAAATATATTAAGCTTATAGATTTCAGAAACAGTGAAGCGAATATTCTGTATAAGATCGCTTAATGTGCTAAGGGGTGCTTTACTTCCAGAAGGAGTAAAGCCTTTTTTATTCTTCAACTGAATGGACAGGTTAGTTTAATCAAGAAACTCAATTTATATATTGTCTTGAGGAGGGATTCTATGAACTTAACAAAAGTTGAATTATTTACAATATGCCTATTGTTATTGTGGTTGGTCAGTTGTTCATCTTCCCCTGCTGAAAGTGGCAGTTATAAAATAGCAGAAATAAATGAAGATATTCCTGTTCCAGCAAATGCGGAATCAAGTAAAGCACAATTTGATAATCCTAATATTAAAAAAGGCGAAAAATATAGTTTAGAGAATTTTGGGGGAGAACAAGGACTTTATCCACCAAATGAATATTTTGAAGAAATTAAAAATTGGGGTTGGGAAGAGTTGGAAAAAGAACAAATGGGGCACGTCCACTTTTTTACAAAAGGAGATACTATTATCTCTATTGTTATTAAAGAGGATTATTTTTATTTGGTTGAAATGAAGGAAGACTTCGAGTTTAGTCACTTAAAAAGCCCTATTTCTTATTGAGCTAACGGGGCAGGTTAGTGGAATAAGAAGGTTTATGTGTGGATGGTGTTGAATAAGTTAATATATGTAAATTATTTGAACAAAGTGAAGGTGTTTTAAGGCATACTTTACTTAAAGTTGGAACTGGTACTTTTTTATGGAACTAACGAGTTATACGATTTGATAATGAAAAATTACGAGTAGTTAAAACTGGGAGGGTGTCTGTGAGCTATTTTTATACGATGATCATAATCTCTATAATGATCATGAGTGGATGTTCTAATAACGGGTCTGAGTATGATTTAAAACAAGAAAATGAACAATTAAAGCAAGAAAATGCAAAGTTATCAGTAGTTAAAGAGGGATTAGAATTAGATTTGAAAATAGCTAGCTTGGAAGCATCTAGAAAAAAAGAACAATTAACTAGTGAAATAACTTCATTAAAGATCGACAATGAAAAGCAAAAAGAAATAATTAATCGTTATCAGAATGTACTAGGATTCTCCAAATCGGGTAATCGTACCATCGCCGATGCTTTGAGTATCTTTTCTCCTGATCAAGTAAAAACGGGTAACCAAATCGCCGATTTAATCGTTTCAGATGTAAAGAGTGAGTCAATTAATGACGCAACAGGTTACTCTATAAATTTCACTGGTGAATTTAAAGTCAAAGGATCCATCATACATGATGTGAGTGGTGAAAGAGAGTATTCCTTTATAGTCAAAGAGAATTTAGAGACCATGCCACACACATTATGGCAATTTGAAAAAGGAAGTATCTTTTTTGAAATTACAAACAATGAAGATTTAAGAAAATCATTGGGCGATAAATTAGAGACTTTACCTGAGGATGGTCAACTAGAAATAGTTGGGGTTTTTAAAAATTATTCTTATAATGAAGTTCCTGAATCGGACTCTCTGCCGAGTAATGCAGAATTTGTACGATTAATATCAGAGAACTAATCTTTGCATTGAGGATAGGTGTTTTCTTGTTAAACTAACGGGGTGCTTTCGTTAAAAAACAAAGGAAGCATTTTAGTGGAAGGTTATATATTATTCGGGGGGTAATTCATACGTCTTTAGGTGTGTATGATGGATCAATTTAACCCTAGGTCCAGAAGAAATTTCATAGGTCATTCGGTCCTTCCCTATTGGAACCCAGTGTCCACCATCGGTAGGCTCAATTTCAATTGTAATTTCCAATAGAAAGCCACGGAAACCATTCACTCTTCTTGTTTCAATCACTTCAATTTTCCATGGAGTAACCGCAGGTGAAAAATCCTTTGAAATCTTCGGATAATAATAGTTATTCAAATCTTTTTCAATATAAGGAGTAAGCATGTTCATAAGCATATCCTGTAACCTAAGCTCTTCGGAGTCCTGAGTTGGTTTAGCTGATGAAACGATTGTTTTTTGAAAAGAAATAATAAGAACAAAGGATAATATTAAAACGATAAACATCTTTTTCATTTTCTTCCACACTCCTCTTTACAACTTTATCTCATTAATTGTATTGTTACCTTTTCTGTATAAAATATGAACTTATTGAAACTAACGGGTGAGTATTTATCGTTAAATAAAAAATGGGAGAGGTTAGATGAATAAAGAAATTGAAGAAATAATTGTTAAAACTTTTTTCGTAAAAAGAATTCAGCAGAGAGTTCTATTCGAACTTTCTTCACCACAAAAACGCTACGAAGCTTTTGGAAGACGAAACGATTTCATTCGTACAGAATTAATGTTTGAAATTCCAAAACCGAATTCAGATCCTGAAGAAATGGAGAAGCTGTTGAAAAAACAAGGGGCTGGAAATATGTGCTATGTAATGACTTCGGCAGACAGTGATATTGACGGAGAAGAATTGCCACTAATAAAAGCTTTAGAGGATTTAATCTGGTCAGGACTGCCGTTTATTATTTCTTGCATACCAAATAAATTAGCATACTATCAAGGTGAACAGGCATACGGGCCTCCTCAAAGGTATATTTTAAAAAGACAATAGCTTCTTTCACTAACTGATGCATTAGTAATTGATCATAGGTCAGGTTTGCATAGGCAACTCATTTTTCTTATTGAAAATATTGGCGGGTAGATTGAAGAAGAAAATAAGAATGGTAAAAGACAAGAGGAGTTTTTATGTTTAAAAATGGTAATATTTTGAGTAAGAAAGTACTAATTTTAATCATTTTTCTTGTAGTTATCTTTGGAACTTTCTTTGTAGCAAATCTAAAAATAGAAAACAATAAAAAAATGTATGAAAAGAGGGTGACTTGTTTTCTATTGGAAGAGAAAGGTTATGACAGAACAGAAATAAAATCTGTTGAAGCATTTTACGGATTTAAATTGCCGAAATACTATGCTGTTGTAGTTTTTGAAGATGAATCTTATGTAAAATATATTTATTATGCACATGATGGTGTTATACAAATTAAATATATTCTCACAGATGAGGCGATAAAGATGAATATTGATAAATCTGAATTAAAACATTATAATCCTATTAATGAAATTGATAAATATATAATAGAATAATGAAGCAAATGCGAATAAAAAAAGTTATCTGGAATAGAAAGTACGAACTAGTGGGTAAGAAGGAACACAATATGTGTTGGAACTTTTTTATAAAACAGAATATTAATTAAAAAATTAAAAGAAGCCATTTTGAATATACTTCTTTCAAAATGGCTTCTTTTTGTATTGAAAATTTGTAAATTCGGAAGGGAAATCGTCAAGAATGGCTATGTCTTTTTATTCCTGATCAAACCACAATTGTTCTTTGTCATCAACGTCGCCATTATAATTGATTAGAACTTCTTCACCTGCTTTAATATCTTTATAAGCATAGAAATCAAATGTTTGATTTTCAAAATTAATCTCATATGTTGCATTAGGTTCATAAGAATGGTTAAACAACATTCCATAACCTAAAAGGATAGCAGATTTATTTGTCCCATACTCAAAAGCGTAATCCGCGAGTAAGGTTTGTTCAATGAATTGATGCTGCTCGTTTGGATATGAAATAACAGGTGCTTCATGTAATAACATTCCTTTTTTTATATCACATGTAGCAAATACTCCTCTGTTGAATTCTCCATCACTTATTGGAGATGTTTTTACCTCTATCATGTTTGTTCTCCTACTCACTTTTAAAATTTACTTTCTAACTTTAACATTAATTTGTTCTTTGTACCTCTTTTTTTGTTTTTTCAACGCCTTTATTTGGAGAATTAATTCAACTGACTGGGCAGATTTATGAAAGAAGAATTAGAAGTAGGAGCTATAATCCACTTGTTCTTCTATATATGATAAAATATCATATTTTTACAGGTACACATATTTCGCAATAAGAGCTATTGATCATCTCAGCCGTGTATCTTTCCAAAATAGGTTTGTTTTCAATTTCGTATTCATTATTATTTGTTAGAGTATGAAAAATATCGGTATATGCTTTTTGAATTTCGTCTGCTGTATGTTTCACTTCGTAAATAAGGTATTTTCCACCAGAAAGTTCACCTTCACAAATTGAATCATCTAGTTGATAATCCTTTGAAATCACAATACAAGCATCAAATCTACAGTCTTCCGGAACAGTTGTTTCAGGGTTATCTTGCGGAATTGCAAGAAGAATTGCAGTCTCAAGAAGATTTTTCTCCGTTGCCCATTTTTTTAACTTCTCCATTACTTCCATATTTGCAGGACCGTATTGACCAATTCGTCGCATATAAGCGATGCGATAGTTGGGAAGTGTTTCTACTTTTAACTTCATAAGTTCTTTCAACCTTTCTACATTTATTTTTTGTTTGCTACATATCGAATGTAGCATGCTTAAAAAATATATACATATTACTTCTTTAAGATTTTTGGATATATTTTAAAATAATAATTTCATTCTTCAACTATAACTTGTACATGGAGGTATGTTATATATCGTGTCTAAAATTAAGGAGATGTTTACAAATCAATAAAAAAATAATTAGTATCAATAATACTTTATTGTAAAACGATAAAAGCTATGATAAAATCAAAATGAAAATAAATAAGTGAGGTGCTTTTTATGAAAAGTGGATCAACACTCTTTTTAAAGATAGCTGTTATTCTTATGGGTATACCTATTCTAGCTCTATGCATATTTTTGGTACCTGAGATAGCAAATTTTGCAGCAGAATTGTATCCAGATATAGCTTATTTGAAATATCTTGTTTTTATCGATTTGTATGCAGCTGCAATACCCTTTTACTTTGCTCTGTATCAAGCTTTTAAACTTTTAAGCTATATTGACAAGAATAAAGCTTTCTCGGAATTATCTGTAAGTGCTCTAAAGAATATAAAATACTGTGCAATTGCAATCAGTACAATATTTGCTGTAGGCATGCCACTCTTCTATCTCGTGGCTGAGAGAGACGACGCTCCAGGAATCATACTAATTGGAATGGTCATAATTTTTGCTTCAATTGTAATTGCAGTCTTTGCTGCCGTTCTTCAAAGGCTATTACAAGAAGCTATTAATATAAAATCTGAAAATGATTTAACAGTCTGAGGTGAATAACATGCCAATTATAATCAATATTGATGTGATGCTGGCCAAAAGGAAAATGAGCGTAACAGAACTTTCAGAGAGGGTTGGAATAACAATGGCTAACCTTTCTATATTGAAAAATGGAAAGGCAAAAGCGATTCGATTATCAACTTTAGAGGCAATATGTAAGGCTTTAGAATGTCAGCCTGGAGATCTTTTGGAATACCTTGGTGAGGAAGAAGCTCAAGAATAATACAGTAATTTATACATTGAGGATGAGTTGCTTCGGCAACTCTTTTCTACTAATGGAGGGTTTAGTCCAATCCATTGATTAAATTCATGCATGATCCTAAATTTCTAATAATGTGGCATTGAATTTTGCTATTAGCATTAGCACCTCTTTTTGTCATATGTAAAGCGTACATTTAAATGTACGCTTTTGGGTATTTTTTACAACTGGTCATCTGGATGCAGGTTATTTTGCATAAGTTCCTGTACATTGCCAACCTGCTCCGTAGAAGCAAGCTCGGTCTTATACCAGCCATTCTTACTCAAGATTTCAAAAAGCTGATAATGGTTTGAGCTCGCATTTTCAAAACATTGTTCATAAATTTCCCGTAGCTGCTGATGTGCAGTCTCTAACATGGTATTGCTGATGCTTCGGCAGCGTCCTTTCTCCAGTTCTAGACAAAGCTGAAGTATTTCACGGTCTGTTAAACCGCGTTCCGCAATATTATTTGGCATTTGAACCCCACCTTTTGCAGTTATTGAATATTGTTAGTTCGGTTAAAATATTGGGAAAGGTCGGCAATTTTTAACTGGTGTTTTTCTGCCATCTCCTCCAGTGTTTTACTTAGCTCTTGGTCTTTGCATAGTGTTGCACACCAGTTCATCGTTTTTGCGATTATCACTTCTGAACGGATTTCATCTTCAATAAATGCCAATTCTTTCATTGTTAGGACGGTCATCTTGTTTCATCTCCCAAACACAATAATGTAAAGTTAGTATTGTTTGTATGGAGCTATTTTATCCTTTATTAGAATATCTTTTGATTAACTCGTTTATAAATTTGTTTTAATTAGTTGTGAAATTGGTACAAACCGAAACATTTCAACAGTACTTATTACATGTAACTAGTTTTTAATTGTTTAATCTTTCCCATTGATTTTAATAACTGGAGTGTTACTGTGCATGTATGTTAAGAGTACTTCCTCATGGCTATCATCATAGAAATCTTCTTGGATGGCAATGTTCACCTCAGTTGTAGAGCTAGCTCCCTTTTTGGAGGTAATTTTATTGTCCTTATTCTTTATTTCATCCAATTCAATATTTGCTTCAGCTGTTTCCATCTTTAAAAACTCATCTTTTTTCATTTTTTCACCCCTTAATTTCTTAATAGCATGTAACAAAAACGGATAATAATTCGATGTGTACCTTAATTTTTACATTACTAATCAACTTTTGTGTAGAAATTCACTTAAATTACCGGGAGAATTAGTTGATTTAGAGTGTATTCATAAAAAAAGATTATCAAGTGTCTATAATTGTTTTTTGTGCAAACTATTTCCATTTGATACTCGTCTTTATTGAGAAGAGAGAAGATGGTGTGAAATTGAACTTTCATTCCATCTTTTATTGTTTCTTGTATCAATTGAGAATTTGAATTTTTTATTTTATGAACTAAAGAGTCAGGTTAGTTTAATAACTGTATAGAATAATTAATGTAGGTGACGCAATGTTTAGAAGTGATTGTGAGTTTAAAAATTCTATATTGAGGTTATCAAAGAGTTATTGTCGATTTGGGTGGGATGATGATTTCACATGTCATTATTTTTTTAGTGGCTTAAACAACAAGAATAATTTATGTACTTTTAAAGCTTATGATAATGAATTATTGGTTGGAAGTTTGAATTTCATCCAAATTCTCCAAAAACCAAAAGTGCACTATTGTTGAAGAATAAAAATTACACAAATCCAATAGTTGAGGTAGGGAAATTTATGAATACTGATAAAGATAGGTTTTTCTTAGAAATGGCGTTGGAAGAGGCAGAGCAAGCATTAATGGAAAATACATACCCAGTAGGCGCAGTAATTGTTGATGAAAACTTTAACTTAATTTCAAGAGGACGAAATAGAGTACATCCAGCAAAAGATGCAACTGCCCACGCGGAAATTGATGCTATAAAAAATGCAGGACAAGCAATATTTAACGCAAAAATAAAAAGAGAGAAATTCACCATATACACTTCGTTAGAGCCTTGTCCTATGTGTACGGGTGGGATTTTATTTGCAAATATAAAAAGAGTAGTTTGGATACTAAATGACGACTTAGGATTTGGTGGCTATAGAAAAATAAAAGAATCTAAGGTCTTCGATGAAAGGTTTAGTATAGTAGAAATGATTGAACAACCATATGAAGACTTAAAGTATAGGCAAAAAGAGCTTATGATTGAATGGGCAGTTAATCCAAATAATGTTATAAACTTACGAAATGCATTAAAATAGAAAAAACTTACTCAACTATTTGCGCAGGTTTGTGAAATAAACTAGGAATGAATTTTATAAAGCTATAAAACTTGCAACAGTTAATATGCATCGAATAGCTAACAGGAAAATAACATAAATTAAATAGACTTGAGGTGGTTTTTAGTGAACCAACACAAAATAATAATTACTCATTATACACCCAAATACGCTAAGCAGACAGTGGATATGTGGCGAGATAGTAAGGAACAGGCTGTTAATCAGAAAGAAATTCACAGCTTTGAAAATCACGTGTATTTTTTAAATCATATATTATCCGAACAGTATCAAGTAGATATAGCGATAATTGATGAAGAAGTAGTTGGAATGATTGCCTATAATGAAAGAGAAATAAGCCAACTATATATTCACATAGATTATCAAGGAATCGGCATAGGTCATACATTACTAGATCGAGTAAAAGCACAATCAAGTGGAAGATTAACATTATACACATTTGAAGTAAATGTAAATGCACAACGATTTTATGAAAAACACGGATTTAAAATCATAGGTAGAGGTCATGAAAATGAAGAAAATTTACCAGATATTCAATATGAATGGATATCCAAATAAATCGTGTAACCCATGCTTAATGAATGTTAGAAAAGGGGGGAAGATAGAGATGGAAATGACCAATTTATTTACAATAGACTGTGGTGAAATATATCTGAGAGAGTTTAGAATTGAAGATGTAGAAAGCATTTATGAAATTACCTCACAACCTGAAGTGTATGAATTTTTGCCTGATTGGCGTTCAACAATGGAACAACGATTGAACTGGGTTTCAAATTATGAAATACCATCTAATAAGGAGTTTTTGTTAGCTGTACCTAATATAGGTAGTCAAAATTATTTGAAATTGGGAATTGTTTTAAAAGAAACTGGCGAATTTATAGGTTTCTGCAATACAGGTATTAAAGAAGAACTAAAAGAACCAAACCGAGAAATTGCTTATGCTATTTCAAAGCATTACAGAAATCGTGGATACATAACGAAAGCAGTAAAAGGATTGATTACATATTTGTTTGAGAATACAGATGTAGAACAACTTAATACAGTTGTTCTGCCTCGCAATGTAAGCTCAAGTAAAGTTAGTCAAAAATGCGGTTTTCGTTTTAATGGAGATATTGAAATTGAAGACCAAACGCATTATCATTACATTCTTACCAAAGAAGACTGGAAAAATATAAATAGTCACTAAGTTAATATAACGAGTAAAGCCAACATTAAGTTGGCTTTTAGTTTCGCAATTTGAATATAATGTGTATCCATTTCTCAAACTCATTTACGAAGTTTTATTAGAGGTTATTTAAAGATACAATTAATTCTCTATCTTATCGACTTTTATCATAATTTTAGTGACGAAATGTTCTTTATGATTTTTTACGACTGTATCATAAATGTACTCTTCAAAAATATAATCTCCTAAGGTTAAATTTAAAGCTTCCATCTCTGAAAAAAGTAGCTTATATGTTTTATGTATTGTTTTCTCATCCCCAATATGATATCCAATGAGAAAATCACCCTTAACAGTTCGAAAATAAGGATGTCCTTCCTGTGGATTTGGTTGTTCAATATATAAATAGCTATAATTAGTAAATTCTCCCTTTAATACATGCTCTCGTTTCGTTATACTACCTATTGGATATCCTGTATCAAGATGTGATTCGTTCAATTCATTAATAAAATCTGAAAAAACCTCTACAAATTCTTCATCAGTTATATTTTCAATATTTCTGCTTATATAAAGTGTTACATCAGGTAATTGTTCAAGTGTAATTTGATGAAAATCTATGTGTGCTGCTTCTTCCATTAAAGCGATTTTTGCCTCGATAATTTTTTCCTTCGTCTCAATCTCCTGACGCTTTTTAACTATCTCTTCCTTTTTTTGATACATTAAGGATAAAAAACTTTCAGGTGTTTTATTTTGCGTGTAATGTTGAATTTCAATTAGCGACATACCAAGATCCTTTAATAAATCAATAACAAAGAATAGTTCTAATTGGCGAATTGAATAATATCGATATCCTTTTTCACTTTTCAATACCGGAGAAAAAAGACCGATTTGATCGTAATAAAAGAGTGTCTGTTTGTTTACTTTACAAAGCTTTGCAAATTCACCTGTAGTTAAATATTTTCCATTCTTTTTATTCATTTTTTTACAACACCACCCTTGACTATATAGCTACTATATACACTAGGATAAAAATTGTAAACAAATGAAACCATACAAGTTAGTTTACAGCAATTAGTATGTTAAGGAGAATATAGCAAATGAAAACACATAAAGTCACCTTAGGATTATTATTAATGAATTTATTTATCGCCTTTTTGGGAATTGGTTTAGTAATTCCAGTCTTACCTACGCTAATGAATGAATTAGGCATAACTGGAACAACAATTGGTTATTTAACAGCGGCGTTTGCAATTGCTCAATTAATTATTTCACCATTTGCAGGGAAAGCAGTAGATAAATTGGGTAGGAAAATTATGATTGTAATTGGTTTGTTTATTTTCGGCATCTCCGAATTTTTATTCGGTCTCGGTAAAGAAATCGAAGTGTTATTTATTTCTCGTATTTTAGGTGGTATTGGTGCTGCATTTATAATGCCAGCTGTTACAGCTTTTATTGCTGATATTACAAATTTGGATACTCGCCCTAAGGCACTCGGTTATATGTCAGCTGCAATTAGTACAGGATTTATTATTGGCCCAGGTATTGGTGGATTTTTGGCGGAATTTGGAACACGGATACCGTTCTTCTTTGCAGGAGCACTTGGTACAATTGCTGCTATACTCTCTATAATTTTATTATCTGAGCCAAATCGTACAAAAGAAAGTAATGAACAAGTATTAGAAGGTAAGAAGGGCTTCAAACGTATAATTGCACCAAAATATTTCTTAGCATTTATTTTAATTTTTATTGCCTCGTTTGGATTAGCAGCTTTTGAATCATTCTTTAGTTTATTTGTGGACCACAAATTTCAATTTAAACCATCGGATATCGCAATTGTTATCACAGGTGGTGCAATTTTTGGTGCAGCATCTCAAGTCATATTATTTGATAGACTAACAAGAATTTGGGGAGAAATTAAACTGATTCGTTACAGCTTAATATTATCAGCCTTACTTGTCTTTTTAATGACTGTAGTTCATTCCTATTTTTCCATTTTACTTGTTACATTTATTGTTTTCGTAGGATTCGATTTATTTAGACCATCTGTTACTTCATATCTTTCGAATATCGCAGGGAATGAACAAGGTTTCGTTGGTGGAATGAACTCTATGTTTACAAGTTTAGCGAACATTTGTGGTCCAATTTTAGGGGGGATGTTATTTGATATAAATATTAACTATCCTTACTATTTTGCGACTGTAATACTTGCTCTCGGGATAGTTCTAACATTGTTCTGGAAAAGTGCAAATGATTCAAAAGAAGGGGAAATTAATATCCTCGATTTAGAGAAAAAGGTAATTTAAATTCAGAAGCAGCAAATTATGGAATCCAATAGATTAATAAGTACGCAGATTACTAACGTTGTGTTGATCCAAGAAGGGAAAGCCTCTATTTGTGTTGCACTTATAGAACTAATAGGCAGGTTAGTTCAACAATATCGTTATTGAACTAACGACGTCGGTTAGTAAGTTAAAACTATTACTTACGTTTTTTGAAGTCTCAGTTTTGTATAGAAATCGCTATTGATGATTCATACGACTTTAGAAATGAGTAAGGAACGGTAACGTAATGCAGTTGGGGTAATAACTGAACAATTAATACAGGAGAATTCTTTTGTTGTGTAGAAAATAACCATAAGATTCTTTTTTGGAGGTAAGAATATGTTTATCGTAAATGTTGAAGGTGCAATATACAAAAATGAAAAATGGCTCTTAATAAAACGTAGCGAAAAAGAAGAACACGCAGGAGGTTCACTATCTCTTGTTGGTGGTAAGGTAGAAAACGAAGGAAACTCAACAGATGTTTTAGAAAGAACACTTAAAAGGGAAATTGCTGAAGAAATTGGAGTAGAGGTTTCAAATCTTAGATATGTTAATAGTTCTTCCTTTGTTACAGACACGGGAATAAGTGTTGTAGATATCGTCTTTCTATGTGACCACGAATCTGGAGAAGCCTTTGCTAAGAGTCCTGATGAAGTTGACAGTGTTTTTTGGATGACAACCAAGCAAATTCTTGAAAATTCAACTATACCTATTTATTTAAAGGAAAATATAAAACTTACGGATAAATTAGTAAGCACTAATGAAACAGTTGTATTGTAGTTGGCATTCTCTTATTCAACTAGCGGGAGCTTTACTTCAAAAGGAGTAAGGCCTTTTTCTTCTTCCACTAAAGGAGCAGGTTAGTTGAAGAAATTTTTTTCGAAAGATTAGGAGGTGTTAATATGGAAATCTTGTATTTTTTAGGAGCGTTATTATTCTCGATATTATGGTTTATTAATTTAGTTCAGCTCTTAGAGAAAATACATCAAGGGAAAAATATACATAATCAAAAGCTATTAGGATGTGTCTGGAGTGTTGGTTTAACCTTTTCTATTATTATTTCAATATCTGTATTTATATAAATTTAATGAAGAGCGATTGTGTTTTAGTTGAAGATCGTGGGATTGCCATAGGTTGCTCTTTTTCTATCGAACTAATGAAGAAGGTTTGTTAATAAACATGGAGTGTAGTAAAAGAACATGTTTTTTAGGATCATACTAATTTAGTTTGGCGATTGCAATCATTTAGCTAACAGGAGAGTATTTATATGATAATAAGTAATTTAGCTCAAAAAGTTCTAGTTAAAGTATTTAAAATGGGAATTAGAAATTCAGCAAAAGCAGTAATAGTTAAAGAAGAAAAATTATTGGCCCTAAAAATGCATGAAAATGGTGGAACATATTATATTCTACCTGGTGGTGGTCAAAAACATGGGGAAAATCTTCACCAAGCATTAGAAAGGGAGTGCAAAGAAGAGTTAGGTGTAGAAGTTGAAATTGGAGAATTGATATTTGTTCGTGAATATATTGGGAAAAATCATGAACTAGCTGCCTACCATTCTCATGCACATCAAACTGAATTTTTATTTTTATGTAATACTAATCAAGATATATTTATTAATGGAATCCGTCCAGACAAGGGTCAACTAGGAACAGAATGGTTACCAATTAACGAGTTGTTAGAATATAAATTATTTCCCCAAGCATTAAGGACCCATTTAATTTCTTATTTTGATAGCGGAAAAACTGCTACTTATGTAGGTGATATCAATTAATAATTATTAAAGATTTTCCTTCTACAACTAATGGAAGCCTTAATTAAAAATCATAGGGTTGTTTAGGCAACTCTTTTTTTCTTATTGAACTACCGGGGCAGGTAATTTTAATAATTAATTCATGGATGGATTAGTTTAATCAACAGTTTTGTTAGTCATTGATGAAAAATTTTTATTCAATGCCAACAATAAAGTCATTCCTATTATACAAACAGTACCAACCCATTGAAAAAATCCAAAAGGTTCACTTAACCAGAATACGGTTGTTAAAACTGCTGCTGAGATGGTCTATTTTTAAGTTCAAAATAACAAGTAGGTCTCGGTGTTTCATTGTGAAATGTTACACTTAAACTAACGCAGCAGGTTAGTGAAAGAGGAAATAAAAAACGAGAATAGAATATAAACATTGAGGATTAGGAGTCTTATCAATTAATAAACATTAAATTATTTTAGGGGAGTCAGTGACATTAATATTAATCAAAATTTAAAAACGTCGGGTGCTTACGTTTTATATCGGGGGCTGTTTATTTTTCAGGTTGGTCCTACAGAAGAGGCAGATAATCTTGGAGTAGTTAGACTTGGTGGGCATAAAGAATTTGAAGAAACCGCATTAGAGACAGCTAGGCGTGAAGTTTTTGAAGAGGCTTCAATGAAAATAACTCCAATAAATTCTCCAATAACTTATCATATGAGTGAGTGGGGAAAAAAGCCTTCCATAATACGGTTAGGCGAGGAAATAGCTCCAATTTTAGTTAAAGGAAATGAGCAGGAATCTTTATCAATAATGTATCTTTCCTACTCTGAAAATGAACCAATTCCCTCTTCAGAAACTAATGGACTTCTACTACTAACTCCAGAAGATGTTCATTTTATCTGTAATAATAAAATTACTTTAAATGATTTTATTAAACAAAATGGAAAAGTGATATTAAAAGGAAATATAAATAGAGATTTATTTTTAATACCTTTTCCTCAACTATTATTTCTTTCAAAATTGTTAAAAGAACTTCCAGATTTATTCATCATAAAATAAAATCAATAAAATGAGGATGTTTGTGAAACTAACACTTAAACTAACGGGTGCTTTAGTTGAGGATAGTGGATTGTTTAGGCAACTCTTTTTCTTTTGGACTACCTGGGTAAGTTAGTTGAATAATTATGATAAAATAGGTAGTAAAAAAAATTGGTGATTATTCTATGAATTGGAATGAGACCTCAATTAACCTCCCTTATACTTTTGATAACTTAAAGGAATTGTTAAATAACATTTGTAAAAGAGAAAATAAGTTCTCACAATACGAGTTTGCAAAGTGGTGTGATAACTTTACAATGGCTTTTGAAGACGATGAGCATGATGCTGATGATTTGAATGATAAAGATGAATTTGCATTAGGTGTTGCACGAGATATAGAATGTCAATGGAATTTATATTTAATCAATACATATTCAGATAAAGTATTGCAAACATTAGACTTATCTCAAGTTGCCTTGCCACAAGAATGGCTTCTTAATTGGTTTGAGGAATTGAATAGTTTATAAGCTGAAAGTTACCAATCTTGTTCAACTAACGGTTGTTAGTTAAAGATGAGAAAAAAGATCGTTCACATTAAATGAACGATTTTTTTTTAGGAATTCAACCTATCGATTTCAGCTTTTTTTGAAAATTTTACAAGAACATGAAATTATTTAACTATATAACTCGTTATTAGTGAAGAGAGAAAGAAACGAGATATGCGCATAATCGTTTTACAAGGAGGTTCATATGGAAGAAGAGCTGCAGTGGATTCAAGAAGTATTAACTGGCAACAAGCAGGCTTATACTCACATTATAAATAAATACAAAAATTTGCTATATGCGACTATTTTACGGATGACCAAAAATCCGCAAATTGCTCAAGACTTGGTTCAAGAATCATTTATTAAAGTATATCACCAGCTTGGGAAGTATGATAATAAGGGTTCTTTTTCGAGTTGGATTTACCGGGTGACTATAAACCATTGTATGGATGAGTTCAGAAAGAAAAGCTACCAAATGAAACAAGTAGAAATAGACGAAGAAAGAGTTGTAGATTCTATTCATCCAGAAGTTATTTTATTGAAAAAGGAAAAAAGTAGACAGTTAGAACGATTGATCTCAACTCTTCCAGAGGATGAAAGAATGATTATTCTATTACGATATGTAAATGAATTAAGCTATGAAGAAATAAGTGAACTGGTTGAAGTACCACTTTCAGGGGTTCGTAATAAACTTCATCGAGCAAAGAAAAAAATGAGAGAAACGGTAAATCGGGAAGGAGGCTATTTTTATGAACTGTCCGAAGGTAGATAAACTTTCCCAGTACGCTGATAACCTACTAACACAACAAGAACATTCTCAAATACTTACACATATAAACACTTGTGATACATGTACAAGTATTGTTCAACTCTTTAAAGAGGAACAACAATTTTTAAAAGAAAATTTACAATCACCAACATTACCGGATGATTTTGCATCACTTGTTTTGGAACAACTGGAACCATACAAACAGAAAGATGTACGAAGAAAAAAACAAATCTGGAATCGTATATTTCTATTAGCAGCTAGCATTGTGTTAGCTTTAGGTTTGACTGCTACATTAAGCCCTAGCTTTGCTCAGTTTATAGAAGGCATGTTTAGTACAAAACAGGTAGATGAAGGACTAAAGATGGCATCAGATGAAGGGTTGAGCGAAAGGGTTAATTTGGAAGTATCAGATCAGGATCTTACATTTAAAGTAGAAGATATAATTGTAGATTCATCACGAGTGGCATTATCTTTACAAGTGATTAATGAAGATGGTGTAGCAGAAAGACCAAACATAAATGAATCAAATAAAGGTAACCAAATTTCAGTTAATGGTTATAATGGTGAGTACACCTACTCCATGGGTTACAGAATGGATAGAGGGTTAGATTATAATTCTTTTCAAGTGTTTATTAGTGATGAACCTGGATTGGAAAAAGTAACTATCAATTTTCATCTTGTCGAGTTAAACGGCAAACAGGGAAACTGGGAGTTAGAGATACCAGTTGAATTAACAGATAGCAGTGATAAAACTAAAAATGTAATTCTAAATAATGCTACCCAAAATATTAATGGAGTAGCAATTAATCTAAAGGAAATACAGTACGCTCCCACTTCTAATACATTGTTGTATGAAACTTCTTATGAATCATCAGAGCAAGTAAAAGTAGAGGATAATTTTCAATCTTTAAAAGAACAGTTTGGATTTGACGTAACTGAGTTCAATACTTTTGGAACATCTATAAAATATCATATAGAAAATGAAGAAAAGGAAGTTATTCTGAAATTTTCACCTTTTAATCAGGAGGAAGCAATGGACGAAAAACTAATCATTAGTTCTGCACGAGGAAAAGGAAAAATAGGTCATGCAGCTTGGAAGGAAGCTTTTGTACCAGATAAAATTGACAGTAAACTCACTTTTGTATTGGATGGTGTCTATAAAGTAGTTCCCACTGATTTTTCTGTTAAGTTCAATCCAAATAAAATAAAGGAAAATCCTGTTTCATTTAAATATATGGGAAATGGAGTAACAATAAAAAAGGCAGAATTACAGAGTGCAGCTAATACAAGTGATCCGACTATTTTTGAAATTGAAATGGAGGTGAATAATGAAAGCGGTGCAGCGGAACTTGGTATATGGGTGTTGAGGGACGATACTGGAAAGTCTTTTAGAATTGATAATGAAACTACAACAAAGGGAAATGAAAGTAACATGCGATCCATCTATTTCAAAACTAATGGTTTAGATGAAATCCCAGAGGAAATGTCTTTACATTTGCTTACTGCAACTAGCTATTATGAGCTAGAGGAAAAATGGAGAGTTCCGTTATATGAATAAAATAATAAGCCTATAGGATAGAAAATAAAGAAGAAAGTGTCTTCGTCAACAAATTTTGTATAAAGTGGTCGCTTTTTTATATGCATGATTGCAAACAATAATGACTACAATCTTCTTCAATTAACAGGGCACTTTAGTTTAAAGTCTTGGGGGTTGCTTCGGCAACTCTTTTTCTTATTGAACGGAAATATAAGTAATAAGAAATAATAAATGAAGTACATTATTTAACAAAATTGTTAAGGTGAAAAATGAAGAATAATAAAAATAAATCAAATGTTGGATATACAATATTTAAGCCAACGGGAGTATGTCACGAATTTCCTCAAGAGTAAAACAACAAGTGATTGGTAACGTACTTTTATCGAAAAAACATATATGACAGTTATAGTTGAGTAAAAACTGAAAGTGTAAATGTCCAAGGAAGTATTGATAAAGAAGCGCTGATTTTCCGTTTCATGGATGGTTAACAGGAAATCTTTACAAATTCTTATTAATTCCCTGTTTTATTAAACTGTATAATTAACGTGTTATTCAAGCTCTATATAAATGTAACAGGAGGGGAATCTATGTATAAAAATTAAAATTTACTTTAAAAAAGACAGATTACAAGGCTTATTAAAAAACTACATATAAAAGGAAAATTATAATTATGCAAAAAAACAATATGCTAATGACAAACATTAGGCAAATTGTTATTGGGTCAGTTACTAAATATGTGATGTAACAATTTATGTGCTTGAATAATAAAATAGTAGATTGACTTTTTGTCATCTTCCTTATGTACAAATTAAAAGGAGAATGTAGTTCTGAAAACAAATTTTGAGGGATTAATATAATTATGAATAATATTCTTTGACTAATAAGAGCTTTAACCCGATGAGGAATAATGCTCTTTTTTGTTGAAAAGGACAATTATTTGGGAAATATTTTCAACCTTAAGATGCATAAAATCTCGGTCTTGAGATGTACTATAATTTTTTAATTATCTGTTAGATTTATATTATGAAAGAAAACCTAATACGGAGGTGACTTATGTATAACAGAATAATAGGCAATGACATTTTAAAGAGCAAAGCGATAACGTTGACAACAATGATATTTGTTGCTGCTGCGGCTATGCTTGTTTCGCTCGCGGCGATACTCGTCGTCAATCTTTCGGGTTCGCTAGATACACTTATGAAAAATGCTAAGACTCCTCATTTTATGCAGATGCATTCGGGTGAAATTGATACTGAGCGGCTTGCATCATTCGCTGAGCAAAATAGCAATGTCGATGATTATCAGGTGGTTGAATTTCTCAACATAGACAGTACGCAAATTATATTGGGCAATAATTCACTTGAGAATAGCGTTCAGGATAACGGCTTAAGCATACAAAACGAAAAATTCGATTATCTTCTTGATCTTAATAATAACATCATCAACGTTTCCGACGGTGAAATTTATGTTCCAATAAGTTATATGAGGGACAAAACCACAAAGGTAGGTGACAAAGCGGTAATAAGCGGGAAGGAATTTACCGTTGCGGGATTTCTCCGTGATTCCACTATGAATTCCTCGCTCTCTGCGTCAAAGCGATTTCTTGTAAGCATCAATGATTTCGCGGAAATTAAAGACCTTGGAAGTATCGAGTATCTGATTGAGTTTAGATTAAAGGATTTCTCGGCGATAAGTGAATTTGAAACAGCTTATGCTTCCGCTGGACTTGAAGCGAACGGACCAACAGTTACATATACGCTTTTCAAAACGATGAACGCCATTTCAGACGGGATGATGATTGCGGTTATCCTTCTTGTAAGCGCACTTGTCGTTGCCATCGCATTTATGAGCATTCGTTTTACGCTCCTAGCAAAAATTGAAGATGACTACCGTGAAATTGGCGTTATGAAAGCAATTGGGCTTCATCTTTCCGACATAAAGAAGATATATCTTGCAAAATATGCAGCTATTGCGGCGGCAGGTAGTATCCTTGGTTTTGTTCTTTCGCTTATGTTTCAAGGCATTCTTCTTGAAAATATACGGCTTTTTATGGGCGAAAGCGAAAATTCTTCTTTTGCAATAGTTTTAGGAATCATTGGAATACTAGTTGTATTTCTTGCAATTATTGCTTATGTAAATGGAGTGCTGAAACGTTTTAAGAAAATCTCCGTTGCAGAAGCTATACGCTTTGGTACTTCCCATGAAAAAAAGGCTGGCGCTAAGCGTTTTTCCTTAAATAAAAACAGACTGTTTAGTACGAATATTTTTCTCGGAATCAAGGATGTCTTCGCAAGAAAAAGACTTTACGCCACAATGCTTGTGGTACTGGTGATTTCAGCATTTATAATTATTGTTCCGCAGAACCTTTACAACACGATTTCTGAAAAAAGCTTCATTCAATATATGGGAATTGGAAACTACGATCTGCGCATACAGACCAATATAACTGACAAAAGCGATGAAATTGTGAAGACAATCAACAGCGACAGTACCGTTTCGAAATATGCTGTTATGACAACTAAGACATTCAAAGTAAAAACGAGTAACGGGTCAGAGGAAAATATAAAAGTTGAACTTGGTGACCATTCGGTATTTCCTATAGAGTATTCTGAGGGCAGAGCTCCTGTTGCAGAAAACGAAATCTCTCTTTCGTCTATAAACGCCGATGATCTGGGCAAAAAGGTCGGCGAGGTCATGACGCTGGTGATTGAAGGGAAGGAGAAAAATCTCACGGTAAGCGGAATATATTCGGATGTCACCAACGGCGGCAAAACCGCAAAGGCTGTATTCACCGACAATTCGGCGAGCGTCATGTGGACCATCGTCTGTGTTGAACTTTCGGATAAGTCTCTTGTCGAAAGCAAGGTTTTAGGATATTCGGAAAAATTCGATTTTGCAAAGACTTCCGACATTGATGAATTTGTTTCTCAGACCCTAGGCTCGACAATAACTTCCGTTAAAATGGCTTCCTACGCAGCAATTGCCGTTGCACTGATTATTACAGTACTAGTTACACTGCTGTTCATGAAAATGCTTATTGCAAAGGACAGATATTCCATTGCTGTCATGAAAGCGCTCAGTTTTACAAACTCGGACATTAAGACACAGTATGTTTCTCGTTCCGTTTTCGTTCTGATTGTCGGAATTATTCTGGGTACGCTTCTTGCGAACACTCTCGGAGAGGTCCTTGCCGGCGCGCTTATTGCTTCGTTTGGAGCGTCAACATTTAATTTTACAGTTAATCCGCTTACAGCGTATTTGCTTAGTCCACTGATGATGATAGTCGCGGTGCTTATCGCTACAGTGTTGGGAACATCAGGTACGGGGCAAATAAAAATTTCTGACAATATAAAGGAGTAGGCATATGAATAAGATTATTATCGGTGATCACATTGTGAAATCTTTTGGCGTGGACGATGAACAACGAAATGTTCTCGACGGAGTGTCCGTTGATATTAATGAGGGTGAATTCGTTGCAGTTATGGGTCCTTCGGGATCGGGAAAATCTACACTGATGTTTGCTTTGAGTGGAATGGACAGCGTAGACGGCGGAAAGGTCGTTTTTGATGGCATGGATCTAACGGAGGTCGGGGAGAAAGAGCTTTCAGAAATACGCAGAATAAAAATGGGATTTATATTTCAACAGCCTACTATGCTGAAAAATCTAAATATACTCGATAACATTATTCTTCCGTCAATGCGAAACAACAGAAAAAACGCACCAAAAATATCTGAGAAGGCAAGAATGCTAATGCAAAGGGTAGGCATTGGAGATCTTGAAAAGCGCGATATTACACAGGTTTCGGGAGGTCAGCTTCAGCGTGCAGGAATATGCCGAGCGCTTATGAACAATCCGAAAATCATCTTCGGTGACGAACCTACTGGCGCGCTCAACTCTAAATCTTCGGAGGAGATTATGGACATATTTTCCGAAATCAACTCGGACGGAACCGCGCTTATGCTTGTAACTCATGACGCAAAAGTTGCAGCTCGGACAGATCGTATTATGTTTATGCGTGACGGAAAAATCGTGAGCGAGTTGAAGCTTCCGAAGTTTGACGGGAAGGAAATTGAAAATAGAGTTGATGAAGTTACAGTTAAAATGAGAGAAGTAGGAATATGATTTAATTTCTTCAAGAAAAGAAAAAAAACAACAATTAAGTAGACCCTGCTCCATCTTTAAAATAGAGGAGAGCGTACATTAAGAAGTCTATGATTTTCGGTGGACTACTTGTATGGACTCCTCTAACAATTTTCATTCTCTGTGGTGAAGCTCTGATTATTGCGCGTCATCGATTACTAACGGAGGAGAGAGACAAGGTCTTATAAAAAACTACATATAAAAGGAATTTTTAAATTATGCCAAAAAAACAATTTGTAATCGTTAAAATGTTAGTAATCACCATATTATTGCTAATGACAAACATTAGCGGAGTTGTATTTGCAAACGAAGATGAGTCTACAAATGGTAATCTAGATATTTCTGAGATCGATGAATTTATGACCAATGAAATTGAGAGACTGAACCTTCCTGGTGCTTCTTTGGCTATCGTAAAGGGAGATCAAGTTGAATACTTACAAGGGTATGGTTTTGCAAATGGAACAAATATAACACCGCAAACGCCAATTGTTATTGGGTCAGTTACTAAATCCTTTACAGCGCTTGCCATTATGCAGTTAGTAGAACAAGGAAAAATTAGATTAGAAGATCCCGTGCAATCTTATATACCTTGGTTTCAAATTGAAGATAAAGAGGAATCTAAAAAAATCACCATTCAACACTTATTGAATCAAACAAGCGGTTTTTCTACATATGATGGTCAAGTTGCTATTTCACAAGGAGATCAAACATTAAAAGAACATATACAAAGCTTAGTAAATATAGAATTGACATACCCTGTTGGGGAGCAATATCAATATTCGAATTTGAATTATAGCATTTTAGGTTTAGTGGTCGAGGAAGTGACGAATACATCGTATAAGGACTACATAAATAAATATATATTCAAACCACTTGAAATGAGCAATAGCTTGACTGATCCTAAAGATGATATAAACAATACAATTGCGAACGGATATCAAACAATATTTGGCATAAAAGTGACGACAGAGCAATTAAACCATGAGGGCAATGTTCCTTCTGGTTACATTATTTCTAGTGCGGAAGATATGGCAAATTATATGATCGCACAACTGAATCAGGGAGAATTTAAAGGAAAGAGTATTCTATCATCGAATGCCATGAACACATTGCATCATCCATCATCTTTCATAGGAAATGAAACCTACTATGCGATGGGCTGGGAAGTGAATAAAGAAGGAATCTCCCATAATGGTTGGACAGAAAACACATACTCAAAAGTTCTGTTAGATGGTGAGTATGGCATCAGCCTACAAATCAATTCCATGGATTATTTTAATCTTAATGAATATGATTCCATCGTAAGTGGAATAAACAAGCTGGTACATAATGAAGATCTTTCTATTTCTGATAGTAATCCATTTATGAAATATATAATTATTGATTTGATTTTACTTGCATTCATCGCTTTTATTGTTTGGTCAGCTTACAGAATCTTTAAATCTAAAAATCGAAAAGTACCGACATTCCGTAAGATTCTATATGGGTTGATTATATTAGTATTTAACTGGCTGCTGCCGTTGATTATTTTAATTGGATTCCCTAAATTATTTGGCCCATTGTCTACGGTGACTTTATTTGCTCCTGGAATAGGGCACCTGTTATTTTTAATACCTTTGCTCCTTTTAATTGTGGGAGTCGTTAAATTAGGTAAAGTAACACTAACATTAAAGAAAAATACTTTGGATGCATAAGCTCTCTAAAATCGTGAATACAGGGGGTACTACTATAACGGGTATCGCCATTTCTTATTCAACTACCGGGGCAGGTTAGTTGAATATGTTTATAAATAGAATAGTTTTTTAGTTTTATAAAGCATTTCTTTGTAAAGAGGAATGCTTTTTTATTATTTTTTTAAAATGAAAATGATATCACTACAATCACCGTCAGTACATTGATAGTAGTAGGAATTATATTTGGAGTTATATTAGTTTCAGGTGAAGGTGAAGACATAACAGGTTTTATAAGCTTGGGATTAATGCTCACTTTTACTTCAATGGTGATTGGAATCTTTGCTACTGCTCTTCAAAAACTTTTACAAGAAGCAATCGACATAAAATCAGTGAATGACTTAATTGTCTGAGGTGGATTATCTAACTGATTTTAAACAGAAAAAGAACTAATTCAAACTGTTGAGAATAATATTTACTACTATAACTATAAACGGTTCCAATAACGACTGAGCCACCGAGCTCCGATAGAATATCGAATCTCGATGGCTCAATGTCTCTTTAGAACTGTCTACTTGACACAGGGGCGAGTGCAAATTTGGTCCTTTTTAATTATGATTGAAATTTCAAGAATATAGTTCTTGCTATTATGACAGAAGCATTTGTTTGTATATCAAGGTTAATATCGTTATCTCAAAATTTATTTCAAAGCTATATTAGTGTTAAATGATGTAGAGAAATTTCAGGGCGACTTCCAAAACGTATATTGACGCCAGTTTGTCCTAATCCTTCGCTAATATAAAATGATTTTCCCTGATGACTATGCAATCCTTTTATCATATTTAAGCGAACTAGTTTCCCCATTTTTATAAGATGATACGGTTTCGGCCAATGAATTTGCCCCCCATGAAAATGACCAGATAGTAAATAATCATAAGGAACATCTTCCATGCTAAGTACTATGTTCGGATCATGAGTTAATACAAGATTGTATCCATCCGTCAGTCCTTCGTATGATTTATCCACGTTACTCCTATTTGTAGAGAAATCATCTATTCCAATAATGTTAATTTTCTTCCCATTATTCCATAGCACATCATTTTCATTTATCAACGTTTTACATCCATTCTGATCTAAAACTTGCTTTAATTTAATGAAATCTGGATGTCTTAAAACATAATCGTGGTTTCCAAACACTGCATAAGTTCCGTGTTTTGGATTCAATTCATTTAAAACTTTTAAATATGGTAATAGTTTAGGGATAGTACGTTTACGATCTAAAAAATCTCCCGTTAAAGCAATCAGATCAATTGACTGATCTTCTAGAATAGAATAAAGGTGCGAAGGTGAAATGGAAATGTTTTCAAGATGCATATCTGAAATATGTAATACACGAAATGGATTTCTGTCTACCTGTGTATTCACATTGGAATTAATAAACACATTATTAAATAATACTAGCTTGGTATTTTTATATCCTTTATAAAATAAAAAAGACAGGATAGTTACAATGAAAAACGAAAACAAAATTAACAAGTAAATTCCCCCTTCTAGGAAAATAATATAGGAGAAGAGAGAAGATTGTTAGTTTTAATTTATGGATACACAACCAGTTATGTTTATGATGAAACAAAATGAAGGATAATAATACTAAGCATAATAGCAAATTGATTACCGATACTAAGTGGGTTCAAAAATATATTTAAAAGAAAGGAGGAAGATTGTAATGAGGTTTCTTACTTGGGGTGCAATCGGGGTTGCTATTTTTGGTGTAGTTCGAGGGATGCGAAATGGTACCTTAAAACAATTTACTCAAAATATGCCGAACAAATTAAATTTACAGAACCTACAGCAAATGACTAAACCATTGCAACAAGCGACGCAGCCATTACAAGGGATGGCAAATAACCCTTTAACCGATAAACTACCAAAGCAGCAAGGCTTCTAATTTGTTGTAAAAAGATATAGAAATTTTTTTTTAAATTGCCTATAAGCTATGCCTATAATATTAGGCAGGCCTATAGGCTTTTATTCTTCAAGAAGCAATAACCTTAGATGTTTTACCATATTTTTTATATATCATATCTTTTGACATAAACAAGTAATGAGGATAAGGGGTCTTGTTACTTTTAGAAGAGTGTTTAGAATTTGAAAGGTAGTGGATTGGGTAAAGAGCAATCCGTTTATACCATAAATACGAAAGACTAGAAAATGAAACAGATTCAAACCCTAAACGCCTAAACCCTTTATTAATCATTGTAATACCAATGATTCCTTTTATTTGTTGATTATTTTTATGATGGATAATATATAATGCAAGATCAGGTAAAGATTCCTGAACTTTCTTATAAAGATAAAGGGATTTTTTAAAATTTTCGTCCTTGTTTTTCATTTCTTCTAATATACGGACGTTATGGAGATGAATCTTGATAAGAAGGTCATTTTTTTTAATTGAAGTTCCGTCAGAAAGAACTACTTCACGTCCTTTATAACGCGTTAACCGAACACGGAAAATATTATAATTCGTGCTAATTTTTTCAAGACATTTTAAACGAGTACAAAATAAGTAAACCTGGTCAAACATTCCCCATATTTGTATTATGAATTTTTTCATTATTGTTTACATTCCTCCTTGCATTTAGAAGTTACTATCCTGTTTAGATTAACCATTTCTCACTCTAATATTAATAAAAAATAGCTGGATATATTAGTGAATGGGGAACATACTACACAAAAAGACAGGTGGATGCATGTATGAAACGGATATTATTTATGCCCTTCTTGCAAATGTCATCTGGTCATCACCAAGTAGCAAATGGAATAATAGATTCACTTCAGGAAACTAATGACTTGTTTGAATGTGAAAAAATCGACATATTGTCGTACAGTTACGGAAATGTTGAAGGATTCATATCGAAATTATATTTAAAATGGATTTATCTCTTTCCAAACTTATACAGCTGGTTATATAAGAAATCTGCATATAAAAATGAAAAAGAGGCAAAACGTTTTTATTTTTATGAATGGTTGTTCCTCTATTGGATGAAAAAATTGATTAAAGAAAAAAATCCGCAACTTATCATTTGTACACATGCATTACCTTCTTATTTGTTAAACCATTTAAAACAAAAAGGGAGTATATCTGTTCCAGTTATTAATGTCTATACCGATTATTTCATAAATCAAATATGGGGAATGGAATGTATCGACTGCCATTTTGTACCCACCAAAGAAATAAAAGAAGTTTTAATTGAGCGCGGAGTCAAGTCTGATCATATTCTTGTTACAGGGATTCCGATTCATCCTCGATATAAGGAGCAGGATAAGGTACTTCATCAAAAAGATAAATTTTCGATATTAATATCTGGAGGTAATCTTGGTATAGGTTTAATAAAAACCTTTGTTGAAACCCTTCAACCTTCAGGAAAAATTAATTATACGGTACTTTGTGGGGAAAATAATAAATTGTATAATTGGATTAAACAATTGAATAATCCGTTCATTAATGCTGTACCTTATATTTCATCGAAAGAAGAAATGAACAAATTGTACGATAAGGTTGACGCAATCATTACGAAGCCGGGAGGCGTGACGATAAGCGAATGCTTATTTAAAAGAATTCCTATCTTTATTTATCATGAGTTGCCTGGTCAGGAAGAAATTAATTTACAAAATTTAAAAAAGTGGGGTCTTGTGTATCACTTGGATTGCTGGCGAGACACCCCTAATTTTGAGGAAAAAATACTAAAGGTATTACATTGCGACAAGCTTCAGAAATTGCTGAATCAACAATTAAATACTTATCATCAACATTTATCAAAAGAGAAAGTTTCTCTTTTCATTGAAAAGCTATTAGCTGAGAACAACATAGGTAAATAACATGGTTATCGCTAAATATCATGGGATGCGAGAAGTCACCATTCTTATACTGAAATAGAGAAGAGGCTGGTCAATTAAAGGTGTTGACTAATTCTTATTTGACTAACGGATACAGGAATAATCCGATACTTTTATTCAAAATTTATCGAAATCAACAATTTTTTTGTGAGTAAAGAATAGAAAAGAAAAGCAAGTGAAATTATCTAGTAATAGCGAAAGAATATGGATTATGGAAGAAAGAAAGATTTGAACTATATGGAAGAAATCTATTTTGAAATTTTCAAAATAGATTTTTTTTATTTATCGTAAAGATTCCCTAAAGAATAAATAAATAAATGTGGTTTAATACAACATTGATTCAACAGACAACAAATGAATTACAAGTATTAAGTGCTGATTAATTGAACTTTTAAGGATTTAGAAGGTTTATTACTAGAAGTATAAACTGCTAATTAAAAGGGTAAAATAGCGATTGTTCCAATTGACAATTAATAATTGGAAATGAATCATTTTTTATTAATAGAATTTAGAATTCAAAAGACAAAAGGTGGTGTTAATCATGACAGTAGTTAATGACATTAAGACAGTTATAGCAGAATTGAAAAGTGCTCAGGCAAGCTTTGAAACATTTGCTTTAAGTACAGAAAATCAACAAGCGAAGTCGCTTTACCAAGATGCTGCTACACAAACCCAATCTATTGTAGATAGTATTGAACCTCGACTTCAACAAATACTACAAGAAGAACCTCAATACAAACAGGAATAATTAATATTGAGAGACAAAAGGTTGGTTACCTCAACTTTTTGTCTCGAAAATTATGCATAAAATATAGAGGTGAAATCATGATTTCCAAAACAACAAAATTGAAAGTTGCTATTTTAATATTAATGGTTATTGGATTATGCTCTGGTTGTAACGGAAATCAGAAACAAATTGCTGATACTAATAAGGATTTTAATGATTCACTCGTGAAAGTAAGTAATCCAATCAGTCAATCGGTCGCTAATCAAGTAAAAGAAAATATCAGCACAGAAGAGGAAATATCAGATGTAAAAGCTGTGAATTCTGATAAAGAGTTATTAGTGGCCATAAAAGTGAAACAATTTGATCGTTTCCAATTAAAAAAGATTGAGAAGAACTTAAAATCAGATTTGGAAAAAATGCATCCAGATTATAAAGTCTTGGTTTCTTCTGATCAAAAAATGTATTTTGAACTTGATAAATTGGAACAGAAACTTCTAAAGAATAACTTGAGTATGAAAAAGCTAGAAAAAGATATAAAAAAAATCAAAAGTCTCATGAAGGAACAATCGTAGAGGAAGGGGGGCTTGCTCCCATGTCGAATAATAAAAAGAAACAATTGACACCAGTACAACAGGAATATCAAGAACTTCAAAAGCAACACGAAATAAAAAGACCTGTAATTCGAAATTGTATAAAGGCATTTTTTACTGGTGGATTTATTTGCCTCATCGGGCAGCTAATTCAAACATTCTATATATATTTCTTTGATTTTACAGATCAAACCGCAGCAAATCCAACAGTTGGAACATTAATATTTATTGCCATGCTTCTAACTGGATTTGGTGTTTATGATAGAATCGCCCAATTCGGTGGAGCTGGTTCAGCTGTTCCAGTTACTGGATTTGGTAACGCGATTATTTCTGCTGCAATTGAACATCGAACAGAGGGATTTGTGTTAGGTGTAGGGGGTAATATGTTTAAACTTGCTGGTTCCGTAATTGTATTTGGAGTATTTTCTGCATTTGTTATTGCTTTGATTAAAACTATGTTAATACAGTGGGGTGGTTTGTAATGTTAGCAGGTCATCGTACATGGATCTTTGATCATAAACCTGTCATTATTTCCACTGGAACAGTTGGTGGACCATTTGAGGCAGATGGAGCTATAGCAGACGATTTTGACCTTCTGCATTCGGATTTATGGCTGGCTCAAGATTCATATGAAAAAGCACATAAAATTCTTTTTGAAGAAGCTTGTCAAAAAGCACTCGAAAAAGGAGGAATCCAAAAGGAACAGGTACAATTTCTTCTCGCTGGTGATCTGATTAATCAAATAACCCCAACGAGTTTTGCAAGTCGAACTATTGGAGCACCTTATTTTGGTTTGTTTGGTGCTTGTTCGACATCTATGGAAGGCTTAGCTCTAGGTGCTTATATTATTAACACAAATGGTGCTAAATATTTATTAACAGGGGCTTCAAGCCATAACACTGCCGTTGAAAAACAGTTTCGATACCCAACTGAATATGGTGGACAAAAACCACCTACTTCACAATGGACGGTAACAGGTGCTGGGGCGGCTTTATTAAGCTCTTCCGGAGAAGGACCCCGTGTCACTTCTGCTACGATAGGCCGTGTAATTGATATGGGGTTGACTGATCCTTTTAATATGGGAGGGGCTATGGCTCCAGCTGCGGTAGATACAATTGAGGCGCATTTAAAGGAACGAAACATTGATCCTTCATATTACGATTTAATTGTAACAGGTGACCTCGGTAGAATAGGCCAGGAAGCATCCTTTGATTTATTCAAAAAGCATGGCATCCCTATTGTAGAAGAACAATACCAAGATTGTGGTCTTATGATTTATCGAGAAGGACAACCAATTTTGGCGGGAGCAAGTGGTGCAGGTTGCTCAGCGACAGTAGTTTATGGCCATTTATTAAATAGAATGAGAAAAGGTGAATTTAAAAGAATGTTAGTAGTAGCTACAGGTGCTTTGTTATCTCCCCTGTCCTTTCAGCAAAATGAAACGATTCCTTGTATCGCACATGCGGTTTCGATCGAATACGGGGGTGAAGAATAGATATGATCTTTTTTTGGGCTTTTGTTGTTGGTGGATTTATTTGTGTAATTGGACAAATTATGTTTGATGTGTTCAAACTTACTCCGGCACATACGTTAAGTACCCTTGTAGTGATTGGTGCTATTTTAGATGGGGTAGGTTTATATGAACCGTTGATTGATTTTGCTGGCGCAGGAGCTTCGGTGCCTATTACAAGCTTCGGTAATTCTCTGGTACACGGTGCTATGCAAGAAGCTGAAAAACACGGTTTAGTTGGTGTACTAACAGGGATGTTTGAAGTGACGAGTTCAGGAATTTCATCTGCGATTATTTTCGGTATGTTGGGTGCGCTTATTTTTAAACCAAAGGGATAAGGAGAAGGAAAGATGACCGTTGTTTCAGATGTAAAAAAATGCCTCGCAAGTCTTAAAGGAGTAGAAGCTAGTCTCTCCCATTTAGCGGAACGGACACAAGATTATGAATCCAAACAAACCATACATCAAACGATGATGACAGTGTCCGAGGTAGTTGAGGATTTAAAAAAAAGAGTTGGAGAATTGGAAAGTGAAGAATTTCAATATAAAGGATTTTAAAAATAAAGGAGGTCTTTTATATTATGCCTGAATGGCTTGATGTCATAGTTCGATCGTTAACATTTGTGATTTTTCTGTTTTTCGTTACGAAGATGCTAGGTAAAAAACAAATTTCCCAACTTTCATTTTTTGAATATGTTACTGGAATAACCATAGGAAGCATAGCAGCAGAAGTTATTATGGGATTAGAACAAAACATGTTTTTAGGCTTCGTAGCGATTGTAATCGTTTCTATTTTACCGTTTTTAGGTGGTATCGTTTCTTTGAAAAGCAAAAAGTTTCGCGATTTTGCTGAAGGCAAAGGGACTATATTCATCAAAGATGGCAAGATTATGGAAGAAAATTTAAAAAAGGAAAGATATACAGTGGATGAAATGTTAGAATTACTTCGTAAGAAGGATGTCTTTCAAGTTTCTGATGTGGAATATGCAGTATTAGAGGCAACTGGAGAGCTATCTGTCCTGTTGAAGAAAGAAAATCAACCTTTAACAGCAAAGGATTTAAACATTAAAGTAGCTTCAATTAAGGAGCCACAGACTGTTATTATGGATGGCAAGATTCTGGATGAACCCCTTTCTACCATTGGGTATAATCGGGGATGGTTAAAGACCGAACTTGAAAAACTAGGGGTCACTATTGAAAATGTTTTTGTAGGGCAAGTAAACTCCTATGGGGAATTAACGGTAGATGTCTTTGATGATAAGCTACAAGTTCCATCTCCTCAAGAAAGGCCATTAATCCTTGCCACAATGAAAAAATGCCAAGCGGACTTAGAATTATTTGCGCTTTCAACAGAAAATAAGGATGCCAAGAAGTTATATGTAAAAAACAGTGAATTACTACAAAATGCTATTGATAAAGTTACTCATATCTTAAAGAGTTAAATCTACCGTATTAGGGTTGACCTTATTTAGGAAGTTCTTATGAAGGAGATGAACCCAAACAAGCGATAAATTTCGAACAAAATAGTGAACTTCTATAAGTTTAGATAAATTATTATGGCCAATACGGAAGTAAATGCGATTAATATAATTAGAATGAAATTACTATACTTAAATTTTGGTCTGATAATGATATAAAAAATTAGAATGCAAATGAGGCAGGTTACTAATACTGCTAAATTTTCTATTGTAGTTGGATAAAGATTTAACATATGATTACCAATCCTTCTTAATTTAGCTTAACCAACCTAGCCATAAAGTATTGTAGTACCAAAAAATAATCAAACAAATTTAGGCTTTCCCAATATATCTTGATGTTGGCTTTATCAGTTTAGACAAACATGCTAGAAACGATACTACTGAGGTTTTATCAAACAAAGGCTGTCTAGGGGGAAGTAACCTAGGGGGGGCTTTAGTTGAACAAGTGGCTGCCTCTAAGGGGAGCTTTTTCTTATTGATCTCACTAAGCAGTTTAGTAAAACATTGACTTTTAAATTAAAAAACACAAGTGGAAATAGGATACCACTTGTGTTTTTTTGACTTTAATTTTAGGTGAAATTTTTAAGCTATGCTCATTACAGACCTTATCCTAATCGGTCTCCTTTTTTTACTTTTTGTTGTGGTTCTATAAGAACAACACCCTGTTCTGCATATACTCCCATCACTAAAACCTCAGAACTAAAACCAGCAACTTTCATAGGAGGAAAGTTAACTACTCCTAATACTTGTTTGCCAATTAGTTCATCCAAATCATAACAATCTGTTATTTGAGCACTACTTTGTTTAATCCCTATCTCTTCTCCAAAGTCAACCCACAGTTTATATGCTGGTTTTCTTGCTTTAGGGAATGCTTCTGCTCTGGTAATTTCTCCAACACGCATATCTAGCTTTTGAAAATCGTCGAAAGTTGCCATAGTAAAGCCTCCTATAATTTGTATTCGCTTATTTATTGAGATAAAGAGTTTTGTTCTTCATGTCTATCTTTAATAACTATTAAGACCCCTAAGAGAATTAAAACAGAGCCTATCCAAAAGGTTATACTAATCGTTTCACCTAGTATTAACCATCCTAATAATGTTCCAACAACGGGTTGAACGAAAAAGAAAACTCCACCACTGGAGGCATTTAGCATTTGTAATCCACGATTCCATAATAGAAATGCAATAGATGTCGATATTACACCCAAATAAATTAATCCTCCCAAAATGGTTGGATTAGTTAAATCGTTTAGATCAATTTGTGGTAATTTTGTTATAACAAAAGGAGTTAAAACAACAAAAGCAATTATAGTAGCATAGGTCGTAACAACAATTTGTGAATAATCACTAGGTAGACGTTTTATGAGTACAGACATTAACGCCCATGTTAATGCAGCTATTATAAGTGATACTCCACCAAGCATGCTAGACATATTAATATCATCAATTCCAACAATGGTAATCACACCAATAGTGGCTAAACTAACTGAAATAGCCTTCTTTAAAGTTAAACGTTCTTTAAGTATTAAACTAGCAAACAAAACCATAAATGCTGGTGTTGTAGAAGTTATAATAGCACCCATTTGTGCAGTAGAAAGCATTGTACCTGTTTCTTGAGTAACAATGGAAATGACGTACCCTATTATAGAAATAGCAATTATAATGCCAAAGTGACGTCTTTTAATTCTCCAATTTTGTCTAGTCACCAGTCCAATTATGACTAGTGCCACTAGTGCTATTAAATAACGCATCCATACAAGTTCTAATGGTGGTATGACTGCCACTAATATTTTTACGACAACATACATACCTCCCCAGATACTCGAAGCTAATATTAAATATAAAGAACCAATAAGTGTATTTTTCATTTTATACCCTCCGTTTTATTTTAGGCTAGATATGCCCTAACGGAGAGAAGTAGTATTATAATTTTCTCTCCATTAGAAGCGGGAGAGTACTACTGGTACATCGTTTTCGAATAAAGGTGCTAAAAACAAGATTTTTTCACTCCCTTTTAATATTAAGTAACGCATTTATTTTAGCAAATAACTATCCTAATTAAAATATAATAGGAGGTTGAAAATTAATAATATTAGAAAATCTATTTTGCCTAACGAAGTGCAATGCCAATATTATTATGGTGCTAACTGGTCCTTTAGTTAAATAAGAACATTAATTCGATGGTCTATTTTTATGTCCAATACAAATTTCGGTGATCAAGTGTGAAATGTTACACTTAAACTAACGTGGCAGGTTAGTTCAAAATCTAGAATCCAATGCCATATATTAAAACAGGAGGTGACAAGATCATACTAGAAAAAAAGGAAGGTATAATCAACGGAATTGTCTATGAACATACCGTTTACCGTAATAGAAAATACAGACTTTATCCAACTATTACAGATTTAAATACTCTTATTGATAAATTAATTGAAGCAAACACAACAACTGAATATATAAGAATCACTCCATTTTATGTGAACGAAAAGGTAAACTTACAGCGTGAATTTGATCAATACATGTTCTTTGTAGAATGCATGGAACAGTTTAATGAACAAGATGCAGAAGATCGTATTTTAGAATCCTTAGACATGGATGCTACATCTGTGACACTAGAAGAATATGATAGGGGCAAAATACTAACCCCGATATGTAGATACGATGATTCAGAATCATTTAAAGCCTCACTAGATAAATACCGAAATTATTTAGATGTGCTATTACCCTGTTTATTTGATTACGCGAAAGTGGATTTGGAACTTTCAGAAAAGGATTTGGCATTTGGTTATTTTTGTTTTGAAATCCATAGCGAATAACTCTTATTCAACTAACGGGTACTTAGTTAAGGATCATGCGTTGCTTATGCAACTCATTCTTCTTATTGGACTAACAGGGCAGGATTAGTTCAATAAATTAAAGTAAAATAAAGTAAAATAAAGAAAAGAACCAATATAGGGGGTGTTCTAATGCATACAGACAACAAATCAGTATTAGAATTAGTGCAATTTGATGAATATGACGTATTAGGGTTAATAGAACTTTCTGCATCAGTTAACTGGGATTATGATGAACATGAAATTAGAACTGTTATGTCATCTGGGAAAATATTCGGACATAAAAATGCTGTGGGGAAAATTGTTTCGAGTGCTGCAATAATACCTTATGATACTGATTTAGCTTCCATTGGTATGGTTATCGTTAATAAAGAATATAGAGGTTTAGGCTTAGGAAAAAAAGCTACTCAGAAATGTATAGACAGTGTCTCTAAAGATACCTCTATAATGTTAATTTCTACTGAAGATGGGAAAGCCCTATATGAAAACTTGGGTTTTATTACTGTTGACTATGTACATAAGTATTTAAGTGATAGTTATATTCAGACTAAAATGTCTATTAATCAAGAAATAACCTTAGGGAAATACAGTGAGAATGATTTTAATGAAATTGTTGAATTAGATTCGGCTGCGTTTGGTGATAAGAGAAGTAAATTTCTTCTTAACCGGATAGAACAATCAAAGCTATGTTTGGTCGTTAGAAATCAAAAGGGGAAAATTATTGGATATGGATTGTCTATATTAGGACCAATAAATCTAATATTGGGACCTATTGTAGCACCGAATCCCCAAACCGCAGCTTTAATAGTCGATGAGTTAGCTCTTAATCATCAAGGAAAGTTAAGGATTGATGTACCTTCCAGTAATAAGGAGTTAATGTTTTTCTTGCAGAAAAGTGGATTTATAAAAGTTAGTGAACCGCCCATTATGATAAAAAACTCTGTTAATATGCCATACAGGAATAAGGAGTTATTTGCTATTGCTGCCCAAATCTTTGGGTAAGGACAGAAATACCTTATTCAACAAACAGGTGCTTTAGCAGAAAATCATCGTGCTGCTTAGTTGAAGAAGATCAATATAGTATTTTAAAAGAGGTGTTACTTTGATAAAAGGTTTATATGAAGCACACTTACCAGTAAGTAACTTAGAAAATTCAATTTTATTTTATCAAAATTTAGGATTAGATATAGCCTATAAACAAGATAAACTAGCTTTTTTCTGGATTGCAAAAGGTGAAAGTTGGCTTGGTTTATGGGAAAGCGATAAAGTTGAGATACCTTATCATCCTTCGATACGTCATATCGCGTTTCGAGTAGAGAAAGAGGATATCATCTTCGCTAAGAAATGGTTAAGTGAAAAAGGAATAGGTATTCGTTCTTCATTTGGCTTTGATGAACATCGTCAACCACTTGTATTACCTAATAATCCTCATGCACATGCTGCGATTTATTTTGATGATCCAGATGGTAATTCAATTGAGTTCATCACTCCAATTAGATTAGATTTTCAAGAAGATTTTAAGATGATGACATTTGAAGAATGGCTGAAACGATAGGAGTCACAGCAGAAAACTTTCTTCAACTAACAACTAACGGATGCTTTCGTTCAATAAGAACTACTAAATTAATTTAACTTGATTACAAGGTTTTGGATAAGTTAAATGAGAACTTAATTTTATCCATCTTGGATTGAAGAGGATGTAAAGGTGGATATAAAGTAAAACCTATTATTTACCATTGAATAAGAACGTTCGTTCGGCATATAATATGAGAACAGATGTTCCTTATGAGAGGAGTAAATAATATGTATGAAGGGTTAGAAAGTCGGAAAATAATATGTATTGATATGCGAAGTTTCTTTGCGAGCTGTGCGGCGGCCGATGCGGGGCTGGATGTGATGAATACACCCATTGCGGTGATTGGTAATATGGAGCATAAGGGAAGTATTGTACTCGCAGCATCTCCTATGATGAAGAAAAAATTTGGTGTGAAAACAGGAACACGGCTATTTGAAGTTCCAGATCATCCGTCTATTCATTTAATTGAGCCGAAGATGGAATTTTTTGTTCGAGTTTCCGTTGAAATCGTTCGCTATTTAAATCAGTATGTTCCGAATGAAGCAATTCATGTGTATAGTATCGATGAGTGTTTTGCTGATTTAGGCGGTACCGAAAAGCTTTGGGGTCCAATCGAAAAAACAATTAAGCGAATCCAAGACGGCATGTACAGTCAGTTTCAATTGCCGTGCGCTGTTGGGATGGGACCAAACATGCTGATGGCAAAGCTTGCGCTAGACTTAGAAGCAAAAAAGACAGGTTTCGTGGAGTGGACGTATGAGGATGTGCAAAAAAAATTATGGCCCGTTACTCCTTTAAGTGAGATGTGGGGCATTGGTTCTCGTTTAGAGAAGACATTGAATAATATGGGGATTTTTACAGTTGGGCAGTTAGCGCAAACTTCTCTCGCTACATTAGAAGCAAAATTTGGTGTCATGGGCAACCAACTTTACCATCATGCGTGGGGAATTGACTTGTCCGAGCTTGGCGCTCCTTTAGTGAATGGACAAATCAGTTACGGGAAAGGCCAAGTATTGTATCGTGATTACTGTACAAAAAAAGAAGTGATGGCAGTGATTTTAGAAATGTGTGAGGATGTCGCTAGACGCGCCAGAGAAGCGAACATGGCAGGAAGAACCATCCATCTTCAAGTCGGATACAGCAAGGATTCATTTGGAGGGGGATTTAATCGTTCTCGCTCGATAGAAGAACCGACAAATGCCACGATGAAAATATATAAAGTATGCGAACAGATTTTTGATGAGTTTTATGATCATCGTCCTGTTCGTAGGCTGGCGATTTCTATTACCAATTTAGAGCCGGAATATTCGATGCAGCTCAGTTTGTTTGAAGAGGGAAAGTGGAAGGAACGAAAGTTAGGAAAAACAATGGATTTGCTGCGAAGCAAATACGGCTCCACTGCAATTCTACGCGCTGTATCCTATACAGAAGCAGGAACAGCGTTGAAACGTGCTGGTTTGCTTGGAGGGCATAAGAAGTAGAAGCGAGAACCAATCGAACGTTTTTGACCCTAAACGAAAACATGACGTAATTCCTAAAGGACAACGTTATGTTTTTTTCGAGTAGGTATGACATTGTGATGGCAACTGTTGTTAAACCAATAATGAGACCGAATTTTGTTAAATTAATCTAGATTTTTGCATAGATTTTCTCTGACATATCTAATAAATTTATATTGATAAATCCCATGAAATATGTCCAACCTATGCCGATAATAAAAATAAATAGATACTAAATTAATGTATACACAAGTGATTTAATGTAAGAACAATTGCATCAATAGAAGAAGTGGCAGCATCTATTCATTTACAACTAGCATGTAAATGAAATTATTTTCGAGAATTCAACTAAACTCATATCACTATTTTTTGGAAACTGACAGTAGGAATATATTTACGATTCATATAAAGAGATATTTAATACTAGGAGAAAATACTTTTGATAAATCAAAAAAATAGGAAAAGATTATTAATTACGTCAATTATTTTGGTTATGCTCGTATGCTTAGAAGGCTTTCAAGCGACTTCAATGAGTGCTTCAACAATCCGTGTTGCCTGTGTGGGCGATAGCATTACTTATGGATATGGGTACCCTGCCGAATTACAAACCCTGCTTGGTACCAGTTATAGTGTGGAAAACTTTGGTTACAGCGGCAGGACTGCGATGAGCACTGGCGACAAGCCATATGTGAATGAAAAAATTTTTCAGGACAGTTTAAATTACTTACCGGATATTGTTGTAATTATGTTTGGAACGAATGATTCAAAAGTACAAAACTGGGTGAGTAAAGAGGAATTTAAAAAGCAATATAAAGAGCTTGTGCAGTCCTATACTCAGTTAAAATCAAAACCCGTTGTCTATCTCAATACACCAGCAACTCCCTTTTATGTTGATGGAAAAGCAGAAGGCCCAATGGAATTTAATATTCAGAAGGATATGGTCCATGAAGCAGCTGAAGCTGTACGGGAAATAGGAAAAGAGCTTGGATTACAAGTAATTGAAATTAATGATATAACAAAGAACCATCCAGAATGGTTTAGAATAGACGGAATCCATCCAAATGCAGACGGAGCAAAAGCAATTGCCAATATGGTATACGATGCCATCAAAAAATAATTTATTATTTCAAACAAATCTGATTCAGCTTTAGAGCCGGATATTCGAAATGATCGAACGTTTACATGCGTTCGATTTTTTTGTTTTAAGATACGGACTTCAACTTTCCTATTTTGGAAGGGGATTCTCTCCTATATGTGGAATTAAATATAAAGGGAGAATAAGCGAATGAAAATGAAAAGTCTATATCTTATGAATTTCGTTTACATATTACTGTCGCTATACATGTTCCTCATCGCAAGAAAGTATATATTTGTTGATGAAACCGCGAGAAGCGCAGTGAGCACACTAGCTATAGGGATTATTGGAAGTATGAATACATTTTATATTAAACAAGATCGACTACAAAAAGCTTTCAAGCATTTACTCGCGATTTATACAATAGGGCTAATAAGCTTAACTATTTTATTTTATATGGAATTACCTACTTATACGTACAAAGATGCAATAGCTAAAATAGAGAGCGAATCTGGTGAAGAAGTGGGTAAAGGAAAAGAAGTTAAAAAAACGATTGGGCACTATATTATCGAAACAAACGGTGGCACATACTTATTTAATGTAGAAAGTGGAGATTTTGCGAAGAGACAGGAAAATGCAAAGGAGTGATAGAAAGTGAGCTACAAAAACACTTTTATCCTAATATCTGAAGATTCACCAGTGGAATCTGCCATAATACCGATGTCGAGAAAAGAAAAACCAACTATCGCTTCAATTGAGTATGAATTAATCTACAATAATCCTTATAAATACACGCAAGACGATGTGCAATTTCAAACTTATGTCATAAAAAATGAGATTGAATCAGACCAGCTAGACGAACTTCGCGAACAATTTTTCTCCAAACCTAAAGCATGCTTTAGAGCATCTCCATTAGTTAAAAAATATGGATGGGGAATTCACTATAATGAAGAAGGAAAAGTCTCCATCTACGAAATGAATAGTAGACCATATCATCAATTTCTTCATTCGGATGAAACCACGATTTTAAAAGGAATGCGATTTAAGCGTAAATAAAGAGGGAGGACTTGAATTGGAACAAATGATATTTCATCATATGGAAACCGTACGAACAATAACAGAGAAGTCAATTAAAACGATACCAGAAGAGATTGCGGATATAGTACCAAAAGGTTTTAATAATAATATTCGTTGGAATTTCGGTCACATTGCATATATCCAAGAAAAACTCGTTTATGGTGTTTTGGGAGAAAAGATGAGCGTTCCAAATGAATATGAAGAGCTATTTAGTGCAGGAACAAAGCCCGATGATTGGAAAAAGACGCCTCCTTCTTTAGCGGAAATTTCAGTAGTATTAAGCGAACAAAAACTAAGAATAAATAAATCTCTCCAAGGAAATTTGTATAAGGAGCTACCAAAACCATTTACAAACAAAGCCGGCATCACTTTTAATACATTAGGAGAAACCTTTCTGTTCAGCTTTTATCATGAAGCACTCCACATGGAAGCAATTAAAAGAATTTATCTAGAATGCAAAAAATAAATATGTACTTGTGACCGTAAAAAAAGTTTTCTGCCCGGATAAGAAAAAATATGACCGGATAGATAAATTTCTGTCCATATAAAACTATTTGTGACCGCATAAAGAATATGGAGATATCAATATGAACTTAAAGTCTTTCTCAGTGGAGTATCTGTAGCTTTTTCTATCATACTCTTTAGATTGATAGATGAACACGTTTATAGAATGCCTATTATCTTTGGTGCAATCTTAGTAGGTTTGTTCGCAGGCGCATTAGTTAAAATAATTCATTCTATACCGAATTTAAATAAAGAAATGAACAAATACATCTTTTATACACTATCAAGTATAGTTTTGTTGTGTATAGTTGATTCCTACTATTTATTTAATTTATAACAACAGACAGTAAGGAGTCGATTTTATTGGAGTATCAATTTCCAGAGTTTATATATTTAAGACCAGTATTTATCGGTTTCATTATCATTTTACTCGTATTATTATTCGGAGTTATTTTTCTAAATAAAAACATAGTGAACCTATTTTCAGTTGTAAGTATAACGTTCATTTGTACATCCGTCTCTGCTATAACGCTTTATTCAAGTGGATATATTGTAGATGAGTATAATTTAGCCGGAGATCCTATTTCTTTTTACATGTTTTTTGTCATACTAGTATTAGCTTTTCTTAATTTAATTATTTTTATAACAAGATATAAAAAGAGCATGTTGTGAAGCATGCTCTCAGCTTGTCAACAAAAGGCTTCGAGATTTCATCCTCTCAATACCTTTCGATTTTGCCTAGAGAAATCTTAACTTATATAATATTTCATTAGGTAATTATTAAATAGATTGATTGGAGCGGAGGCGGCGACTCCAGCGGGAAAAGCGGGACAGCCGAGACCCTGGACTGAGCTTTGCGAAGGAAGCGGCTCGGCCCCGCCCGCGGAAAGCGTCCGCCGCGAGCGGAAATCGCAATTCTATTTATCAAACTTTTTATTTTAAAAAAAGACTGTAGAGAAACTCAAAATCCTAAGAGTTTTTCTACAGTCTGAGAGCATGTTATGAAACATACTCTTTCGTCTAATTATCATTACGTACGTGAATGAACTTTTTCACCTTGGACCCAAACTTCTCGAATGTTTTCTGGGCGAACTAAATACATTATTTTTTGGAAGACATCGTTTAAGTCCTCATTCGAATTAAAAATAGGTAGTCTTGCGGATGGTAAAAGAGTATCAATGATTTGTACATCCCATGCATAGTTTTCTTCTAAACGACCAATTGGTAAGCTTAAACTTTCCCCACCACCAGCAGTTGCGAAGTAAAACGCCTCATTAATGGTAATCCGTGAATTTGACACACCGCGTTCATCTGCAGGTAATGACGTATTCACACCATCCTCTAACATTCTGGATGATATAACAGCTTGTCTAGCATTATCGAAAAGACTAGGTGAAAATCCACCGGAAATATCCGATCCTAACCCAATCTCAACACCTTTAGAATGCAAATGAGCGATTGGTATGACGCTATTTGCAAAGTAAGCATTGGAAACGGGGCAGTGGCTGACAGCCGTTCCCGTTTCTGCAAATAACTCTGCATCCGCATCATTTAAAAAATTACAATGAGCCATCACAGATTTTTCGCGTAGAAGCCCGAAATCATTTAAAGCAAACGCGTCATTCTTCTGAAAACGATTTTGTACATACTCATGTTCCCAATCACTTTCACTACAATGCGACTGAATATATGTATCATATTTAGCAGCTAATTCTCCCAAACCTTTTAAGGCATCGTCTGTACAGCTAGGAATAAAGCGTGGCGTAACTACAGGATAGACACCTTGTTTAGTAGATTTTGCTAACTCTTTCACTGCAAGGATAAATTCCTCTGTGTCTTCTAATGCGGTCTGAGTGTCAGTATCTCGATAGAAATCAGGATTTTCTTCTTGAGAATCCATTACTACTTTTCCAACTAGACCTCGCTGACCTTTTTCGGCACAGATTTCAGCTAGCAAGAGGCTCGCTTCCTTATGAACCGTTGCAAAATAAAGTGCAGTAGTTGTTCCGTTTGCTAAAAGCGTGTTTACTACTTCATCGTATACATTTTTTGCAAATGCTAAATCAGAGAATTTAGATTCTAGAGGGAAAGTATATGTGTTAAGCCAATCATAGAGTGGAATGTCTAATGCTGTTCCAGCTTGAGCCCATTGGGGTGCGTGTACATGAAGATCAATAAATCCGGGTAAAAGATATTGTCCATCGGCTAAACGGTGAAAATTTTCACTGTCATGATAAGTCTCCAGTAAGGTTACATAATCCGTGTCATCTGAAGCAATTATTCTTTCAATCATTCCGTTCGAATTAATGCAGAAAAGATAATCTTTTAAAATTTGGACTTCTTTTGATGACTTACTTGAAAAAGCAGTTCCTTGAAATATTTGCGTATATTTTCCCATAAATTACACCTTATTGTTCGTATTTTTATAATTACAGTTGTTATTATAGAGGATAAAAAATAATTAGTCTATTTAAAGAGGAGATAGTTACCTGAGTACCGAATACTATTTACAAACATGGGGGTGCTGTGTAATGTATTTATACTTTAACGGCTTAATAATTAGAGAAGGTACCGAGGGGGTACCGGCACAATATGTAGAACAACTTTTTGAAGATGCTGGATGGGCGAGAAATACTCCAGATTGGCAGAAAGAAAAATTCCCATTAATATTCAATAATTCTACCTGGGCATTTACTGTATGGAAGGAGAATAAAATGATAGCAATGATTCGAGTTATTTCGGATCAAATAATGGTGGCAAACATATTAGATTTAGTTGTATTATCTGAATATCGCGGGACAGGTATCGGTAAAAAGCTAGTGGAACTATGTGTACAGAAATTGCCTCACGGTGATTGGTTTGCTCATACTTCTTCCAACAATTTTAAATTCTACGAAAAGTGTGGGTTTGAAGTGAAAGATATCTCTCAAAACGGAACTTGTGCATATTATGGATATATACAAGCAAGAAAAGAAGGTCATAGATAAAAGAAGAAGAAGCCCTTGCCAAGTGTTTTTAACGGCAAGGGCTTCTTCTTTTTTTACTGATGTTTGTTTTGAAATTCAACCATGAAATTGCTTAGTGCTTGGCATACTTCTAAAGGAACAGCGTTATAAGTAGATGCACGGCAGCCACCTACAGATCGATGTCCATTTAAGCCTACAAAACCTGCCTCTTTTGCTTCCACTAAAAACTGCTTTTCCAGTTCTTCATCAGCTACTCGGAAAGTGATGTTCATAAGAGAACGGCTTTCAGGAGAAGCATGTCCAGTATAAAAACCATTGCTATGATCAATAACATCGTAGATAACTTTTGCTTTTTCCTCATTTAGTTTGGCGATTTCTGTTAGTCCACCTTTTTCTTCCATCCAATTCAACACTTCTCCTAACATATAAATACCGAATGTAGGGGGTGTATTATATAAAGAATTGTTCTCAACAAATGTACTGTACTTTAGCATAGTTGGAATTTCTGTGTTTGCAGTTTCAAGAAAATCTTTGCGGATAATAACAACAGTTACACCAGATGGACCAAGATTTTTCTGTGCACCAGCATAAATCATACTAAATTTACTTACATCAACAGGTTTAGACATAATATCACTAGACATATCCGCAATTAAAGGAACATCCCCAGTATCTGGGAAGTCAAACCAGCCTGTACCATAAATTGTGTTATTTGAAGTTAAATGTACATAAGCAGCATCTGAATCATATTGCATATCTTGTAATGAAGGAATGTTCCGATACTTGTTTTCTTTTGTACTTGCAACCTGATAAGGTTCTCCAAACAATTTTGCCTCTTTAAATGCTTTCTCTGACCAAGAACCAGTCATAATATAACCAGCTTTTTGTCCAGCATTAAGAAAATTCATTGGGATCATAGAGAATTGTAAGCTTGCTCCACCTTGCAAGAAAAGTACTTCATAATCATCTGGAACAGAAAAAAGTTTTTTCAATCGGGCAATTGCACCATTATGTATTTCCTCGAATGTTGAACTACGATGACTCATTTCCATTATGGACATTCCTGTACCACGGAAATTAATCAGTTCTCTTTGTGCTTTTTCTAGTACCTCTAACGGAAGTGCAGAAGGCCCTGCGTTAAAATTAAAAGCACGTGTATTAGTTTGATTCAAATGAAACACTCCTTGTCGATATAAATTTTTTCATGTTAAAAGTATATACTGTTTTGTAGCTTTAGTTAGCTAAAGTAGCAAAATTTTTTTAAAAAAGTGAATAAAGTGTTAACAATAAATTTATTTCCGCAACAATAGGTATAGTTATTTCAGAATCCGAATAATTTTGTTTTCGTACCTTTCCCAATGTTCAAACATTTGCTAAACTAGTAAAGTCTTAATATGTAAATATGGGGGAAAAATTGTGAGGGTTTTTTTAGATTTAGGATGGTTTTTTAAAGAAAGGAAAAAGCAGTATTTAATAGGAATTCTAATGCTGATGTTTGTTGCTTTTCTCCAGCTACTACCGCCAAAAATAATTGGATATGTAGTAGATGAAATAAGTAAAGGAACATTAACTACAGCATTTTTAGTAAAATGGCTCGGTATACTTGCACTTGCTGCTACAGGGATGTATATTTTGCGTTATTATTGGCGTATTATGATTTTCGGATCAGCCATCTATTTGGCAAGACTGCTAAGAAGGAATCTTTTTCATCATTTTACGAGAATGTCTCCATCGTTCTATCAAAAAAAACGTGTTGGGGATTTAATGGCCCATGCAACGAATGACTTGTCAGCAGTACAACAGACTGCAGGTGCAGGCGTATTGACTCTAGTAGATTCTATTACAACAGGTGGATTTGTTATTGCAGCCATGGCATTTACGATTAACTGGAAACTAACGATTATTGCACTTTTACCGCTTCCTCTTATGGCCATTTTAACAAGTTATTATGGCAAGCTTTTACACCAACGTTTTCGTTATGCACAGGAAGCATTTTCCGATTTAAATGATAAAGCACAGGAAAGTATTTCAGGTGCTAAAGTTATAAAAACATTTGGGCAAGAGAAAGAAGATACGGAAGAATTTGTTCAATTGTCCCAAGAAGTAGTAGAAAAAAATATTCGTGTTGCAAAGGTAGATTCCTTATTTGACCCTACAATATCACTTATAGTAGGAGCATGTTTCTTCTTATCTATTATATTCGGTACTCGTTTCATCCTTGCTGATGAAATGACTATTGGTGACTTATTTGCTTTTACATCCTATTTAGGACTACTAGTATGGCCAATGTTAGCATTTGGATGGCTATTTAACATTGTCGAGCGAGGTAGTGCCTCCTATGATCGAATTAAGAATTTGCTTGAGGAAAAAATAGAGATTGATGATAAAGAAGGAGCTTTAGATCAAAAACCTGAAGGAGATTTACAATTTGATCTAGAGGAATTCAAATTTCCAGAAGATGATCGAGTTGCCTTACATGATGTTCATTTTACTTTAAAACGTGGTGAAACGTTAGGGATTGTTGGAAAAACTGGTTCTGGAAAGACTGCTATATTAAAGCTATTAATGAGAGAGTTTGAAGGTTATCAAGGTGAAATTATCTATGGTAATCATTCCATTGATGCGTATAAGAAAAAAAGCTTACGTGAAGCTATTGGATATGTACCACAAGATCATTTTTTATTCTCCACAACAGTTGCTGGGAATATAGCCTTTGCAAATGCTAGCGCAACAAGTGAACAGGTGGAAGAAGCGGCGAAGCTAGCATATATTCATGAGGATATATTGCAATTCACAGATGGCTATAAAACAATCGTTGGAGAACGTGGGGTTTCTTTATCTGGAGGTCAAAAGCAACGTATTTCGATTGCTCGGGCATTACTGATGGAACCAGAGCTCCTCATTTTAGATGATTCCTTATCTGCAGTTGATGCGCGAACAGAGGAAGCTATTTTAGAGGCATTAAAAGAAAAACGAACGGATGAAACTACTATTATAACTTCTCATCGTTTAAGTGCTATTCAACATGCCCATCAAATTATTGTAATGAGTGAAGGAACTATTATTGAAAAAGGCTCTCATGACCAATTGATGGACTTAAAAGGAATGTATTATGAAATGTATCAATTACAGCAACTAGAATCTTTAGTTGAAAAGGGTGGTGAGTTACAATGAACGAGAAGCAGCCACAGCTAACCGGAAAAGACCAATGGATGATTTTAAAAAGATTATTAACATACTTAAAACCACATACGAAAGCAGTATGTATAGCTTTATTTTTACTAGTATTAACTGTAACAGGAGATATATTGGGACCATATTTAATCAAGGTATTTATGGACAATTATTTAACACCTAAAAGTTTTCCAACTGGACCTCTAGTGGGATTAGCACTAGGTTATATATTTATACAAATCGGGAATGTAATCATTAGTTATTTCCAACTTTTAAAATTCCAAGAAATTGCACTGAAAATTATTCAACAAATGCGAATTGATGTGTTTTCTAAAGTGCATAAGTTGGGGATGCGTTACTTTGACAAAACGCCAGCCGGAAGTATTGTGTCACGTGTAACAAATGATACAGAAGCTATCAAAGATATGTTTGTCAGCGTATTAGTAGGCTTCCTTCAAAGTGGGTTTTTAATAGTTGGTGTTTATATTGCTATGTTTATATTGAATGTAAAATTAGCATTGTTCGCAACGATTTTATTACCTATAATGTTTGTAATCATTCGAACATATAGAAAGTACAGCTCTGTCGTTTATCAGGATTTACGTGAAAGACTGAGTCAATTAAATGCAAAGCTTGCAGAATCTTTACAAGGTATGACTATGATTCAAGCTTTCAGACAAGAAGACCGTTTACAGGATGAATTTAATGATATTAATGACTCACACTGGAATGCAGGAAAACGTAATATTAAGTTAGATAGTATTCTTCTTCGTCCTGCGATCGATTTAGTGTACGCCTTAGCCATTATTATGGTATTAAGCTACTTTGGGATAACTTCTATGAACAATTTCGTAGAAGTAGGGGTAATTTATGCTTTTGTAACTTATATAGATCGATTCTTTGAACCAATCAATCAAGTGATGCAACGTCTTTCGATATTTCAACAAGCAATCGTTGCGGCATCCAGAGTGTTCACTTTACTAGACGAGAAAGATTTAGCCCCTGCTCAAAAGGATAATGCAAAAGCTAAAATTGAAGAAGGAAAAATTGAATTTCAACATGTAACGTTTTCATACGATGGTAAAACGGATGTGTTAAAAAATATCTCCTTCACAGCAGAACCTGGTCAAACAGTAGCTCTAGTAGGACATACGGGAAGTGGAAAAAGCTCCATTATCAACTTACTAATGCGTTTTTATGAGTTTGAACAAGGTGATATTAAAATAGACGGGCATTCAGTTAAGGATTTTAAAACAGAAGAAATCCGAGAAAAAGTAGGCCTTGTGCTTCAAGATCCGTTTTTGTTTTATGGTGATATTGAAAGTAACATCCGATTACATGATAAAGATATGTCTGAAGAGGAAGTTAAGGCAGCAGCAGAATTTGTGCAAGCTAACAACTTTATTGAAAAGCTACCGTTTTCATATAAACAAAAAGTGACAGAAAGAGGATCTACATTCTCCAGCGGACAAAGACAATTGGTGGCATTCGCACGTACAATTGCTACAAATCCGAAAATTTTAGTTTTGGATGAAGCAACAGCAAATATAGATACAGAAACTGAAGTGGCAATCCAAAGTAGCTTAGAGAAGATGCGTAAAGGTAGAACTACAATAGCCATCGCCCATCGATTAAGTACGATTCAAGATGCAGAATTAATACTAGTACTACATCACGGAGAAATTGTGGAACGAGGTACACATCAAGAACTCTTGAACGAAAAAGGTTTGTATCATAAAATGTATCTGCTTCAGAATGGCGTTGTTGAAGCCATAAGGTAATTACCAATCATTTTAAATAACGAGATATAAAATAGTCAAAAAGCTGTCACAAGCATTAGTAGAGTAAAAGTGAATGAAATTTGGTACGATAGGGAGAGTAACTCGGAAAGGAAGACAGCCGTGAGTACCGATATTAATTTATTTTTGGCCTTTGGTGCAGGGTTTTTAAGTTTTATTTCTCCTTGTACATTGCCTTTGTATCCAGCATTTTTATCTTATATAACTGGAATGTCATTGGAAGAAATAAAAACAGATAAGAAATTGATGCAAAGAAGAGGGATGCTACATACTTTATTCTTCTTATTAGGTTTTTCCATTATTTTTATCGCATTAGGTTTTGCAACTTCGTTAGTAGGGACATTTTTCATTCAATATGATGATTTAATACGCCAAGTCGGTGCTATTTTTATTGTTATTTTTGGTTTAATAGTAATTGGTGTTTTTAAGCCAGAGTTTTTGATGAAAGAAAAAAGATTACAGTTTAAAAACCGTCCCTCCGGGTATTTTGGAACTACATTGATTGGTATGGCTTTTGCTGCAGGGTGGCAACCTTGTACCGGTCCAATATTAGCTGCGGTTCTCTTAATGGCGGGATCAAATCCTGACGCAGGAGTTTGGTATATGTTAGCCTACGTCCTAGGATTCGCTATTCCATTTTTCGTGTTATCTTTCTTTATTACACGACTTAATTGGATTCGTAAGAATAGTAATTTAATCGTGAAAATTGGCGGATATTTCATGATTGCTCTAGGAATATTATTATTTTTTGATGGATTAACTTATATTATTCGACTTTTAAGTCCGTTTTTTGGTGACTTTACTGGATTTTAAAGTGAGGGAGGCCTGACGATGCCAACAGTATTAGTAGTCGACGATGCCGTTTTCATGCGTGCAACTATCAAGAGAATGCTAGAAAATCAACATTTTGAAGTAATTGGAGAAGCATCTAATGGAAATGAAGCAGTAGAATTGTATCGACAATTATTGCCTGATGTAGTGACAATGGATATTACAATGCCAGGAATGACTGGAATTGAGGCAGTTAAAGCTATTGTAACAGAGTATCCAGATGCAAAAATTGTCATGGTCACTGCACTAGGTCAACAAAAACTAATTGTGGAAGCAATTGAAAATGGGGCAAAGGATTTCATTACAAAACCATTTAATCCCGATCAAATCGTTCAAGTATTGCAGAATGTAACTAGCTGGAATGAAAATTGATGAAACTTATTAATAGCTACCATCATTGGTTGGAAGTTGTTGAGAAGGAATCTGCACTGTTACTGTTTGTGAAAACAACTAATTGTTCTGTTTGTGAAGGATTATATCCCCAAATAGAAAATTTGCAAAAAGAAGTGGAAATCCCTTTTTATGTAGTTAATGCAGCAGAAGTACCAGAAATGGCAGGACAGTTATCTTTGTATACTGCTCCTGTCGTATTATTTTATAAGAACAAAAAGGAATATCAACGATATGCAAGGTTTGTAAAAACAGATGATGTTCGTAGAATATTAAAAGAACTAAATGATATGGAGAATTATCATGATTGAAAAAATTTCACCAAATATAATGATTATTGTTTCTACCGTGATAGCTCTAGGAATGGGAATATTGGTAACAACAATACGTGCAAAGGCAGCAAAAAAGCCCGCAAGTGTTAAAAAAATATTGCTACCACCATTGTTTATGTCCACTGGTGCTCTGATGTTTGTTTTTCCATTCTTTCGAGTATCAGGGATGGAAATAATCGAAGCACTCGCAGTAGGAATCGTGTTTTCTTCTGTTTTAATTTGGACTTCTAAGTTTGAAAAAAGAGATGGTGAAATCTACTTAAAGCAATCTAAAGCATTTATATTCATTTTGATTGGTTTACTAATAGTCCGTTTGGTTGGTAAGCTAATTTTAAGTTCTTCGATTGATGTGGGGGAACTTAGCGGTATGTTTTGGATTTTAGCCTTTGGTATGATTGTTCCTTGGAGAATTGCTATGTATTTACAATTTCGAAAACTACAAAAAGCATAATCTTTTGTATAAAAGTTAAAAAGCGAGGGGCTCTCATAAAGGGCCGCTCGCTTTTTTATCGTTTCTTTGGACTTACTTCAGATAGCTCAAAAAATTTAGTATACGGAGTAACGTCAATATTTAATTCCGCTAATTTTTTTCTTAGAAATTTATGATCCCTTTTAGGTGTTGCTATAATGTAGCCCCTGATTAGTAATTCACGCGAAATGGAAGTAGCTTTTTCTTCAAGGGCCAGCTGACCAATTTTACCAGCAATTTTCTGTTTAGCAACGGGTCTAAAGAGATCTGGGACTGGACTAACTAATTCATTTAAGAGTTCCTTTTGATCTTCATTCCATAGATGAATGGTTTTATCAACATAATATTCTTCCCAGTCTAAGTCAGATTTACCGTCGTCTTTAGGTAAAGCCTTTAAGAATTTACGAAACATAAAGAATCCACCAATTGCCATTAAAGTAACTAAAACTACTACCCAAAATAATATAAACCACAAAAACCAACCCTGTAACAAATCTATTCACCTCGTTTTTCTATATTAAGTATAAGATGTTCCCCAAAAAATTTCACTCTCTATGTATCCTTTCTTTTAAAAAGACTCTATCTACTTGTTGAAAGGAGGTGATACACATGGCGAATCTTGAATACAAACAAGCAGTACTGAAGTTAACATTTGAAGGAGGGTTAACAGGTGACGGGAAGATGAAGACAAAGTCTAAATCCTATCGAAATATACTAGCAGCAGCTACAGCGAATGGATTAGACACTGTTGCTATCACACTAGCAAGCTTTTCGAACAGCCCCTATATTGGAGCTGAAAAAGTAGAAACATCCAATATAATCTAACATTAATAAGGAGGAAATGGAATGGCAAAAACATTACAACTTCAATTTGAAACAGAAAACGGAAAATTGTTAATGGTTACAGTAGATAATCCAAAGGACACATTAACGGAAGCAGAAATTGAGGCAGGTATGGCAGCTATCATAGCGAGCAATGTGTTTCATGTTGCAGGAAGACCAGTTTCTGCTGTGAAAAGCGCAAAAGTAGTTGAGCGAAACGTCACACAAATTATCTAAGATTCCGAGACTCTCCTTCTTGGAGAGTCTCAGATTGACGACAATGAATAAAAAAATCTATCAAAACAGGTTGCTTAATCCAATTAAAATAAAGATAGTAGATATCTATTAGGAATTGTTTATAAGGCAAGGACCAGCACGAAGACCCCTGTGGGAACAGTTTAAGCTGAAGACCCCACAGTTGAGGGGAAGGCAATCTAAGCTCGCCGCATCCTGCTCCTGCGCAAAGCTCGTCGCAAAAGAACTTTTGCGGCAACAATTGCATGACCAACATCGTGTTGGCCAAGGAGGATGAAGCCAAGCCCACGGAAAGCGAGATGGGGGTCCTTGCCGAATTTAATATACAACTCTATGAACTCAAAATTGAGTTGTCTACAGACTGAGACTCTCCTTCAAGGAGAGTCTTTTTAAAAAAGGAAGTGATACTATGGAACAGTGGTTTTCATTGATTCAAGATGTAGGCTTTCCAATTTTCGTGTCATTTTATTTAATGCACCGAGTAGAAGGGAAACTAGAAGAAATCAAAATTGTACTGTTATCATTAAAATGAGTAGTCTAGTCACAAAACTGTTGAAATACACGAGACATAGTAGTTGAATGAACATATTTGTTTCGTTAAGATAAGGCTATGAATAGAAAAGAGAGGTCTCATAAATGAAGAAATTTATAGCTGTTATTATCATTTCTGTAGTGGTACTCGTAGGATGTGGTAGTAGTGGAAACTTTGAAGCCCAAACAAATTGGGAAGTGCAAGATTTCAATTATACGAACCAACACAATGAAAATGTTTCTTTGAATGATTTAAAAGGCAAAGTATGGTTGGCAACATTTATCTTTACGAATTGTGAAACAGTGTGTCCTCCTATGACATTTAATATGAGTGATATTCAGCAGATGTTAGTTGACAAAGGAATAGAAGATTATAACATAGTAGCTTTTAGTGTAGATCCGGAAGTCGATACACCAGAAAAACTTCAGGAGTATTTAGGGAACTATGATGTAGCAGACGACAGTAAATGGCAACTTTTAACGGGCTATAAACAAGAGGATATCTCCAAATTTGCAGCTGATAATTTTAAAACATTAGTAAAAGACGATCCCAATACAGATCAAGTAATTCATGGAGTATCATTTTATTTAGTGGATCAAAACGGTGTAGTTGTAAAAAACTATAATGGGTCAACTGATGTACCAAAAGAAGAAATTGTTATTGATGTTGAAACGCTTATTGAAGATGGAAAATAATATACAATGCCTAACCACGAAATAATTTCATGGTTAGGCATTTTTGTTACTTCTTTAAACATTGTTTTGCTTTTTCAATAAATCTCTAATTTCTTCAAGCAATACTTCTTTTGCATCAACTGGTGGAGCTTCTTCCACAGCTTCTGCTACGTCTTCTTTACGCTTAAATTTTGACAATAATCGAACAAACAAGAAAATAGAAAATGCAATCACAAAGAAATCAAATACCGACTTGATAAATTCTCCAAATAAAATTTCTTTGTACTTTAACGTTGAAAAATCTGCATTAAATAAAAGTAAGCCAATTATTGGCGTAATGATATTTTCAACTAATGAAGAAACAATTTTACCAAACGCTCCTCCTATTACCACCGCAATAGCTAAATCTAACACGTTCCCTTTAAATGCAAACTTCTTAAAGTCTTGCCACATAGTAAACACCTCCATTTATCAGACTACAAAAAAACAATTCTCTTGTATAGCTACTTTTTAAATTTATAGACTATTGTTTATAGTCAATTTATGCTATTGTTTTTCTAGGAAGTTAGATGGGTGGTGTTCCACAGATTGTATAAAAAGACATATCGAAAAATATCTTTTCAAATAGTTATTATTTATACCATTACTAGTGTTCTTTGGATTTTGTTTTCAGATTCGTTATTATTTAAATACTTTCCTAATGGGAAAACAATTTCTATCATTAAATCATTTATTTACATAGGTATAAGCGCTCTTTTACTTTTATATTTGATGAAGCAATCGTGGAAGATTCAGCAGGATCTTTTATTGAAAGAATTTGTAGACGATTTGACAGGTCTACAAAATAGAGGATCGTTACAAGCTACTTTACATAATTTAATATCGAAAAAAGAAACATTTCATCTGTTATTCGTTGATTTTGATCGGTTCAAAATGATAAATGATTTACATGGTTATGATAGTGGGGATTTAGTCCTGATGGATATATCAAACCGTTTAAGGAATAATAAATATGTTGTTTCTTCAGGTATGGTAGCAAGATGGGGAGCAGACGAATTTGTTATCATATTAAGAAATCGTTCCTATGATGAAGTTGTAAAATTTGTCGAAACTCTTTTAATAGATTCCACAAATCCACTATTTATATATGGGAAAGAGATCGTAAGTTCGATAAGTGTTGGATCTGTTCATTGTCCAATTGACTCAAGAAATGCTTCTGAATTATTACGGTTTGCAGAGCTCGCAGCTGACGAAGCTAAAAAAAATGGTGGGCTTAAACACGTACCTTACCGGAAAGAAATGTCCGACTTAGCAAACAAAGAATTATACCTAGAAGAGGGCTTACATAACGCATTAGATAAAGGGGAACTGTACTTAAACTTTCAGCCACAAATTGCTTCTAAAACAAATGAAATAATTGGAGTTGAAGCACTTGTCCGTTGGAAGCACGAAGATAAAATAATCTCTCCCGGAGAATTCATACCAGTTGCAGAAAAGAGTGGACATATTATTAAAATTGGTGACTTTGTTTTACGAGAAACATGTAGAAGCATCCCTATCATAGAAAAGGAGATAGGGAAGGAAATGTTGTTTAGCATTAATGTATCTGCCCGTCAATTCTATCAAAAAGATTATATTAAGCGAACGAAGAAAATACTAGAAGAAACCAATATACATCCGAATAAAATAGTATTAGAAATAACCGAATCAATTATCATGGAGTATACTGATTTTGTGTTAAAATCATTACAAGAGTTAAAAAGAATTGGATTTCAAATAGCAATAGATGATTTTGGGACAGGCTATTCTTCCTTCAAATACTTGGAACTATTGCCGGTAGATATTATTAAAATTGATCAGAGCTTTACTCAAGCAATTCATAAACCAAAGACTAAAGCAATCGTACAATCCATTATCTCGTTAGCACATAATTTAAACTTAAAAATTTTGGCAGAGGGTGTCGAGGATCTGTTCCAGGTTACTAACTTGAATGATTTGAAGTGTCACTATCTTCAAGGATATTATTTTAATAAACCACTTTCACTAAAACATCTGCTAGCAGAATATAAAAAGTAATTCATGGGATAGGTGAAAAAGAGCAATGAAACAAAAAAAGAATATATCCTATAAGGCTAAAATATGGATGATAATATTACTTCTACCTTGCACAATTACTATTTATATTTTAGCAATCATCGGTTGGCAAGAACTTCAAAGAATCCCTGCTATACAGGAATGGGCACAATCCGTTCAATCTGTTTCCACAGGTAAGAATAAACTAGATGTTCCCAAAGAATATATATCCATCTATAAAAAAGCTGAAGAGCAGTATGGTGTACCCTGGACACTTTTAGCTGCTCATCATCGTATTGAAACGAAATTCTCCACAATGGATCCATTGCTTTCTCCTGTTGGAGCAGAAGGACATTTACAATTTATGCCTTGTACCTTTGTCGGTTGGTCTCATCCTAGTTGTGAAGGCTTAGGGAAAGGGGATATACCAGACAAGGATAAAGTGAACCCAGATATAATCGCTAAGTATGGTGGCTACGGAGTAGATGCAAATGGGGATGGTAAGGCAGATCCATATGATATGGAAGATGCAATTTTTAGTGCTGCAAATTATTTAGCAGCTAGTGGGGCTGCAGATGGGGAAATTGAAAAAGCGATTTTCAATTATAACAGAAGTGATAAATATGTTGAGGATGTTCTACATTTTTATAATTTATACGAAAGTCAGTTAGACGAAATTCAAGCTGCTTCTATAAAAAAAGAAAATAAAAAGGATGGGTTATAACAACCCATCCTTTTTATTATTTTCGCATAGCTTTTAAAATAAGACTAAGTATTGCAACTAAAATGATAGCTCCGATTAAAGCTGGAATGATTGCCATATCCCATATAACTGGACCCATGTCTGGGAATATTAGCCCACCAATCCAAGCTCCGATAATACCCGCAATAATATTACCGATAATACCACCTGGAATATCTTTACCTAAAATTAATCCTGCTAGCCATCCGATGATACCACCAATAATTAGATATAATATAAATCCCATTTATTTCATCTCCTTTAAGAATGTTGATATGGTAACACTCTTTATATATCCATAAATGAGAAGACCTAAACATCAAGCGATTATTTTTTTAATACTAATGCACCAAGAGAGTTTGCAAAATGACCTAGAGCCCAGTCATGTCCCTGTTCATTGAAGCTTGCTACAGCATTTTCGTGAATGACAATTCTAAAGCCTAAATTGTAAGCGTCAACTGCCGTGTGAAGAACACAAATATCTGTACAAACTCCTACTATGTGGATCTCTTCTATATTACGTTCTGTTAAAATCTGATGTAAATTAGTACCTGCAAATGAGCTGTAACGTGTTTTATCCAACCAAATTATTTTCTCTTTGTTATCTTCATATACTAAATTTAACTTTCCGTATAATTCACGACCTGGGGAATTACGAATATTATGGGCTGGAAAAAGTTTTGACTCAGGATGATAAGGATCATTTTCTTCATGCAGATCAACAGGAAAAACAACTAACTCATTATTTACTATAAACTCTTTCGTTAACTGTACAATTGAATCCTCTATTAATTGTCCAGGTTTTCCACATGTTAATGCTCCGTTATCTGCCACGAAATCAACTGTATAATCCACAACAATTAAAGCTTTTTTCAACATTAAACAACTCCCTTCCATTTCTTCTTATTATGAATAATATAAAATAATAAAGCTATGAAAAAATTAAAATGGAAAGTTCTAAATATTTTGCTTTTTTGAATGATGCATATTATAATTGCAAAAAGGGGAGTGGAAAATATGGATAGACAAATGACAAAAAAGTTGAATAAACAAGCAATATGGTTTGTGATTCTTCACACTATATTTTTATTAGACCTTGCTGTCGAATTTTTTTCCATTCATTAAAACTAAGTCAACAGTTTAGAGTGAAAAATAATTTTATTATGTAAACTAATTGTATTGAAAGAAACCGAACGCTAACTTAACGTTCGGTTTCTCTATGTTTATTTTACTGACCCACTTACAAATGTATCTTCTTTATAATACATATTTTTTACTAGTATATTAGGGCCCAAACATTTTACTGCAGGACAATGACAATTAAGAGTTTTGGAAAGTGGGGAAGCCATCCATTTTTCAAATATAGACGGAAGGGTGTCCGTTAGGATGTTACCAAGCTGCGGTGCATCACCAAAGTCCGTCACAATAACCTCACCAGAGAAGATATTAACATTTAATCTTGATCTACCATCCGGATCATTTCGTACGGATACATTTTTACTATTATTTAAACGATTAAGCAAGTGAAGGCTTCTTTCCGTTTTACTACATGGATAAAATGGTAATGTTCCAAACAGCATCCAAACGTTCTCATCTCGGAAGCCTAAAATTTTCTCTATAGCCTCGTGTGTTTCTTCCAATGTAAGTGAAGTTAAGGAACTAGCAAAATCGGAAGGATACATAGGATGTATTTCATGACGAGCACATTTCATCTCATCTACGATTTGTCGATGAATATGTTCTAAATATGGAAGAGTTTTTTTGTTCAGCATTGTTTCGGCAGAAACCATAACCCCAGCTTCAGAAAGCATTCTACTATTATCAATCATTCGTTGAAAAAGTCGTGCACGTTGCTCATATGTAGGCTTTTTCTCCATCATTGCAAAGCCGGTTTCGACAAATTCATCTATGGTTCCCCAGTTATGAGAGATATGTAGTACATCTAAATAAGGAGCGATTAACAAGTATCTTTCAGGTTCAAGTGTTAGATTGGAGTTAATCTGTGTACGAACGCCACGATTATGTGCATACTTTAGTAGTGGCAAAACATATTGAGTCACAGACTTCTTAGATAGCATCGGTTCTCCACCAGTAATACTAATCGTTTTCAAGTGTGGAATTTCTTCTAGTCGTTGTAAAATCAAATCAATCGGAAGAGCAAGAGGGTCCTTTGTTTGTAAAGTGTACCCAACTGCACAATGTGCACAACGCATGTTACACAGGTGTGTAGTAGTAAACTCTATATTGGATAATGTAAGATTTCCGTGTTCTTCGATGTCTCGATAAGCTTCCCACGGATCGTTAATTGGTGTCATTTCTTTTAAAGCAATCATAAAAAACTTCCTTTCTAATGGATTATTCTCTCATATTTTTGTTCAAAAGAAAATGTTGGATTGTTTGTTAATCAGGAAGGGTATATAAAAAATGAATAAATAAGTTTGGAGGAATCGAATGTTTATAGAAAAGAATAATAAAATTAGAGCGGCTTTATTCAAACAGTTAGAACTTTTAAATGATGAACAATTCAATCAAAAGCCCGAACCAGATGCATGGTCACCTAAAGAAATCATCGAACACTTAATAAAGCTTGAGAATGTTATTAAGGATGGTATTACGTATCAATTAGCTAATCCCAAAAGCCCGAAGGCAAGAAGAAAGCCAATACAACTTTCAACATTACGTATTATCAAAGCTAAAGCACCGACCTATATTGTGCCGTCTACTGAATTCCAAACTATTGAAGAGATGAAAACCACTCTTCATACCGCTCGGATGGAACTTCTCTCTGTATATGAATCTTCCGATAAGGAAACACTTAATAAAAAATCATTAAAACATCCTATATTTGGACAATTACCGTTAGTTCAATGGTTTTCCTTTGTAGGATATCATGAAAAAAGACATTTAAGACAATTAGAAAAAACGATTGAAAAAATAAAAGGTCATAAGGAATAATTATCACTTATAATAATTTTAATGTAATTTACTTATAGACTTTATTCGAGTATGATAGGGAGTGGAGAAAAGTCACTAGATAGAGTCTTCTCAATAGACATTAGGAGGAATAATAATGGCAAATAGTAACCTACACAACAGCCGCGCTTCTTTTTCGCTAAATGGTAAAGAGTATAACTACTACCGTCTAGCTGCAATCGAAGAAGCTGGTATCGCAAAAGTATCACGCCTTCCTTATTCAATTAAAGTATTATTAGAATCAGTTTTGCGACAATATGATGGATATGTTATTAAAGAAGATCATGTAAACCAATTAGCAAAATGGGGTAAAGATGCAGACACAGAGGCAGAAGTTCCTTTTAAACCTTCCCGTGTTGTACTACAAGACTTTACTGGCGTACCAGTAGTAGTAGATTTAGCTTCATTACGTTCAGCTATGAATGAAATGGGTGGAAATCCAGATAAAATTAACCCTGCTATTCCGGTCGACCTTGTAATTGACCATTCTGTACAAGTAGACAAATATGGTACATCAACTGCATTAAAAGCAAATATGGATCTTGAGTTCGAACGTAACGCTGAGCGTTATAACTTCTTAAAATGGGCTCAAACATCATACGATAATTTCCGCGCTGTTCCACCAGCTACTGGTATCGTTCACCAAGTAAATTTAGAGTATTTAGCTCCAATCGTACACGTGAATGAAAATACAGATGGCACTTTAGAAACATTCCCAGATTCAGTAGTTGGTACTGACTCACATACAACAATGATTAATGGTCTTGGTGTATTAGGATGGGGTGTTGGTGGTATTGAAGCAGAAGCAGGTATGCTTGGTCAACCATCATACTTCCCAATTCCAGAGGTTATCGGTGTTAAATTAACCGGCGATCTTCCAAACGGAACAACTGCTACTGACTTAGCACTTAAAGTAACACAAGTATTGCGTCAACGTGGCGTAGTAGGTAAATTTGTAGAATTCTTCGGACCAGGGGTATCTAAATTACCACTTGCTGACCGTGCTACAATTGCAAACATGGCTCCAGAATATGGTGCAACATGTGGTTACTTCGCAATTGATGAAGAATCACTTAACTATTTACGTTTAACTGGTCGTGAAGAAGAGCATATTGCTGTAGTAGAAGCTTACTTAAAAGCAAATGACATGTTCTTTGACCCGACTTTAGAACCTGTATATACAGATGTTATAGAAATTAATTTGGCAGATATTGAAGCAAACCTTTCAGGACCAAAACGTCCACAAGATTTGATTCCTCTATCAGATATGAAGGCTCGTTACCGTGAAGCACTAGTTGCTCCTCAAGGTACTCAAGGTTTCGGTTTGAATGAAAAAGAATTCGACAAAACTGCAACTGCAAAATTTGCGGATGGAGATGTAGCAATCCCAACTGGTGCTGTAGCAATCGCTGCAATCACTTCTTGTACAAATACATCAAACCCTTACGTAATGTTAGCTGCTGGATTAGTTGCTAAAAAAGCGGTAGAAAAAGGCTTAACTGTTCCTGCTTATGTAAAAACATCATTAGCTCCTGGTTCAAAAGTTGTTACTGGTTATTTACAAGATTCAGGATTAGACAAGTTCTTAGATGAAATTGGATTTAATACAGTTGGTTACGGATGTACAACTTGTATCGGTAACTCTGGACCATTACTACCTGAAATAGAAAAAGCAATCGTTGACGAAGATTTGTTTGTAACATCTGTTCTTTCTGGTAACCGTAACTTCGAAGGACGTGTTCACCCACTTGTAAAAGCGAACTACTTAGCTTCACCACCACTAGTAGTTGCATATGCACTTGCTGGAACAGTAGATATCGATCTACAAAAAGATTCTTTCGGTAAAGACAAAGATGGCAACGATGTATTCTTTGCTGACATTTGGCCTTCTACGGAAGAAGTAAATGACGTTCTTTCTAAAGTAGTTACTCGTGAACTATTCCAAAAAGAATATGCACGCGTATTTGATGAAAATGAAGCTTGGAATGCAATTGAAACTTCAACTGAGTCTCTATATTCATTTGATGATAAATCAACTTACATTCAAAACCCACCATTCTTCCAAGGCTTATCGAAAGAACCAGGTGATATTCAAACTCTTGCTGGACTTCGTATTGTTGCGAAATTTGGTGATTCTATCACTACAGACCATATTTCACCAGCTGGTGCGATTGGTAAAGATACTCCAGCAGGTAAATACTTGCGTGAAAATGGCGTAGAAGTACGTGATTTCAACTCTTATGGATCTCGTCGTGGTAACCATGAAGTAATGATGCGTGGAACATTTGCGAACATCCGTATTCGTAACCAAGTTGCTCCAGGTACAGAAGGTGGATATACTACGTACTGGCCAACAGGAGAAATCATGTCTATCTATGATGCAGCAATGAAGTATCAAGAATCGAATACTGGTTTAGTAGTACTTGGTGGAAAAGATTATGGAATGGGATCTTCCCGTGACTGGGCAGCTAAAGGAACAAACCTATTAGGTATCAAGGCTGTCATTACTGAAAGCTTTGAACGTATACATCGTTCAAATCTAGTTATGATGGGTGTATTACCACTTAACTTCTTACCAGGTGAAAATGCTGAAAGTCTTGGCTTAACTGGCAAAGAAGAAATTAGTATTAATGTTGCAGAAGGTGTAAAACCTCGCGATATTCTACAAGTAACAGCAAAAGCAGAAGATGGTTCTGAAAAACAATTCAATGTTCTTGCTCGTTTCGATTCAGAAGTAGAAGTAGACTACTACCGTCACGGTGGTATCCTTCAAATGGTACTACGTAACAAAATGTTAGAAGCGTAAGATAATATGTAAAGGACCTGATTCTTAATGAATTAGGTCCTTTTTTGTATGAAGAATTCAAGTACAAAATAAAGAAGAGGGACGTGATGTTCATCACAACCCTCTTCTTTAAAATTACTCGATACTGTTGTAGCAAACATACAGTCCTTTATACGCCGAAAACGACGGAAAATGCGAAATTAGAAGATTTCTTTTATTTCTCTCTTATCCCAATCAGGTCTTATTAAAGAGAAAACTAGTGCATCACTCGATTGATCATTTTGATATAAATAGCCTCTTAATAATCCTTCTTTTTGAAAACCTAATTTTAATAACAATTTGAAGGAAGCTTCATTTTCAGGAAATGTCACTGCACCGATACGAAATAGCTCTAATTCTTGAAAGCAATATTGAATTACAGCCTGAACTGCTTCCGAAACAATTCCTTTCTTCCAATGGGTAGGGAGTAAATCGTAACCAATTTCTGTACGTTTGCTTGAAATTAGTAAATTGTTTAATCCAACTGTGCCAACTAAATTACCACTTTCTTTTAATATAATTCCCCAACGCAGTGAACGCTTATTGTTAAAATTACTTGCAAATGAATCTATCAGTTTCTTTGCCTGATCCTTATTTGTAAAAGGAGTCATTCCATAATATTTCATTGCTTCTCGATCAGAAAAAATTGCAAAAATATCATCTAAATTTTCATCTGTTATTTCTAAAAGCTTCAATCTTTTTGTTTCTAAAATTGGAAAATCCATTGATTCTCTTCCTCTCCTTAAACCTCTATTATATTTTATCATAGTTCCGTATTTTCTAAGACATCTGAATTATCATTCAATTAGAACGAAAAATATGGTAGTATTAGTAATAAATAACGTGCTTCGAAAATGGAGGTTTAGCGATGGAACAAACTACAATAATTATGTCAAAATTAACCCCTCCTATGACCTCATCCTTTTACATGAGAAGATCATCCCTTATAAAAAAATTAAAATCAAATTCTCATAAGAAATTATCTCTTTTACATAGTGGAGCTGGATTTGGTAAAAGTTCAGCTTTAGCACAATATTATGCTGATTCAAAGGAATTATACTCCTGGTACACCATTACCGAAGAAGACGATGATATTCTTCCTTTTCTAAGACATTTATTACTTAGCATTCGGAAAGTAATCCCTACATTTGGTGTAAGTCTAATAGAAAAAGAAGTAATATCCATGTATCCAAAAGAAGCAGAATTAACTCGTTGGTACTCACTATTTAGCAATGAATTGGTTTCAATCGATAAGCCATTTACTATTATATTAGACGATTTTCATCTGATTGATCATGTTTTTCAAATAAATTATATAGTAGAAAAAATAATAGAATTCCTTCCTCCAAATATACATCTTGTTGTCGCATCCAGAAGTCGACCTAAATGGACTATATTATTAAAGCTAAAATTAAAAGGACAGCTAGTTGAAATTAGCGAAAAAGACTTTATGTTTAGTGAAGAAGAAATTCAAGTATTTTTTGAGGATTATTTTGATAAAACGATTTCATTGAACGAAGCGGAAGAAATTATGAAACTAACAGAGGGTTGGGCAATCGCTATTCACTTGATTGCAATGCAAGTTGCAGAGACGAGTAAACAAATAGCAGAACTTTTTGATCCAGCTTTAAAAGATCTATTTTCCTATTTATCCGAAGAAGTATTTTTACGGATGAACGAAGAAGATAAGCAATCGTTATTAAATTTTAGTATCTTCCCAACCTTTACTCTAGAAGATATTCATGCTTTTTTCGGAGAGATTGAAGCAAGAAATCTCGTTAGATTAGCGAGTAGCCATGCTTTCATCCAAGCATTAAGCGATACCGGCGCCTATCGATACCATTCTTTGTTCCAACAATATTTAGAAACAAAGTGGTTACAAAAAGATCAAGCTCTTTACGTGGAAACACACAAAAGAGCCGCCGCATATTACAGTAAAAAAAATAATTTAGTCCAATCTATTCATCATGCGGTAAAAGCAAAAGATGATTTTTTTCTAGGTCAGACGATTGTTCAGTTTGCGGAAATGATGATCAAATCTGGACAATTCGATTGGTTGTTAGATTTGTTAAAAGAACATCTTTCTGAGGAAAGAAAAGAAGAGTTCTATGAGCTTTATTATTACGAAGGTGAATGTCATCGATATAGAGCTTTTTATGAAAAAGCTAAAAAAGCATATGAAAAATGTATCAACTTTGCCAAGGAACATAATAACCATTTGTATCATAGTCGAGGCAATGCTGGAATTGCGCATATCTATTTAGATACTATTCAACCGGCATTTGCAAAACCTTTTTTAGAAGAAGCTGTTAAATGGTCTGAGATGAGTACGGATATGACAAGGCATGAAATGTTGTTATTAAAGAGATTATTAGCGGAAAATCTAGTAAACTTGGGAAAAGCAAAAGAGGCAAATAAATTTGTTCAACAAGAAAAGTTAGAGGCAGCTATTTTAAGAGAAGGAAATTTGGATGCTAGAATTCTGCTCCGGACAGGTATGCTAAATGAAGCACTGAAAATATTAAAAAATAGGATAAGCGATGAAAATAGTTTACCTGATTCTCATCGAGAGACAGAGGTTTTACTTTCCTTTATATATTCTTTAATGGGACAAGTAGAGCATGCAAAACAAGCGGCTATAAAAGGCATTGAAACTGGAAATCGTGAAAAGTCAGGTTTTGTTGAGGCGGTAGGATGGATTCGTAGAGGGCATGCAGAAATATTAGATAATCCATTTGATACGGAAACGCCTGAAACTTATTACTTGAAAGCTGTGAATCGAATGGAAGAGTTGAATGTTTCTAGGGGTAAAGCCGAACCTTATATGGGACTATCCATTTTAAAGTCTAGACAAGGATACTTTCAAGAGGCGATCTCATACGGTGAAAAAGGTCTCCGAGAAACGGACAAGGGGAATGATTATTGGTTATCTGCATATATTTTGATATGTTTAACAATAGTTTATTTTGAAAATGATGAACACCATCAAGCATTACAAACAGTTCATGAGGCTAATCGACTGTTTGTAATTAGTGGGGATGTTTATGGTGAAATGGTATCGAACTATTGGCTAATGATTATTCATCACCATTTAGAAAATCAAGACGTGTTCATTCATTACGCTGAAAGATTTGCAACTTTATGTGTTCGTTTTGATTTCGTATTTTTTTTACAGAGAAAAACGGTTTTTGGACCATATGATTTGCAAATGCATTATCCTATCCTCCAAAAAGCGCTTATCGCAAAACCGGACTCAATTGATGTAAATACTGTATCTAATCTATTGAAGATAAATACAGTGAGTAATTACCCAGGATATCAACTTACAATACACCTGCTTGGACCCTTTACTCTTTATATGAGCAATAAAGAGGTAAGCGAACGAAACTGGCAAAGAGATAAGGCAAAAGAATTATTAGCTTATTTATTTATGAATAAAAACCGCTTTGTCCCAAAGGAAGAAATTATCCATGCATTATGGGGAGAAAGCAATGAAAAAAACATGGACCGTGATTTTAAAGTAACCTTGAATTCTCTATTAAAAGTAATTGAACCAAATCGGTTAGCAAGAGAGGAATCCTTTTTCATTGTCCGCAAGCAGTCGATGTATCGATTGAACCCTAATGTATCGATTGCTAGCGATATCGATAATTTTCATCATTATGTTGATAAAGGATTAAATGAACATAACCCAGTGATATCTAAAGAGTCACTATTAAAAGCAGAAAAATTGTACAAAGGCCAATTGTATGAAGAAAAGACAACAATAGAATGGATTTCGCATGATCGGGAAAATGCACAACAACTCTACATTACAGTGTTAGAACGACTAGCACAAACAAGTACCAGGTTAAAGGAGTTCGAAAAAACAATTTATTGGGCTGAGAAGCTCCTACGAATAGATCGAACTTGGGAGGAAGCATATCGGCTGTTGATGTACGCTTACTATCAATTACAAAACCGCTCCCAATCTGTAAAATGGTATGACCGTTGTGTTACTACACTTGAACAGGAACTTGGCATTGAGCCCATGGAAACTACCATACAAATGTATGAAATGATAACAAATTATGAATAGAAATTAGAAAAAGAAATATCTTTCATATAAAAGGAGTGTTAATTTGATCCGGAATATATTTAAAAGAAAAGATCCTATTGAAGCATTTTGGGAATGGTTTGTGGAACATGAAGAAGAATTATATTTGATACGGGACGAGCATTCTGTGAAATTGTTAAAAGAATTAGATGCGGTGACGAGTAAGGTAAACCGCCAATTATCATTTTCGATTGAATTAGAAGATAACAGAGACAAAAAACGCGAGCTGACAATTAGCGCATATGGCAATCCTAACAATTTCCCAGACGTGATACGGTTAGTGGAAGCTGCACCACAGTTGGAAAGATTCACTATTATAGCATTTAACCAGCGAAATGACGATGATATAGCAATTTCATCTAATGGGTTTGAAGTTAGTCGTGAAGATGTCTTTTTCACGTATGAGGTAGATCAAGAGAATGAAGAATTCTACCTTATTTTGTATATTAAAGAGTTCCGAGAAGACGTGGAACATAGTAACGCAGTATTGGAGTTTCTTGAAATCGTTATAGGAGAGTATGTTCTTGGTACGGAGATTACAGAAATAGAATTTAAAAAGTTTAATTCAGAAGAAGGTTTGTTGCCAATAAATGAATTACCTAATGTATTAGATCAAGTGAAAGAAAACAAAATATAAGATTTTGATAGATCTTGCATACGTTCTATTTAATGTTACAAGAACTTGGGTAATTACCCAAGTTCTTTTTTATGAAATCCTATTTATCTTGAAAATTTCTTATTTGCATGAAACTTTTGATTTGCTTTTTTTGTAACTGATTTGTAACTACATTTTTGTACTCTATAACAGAAGCATGATAACGCTTACAAAAAGCTTTGAAGGGGGATTTACATGACAAAAAAATGGGGATTATTGTTAACGCTATTATTCGTTCTAATTGTCAGTGCTGCATGTAGCGAAAAAGCTACTACAACAACAGAAAAAGAAAAGGACGAGACAACTCCAGTTACAAGTGAAGTGACTGAAGAAGGCGGTACTATCAAAGTTGGGGTACTTGCTTCTTTAACTGGGGCTCTTGAGTCTTATGGTAAACAAACGAAAAATGGATTTGAGTTAGGTCTTGAATATGCTACCGATGGAACAATGGAAGTAGCAGGCAAAAAAATCGAAGTTGTTTTTGAAGACACAGAAACAAAACCTGAAGTAGCAGTTCAAAAAGCAACAAAGCTTTTGGAAGAAGATGAAGTAGATTTCTTAGTAGGATCCTCTAGCTCAGGTGATACATTAGCTGTCCTTCCTCTAGCAGAAGAATATGAAAAAATTATGATCGTTGAGCCAGCTGTTGCTGACAGTATTACAGGTTCAGAGTTCAATCCATACATTTTTAGAACTGGTCGTAACTCCTCACAAGATGCTGTAGCAGGTGCTGCTGCAATCGCTAAACCAGGAGTAAAAATTGCTACGTTTGCACCAGATTATTCATTTGGATGGGATGGAATAGCTGCATTTAAAGCGGCTGCAGAAAAATTAGGAGCTGAGGTAGTGTTGGAAGAGTACGCTGATCCAGCTGCTACTGACTTTACTTCTAACTTACAAAAGATTATCCAAGAAAAGCCTGACTACTTATTTGTTGTGTGGGCAGGTGCAAACTCTCCTTGGAATCAAATTGCTGACTTAAAACTACAAGAAAAAGGTATTAAAATTTCAACAGGAGCTCCTGATATTCCTGCATTATCCGTAATGGAACCATTAGTTGGTATGGAAGGCTTCTCTGTTTACTATCATACACTTCCTGATAATGAAATTAATACTTGGTTAGTAGATGAACACAAAAAACGTTTTAACGGTGAAGTTCCTGACTTATTTACTCCAGGAGGAATGTCTGCTGCAATCGCAATTGTAGAGGCTTTGAAAAAATCTGAAGGAAATGCAGATGGTAATGAGCTGATCAAGGTAATGGAAGGTATGTCATTTGAGACGCCAAAAGGAACAATGACCTTCAGACCAGAAGATCATCAAGCATTACAATCTCTTTACTCTATTAAACTAGAAAAACAAGATGGTGTTGACTATCCTGTTCCAGTTTTAATAAGAGAGCTATCTCCAGAAGAAACAGAACCACCGATTTTGAATAATAAATAAAAAAAATTGAGTGACGGCCTAATAATATTAGGTCTGTCACTCTCCATATTATAGATTTCTCTATGATATGGAGAGTGACAGTTGAAAGGAGTTAAGTGGAATGGAACCTATACTGAGAACTGAAAATCTAACCATTAAGTTTGGTGGTCAAACTGCTGTTGACCATGTTAATTTTTCTATGCCTGCAAAACATTTCAAGTCTATTATTGGACCAAATGGTGCAGGAAAAACAACCTTTTTTAATTTATTGAGTGGTGAGTTAAACCCTACAGAGGGCGATGTGTTTTTTAGAGGTGAATCAATGTCTATATATTCCTCCGTTCAACGTACAAGAAAAGGTCTTGGGCGTTCTTTTCAAATTACAAATGTATTTCCTAATTTAACGGTAATAGAAAATGTTCGTTTAGCTGTTCAATCCAAAGAAAATATTCGTTATCAAATTCTTCGGCATTTTACATCATATAAAGACTTGCATATACAGGCTGAAAAGCTTTTAGAAATAGTTTTGCTTTCTAGTAAAGCAAATGCTTTTGCAAATCAACTATCACATGGAGAAAAACGAAAACTAGAAATTGCGATGTTACTTGCTTTAGATACAGAAGTATTACTGTTGGATGAACCAACTGCTGGAATGTCCTTAGAAGAAGTCCCTGCCATTTTAGATGTCATCAAACAGATTAAACAAACAGGTGAAAAGACGATTTTATTGATTGAACATAAAATGGATATGATTATGGATTTATCTGATTCTATTATGGTTTTATTTAACGGTAGATTACTAGCGGATGGTACACCTACAGAAATTATGAATAATGAAACCGTTCAGCATGCATATTTAGGAGGGTTGTACGATGAGCATCTTGCTTAAAGTAGAAAATGTTCACACGTATATAGGGCAATATCACATTTTACAAGGTGTTTCATTTGTAGCGAAAGAAGGAGAAGTAAGTGTTTTACTAGGTAGAAATGGAGCCGGAAAAACAACTACTTTAAAAACAATCATGGGATTGACTCCTGCTAATTCAGGTTCCATTGTTTTTCAAGATAAAGATATAACTAAAAATGCGACACATCATATTGCTTCAAATGGCATTGGATATGTTCCGGAGGATCAAGGAATATTTGGTGCACTTACGGTTGAAGAAAATATCAAAGTTGCTATGCGAAAAGAAGATGATAGTGCACTTGCAAGACAGGATTACGTACTGGAGTTATTCCCAGATCTTAAGAAGTATTGGAAAAAGGAAGGCGGACATCTATCTGGTGGTCAAAAGCAAATGCTATCAATGGCTAGAGCTTTTGTTAACGAGAGTAAACTACTGTTAATAGATGAGCCATCTAAAGGCCTTGCACCAGTTGTCATCGAAAAAGTGATGGAAGCTATAATTGAAATGAAAAAACAAACTACAATTATATTAGTAGAACAAAATTTTATTATGGCTAGTAGAATTGGCGATACATACACACTAATAGATGATGGCGAGACCGTACAATCTGGTCAAATGAGTGAGTTAATACAGAATGAAGAGCTAAAACGTAAGTATTTAGGAATTGGGTGAGGGGGTAATAAAATGGAACTAATCATCAATTTATTAATAAATGGCTTAGCTACAGGAATGCTAATATTTCTATTGGCTGCAGGGTTAACGTTAATCTTTGGCTTAATGGATGTTTTAAACTTTGCTCATGGTGGGTTATTTGCATGGGGAGCGTTCTCTGGAGTATGGTTTTATGGATTAACAGACAGTTTTACTATTGCCATCCTAGGAGCTATTTTAACGGGTATAGTGCTTGGATTTATAACGGAGAAACTCATTATTACTCCCGTTTACGGTAATCACATTCAACAAATTTTGATCACCTTAGGTTTTATGATCGTTTTATCAGAAATGTTGAAGGTCGTTTTCGGACCAAATCAAATTGCGGCAAAAACACCTCCTTTATTATCAGGGAGCTGGGAAGTTGGCGATGTCATCATTATCAAATATCGCTTATTTATCATATTGATAGGCTTTCTAGTATTTGGCGTTTTCCAGTTTATACTGAAGCGTACTAAAATTGGTTTGATCGTACGTGCAGGAGTTATGAACAAAGAAATGGTTCAAGCTCTTGGTATAAATATCAAACAAGTTTTCTTATACGTGTTTATGGTAGGAGCTGGTCTTGCAGCATTGGGCGGCGTACTTATGGCTCCTTATTCTGGGGTAATTTATGCAGAAATGGGTATGGAATTTGCGATTTTAGCATTTATAGTAGTAGTCATTGGTGGTATGGGAAGTTTTCCTGGATCTCTTCTTGCCGCAATACTTGTTGGTCTTGCAGGCAGCTTCATGGCGTACTATGTTCCAGCTTTATCACTTGCGGTCAATATGATGCTAATGGCAATCGTATTAATTTTCCGTCCACAAGGTTTGTTTACTGCGAAAGGATGATGCGAAATGAAGTCAAAATTCCAATTAACTAATGCTGTATTAATAATAATGGTAGCTGCTCTGACAGTTTTCCCGTTTGTTTCAGACTCTAGAACTTGGACAATATTGCTTACACAAATATTTATTTTTTCTATCTTAGCTATGAGCTATGACATTTTGCTTGGATATACTGGGATCGTCTCATTCGGTCATGCAATGTTTTTTGGGATGGGTGCATATGCTACCGCTATTATGCTCAATCACTTTGAGGCAACGTTGGGTATATTTTTCCTATCTATCCTAGTAGGTATGGTCTTAGCAGCCGTAATCAGTTTTTTGGTTGGCTTACTCACTTTAAGATTAAAAAGCCATTTCTTTGCAATGCTTACAATGGCTGTGTCAGGTTTATTTTTAGTACTTGCAGAAAAATGGAGAACACTTACGTATGGTAATGATGGATTTACATTTCGTGCACCAGAGTTCTTTAAAGATCGTATGATGTTTTATCTTCTTGTTCTTGCTTGTTTAGTACTTGTTTTCTTTTTCTTAAGAAGATTTGTTGAATCTCCTTTAGGAAGAGTCTTAATAGCTGTACGTGAAAACGAACAGAGAACAAAATCATTAGGATTTCAAACATTGCATTATAAAGTAATCGCTTCCGTCGTAGCTGGGGTTGTCGCAAGCTTGGCTGGTTCCCTGTACGCTATTTCTCTACGGTTTGTGAATACGAGTGTACTTACAATGGATATAACACTTGATGCTCTCCTGATGACTATAATTGGAGGCGTAGGAACATTAATAGGTCCAATTATTGGTGCAGGAGTGATTGAACTAGCTCAGCATTACTTGTCTGGCCTTGCTAAAGAGCATCCTATTTTCGAAAGATGGATTATTTTCTTTGGAATCATCTATATATTAGCAGTAATATTTTTCCCAAGAGGAATTGTTGGTACAATACGACATGCATTTTGGAAAAGAAAAAACAAAGGCGGCGTATCAGTAGCGATCAATCCAACTAAGAGAAAGGCGGAAGCAAAATGACTGTAGGAATTGTCAGTACTGGTGTGTATATTCCAGATAACGTCATGACAGCCGAGGAAATTGCTGCTCTTTCTAATTTACCAATTGACGTCGTAAAAAATAAAATGGGGATTACACAAAAACCAATTCCCGGTCCTGAAGATCACACAGTAGCAATGGGGATCAAAGCAGCAGAAATAGCATTACAAAAAGGGGCTGTAGATCCAAAAACAATTGATTTAGTTATTTATATTGGGGAGGAACATAAGGAATATCCATTATGGACTGCAGCTATTAAACTACAAGAAGAGATAGGTGCTTATCACGCTTGGGGATTTGACGTGGCTCTTCGTTGTGGGACGACAATTATGGCCATCAAAATAGCAAAAAATATTATGGAATCTGATTCGTCCGTTAATACTGTTCTACTTGCTGGTGGTTACAGAAACAATGACTTTATAGATTATACAAATGAAAGAACTCGCTTTATGTTCAATCTCGGAGCGGGTGGAGCAGCAATTATATTAAAAAAAGATCATCATGAAAATATTATTCTAGAGTCAGAGATTATAACAGATGGGTCTTTTTCTGAAGATGTAGTAGTACCAGTCGGCGGAACGAAAGAACCACTTACAGTTGACCATTTACAAAAGGGATTATATAGATTAGACGTGTTAGATCCTGAAGGCATGAAGGCAAGACTTGAACAAAAGTCGATGCAAAATTTTATAAAAGTCATTCGTAATGCAATATTTAAAAGTGGTTATTCAGATAATGATATTGACTATTTAGCTATTCTCCATATGAAAAAATCAGCTCATGATTTTATCTTAAATGAACTAGGATTATCCAGTGAACAATCGATCTATTTGAGCGATTATGGACATATTGGTCAAATGGATCAGATTATTTCGTTAGAGCTTGCACAAGAAGCTGGAAAGCTAAAAGATGGTGATCTTGCTGTTCTTGTAAGCGCCGGCATTGGTTATGCATGGGGGGCTGTAGCAGTAAGATGGGGTCAGCAAGGGGGAGAAAAGTGATGAGTTTACCAAAATTATCTTTAGCAAATGGAGAAACAATTGCGTATCGTTTACGTCCAGGTGGCGAAGAAGTGATTGTATTAGTACACGGCAATATGACCTCTTCAAAACATTGGGATGTGTTAATCGAAACATTAGATCAAAAGTATACGTTATATGCAATTGATTTAAGAGGATTTGGAGAGTCTACGTACCAAACGAGAGTTCAAAGTATAAAGAATTTCTCAGATGACTTGAAGGAAGTTGTCGACCTTTTATCATTAGAAAAGTTCTTCTTAATAGGTTGGTCTACAGGCGGAGCAATTTGTATGCAGTTTGTTGCAGACTATCCAGACTACTGTGAGAAGTTAGTTTTGTTAGCATCTGCCTCAACGAGAGGGTATCCTTTCTATGGAACAAATGAGGATGGAACACCAAACATGAACGATAGATTTCAAACGATTGAAGAAGTAGAAAATGATCCATCTAAAACAAGAGCGATGCAAGGATTATATGACACTAATAATAAAGAAGGATTGAAGGCAGTATGGAATGCTGCTATATATTCTCACAAGCAACCGGAGAAAGAACGTTATGAAGCTTATTTGGATGATATGTTGACACAACGAAATTTGGCGGATGTCTATCATTCATTAAACACATTTAATATTAGCTCTTACCATAACGGAGTAACGGAAGGAACAAATCAAGCAAAAGATATTACCATTCCCGTACTTATTTTAAGAGGAGATCGGGATTATGTCGTGAACGAGGAAATGACACAAGAAATTGTGAAGGACTTAGGAGACAATGCCACTTATATACCATTAGTAAATTGCGGTCATTCTCCATTAATCGATGATTTGGAGCAGTTAACAAATCGTATCGAAACATTTTTAACGGAGGAGAAAGCATATGAGGTTAAAAGATAAAGTCGCTATAATTACAGGAGCAGCCAATGGAATAGGTTTAGCTGCAGTTCTTCGATTTGCAGAAGAAGGAGCTAAGGTAGTGATAGCTGATTTTGATGCAAACACAGGTACAAACCAAGAAAAAGAATTAATAGAAAAAGGATATGAAGTTAAATTTGTTCAAGTGGACGTTGCAAACCGCGAAAGTGTAGAAGCACTTGTACAACAGACGGTTGATCATTTTGGAACAATCGATATCTTAATAAATAATGCTGGTATTACAAGAGACGCAATGCTGTCTAAAATGACAGTGGAAGACTTCTCACGTGTTCTAGATGTAAATTTAACCGGCGTTTTTAATTGTACACAGGCAGTTCTTCCACATTTAGTGGAAAAAGGATACGGAAAAATAATAAATACTTCCTCAGTTAGTGGGGTTTATGGAAATGTCGGTCAAACTAATTATGCTGCTTCAAAAGCTGCGGTTGTTGGCATGACCAAAACTTGGGCAAAAGAATTAGGACGTAAAGGCATTAATGTTAATGCAGTAGCACCAGGTTTTACAAGCACGTCTATGGTAGCTAAAATGCCAGAAAAGATTATAGACCAAATGAAATCAGTTGTTGCCTTACAGCGACTTGGCATTCCTACAGAAATAGCGAATGCATATTTGTTTTTAGCATCAGACGAATCAAGTTATGTACATGGTCACGTCTTACACGTCGATGGCGGTATTATGATGTAATGAAAGGAGCGGTTGCAAAGTGTTTACAGAACAAGCTTGGATATATAAACGTGCAGCACTGTCTCCGACAAAAACCGCTTTGATCGACAGTAATTCTGGCGAGCAATGGAATTATAAAACGTTAACAGATCATATATCTAAATGGGTTCACTATTTTCAAGAAAAGCAGTATGTAAAAGGCGATCGAATAGTAATCCTTTCTCAAAATCGAATTGAGTTATTCGCGATCCTGTTTGCTTGTGGATTAAAAGGGATTTTATATGTTCCTCTTAACTTTCGATTGAGTGTTTCAGAGCTGAATTATATATTAAATGACTGTGAACCTGTATTGGTCATCCACGATGAAGAGCATCAAGGAATATGTTCCAAATTTGAAAAAGTAGATTGTCTGCTACTTACAAAGGTATTAGACGAGAGAATTGAATTTTATCCTTCTAAATCAGTATGGAGTTCAACGGATCCATGGTTAATCATATATACTGGTGGAACTACCGGAAAGCCAAAAGGGGTTGTCCTTTCATTTGATGCAGTGAATTGGAACGCTATTAATACAATTGTTAGTTGGGGACTAAGCGACGTGGATTGTACATTAAACTATATGCCAATGTTTCACACCGGAGGTCTAAATGCACTTTGTATTCCAATTTTAATGGCAGGGGGCACAGTCGTCACTGGTAGTCGTTTTAATGCTGAAGAAGCACTTATGGCTTTAAATATTTACAAGACGACGATGTCTCTATTTGTTCCTACTATGTATCAAGCGATGTTAGAGACTGATTATATTAAAAGAGCAACATTTCCAACTGTAAAAGCTTTTTTATCAGGTGGAGCTCCATGTCCAAAGACTATTTACAACCAATTTGAAGAGAAGGGAATTCTTTTTAAAGAAGGTTACGGTCTTACTGAAGCTGGACCTAATAACTTTTTTATTTGTCCTCAAAGAGCGAGTAATAAAAAAGGATCCGTTGGTAAATGCATGCAATTTAATGAAGTAAAAATAATGAATGAGTTTGGCGAATTATGTAATGAGAATGAAATAGGAGAATTATATATCTCAGGTAAGCATGTATTCACAAAGTATTGGAACAACGAAGAAGAAACCAATATAGCAAAAGTAGATGGCTGGTTAAAAACAGGTGACTTGGCTATGTTTGATGATGAAGGTGATTATTATATCGTAGGAAGAAAAAAAGAGATGATTATTTCAGGAGGAGAAAATGTATATCCCCAGGAAGTAGAGCAGTGTCTCGTTTTACATCCAAACATACGAGAAGCAGCAGTAATCGGTATAGAAGATGATAAATGGGGAGAGTGTGTGACTGCTTTCGTCACCTGTAAAGAATCGATCGTATCTTTTGAGGCTGAAATAATTACCTATTGTAAAAGATCACTCGGAAGCTATAAAGTACCGAAAAAAATATTTATCTTAAATGAACTTCCTCGAACCGATGTTGGCAAAATAGACAAAAAGAAATTACAACAATTAGCTAGTAACGAAAAAAAAAGTGAAATCTGTTAACACGGAGTCAGTTATTCCGATAACTGACTCCTTCCTATGCTCATTCATAGGTTTACTTTTCAGCTTTTTATGTTACTTTTCTGTATAATATATATAGAGGTGACATGAAAGATGTATATAAGTGAAAAAGAAATAGAAGTGCGCTATGCAGAAACAGATCAAATGGGCGTTGTCTATCATGCAAATTATGTTATTTGGTTAGAAATTGGACGAACTCAATTGATACAAGACTTGGGATTCACGTATGCAGGCCTTGAAGCAGATGGATATATCTCCCCTGTAACGAATGTCAATATTAACTATATGTCTTCTGTAAAATACGGAGAGACAGTAACAGTTAGAACCTGGATTGAGAGCCATGGAAAACTTCGTACTACTTATGGATACGAGATTTTACATAAAGATGGAACGATTGCATCAAAAGCTACATCCGAGCATGTTATCGTCAAAAAAGATAATTTCCGACCGGTTTCACTAAAAAAAATCAATCCGCAATGGGATTCGAAATATACTGAAATTGCAAAGGAACTTGTTTAATGGCTTTTGGAATTACACGTGATGAATTAAATGAATGGAAACGAAATGTACATAATGAGCAAATTGCATTTTTAACGCATTATTGGGTCGACAAACGTTTTCCAGGTTGTAATACGGTTACAAAAGTAGGCTGTAGTAATCTTTCCATTTTAATTGAGTGGGGTAAGCAGTACGGTTTAAAAGAAGAATGGATTGATTTCAAAGAAGGATATCCTCATTTTGACTTATTCGGTAAACACGAATATGACATTATGAAAAAAGAAGGTCAACTTGAACAGCTTAAGAGGTTTAAAAAAGCGTGACAATAAATGTCACGCTTTTTTATAGGAGTAGGCTAATTCCTCCGTCTGGGTGTCTACATCTACATAAAGATCATGACCATTGAAAAACCATTCATCTTTCTCCTCGATAAAAAACAAGATATTTTCTATCGTTACAGTTACTGATGGAATTACGGGAGTATCAATTGTCATTCCTAAGGAGAACCCTTCGTTTATTGGACTAGTTCCGCCATAACGAGCATAGAAACGAATTGTGTCGCCATTCTGTACTTCCATTTCGTCATGGAACCATTTTAGTGCATCAGTGGAGATGAATATTTTCATGTGTAATCACCAAGCTTTCTTTAAAATCATTCGAGCATATTACATCTCATGGTAATAAGTGCGTAGTTGCTAAATCCATTTGACTTTCGGTTCTGTTCCTTCTTTGATTCGTTTTATATTCGTACGATGTCTATAAAAGATGAAAATTGCAAGAAGTAGTACTATACCAATCAATGGTAAATCGTGGTCTACAGTATAGTGATAAATAATAGCATATAAAACCGCAATGATAGAAAGAATCATTGACGTTAGAGAAACCATTTTAGTTAATTTTAGGATAATGAAAAATCCAACAACTAATAGCACAAATATAGGCCAGTTATATCCCAATAATATTCCACCTGAAGTGGCAACTGCTTTTCCACCTTTAAACTTCGCAAAAATAGGGAACATATGTCCTACAACAGCAATGATACCTAAAATTAAAGGATGTACATTAGCAGATTCAAAAAATGGTAACGCACCTAAAAGGGTTGCAGCTGTTCCTTTTAATATGTCCATGATTGTAACTACTAAACCGGCTTTTTTTCCAAGTGTGCGGAAAGTATTTGTACCACCTAGATTACCGCTTCCGTGCTCTCTTATATCTGTATTATAAAATAACTTTCCAACCCAAAGTCCAGAAGGGATGGAACCAATTAGATAAGCGAGTAAAAGTAAAATGAATGTAGTCATAGCATACTCCTTTTATTATGAAACTAATAATATAATGAACTTTTCTTAGTTTACCATGTACACAAAGCTCTCTTCAATGTTTAGTAAGTAAATATCTATTTAATAATACTAACCAAAAAATACTTTATAACGGTATAATTAATTATATATAATGAGCTAACATTAGAGTTAGGTAATATATAGTCAATTGATGCAGAAAAAATGACTAAATTATTATGCTATTATGAACTTTGTTTATAAAGTTATTGTATTACTATGAAGGAATAACGAGCTTTAATAGAGAAAGCTATGGTATGGCAGATTGCATTACACTAGAAATTTATTTACAATTAAATTCTGTCCTATGTACTGTAAGTATTGACACATCGACAATCTGTTTGTAGGCTTAAATAGAAGTTAAGAACGGATGTTTTGTTTTTTTTTGGAGGGGAACATATTTTGCGTAAAGATGAACTATTAACAAGTTATAGTGATGATGATATTCAGGTATTAGAAGGGTTAGAAGCCGTTCGGAAAAGACCTGGTATGTATATCGGATCAACAGATACTAGAGGATTGCATCATTTAGTATACGAAATAGTAGATAATGCAGTAGATGAAAGTCTTGCTGGTTTTGGGGACCATATAATTGTAACTATACATGAAGACCAAAGCATTACTGTTCGTGATTTTGGGCGTGGAATGCCAACAGGTACACATAGAACTGGAATACCTACTGCAGAAGTAATTTTTACAGTGTTACATGCGGGTGGTAAGTTTGGACAAGGTGGATATAAAACGAGTGGAGGACTCCACGGAGTAGGTGCATCCGTCGTGAATGCACTATCTTCATATGTTGAGGTAATTATCCATCGTGACGGCAAAAAGTTCATGCAACGCTTTGAAAATGGTGGTAAAGTCGTACAATCATTGACTCAAATAGGGTCTACTAAAGAAACAGGAACTTCTGTTCATTTCTTGCCGGATCCTAACATATTTTCAGTCATTAAATACAATTACGAGACGTTAAGCGAAAGATTAAGAGAATCTGCTTTTCTTTTAAAAGGATTAAAAATAGAACTACTCGATGAGCGAACAGGTGCTCATGATATTTTTTACTTTGAAACAGGAATAGAAGCATTCGTAGCATATCTAAATGAAGAAAAAGATGTATTACATCCGGTTTTCTATATGGAAGGCTCTCATGATGAAATAGAAGTTGAATTTGCTTTTCAATTTAATGATGGTTATTCAGAAACCATTCTGTCTTTTGTTAACAATGTCCGTACTCGAGATGGCGGAACGCATGAAACAGGTGCAAAAGCTGCTTTAACAAGAGTATTTAATGATTATGCTCGTAAAACGAATTTGTTAAAAGAGAAAGCTAAAAACTTGGAAGGTTCTGATATACGAGAAGGAGTTTCTGCGGTAATATCTGTTCGTATCCCAGAGAATATATTACAATTCGAAGGCCAAACAAAAGGCAAACTAGGTACAAGTGAAGCAAGAAGCGCTGTAGATGCTGTCATTTCTGAAAAACTACAGTATATATTAGAAGAAAACTCAGAGTTAGCTTCTTCTCTAATTCGAAAAGCTATTCGTGCACAACAAGCTCGTGAAGCAGCGAGAAAGGCACGTGAAGATGCTCGTAACGGAAAGAAACGAAAACCTTCAGAAATGTTATCTGGTAAGTTAACACCAGCACAATCGAGAAATGCTGCCAAAAATGAACTATATTTAGTCGAAGGAGATTCAGCAGGAGGATCCGCTAAACAAGGTCGAGATCGAACATTCCAAGCAATCCTTCCTTTACGAGGTAAAGTTATTAATACAGAAAAAGCAAACCTAGCAGATATTATGAAAAATGTAGAAATTGCAACAATCATTCATGCTATTGGAGGCGGGGTTGGAGCAGAGTTCCAAATCGATGATATTGCTTATGATAAAGTCGTGATTATGACCGATGCTGATACGGATGGCGCACATATCCAAGTATTGTTATTAACCTTTTTCTACCGCTATATGAAACCATTGATTGAAAATGGAAAGATATATATTGCTTTACCACCACTTTATAAAGTATTTAAAGGAATAGGAAAAAAAGAAGTTTTTGAATATGCATGGACTGAAAAAGAGTTAGAAGCTGCAGCCAATAAAATTGGAAAAGGATACATGCTCCAACGTTATAAGGGACTTGGGGAGATGAATGCCGACCAATTATGGGATACTACCATGAATCCAGAAACTAGAACTCTTGTTCGAGTGACGATTGAAGATGGCGCAAGAGCAGAAAGGCATGTTACAACACTTATGGGAGATAAGGTAGAACCACGCCGTAAATGGATCGAAGCAAACGTAAACTTTAGCTTAGAAGATGATTCAAATATTTTAGAAAATGATAGATTACACACGGAGGATGAATTAGTATGACACAAACCGAACGTTATCAAAATTTACCACTAGAAGAAGTAATCGGTGATCGGTTTGGACGTTATAGTAAATACATCATTCAAGACCGTGCACTACCAGATGCGAGAGATGGGTTAAAGCCTGTTCAACGTCGTATATTATTTGCAATGTTTCAAGAGGGAAATACAAATGATAAACCATTCCGTAAATCTGCTAAAACAGTTGGTAATGTAATCGGGAACTATCATCCACATGGTGATAGTTCCGTTTATGAAGCAATGGTACGTATGAGTCAGGACTGGAAACTGAGACATATGTTAGTAGAAATGCATGGAAATAATGGTTCTGTTGATGGTGATCCTCCTGCAGCAATGCGTTATACAGAAGCAAGACTTTCTGCCATTTCTCATGAGCTACTAAGAGATATAAACAAAAATACCGTGGATTATATTGCAAATTTCGACGATTCTGATACAGAACCAGTCGTATTACCTGCACGTTTCCCAAATCTATTAGTGAACGGCTCAACAGGAATATCAGCCGGTTATGCAACGGATATACCACCACATGCACTTCACGAAGCATTAGATGCTGTATTAATGCGTATAGAAAACCCTGCTGCAACAGTGGATGAGTTAATGACTGTTTTAAAAGGTCCTGACTTCCCGACAGGAGGGATTATTCAAGGTGTAGATGGGATTAAAAAAGCTTATGAAACAGGAAAAGGTAAGATTGTCGTTCGATCTAAAACAGAGATTGAATCTATTAAGGGTGGCAAAGAACAAATTGTCATTACGGAAATTCCTTATGAAGTGAATAAAGCCAATTTAGTTAAAAAAATCGATGAACAACGTCACGATAAGCGTTTGGAAGGCATTGCCGATGTGCGAGACGAATCAGATCGTACAGGATTGCGTATTGTTATTGAAATGAAGAAAGATATAGATGCCCACGGTATACTACAATATTTATTTAAAAATACGGATTTACAGGTTACCTACAATTTCAATATGATTGCTATTCATAATCGTAGACCAACGATGATGACATTACCTCTCTTATTAGACTCTTATATTGGTCATCAAAAAGAGGTAGTAACCCGTCGTACTGCATTTGACTTAAAAAAAGCAAAAGAACGTCTGCATATTGTTGCAGGTTTAATGAAAGCTTTATCTATTTTAGATGAAGTTATTAAAACGATCCGTGCATCAAAAGATAAACGTGATGCGAAAAACAATTTAATCGCTAGCTTTGAATTTTCTGAAGCGCAAGCAGAGGCAATCGTTTCCTTACAGCTTTATCGTCTAACAAATACGGATATTACGGAGCTTCAAAAAGAAGAGGAGTCATTGAATGCATTAGTTAAAAAGTTAGAGAGTATTTTAGCTAGTGAGACCGTTCTTTTAAAAGTCATCAAAAAAGAACTACAAGAGGTAAGAAAACAATTTGCAGAACCACGTAAATCAATAATTGAAGATGAAATTGAAGAGATAAAAGTTACACTTGATGTCTTAATTCCAAGTGAAGAAGTAATTGTAACAGTCACGAAAGATGGCTATATTAAACGCACGAGTATGCGTTCGTTTACTGCATCCAACGGACAAGATTTTGCTATCAAGGAGTCTGATTACTTATTATACCAGGAGCCTATCAACACGCAGCATCATCTACTTCTTTTCACTTCTAAAGGTAACTATATCTATCAGCCTGTACATGAGCTTCCGGATATCCGTTGGAAAGATCTTGGCCAACATATCTCAAGCATAATACCATTAGATACAAATGAATCACTTATTAATGTAATAGGAATTGAGACGTTTGACCTTGATCTATGTGTCCTTACAGCAACCAAGGAAGGACAGATTAAACGATCATTACTTTCTGATTATGTTGTTCAACGTTATGCACGTCCAATAAAAACAATGAATTTGAAAAAAGAAGATGAATTAATCCTTGCACAACTTGTTTCTCCGTCAGATGATGTATTGTTGACGACATATCACAGTTATTCTGTCCGGTTCTCACTTGATGAAGTACCAATTACAGGGGTAAAAACTGGTGGTGTGAAGGCTATAAACTTAAAAGATGATGATCTTGTCGTAAGTGTAAATGTTATTTCTCAAGATAGTCAGGAAGATATTACATTAATAACACAGCGTGGGTCAGTGAAAAAAATGGGGCTTAAAGAAATAGAATCTGGCGGACGCGCAAAGCGAGGAATCGTGACTCTACGTGAACTAAAGTCAAACCCTCACAGAGTTTTCGCTGTTATATTGACGAATAAAGCAGATGAAATTGTTTTAGAAACAGAAAAAGGTGTTCAAGAAGTTGTTCAAACGAATTCACTTCGTCCAACTGATCGCTATTCAAATGGATCCTTTATCGTAGATACAGAAAAAGACGGTCAACTTGTTCGAGTTTGGAAACAACCAATTGAACAGAAAGAGTAAGGGAATAATATGTGGAGAAATGCAAATGTTTGGATTGTGTTAATAGGGGAAATGATTGCGGGACTTGGTCTCTGGAGTGGAGTCATTGGCAATCTAGAATTTATGCAAGAGAAAGTACCATCCGATTTTCATAAATCGTTAATCCTCGCAGGCGGTCTATTAGCCGGTGTACTAATGGGCCCACTAGCAGGGAGGATAATTGATCAATCTAAGAAAAAAACAGTGTTAGTAGTATCTAGTGTAGGTAGGATATTAAGTGTTCTATTTATGTTCGTAGCAATTGCAACAGGATCTATTTGGTGGATGGTTTTATTCTTAATTAGTTTACAAATATCCGCTGCGTTTTATTTTCCTGCATTGCAAGCTACATTACCAATGATAGTGAATGAGAAAGACTTGTTACAATTAAACAGTTGGCATATGAACATTGCTACAATTGCACGTGTAGCTGGTACAGCTATTGCTGGCCTTGTTTTAGTCTATTGGTCGATCCAATATCTATATATTTTTTCCATGGTTGCATATGCTGGATTACTGGTATTTACGTGTATGCTCAAATTGGAGGAGAAAGAAGCTGTCACTGTAAATGGGGAGAAAGTAAAAAGCGGATTTAAGGAAATTTTTCCAATGTTAAAGGATAATACTGCAGTTCTCATGACAGTTATCTTAACTTTAATTCCATTATTGTTTTTGGGATCGTTTAATTTAATTGTCATTAATATTAGTGAAATTCAAGATTCCTCTTCCATCAAAGGTGCCATATATGCAGTAGAAGGTTTTGCCTTCATGCTAGGTACGTTAGTCATTAAATATATTGGATCTAAGTGGAAAGTAAGTAATATTCTATTCAGCTTTGTAATAATAATTGGACTTTCTGAGATATTACTATACTTTGCTGAAAGTCCTGCATTGACTCTAACGACTTTTGCTCTTTTTGGTTTTTCCATTGGATGTTTCTTTCCCACTGCAATGACGATCTTTCAAAAACAAGTACCCAAAGAGTTTCACGGAAGATTCTTTTCATTTCGAAATATGTTAGACCGTGTAGCATTTCAATTAGTATTATTGTCAACTGGTGCACTTTTAGATATCATCGGATTGCAATATATGGTAGTTGTTTTTGGTCTAATTAGTGTTTCATTAACATGTATTTTTATGCTACAAATGAAAAAAAGTAAATTAGCATTCAATTAAGCAATATAAAAAGCATCTCCATGGGGTAATATACCTTGTTGGAAATGCTTTTTATGTTTGTTTTGATACTGTTGTAATTTTTCCTTCTTTGTTTTCGTTTTTCGCACGTGCATACTAAATTCAACATCATTTCGGAAAGTTGTAACATCTTTACCAGTATTACGTAGTTGGTGAGAACGTTTTTTATGTGCTGCAGACTTAGCCATGTAACCACTCCTTAAAAATTTATATCTTACAAGAAACAGAGTATATTATTTTATACAAAAACACAAGAGAATGAATGTAAGAATGATATCTATTAGTATGTATGGAGCAAATGGGGAAGTGGTAGCAATGAATCCCGAGTTGTTGTAGAAAATAGTGTTTAAATAATCATGCATAAGTAGTTAGCTATTGGAAAAAATACTGACTAAAGCTAAAAACAACAAAATGAAATCTAAATGAACTTAATTTATTTTTAAAAATAAACAAAACTGACCAGTTATAATAATTAAGATGAAAAGCTATAAAAATCTTTTAGTGTTTAATTAGTGAGTGAGATCAATTGGATGCAATGAAAATAAATATAAACAAAAAAATTGATTGTAGTATTAAGTAATAAAATTGATATTTGATACAAAATTCTTTCTGATATCTCACTGTTTCAAGTATACTTCTTCAATGAAATACAACTTCGTATAATTTATATTATGTAAACTAAAATTTATTTTAACATTCGAACGTTCATATACTACCCCTTTGATGTCGAAACATTTTAGACAAGAATATCTAGGCTTTTAATTAGATTATCTATCATAAAGAGAAAATTAAAACTAGAATGCCATGACATTCATGTCCTTCATGTCCAGGTTCAGGTTCAGGTTCAGGTTCAGGTTCAGGTTCAGGTCAAAAATGATACTGAAAATAAAAAAACAATAAATTATTGTAAATTAAATATAGATAGTTATCTCCTTTTAGTGGAATTTGAACTTTAATTTGTTCATCTATATAATTCAAATGTTCCGATAGCATTACAAATACCCGACTTCGCTTAGTATAGATCTTTAATTGGTAATCACTAATTTTATCAAATAGTCCTTCTCGTATAAAAAGCATTTCAAATTGAATATATTTTTCACATATACTTGTTCCCTCTTTCCTTTTCATTACACGAACGTTCGTTTGTGTAATGAAAGAATATATAAACATTTTGACTGTATATTTTCCCCATTGTTAAATGTAAACAACACCCCCATCTAAAATATGAAAGGTGTTGTTTCTCTTCTAATAATCTAAGAACTTTCTTTTTAACTTTGAATTGACTGTAAAACTCTTCCTTCCTTTAATTTTTCAATAGCTAATAAAAAATTACAGTAACTTTCTTTTCCGTACACTTCTTTACTATTTTTAAAAAAGTTGTTGAACATATAGGTTTTTGCTTGTTCTAAAGAATAAGATCTAGCTTCCATAACCAGTTTTAGATAGGAAATAAAATATTCTTTAGACAAATTAGACCCATTATTTACAGTCAAATACCTCCACCCCTAACATTTAGACGCTTCCATTCCGCAACATGATTGAGTAGAATTTTGTGATGTTAAATTAATACTACATACACCAGTTTCCGGTAGATCAAGTTCAACCTTCTTAGCTGATTCAAAGTCACCCGAAAGATGAGCCACAATAGATCTCACTTGCTCATAACCGGTAGCCATTAAGAATGTTGGAGCTCGACCATAACTTTTCATTCCAACTATATAGAAGTCTTTTTCTGGCTGTCTTAATACCTCTTCACCATGAGGTCGTACTGTTCCGCAACTGTGAAGGTTAGGATCAATTAAAGGAGCAAGTTCTTCCACGCTCTCTGTAGCAGTATCTATACTAAGTCTGATTTCTCTTATAAATGAAAAGTCTGGACGGCTGCCTGTGTTTGCAATGATTTCATCAACCGGAGAAATTGTTACTTCACTACCTTCTGATTCCCCAGTAATTCCGATTCCATCATTTGTCTTAGTTAATTGGTGAATAAGGAAAGGAGTATAGACTTTTACATGACTAGCATCAACTAATTGATGTATACGGCTACCTAATTCACCTCTTGCTTCCAGAGCGTCTTTATCTTCTCCACCGTACGCATCTTCTACGTTTTTCTTTCTCATGATCCAAGTAATTTCTACTTCATCATTTAACTGTGATAGTTCTAAAATTGTGTTAATGGCTGAATGACCGCCACCTACAACAGCAACTCGTTTGTTTTTGTATCTTTCTTTATGCTTTCCCTTAATATCAGGAATTCCATAATAAATGTGTTGGTTTAATTCTCTTTCTTCTTTTGTCCAAATACTATCTGCATTTATTGGATTTGGTTGTGACCAAGTTCCAGTAGCATCTATTATGGCCCTTGCTTCTATTCTTTTTGACATCCCATTCTGTTCAATGTATATAACAAAGGACGAATTTTCACGATTAGCAGTCTTCATTTTATCTAACCCTTTTTTACTAATCGAAACAACTCTTGTATTCAGTGATAAAAAAGGGTGTATTTCAGGTAAATTCGCTAATGGCTTCAAATACTCGTTAACTAATTCACTTCCAAATGGAAGTTGATTTAAATCAGGTGCATTCCAATCGTGTTTTTCTAGAGTTTTTTTAGCTATCTTATCGATGTTGTATTGCCATGGTGAAAATAACCTTACATGTCCCCAGTTTAGAATATTACTACCAACACTATCACCTGACTCCAGTAGAATAAACCGTTCTCCTTTATTAGCTAGATGGGCAGCAGCAGCTAAACCTACAGGACCGGCACCTATAATAGCTATTGGTAATTCCTTGTTTGAAGATGTTGTTACATCTACATTTGTTTTTGCAGCGGGTGCGCAGCATCCCCCAGTGTTTACTTGTTTCAGTTCAATGTTATTCATTCTCTTACCTCCATAAATTTTTAGTTGTATTACCAAATATTAAATTACTTATTAATTGCACTTTGCAAGTAATGTGTATTTTTTTAAGCAAGATTTACTCTTGCTTAAAGTAGAGGTGTACAGCAAACGCTTGATTTGGACATAGCTTGATTTAGTAATTTAATAGAACGAATTACTGTTTCTCTTTCAAATTCATTCATATGGGAGAATACTTCCTCTAAATAAGCATTCATCGATTCGTCAATGGTTGTAGCTACAAATTTCCCTTGTACTGTAAGAGATAAAATATATACTCTTTTGTCAGTTGAGGAAGGAGTTTTCTTTACTAATTCCATTTTTATAAGTGTCTGGATTTGTCGACTAAAAGTCGTTATATCCATTGCTATCGTTTCTGCAATTTGTTGCATGGATGGTGATGTTTGTTTATCTATTTCATAAAGAATGTGACTTTGAACGGATGATATTTCAACGGCTCCGATTGAACAACAATTTTTATTAAGAAGTCCAAACCTACGAGTAAGCAATTGAAATAGTTCACGTTTGTTTTCCATGTTTTCACCTCTTATATTATATATACAACATTTACTTGCAATGTGCAACAAATAACTTTAAAATTTCATTAAATACTTTTTATTTTTATATTGGGGGAATCTGACATGACTATTTTGGTTAGAAATGCTAAAAAGGATGATTGGGATGAAATTAAATATATTTATGAAGCTGGGATTTCCACAGGTTTAGCTACATTTGAAACCATAGCACCCTCCACTTTTGAACAATGGGTTTTAAAAGCTCATCCTGAATGTATTCTAATTGCACATGACGAAAAAAAATTATTAGGTTGGTGCAAAATTACACCGATTTCAGATCGTTTGGCTTATGTAGGAGTAGGCGAAGTTAGTGTCTATGTTCATCCTAATGCGCAAGGCAAAGGTGTTGGTAATATCCTCTTGAAAAAATTGATTACTATATCTGAAGAGCAAGGTTACTGGACTTTACAGGCTTCGATTTTTAGGGAAAATAATAGCAGCGTTTATTTACATAAGAAAAATGGTTTTAGAGAAGTAGGAATACGAGAAAAAATAGGGAAATTAAATGGTAAATGGAGAGATAATATATTATTAGAGAGAAGAAGCAATTTAGTCGGATTAGAAGAAGATTACTAAGTTATTATCACACACCAATAAAGTTTAAGAATTACTACTGAATAAAAAGAAAAGAATCCATTATGGAGTTACTTAAATGGATTCTTTTTATAATTTAATAACTTCCTAATAGAACACTTAGCAATTTAAATTAAATGATCAAGATAATGTAATAACTTTCCCTGTCCGTTACTTTAAAGCATTCGTAAGTTGAAGATGATAATGACTAAACAACCTATTAGATAAAGAAAAACCGTATTCATTCATTAAAAATCCACATATTAAATTCCTCATTTTGTTCTTGTAAATACCATCCTGATTTAAAATAATAATCATTTAAATAGGCATCAGTCGGACATAGTGAAATGATAGGTACATCATTTATCGTTTTAACATCTTTTTTAATAACCCTTGACCGCGATAAATTTCACTAATCGCAAATTGGTATAAAGATATTTTTTTTGTGTTTTTTTTCGGTAAAACCGAAATGCCCCTACTACTTGACCTTCTACTATTGCCACTATCATTTGCTTTCTTCTTATGGCTGCTATAACTCCAAGAGGACATAAAAACTCTTCAGAATAAACCGCGCTGTTATTTCGGTCTAAATTTTCGTTAAAGAACGACACAACTTCAGATATATGAGTTGGATTCGCTAAGGCTATCTGCATATTTCTCCACCATTACCGCTTTTTAAGACAAAAGAGATTTATATATTTCTCCTATAATACCTTCCAATTGATGAACACCCAATTCTGCATTCGTCATTATGACCGCACCTTTCCCTAAATACGGAAACGCCACCATCATACATTGAAATCCCACACCCCAACCGAGAGAGGTAATTTCTAATTCTTTTTCAGAGCCCTCAAGAAACACTCCTAATCCAGTCCAACTTTTACCTCTTTGTGGGGTTATCATCCCCTTTGCTAAACTTTTCGAAATGCCTACCTTGCTTTCACCTTTTACAGCATTCATTAGCTCTAGAACTAATGCAGCTAAATCCAAAGAAGTTGTCCATAGACCAGATGCTGCAGGATAAGGATATATAGGATATTTCCCCTCTACTAATTCACCGTTTTTGTTATGACCACAAGAAAAATTTTGTCTATCCACTTCTAACATTGTTGTATGGAATTGGCTATTTGCCATTCCTAATGGTTCAAATATTTGCTCATTTATAACTTGATGAAACGGTTTTTCCGTAACATCTTCTATCAGTTGCTGAATGATACAAAAACCTGCATCTGAGTAGTGGAATTCACTCTCTGGTTCGCACTTCACGTCAATAGGAACTTTACAATAAGGAGTTTCCCCCTCAAATATTTCAACCATCGAAGGGATCCCTATATTGGAATTCAGTTCAAAAAAACTACCTTCAGGGTCTTTAATTCCAGATTGATGACTTAGTAAGTTTCTCAATGTAACTTTTTTATTTTTAGTAAAATCATTTACTGGCACTTTCCACGATACTAGACTTTCATTTACATCGACATCTAAATTAAAAAGTCCTTTCTCTACTAACTTCATAGCAAGCATCCCTGTTAAGAACTTACTAATCGAACACGCACTAAAACTAGATTCTTCATTTACTTGTCTATTGTTTTCCACTTCTAATAAGCCATAATTTTCTGTTCCACTAATTTTACAGCCCTCAAGCAATGTAATACTTAATCCTGGGACATTATAATGTTTCATTCGTTCTTCAATGTTAATGTTCTTTATTTTCACAATTATCCCCCTTGTTAGTATTATGAAATAAATTATAACACGAATATATGTTCTATTATAACTATTTGTAAAATAAATTTTTCTTCAACTATACTACTGCGTTAGGTGAAGTGTAACATTTCATATTGGATTGCAATCTACTTAATATTTTCCACATAAAAATAGACCATCGAAAATGATGGTCTTGTTTTACAAAAGAATTCGTTAGTTGAATAACTTATAAATCGGGTGAAGGTTGAAATTCAATTGATTTTGCTTGATACATTTTGTCACGATATTCATACACAATTACAAGTTGACCAACAAAGCCAACTGGAGAAATTTGTGCTGAGATTGTAGCAGTAAGGAGTTGGTCTATTACTTCATACTCAATAGAACTTCCAAAAGAAATGTCTTGAAATAAGTTGGTAGGTTTTACTTCTAAAGGTCTTATATTAACCTTATATACTTTGTCACCTACTTTTATTTCAGCTATTTCAGTAGTTAACTTTGTTTTTACATTTTTATTGATAATTGTGATTGGGTTATCAACAAGTATGTCAATCAATCCGTTCGTATATCCATAAACATATATTTCTTGCTGCAATACACCAGTACCATATCCTTGGTTCAGAATGACTATTAACTCTTTCTTTTGATCTCTGTTAATGTCTTCGTAAAATATTTGTGGGGCATAAGTAAAATTATTAGCTACGTTTATCCAAAAAGGTCTAGAGTAAACCTCCCCCTTGAAATCTAATTTGAAATCATAATATAAATCATTCATTTTTTTAGCATATAAGGTTATATTCTCTTTATTTGATTTTGCAACAATATCATATCCTTCAATTTCTGCCTTTGCGTTATTAGGTACAACAACAAGAAGAAATGCCATTATAAAAATGATGTATCTTTTCATTAGTTCAACACTTCATTTTAGTGTTCCCTAAGTTGGTTCAACTAACCTGCCTCTTTAGTTTAAGTAGATATTGGATTCTAGTGAAAAGAGAACCAAGAGAATTTTCTCTTGGTAATGTTAAATTATTTGCCGGTTTCAGAAAAATGCTTGATTCTTTCTCCAATTTCATCACGAACTCGTTGGAAGGTAGCCCATTTTTCTTCATCAGTTCCTTGAGCTTTAGCTGGGTCGTCAAAGCCCCAATGATCCCTTTTCACATGAGGTGGTGTCATTGGACATTTATCAGCAGCATCCCCGCAAAGAGTAACTACAAACTCCGCATTATTTAATGTTTCCATATCAATGATATCTGAAGTTTGATCAGAAATATCAATTCCAATCTCATTCATCGCTTTAACAGCATTCGGATTTAAGCCATGTGCTTCAATACCCGCACTTAGAACTTCCCACTCATCACCTAAATATTTTTTCCCCCAACCTTCTGCCATTTGGCTTCTGCATGAATTTCCTGTACATAAAAAGTAAAGTGTTTTTTTAGTCATTTCTAAGTAGTCTCCTTTGTACTATTCTTTAAATTAAATTACTGTTTTGCTATTATCGGTATAAAGATAGTTAATCAATTCCTCTCCATTAGAAAAATAATAATGAAATATATAAACCTAGAAGTGTAAGGAATAGGATTGGAATTGTTAGGATAATTCCAGTTTTAAAATAAGTGCCCCACGAGATTTTTACGCCTTTTTGAGATAAAACATGAAGCCAAACTAATGTTGCAAGTGAACCAATCGGTGTAATTTTTGGACCTAAATCAGATCCAATGATATTGGCATAAATTAGTGCTTCACGAATAGTTCCGGAAGTATTTGTTTCTGCAATTGCTAAAGCATCTATCATAACGGTTGGCATGTTATTCATAAGGGAGGATAGGAAGGCAGCAATGAATCCCATTGACATCGTAGCCACGAATAACCCTTGTTCTGCAGCCACTTCAATTACTCCAGCTAATGCATTCGTTAGTCCTGCATTTCCTAATCCGTATACGACAACATACATACCTATGGAAAAAAACACAATATTCCATGGAGCTCCTTTTATAACAGTTTTTGTGTCAACAGCGTTACTTCTTCTTGCCATTATAATAAAGAAAATCGCAATAATTCCAGCTACAATGGAAACAGGAATGTTGATGAATTCACTACTGAAGTAACCAACAACCAATATGGCAAGAACAAACCATGAAAGGTGGAACATTTTTATATCTTTAATTGCTTCTTTTGGTTCTCGTAGTTTAGATAAATCATATGTCCTTGGAATGCTTTTTCTAAAATAAAATAGTAAAACACTAATAGTTGCTATCAGTGAAAATATGTTAGGAATAATCATTCTCGAAGCATATTCCACGAAGCCAATATCAAAGAAATCCGCTGATACAATGTTAACTAGGTTACTAACCACGAATGGTAGCGATGTTGTATCCGCTATAAACCCACTCGCCATGATGAATGGAAAAATTATTTTTTCTTTGAAATTCAAATTACGAACCATTGCTAGTACAATTGGTGTTAATATTAATGCTGCCCCATCATTGGCGAAAAAGGCAGCAACAATTGCTCCTAAAATACTTATATAAATGAACATTTTAATACCATTACTTTTTGCAGCCCTTGCCATATGTAAGGCTGCCCATTCAAATAATCCAATCTCGTCTAAAATTAGTGATATGAGGATTATTGCAATAAAGGATAATGTTGCATTCCAAGTGATGTCTACTACTTCCATTACATCATTAAAATCTACAATACCTACTAATAAGGCAATAACTGCTCCTCCACAGGCAGACCAACCTATGTTCAAACCTTTTGGCTGCCAAATAACGAAAACAAGCGTTACTATGAAAATAATTGAAGCTAAAATAATTGGCGACAAAGTGCTAACCTCCATTAATTACACGAGATACGTAATCCCTGTGCTTCTAATTCTTTTAGTTTAAAATCTTGGTTTGGAAGATGATGAATTAAGCTTAGAACCAACGGAAAAACTTCACTTTCTTTGTTCAATGAATACATAATCCATTGACCCCTTCTAGTTTCCCGTACCAATCCAGCATCTTTTAACTTCCGTACGTGCTGACTAATGGCAGGCTGACTAACCTTAAATATTTCAACAAATTCACATACACAATAATCATGAGTATCAAGCATTTTAAGCATTGTAAGTCTTGTTTTATCACCTAACAGTTTTAATATTGTTGCTGCCTTTTCTATTTCAACTGTTGATGTTTCCATAAAAGTACCTCCTTTTCATGTAATTATTAGTATATAACGATTTACTTATATAATAATATGCTTATATTATATTTACAACTATACTTCGAACAGAACTTGGACCATTATCAATTAGATTGACTGTCGCGCCCTGTATGGGTAGCACTTATGGGAGATTAATCCTTAAAGATTGATTTCCCCAGCCTTACCTTTATTTTAGAAAAAATGGGCATGTTTCTTGATTCACCTATTAACTCTATATAATCATTCTGAAGGCTCTTCCTTATAAAAAATCTTATTCTAAGTCTCTTTTGTTATTCACATGTCCAGTTAAATATCCTTTTACTTCTTTTCAACATATAATGTTGAGAATCAAAATTAAAGGAGTGAAACACAATGGGATTTTTCCAGCCCGAGGGAACAATGGCACCACAATCCCCTCCACCACCTTTCATACCACCAAAACCTTCAGTATCCTATATAATTGACTGTTTATATCAAAACACGTATGTATGGCTTTTAAATGGGGACCAATACTGGTTCTACCCAACTCGTGTGGAATATGGTGAAGTATCTGGATATAGATGGAACGGTACCTTCTGGCAATTCTACGGAATTGACCCAAGATTTATAGATGCTGTTGCCTGTTATCCTACTCCTACCCTTTACTAAAATACAAAAAGCCTTTGGTAATTAAAAACCTCAAGGCTTTTTCTTATGTAATAGTCTTAAATTGAATACAATTAACACTTTTTAGCATAAAAACTCATTTGCAAATTTTTTTTTGCAAATGAGTTTTTAATTATTCGCTGACATCTAGTTTAATTATTTTGCTCTAAGAACTGGTAAATCGCCATCATTTCTTGTTTATTTAACTCACGAATACGCTTGAAAATAAGTAGATCTGCAACAGGCTCAAGATTTAAGCTTTGTGAAACAATATCACTTACTTTACCATTTAGCCATGTGTGCACGTCTATGCCCTCGACGATTTCTTTACGCCCTTCATCATTGATGCCACTTGCATAACAACTAACACACGGAATTGTTAATTTAAAGACGCCATCAGCAGATTATCTTCTGAAATAACTTTCTTTCCTTGGCAGAATGGACATGGATGGCTTTTTTTAATTTTATTTATTTGGGTAACTAATTTTTTGTAACCAAATGCTTCATAAACATATGTTAGTTTTTTGTATTTTCCATTAGTGAAATACTTATCAATGATGGTTTCTCTCGTTTCTGTGATATTGACAAAATCACAGATGGTAATCCGATTATTAATGCTGATTGCTTCGATATTGCCGCTATTAATGTCCCAGAATGGCAGGGCATTTTGTAAAACGATTTCATAGTGAGCAAAGCATGCAAGCTCTAGTTCAAGCATTTTCAGAGCGACTTGAGTTTCTCTCGGTAATAAGGACACATCTTCGCTTAAAATCATATCACCGCCGACAATGTCTTTTAATTTTTCTAGTTGCTGCTTCCCGACTGTTTTCATTGCTTGATCAAGTGGCTGGTTAATAATCTCACGTATATCCGAGTCGTCAAATTTCAGCTTTTTATGGTGGTTTAATACGGTTCCTTCGCAAACGGGACATATAATCATCTCTTTGGATTCTTTTATATGCTCTTTAATAATCGATTTCGATACAAATATATAACGCCCAATGATTAAATTAGCCTTCCCAAGTCCTTCTTGTCTTGCCTTCTTTATCATAAAATGACTTTTCCCAATACCCGTATAAAAAAGTATGCCTTTCTGCTTCAGACATGTCATTATAACTTTTACTTATATCCTGACCGAGTTCATTTTTAATCTCATTAAAGAGGAATTCTAATTTTGAAAACTGATAAAATTTTAAAACATTTCAATGAAATCCATAGACTTATTAATGTACTTTCTCCTCTTTTTTTACGATTGAGCAGGGGCTTTTTAAATGTTTTTATTTTTTTCAAGAAGAAATTTATTTTTATAGTAGTCAAAAAAAAGAGCTGCCTATGCACCTCGATGTTCTTTTGCAAAAGCCATCGTGAGGTAAGTATAGTTAGCAGCTGATACTATATTAACTAGAACTAAATAACTCTGGAAAGTCTGTTGCTGATTCTAGTCTTTATCTCTTCTAGACTTATCTACGTCGTTAACTTAGTTTCATTTTCAGGGTTTGTTTTAGAAAATAAATATCCTGAGCTCGAAACCGAAGCTACTAGTATAGATAAAAACATAAGAAGAAGTATTTCTTCTATTTGCATAAAAGGACTTATTACAAGAATAGTTAAGAATGAAAAAATCATTACTACTAGGAAAAATAGATTGTATCTCTTTTGTTTTTCTGTTGGTACAAAATAAAATATAGGTCCAAAGATAATAGAACTAATGCAAAAGAATACAAAGAATAAAAAAAACATAATTTCCTCCTATAGATTCTATATTTAATCTTTCTTAATTAATATATTATATTAAATAACTTTTCATTCATAAGTTCTCTCCTTGAACTTTAGTACTCTGGCAAGAATAATATACTTATGGTTGTACTGCTCCAAAATTAAGTCTACTTGGAGTTAACTAACCCATCCGGTCTTACATAGATAAGCAGATTTAAATATTATTAGATAACAAGGCGCTACTAATTCCTCTGCAATTTTTGTGAGAATCATTGTGAATCTCGTGACAAAACTATTATTGGGTAGAAAACTAAAAAAAAGAATCCCCAGCGATAAGGATTCGTATTTTCCTAAACATTAGATCCCACCTACTTCCATTTGCCAATTAAAGTATATGGTAAAATTCCAACCATCTGCATTTATAATTGGAACATTTTAAACTTCTTTTAGGGCATATACCCAGTCCCTTTATTTGACTTCTAGAATACAATAACTAGAAAATTGTATTTGGGAGATGGTTTGCAATTGGATAACATGAACAATATTCGTCCAGACGACCTTTGTGAGAAATTTGCGGAAATTTTGGGGGCAGCTCCCTCTATCGTTAATGGGGTTTGTACTGCAACAAGATCCCGGACAAATATTCATCCGGTTGTACTAGGCCGGAGAGCTGATTCCTTTATGTTTGTGCCTCAGGCATTTTCTTTTGAAAACCTTGATGAAAACGGAAAGGCATTGTGTCTTGGTGAAACTGTCCTCCTCCAGGAAGAAGCGAATCCATTTATGGCGAGGTTGCGTGAAGAAGGAATCATTGTAACCGCCCTTCATAATCACTGGTTGTTTGAAAATCCGCGATTGATGTATATGCATTTTGAATCCCTTGATGAACCTATAGCTTTTGCTAGAAAAGTAAGAAGTGCCTTAAAAGTCTTAACTACTCGCAATATTGGAGGTTCCCGAAGAAATCAAAGAACATCGGATAGACGGGGAGAAGAGCTTTGTGAGGAGTTCAATCGAATTTTAGATGGCAGCATGCATACATTTGAAGGTGGGGCTTGTATTGTGATGAAATCTCGTACAAATATTATGCCTCGAGTTCTAGGAAGGCGAGGAACGTCATTTTTATTGATTCCACAAATGTTTGCCTTTGAATCGTTATCTTCAGATGGCAGAGCTCTTTGCAGTGGGGAAACGGTGATCCTGCAAGAGGAAATCAACCCATTCATCGATGAGCTTCTGAAACATGATATTATTGTTACCGGCTTTCATAATCATTGGTTGTTTGAGGATCCAAGGCTGATGTATATCCATTTTGTAAAAATTGAAAAACCAATTCGATTTGCGAAAGAGGTAAAAGATGCTTTAGAAGTGTTGACTACAAAGAAGGTATCCTTCGATACTAAATAATGAGGACATTAGGATTTTCCAGTGGGAGATCCTTTTTTATTGCCTCATCACAGCTTGATGTAAAAGATGATTGGCTCCGAAGTGGTTTGTTTTATTATTCAGTAAATTAAACCATGAAAAAGTACCTGTAACTAAGCGCCATTAGATAAAGAAGCATCCTACTTTGCTAATTTTTTTGATGCGAAAATGTTTTACGAGTATGAACTTTGCTACCTCTATCGGTTTACTCATACAAATAATTTTTCTTTTATAAAAAAATTTAACAATATGAATTGAAGACAAATATAATATAGTAAATGTAAAGGAATGGAGTTAGAAGGTATGGGGCTATACATTTATCAAGTAAAAAAAATTCTACAAGAGGTAGAGTTTGATTTAGTTTTTAAAAATGTTGCGGACATAGCTGGCGTTGTATGGGAAATATACTCGATTGTTGACCCTAAGCAAGAAAATTTAGTAGTTGCCATCCTTAAACATACGGAGGGACAAAATTTGGGTACCCAAAACTTTATTCATCCCAATGCCGAAGGTTTAGAAGAGGTTGTGGAATTCAGCAAGGCCCAATTAAGTGCTTTTACTAAGATTGTCGCTGCCAATAATTTATAAAAATCACACCAAACCATCGGTATGATTTTTATTAGGATTACTGTATTAGGAGACCAACACAATTTTAAAAATAAATCACGTTGCTGTTTCAATATTTTCTCTGAAGTTATTCGAACAAGAAAACCAAAATCCTCTATTTGAACTTTGTTTTTCTTTTACGAACCTCCCGTTAGGAATAACAACTATATAAAATTTACAGAACCCCTTTTGAGTTCTTTTGCTCGATTAGTTATAAACCTCGACATATATTTCTCCAAAAAAATTTATCAGCAAATACGCCAATTGTACGAAGAGGTGACTTATACTCAAATGAATCAATCATTATGGTTCCGCCTTTTTCCTCTATAAATTGATGTGTATGATTAAAAGTCTCGACTTTGATAACCCTCATATTATTTACGTTTACCTCCTAGTTTATATATAAACTACTTTACGGTTTGATAAAATAATTGCGATTTTTCTTGTACTGCAACTTCTATCACTTCACGAAGGTTAAGTTCATTTGTAACAGCACACTTTAAGAGTCTTTCATAAGTATCCATAGTAAAAACCATCTTTGTAATCAATATTTCCTGTATCTAAATGATAATTTAAGTATAACTCACCTGGAACATATGGAATTTTCATTAACAGACCGCTCTTTAATAACAGATATAGCTTATCTTCTCTTTAATTGATAGTACAATTCTCAATGCACCAAGTTTGATAAATTACATCTATGCATTCATATAAATTTACATAGTTTATTTGGGAATATGAAATATGCTTTTCCAATATTCCTCTCTGTCTTTTGGTGAATCGAGTACAATTTTTTTATCTTAAAGTGCTGGAAGCAGGTATAGTCAAAGCTATATTTGCAACTGGATTAATATTAGAAGGGTCTCTTATTGGTATCATGGGGGTTCGTTTTGATAAGGTGAAAACGATGGATATCTCCATCATCATAATGGTGCTTACGTTAATAATCTTTGGCTACTCCATCTGGCTTTTATGTATTTATTGTGATGAGTTTGCTTATCGGCTTCTCCGGACCATTGGTTTTCAGCAACTTTTTATGCACTTATCCAGACAGAAATTGAACCCCATTTACTTGGAAGAGTGTTTAGCTTTATCGGCAGTGTTTCGTAACTAACCGCTCTAATCGGACTGGAGATTGCAGGTGTTTTTACCGAATTGACGAGTATTGCTACTTTCTTTGCAGCTACCGGAATATTAGTTTTAGTGAGTGTATTAGCAGCATATAAATTAAAATAACGGCAAATAACCCCCGATTAGTTTTGATACTGGTCGGGGGTTCACCTTTTTATAGAATGAAATCATCTTCACTTCGCTTTTTGTTAAATAATATTCAACTTTTTTAACTCTTCTAATCTTTCATCCGAAAGACCAAGCATTTCTTTATAAATCTCTTCATTATACTTTCCTTTTGTTGCACCAGAAGATCTTACTTTACCTGGGGTTCTAGAGAATTTCGCCACTACGTTTGGAACTTCTATTTCTCCTAATTCTTCATCTTCTAGCTTGATGAACGTCTCTCGATGTTGATAGTGAGGATCTTCAAATAACTGTGACACATCATACATTGGCCCGACTACTGCACCGGACTCGCTCAGTATATCAACAACTTCATCCAAATCACGTTCTTTTATCCAGTTACCTAATATTTCATCTATTTCATTTACGTGTTTTAATCGATTTACATTAGTAGAGAACTTATCATCTTCGATTAGCTCTGCTCTTCCAATTGCCTTAAAGACATTGGTGGTAATTGTTTGGGTGGATGCAGATAATGCAACCCAACTTCCATCTTTTGTTTGGTAAGCATTTCTAGGTGCTGTTGTATTGCTTCCATTCCCTAATCGTTCCGCAACTTTCCCTAGTTGATTGTAAGCCATTAAATGCGGTTCTAAAAACCTCATCAATGGTTCATAAAGAGAAATATCAATTACTTGACCCTTATGTTCAGGATTAATCATACGTTCATGAAGAGCAATCATGATAGATAATGCCCCAAAAACACCACTTACGCCATCAGCCAATGCAATTCCCGGCAATATAGGCGGACCATCTGCTGCACCATTTAGGGAGGTAAACCCACTCATCGCCTCTGCAACGGTTCCAAATCCTCCACGAGTAGAATAAGGTCCTGTCTGACCGTATCCAGTGGTTCTTAACATAATGAGCGAAGGATTTACTTCAGATAAAACATCCCAGCCTAAATTCCACTTTTCAAAAGTCCCCGGTTTAAAGTTTTCTACCACAACATCGACTTGTGCTGCCAATTCTTTAAACAATCGCTGACCTTCTTCTTCTTTTAAGTTAAGGGTGATTGTTTTCTTATTACGATTCAGTGTTTTCCATAGAAGTGGAATACCATCTTTTTTAGAACCATAATTTCGTGCGTGATCTCCGAAATCTGGATGTTCCACTTTAATCACTTCTGCACCATAATCCGCAAGAAAAGTACATGACCATGGTGCCGCCAACATGGTTGATGCATCTAGTATTTTAATTCCTTCTAAAGGTAGTCTTCCTTCATTGGATGTCATGACATCTATCCCCCATTTATAACCATTTCTCTTGCCTGTTTTTTCTTAAGCTCAAATTTCTCTATTGCTACACTTCTCTTCAGTAAGCGTTTTGCTATTTCATAATGAGGTGTATCAATCATTTGTCCATCTAATTTTGTCGCTGCCTTACCTTCTGAAGCAGCAAATTCGAAGACATCTATCACTCTTTTTGCATGGTCCACATCTTCGACTGACGGCGAAAATCCTTTGTTCAATACTTCTACATTTTGAGGGTGTATGCAACTTGCTCCAAGGAACCCATGCTTATAAGCTAATTGGGCACTTTCCAAAAAGCCATTCAAATCATTGTAGGTTGTTAAACTACCCATTAAACCTAGTGGCAAAATACCATTCTCCCGAGCGGCAAACAAAATTTGCATTCTCGGGATTAGCAGTGCTTCAAAGGTATCAGGTGATACTTCCATACCTGTATCCAAAGCAAAGTCCTCCGCTCCTAACGTTAAAGAATCAATACGCTCACTTGCCTTTGCAATTTCGTGGACATTCATATACCCTTTAATACTTTCAATCAATATCCCAATCGTTATTGTTCCTACAGGTATTCCCCGTTTTTCCTCTAATTTAGTAATTAGCTGATCCATTTCTATTACTTGATGCTTGCTTTCTACTTTAGGAAAATAAATACCGCTTAGCCCAGGCCAAACAGCTGCTTCTACGTCACCATTCAATAGCTCATTTGTATGGTTGACTCTTACAAGAACATCACTGCCACCCTTACCCGCTATGGAAATCGATTCTTTTATAAGCTCTCGTGTTGCAACTTTCTCGGAGTCAGCCACACTGTCTTCTAAATCTAGAACGATGGCATCAGCATTTCTTGCATATGCTTTATCTATAAATTTTTTATTATTCGCAGGCATGATCAGTCTGGAACGTCTAATTAAATTATCTAAATATTTGTTTTCCATTTTTACACCCCTGTTCTATGTATAAAATTTACTTACTAAAAAACTCATTCTTTTAAAGTATCAATTATTTATGTATGTTGGGGAGGCAATCAGCACAAGCACTTAACCCTATCTTTCTGCTTCTTGACTCCTCAAACTCTGCAGCTTACCAATGTATCTATCTTATAGTCTACTGACCCCGTATCGCTCGCCAACCATGCGCAATTCCATCAAAACTTCTGAAGTTAAAGGAATTCCATTTTGCTCATTTTCCCTAGCCTTAATATCTTCGAGTTCACCTGGCAGAAAAATTTTCTCAAATCCCTTAGCAAGTGGTACTTGCTTAATTTCTTCTGCCATTAACTCCATGCGTTGTTTAAAAGTATCCAATTCTTCAAACAGATCGGCACGCATAACAAAGAAAAATTGTCCTACATTTTGAGGAGTAGTTAAATCCTCTGGGCGTCCAAGATTAGCAGCAAATCCTGCTCCTGTAAACAGGCCAGATAAAACTTCAGCAAAAAATGCAAGGCCATAACCTTTTGGTCCCCCTACCGGAAGAACAATACCATCCATTGCCGCATTAGCATCCGTTGTTGATTCCCCCTCTTTTGTAAGTGCCCATCCAAGAGGAATGTCTTGATTATTTTTTACAGCAAGTTTTATTTTACCTCTAGCGACGACACTCGTTGCCATGTCAAATATGATATTTCCCGCTGATCCACCTGGAACGCCGTATGAAATAGGATTTGTTCCGAAATAACGGTCCTTTCCCCCCCATGGAGCCATATTAGAAGGAGCATTGGTTGTGGCAAATGCAATACAGTCATTTTCGACTGCATAGTTAGTATAATCAGCTAGCATTCCACAGTGATTAGAATTTTTGATTCCCACTACACTTATCCCGACTTCTTTTGCCTTTTCTACTGCAATACGTATCCCTTCTGTTGCTACTATGATACCTAACTCATTTGCCCCATCAATTAGAGCACTGGATGCTGTCTCTTTTATGATTGTCATTTCATGATTTTTGTTAACAACTCCACTTTCCAATCGTTGTATATAGTTATTTACTCGAGTAACACCATGAGAGTCTACACCTCTTAAATTTGCTAGAACAAGATGCTTTGCAACAATCTCACTGTGCTTTTGCTCGATACCCGCAGCTTGAAATACGTTAGCAACAAAATTCTCTAAATCTATTTTACTTACATGAGAAACCATTTTCATTGCCTTATTACCTCCTTTTAATAGCCAAACTTCTTAAGTTTCTCATCGAGCCAGTCTGGTGCCAACGAATTTGGAATCTCTCCACGCTTTCTTTTTTCTTCAAAATCGTTAATTGCCTCGATCCGTTTTTTCTCGTATTCAAATTTCTTTTCAGCCTTGATAAAAACCTCTTCGATTTGATCTCTTGGAACAACCGTTACTCCATCTGCATCCCCTACGATTAGATCCCCCGGATTTACGATTATCCCTCCACAAGTCACAGATGTGTTCATAGTGCCTGGACCATCTTTTAATGGGCCATTAGGGACAAATCCTTTTGAGAATATAGGTAAACCTAAATTTTCAAGTTCTTCCCGGTCTCTTATAGCTCCATCAATTACGATACCTTCTAGTCCTACTGCTTTGGCAGCTCTAGCCATTAATTCGCCCATGTATGCGTGGGTTGTATCACCCTTCCCATCAGCTACAAGAACATAGCCTTCGCTACCATCGTAAATTGCTTTATGCAAAAAAAGATTATCGGTTGGTCTCATTGTTAATGTAACTGCAGTACCCACGACCTTCATTTTTGAAGTAACAGGTTTGATTTGATAATCCATTCCGCCAGTACATCCCATTGCATCACTTAGAAGTGTGGAGTTGAGTTTTGATGCTCTTTCGATAATATAGTCAGGTAATAAAGTCGGTTTATTTGTTTCTATCATAAAAATAACCCCACGCTTTCTATTTTACTTATTAGAACGTTTCTTAATTTGATGTAAATGTTCGATTACTCTTTCCTTAGCCAAAGCAACATCTCTAGCTTTGATTGCTTCCAAAATTTCTAAATGCTCACGCTGTGCATTTTTAAAGTTTTCAGTTTCCCGAAAACTTAATTCTATCGTTTGATTCAAGATTTCAATGTGTAATTTCATAAAGTTAATAATCGCTATGTTTTTGCTGCATTCTGCTAGTGCAATATTAAATGGAATATATTTATCTGTATTAGTACTATCTTCTTTAGACATCATTGCGATTTCTTCTAGTCTTTTTAAGTCTTCATCTGTTGCTCTTTCACATACCAGTTCTATCATTCCAAGTTCAAAAATTTCACGTGCTTCTACTAAGTCGATACGAGCAGCTTTTCTTAGTTCATCAATGATTGATTTATCCGCACTAGGATTAGATAAGAAATTATTTCGAAAATATCTCCCTCCACCAGGACGAGTTTCAATAACACCTTGGGACTCTAAAATGCGAAATGCATCTCTTAAAGTCCCTCGGCTTACCCCAAGTTCTTTCGAAAGCTCTCTTTCTGAAGGAAGCATATCTCCTAATTTCAAATTCCCTAATTTATATTGTTTTTCAATTTGCTCAATGACTTGCTCGTATAATCTTTTTGGTTTTATTTTTTGATGTTCCATTCGGTTCACTCCACCTTGTAAACTCCCGACTTTTCTGTCAAGAAGTTTCGTTTAGCGGTTCTGTTTCCTCATTGTTTTTTGGTTTTTTGTTGTATACCATGTTCCAGATATACGCAATCACACTTGTAATGGCACTTAATATAAAGGCAACGTCTGCAAGTGTATTGTGACTAAATAGAATAGTTTTACCACTTTGTGTGATTAAACCAAACAGTTGGCCAATTACCAATAAGGCTCCGCTTAATATAAATAATACTAAAAAAACAATAAAAAGCGACTCTAATATCTTTTTCATTTTCACAACCTACTTTCTAGTTTTTATACCGGGATTGGTAATACTCCCATTGCCATCAAATATCCAAGGATAAATATTGGAATAACATAATATACAATTAGTGGAACAAAAGTCTTCTGTGGCTCCGCTCCCGCTATACCCGATGCTATGAATATAGGTGCAGAAGAAGGTGGTGATGCCCCTTCAGTTGATGAGAACATTAATAGCGCTATTACTGCTATAACTGGATTAACTCCAGCTGATACAAGAGCAGAAAACGAAACTAATCCTACAGCTGTAAGAGTTGCTGTCGATGATAAAGGACCAGCCACTAGTACTACTAAAATACCTACCAATAAAACGATTAACCATGGAGCAAGATTTAAAGTTTCCATGATTGCAGTTAAATCTTCAGCTAGACCTAATTGATTTAATACTTCACTTGCAGCAAATGCAAATAATAAAAGAACTCCGGTAACAGAGAAACCAGGTATAGAATTCTTCAAGAAATTTGACCAATCTGAACCGCTTTTTGGCAACTTTGCAAACCCTACTAATAGACTGATAAATATAATAAGAATTGGAACCCACACAATTAGTGATATTTCATCCATTGCATCAGCACCAATGTTAGGATTCGCTATAAACGACTCCGCAAGCGGTCCAATGGTAATAAGAACCGGAATAATAATCCCTAAGAAAATAAAAAGGGATGTCCACCCAACACGGAAGGATTGTTTAAGCGGTTGAATAAAGTCCATTGGAAGCGCTTTAATTTTGTTTCGATAAACAAACCATGAGATTAATAGTATTCGATAAACAACTTGATAAGTTCCTGCGACAAGCATCGCTATGTATAACTGCCCTTCTGATACCACTGCAGCTATCGGAGCAAATCCTAGTAAGATAAACATCGAACCACTCGGAGGAAAAATAGTTCCTAAACCAGCATTACCTGCAGCTATTGTTGCAGCCTGTTCTTTTTTCCAGTTAGAACGTATCATCCATGGAATAGTAATTGAACCCACACTAGCGGTATTACCAGATCCAGAACCTGAAATCATACCCATCAAAGCAGATCCGAAAGTGGAAACGTGTGCAGCTCCTCCTGGTATACGACCCAATAAAGAATTTAAAATCTCAACTAACTTGTTAATGATTAGTGTTTTATCAATAACGTAAGCCATAAATACAAATGCCATGGCAGCAAATAGAACTTCGTTTGTGGCCCCAAATATTACCCCTTCCCAAATCAATCTTGGAGCATCTGCCCCACCAAATAAAGCGGTTACAATAAAGCCGACAATCATTGCCTCTCCAATATTTCTTTTTAAAACAGCAGACCAAAAAATAATTAGTGCAATAAAAACAATTAACGCAATAAACCCAATACCCATACATACACCCCATTTATAATTTTTTACATCTCGATATGAATTACATTAGCTCTAACTTAAGTAATCCTACAGATCACAGAAATCCTATCCCCAAAATTGGATAACTGGATCTACCAATAGGTTAAAATAACAAATAAAGTTTGTCAATCTATTTTTTATATTCGGAATATTTTGTACAGTTATAATTAGTCATCTATTTATAAAAAGCCCGCATTAAAAATGCAGACTCAGTTTGTAGATATAAGTATTTCCTAAATATCGGTGTATGGTTTTACAATCAGCTTTTATTTTATTTCAATCAATAATAAACATTTATTTCGGTTTACATTCAAAACTATAGTAACCCGTCAGGTAATTATAGATGATTAGTCGAATTTCTCCTCCAATTTTATTTACGTTTTCTTTATTCACAATATATTCACCTCCACTTTATTGTTTGTAGTAATTAATTGGTTTGCACAATCTTTTATAGTATTTATAACGACTCTTGGCTCAGATAATTGTGGAAAATGACCGCTATTAACAGCAACTATATGTTTGCTATTTTTAGATAGTGAAAGATATTCCAATTGATGTTCTACTATTTTTTCTTTGAACTTCCTTTGGTATCATTCGGTTTTCCTTACCAACTGTAATAACATATACAGGTATTTCAGGAAAAGTATCATTTTGTTGTATTTGAATTACAGTATCTTTTACAAAATTAACTTCATTGTATTGTTTATAAGAGGACAAGGAATCAAACATTGAAAGCAATTTGTTTATTGTTTTAATTGCCTTACCCTGAAATTCATTTAAACTTAGATCCTTCGGATGACTTGATTCTATAAAGACTATTCCAGCTACATCGTTCGGATAAAGTCGCGCATATAAATTTGCATATAATCCACCTAATGAATGTCCAACTAATAAGAGTGGTGGATCAAATCCTACTAATTTAAGTGCTTCATGGAGAGTTTTTACAATCGCCAGTCCATCTTGAGGTTCTTTCGGTTTATCACTTCCACCAATACCAAAACGATTATAAGAAAATACAGCGGATGTTTTCGAAATTTCTGGTAGTATTTTCATCCAAGCTTCTATTGGTCCAGAGCCACCATTAATCAGTACAATATTTGGTTTACCGTTTCCGCTAATACTATATTGTAACTTTCCTTTTAATGTCTCTATTTTATATTTCTCTATTTTCAAATTACACCTCACTCAGTTTGTCTTATTTAACAATGGGTTTAGTAATATATTCTCGTTGAATTTTGTTATTTCCTTCTTAACTAATACTACAGAGGTTTAAAATTTAGAGTAGCCTCTAGCAAAAATTTTTCTTCATGCCAAGTATGGAAAGCATCAATAGGTCCTAACAAAATAAAAAAGACATTCCTTAAAAGAAATGTCTTCTCAATTTTTTTATACTAAACGTGCCCCACCATCAATTGCGACCACAGATCCAGTTGTAAATCCGTTTTTTGCCAAATAAACGTAAGACTGAGCAATATCTTCTGGTTGAGCGATTCGTTTTACAGGGAGCTGCTCAGCGATCCTATTAAACATCCCTTCACGTTGGTCATCTGGCATACCGGCGTAAATTGGAGTATTTACAGTTCCAGGAGCTACAACATTTACTCGCATTGGCGACAGTTCAATAGCAAGCCCGCGAACTAATCCTTCAACTGCTGAGTTTATTGCAGCAAACGTCGATGCACCTTGTGGTGGACGTTGACCATATACACCTGATGTAAACGTAATAGTACTCGCTTCATTTAAGTAAGGCAGTGCTGCATGGGCTGTAGCATATTGACCCCAGAACTTACTGTTAAAAGCTTCTTTCGCGGTTTCCACTGGCAGCTCTTTAAATAGACCCATAGTTCCCTCACCTGCAGTGATTACTAAATGATCAAAATTTCCTACCTTCTTAAAGAAAGCGGCAATACTTTCATTACTACGAAAATCTAATTCATACCCCTCCACACCTTTACCCAAGTTGTTTTTTGCTTCGGCTAATTTAGAAGTAGAACGACCCGCAACTACTACTTGAGCAGATTGATCGAGAAACGCTTTGGCAGTCGCCAATCCAATACCAGAAGTACCACCAACAACTACTACACGTTTTCCTTGAAATGACATAGAAAAGACCTCCCCATTCATCCATATTATTAATTACTTCTATACGTTATGCTTTTAATGCTTGTTGTACCAGTTATTTTAATGGCGTTTATTGAACAATAATATTTGTTAAATCATAAGAAATTTTTTCTGTTTCCCCTTCGGCTACTGCTTGGTAAATCCCTGCAATAATTTCAGCGACTGGAGCAGGTAGTCCAACACTGCTAAGATAATCCTTCATATCATTAAATGAACCTTTTCTATGTGCAACTCGTTTACTTGAGATCTCAGATATTAGTTCAGTAAGCTCATCAAAAGTCCAAGGCTTTGGTTTTACCTATTTGTATGGTTTACTATCATGCCTTCCCCTGTTAAAGCTGCTCCTGTAGCTAAAGCAAAATCTTTAAGACATACCTCGTTAAGACTGCCATTTACAAATTCGGCAGTCTCGTAGAATATTTTTACCTTTATACTTTTATATTTATTAAAAGATATCTCCATTGGGAGTGTCTTTTTTTAATGAAAAGATATATCAAATTTCATATCCTTTATCCAAATACATTTCACTATTAGTTAAGGATTTGCATACAATAATTTAGTGATCATTATATAACTGGAGGGCAACTATTTGGTATTTAATCAAGATAATAACGAAAACCTCCAATCCGTCAGTGAATCAGCAAAACTCGCTGTTATTGCCGGAGTAGTGTCAACGTTTGGTGATCTTCTTTCAACTATATCAGCAGTGCTTGCAATAGAAGAAGAGCGTCAAGCAGAAAACAATAAAAGTGATAACAGTGATAATAAAAGTATGCAAAAACAGATTGACTATTTAAGCTCTGAATTAGAAAAACTAAAAAAACAAGTAAACAATGTAAACCCTTATTTTCATAAATAATTGTATACTCTCCTATATAAGCACAAACATATAGAAAAGCATTAATCCCCATTGGATTAATGCTTTTGTCTTTAAAATCTTTTTACTGAGAAAGGAATAGCAATTGTCTTAAAGCTTTTTAGTTAATGGAAAGAAAACACAATCTTTTATCGTTTCACTATCAGTTAGAACCATTAATAATCGTTCAATACCAAATCCCCAACCTGAAATTGGAGGCATTCCATATTCCATAGCTGTTAAATACTCTTCATCCATCTCCATAGCTTCCAAATCACCATTACTTTTAAGGAGAGCTTGTTCTTCTAGCCTTCTTCTTTGCTCTAACGGGTCAACTAGCTCTGAATATGCATTAATAATTTCTGAACCGTTTACTACTAATTGAAAACGATCTGTTAGCGAATAATTATTGTCATTAGCTCTTGCTAATGGTGATAAGTCAATTGGATGTTGAATTAAAAAAGTTGGTTTTACAATTTGAGGTCTACTTATTTTCTTATAAAGCAGATCTATGAAGTTACCTCTACCTAAAGATTGAATATCCGAATGTTCTATTTGAATATTTTTTCTCTTCGTTTCCATGTATAAATCTTTAACATCTGGATAAAGATCTATGTCAATTCCTGTGTCCTTTAATATTAAATCTCTAAAAGATACAATATCCCACTCTAATGAAAAATCAATTTTTTGACCTCGCATCATAATGGAAGTTGTATTAAATGTATTTTCAAGAACAAACAGAACCATTTCACGCATTAATTTCATCGTATCTTCATAATTCCAATAAGCTGCATATCCTTCAACCATTGTAAATTCTTGAAGATGTTGAGGACTGATTCCTTCATTCCTAAAGCACTTTGCAAATTCAAATACTTTTGTAAAGCCTCCAACAATTAATCTCTTCAAATAAGTTTCTGGTGCAATTCGCAAGTTCAGTTCCGTATCCAAAGAATGATGAAAGGTCTTAAAAGGTTTTGCTATTGCACCAGATGAAGTATGTTGTAATATAGGAGTTTCAACTTCTAAGAAATTCTGTTCTTCAAAGAATCTCCTAATAGATCGAACCAAACTTGTTCTAGCTAGTAAACGATTTTGCGTATCTTTTGTCATTATTAAATCTAAGTAGCGTTGCCTATACCTTAACTCAATATCGTTTAATCCATGCCATTTTTCCGGAAGAGAATGCAATGCCTTCCCTAGAAACTTATAACTTTCAATACGTAGTGTTTTCTCATTTGTTTTAGTTGTGTACATAATTCCTGTAACTCCGATAAAATCTCCAATATCCAATAAATGATGAAATTGATTATAAGTAGGTTCACCAACTTCCTCTTTTTTCAATAGTAGTTGTAAACCTCCGTATATGTTGGATATAGTTATAAAACTTAAATGATTAAAGTTTCTAATACCTGTTATTCTTCCAGCAACTTGTACTCCAGAAGTTCCATCTTCCAGCATTTTCGCTTCAATAAGTTCATAATTTGTATCATATCTTTCAGGATATACTGTTATTCCCTGAGATTTAAGCAACCTTATTTTCTCTATTCTTCGTATTGTTTCTTCATTACTCATTTTAATCACTCCATACTTTTTATATTGTCACATGTAATTACTGTATTTATAAACAACAAAAAAACCCCCACCCCCAAGATTATTAATCTTGAGGACGAGAGTTATTAGCTTCGTGGTACCACCCCAGTTTATTGATATGTCACCATATCAACCTTTTCGGGTACGGCAATTAACACATTGATTATACCCTATCTCTATAACGGGAGATCCCGTCGCATTATCACTAAGATTATGTCTTAGATCCGTGCGAAGCTCCGAGCCTTTTTTCACTAGGATAATTAATACTCCTTCTCACCAATAGGAGCTCTCTGGAAATAATTAATCATAATTACTCTTCTCTTCATCGCTATTTTCCTATATTTTTTAATAATTTTAATAATAGAAATAATATTAATCGATATATTTAGTTTAGTCAATATATCTTTAATGTTTATTACTTTGTTTCTCTATGCAAAGTCACTTTACGTAATCGAGGACAATATTTTTTCAGCTCTATACGTTCTGGGTTATTACGTTTGTTCTTCTTCGTAATGTAATTGCGGTCACCAGTCTCTGTACAAGCAAGGGTGATTTTTAACCTCATTGATCTTCCTCCTAATTTGCGTACCAATTTCGGAAATGCTATGTGTCAAATAATAGTTCAATTTGAACTAAACGGAGGAAGTGGATCCGATAGTTTTGTCCAGTCACTAACCATTTCCTCATCTGTTAATAAACATGAATCAAGACCGGTTTCAATTTCATATCTATCCATCTCAAGCCCAATCCATACCATTTCTGTCAGTCGGTCTCCATGAATGTCATCCCATCTAGATGTCAAAGAATAGTCTTCTTGTAATATCATTTGTTGTTCATCTTTCGAGAGAGATGCTACCCAATTACCAGCACCCTGAATTTGGATTGAAGATCCAGCTTGGGATAGTATACCTGACATATTATTACGAGTTGCTAACCAGAAGAATCCTTTGGACCGAACAATTTCTTGAGGAAAAGCTTTCAACCAATCGTACCAACGTTCTGGGTGGAATGGGCGTTTTCTTCTATATACAAAAGATGTTATTCCATATTCCTCAGTCTCCGGGATATGTTCATCATTTAATTCTTTAATCCATCCAGCACCTTGGCTTGCTTTCTCGAAGTCAAAAAGTCTTTTGTCCAAAATTTCCTCCGGGGGAACTGCCCCATTTATCATTGGAACAATAGCTGCTTCAGGATTTAATTTTTTTAAAAAGGATTTAAATGCTTGCAAATATTCAGGTGTGACTAAATCTGTTTTACTTATCAATAAAATATTTGCAAATTCAATTTGATCAATCAATAGATCCGAAACATCCCGAATGTCTTGAACATCGTCTGTTTGTTTCCGTTCAAGAAGCGATTCTCCACTTTCATAATCACTCCAAAAACGGAAGGCATCTACCACAGTTATCATGGCATCTAACGTACAAAATTTAGATAAATCAATACCAACTTCTTCATCAATGTATGTAAATGTTTGTGCTACAGGTATAGGTTCAGAAATACCGGTCGATTCAATAACTAAATAATCGATATTCCCATTTTTAGCGAGCTTCTCGACTTCCATAATCAAATCTTCACGAAGTGTACAACAGATACAACCATTTGTTAGTTCGACTAATGTTTCTTTAGTTCGTGAAAAACCCCCGTTCTGGATAAGTTGAGAATCAATGTTAATCTCACTCATGTCATTTACTATTACAGCTATTTTCTTTCCATCCTTATTTGCCAATAAGTAGTTCAGTACTGTAGTTTTTCCTGCTCCTAGATAACCGCTTAAAACGGTGACCGGTATCTTTTTATTCATACATTTCCTCCTTCATTCTTTTTAAATCGTAATGGTTACGATTTATATAATACAATTTATTTAATTAATGTGCAATACTAATGTATATTTTTTATTTATTCGAAGTTGTAAACCAGTCAAGTACTACTTTTCCAAATTAGAAAAACTAAATCACTACATTTACTAGGACATATTCAAAATCAAATTTTCATATGTTATCTAAAAAGTTTAAAAGGGGAAAATGAGATTTCCAAAGTTAAACAAATTATTCGGCTTCGAACAATATGGATTGTAACTTTTATCATGTTTATAGTAGTAATGTTGAAATTAATTCACCTGCAAGTCTTTCAGTTTGAAGAGCTTACTTTAAAAGCTAAAGAAAGCTGGGATCGAGAGTTACCCTATGCCTCCATTAGAGGAAACATTTTGGACAGAAATGGAGAAGTGATAGTTGGGAACAAACTATCACCAACACTCTTTTATATGCCCTCACAAAATGATGATCCGAAAAAAGTTGCGGAGCAAATTGCACCACTTTTAAAAACAGAAGAAGAAGTTATTTTAGAACAATTATCCAAAAGAGCTTCCATAATAAAGCTGGCTCCTGCAGGTAAAAATATAACCTCAGAGCTTGCTATGGAAATTCAAGACAAAAATATTAAAGGTCTCTATGCCGGGATTGATTATATTAGGGAATATCCACATGGTAATATGCTATCAAGATTATTAGGATTTACAGGCTCTGATGCACAAGGTCTTGCCGGAATAGAATATCAATATGATTCCATATTAAAAGGAGAAGATTCTGCTATACGTTTATATACGGATGCTAAAGGCATTCCACTTCCACACGTCGATGATGGTTGGAAAAATGGATTAACAGGAAATCATATTCAATTAACTGTAGATTTACATATTCAGCAAGTGGTAGAGCGTGAATTATCTCAAGCGATGCAAAAATATGAGGCAACTCAAGGTGTCGCTATAGTGATGAATCCTAATAATGGAGAAATTTTGGCTCTTGCTTCCGCACCAAATTTTGATCCATTATCGTACCAAGAGGTAGACCAAGCGATTTACAATAGAAATTTACCTGTTTGGATGACTTTTGAACCTGGTTCAACATTTAAAATTATTACATTAAGCGCTGCACTTGAAGAAGATGTTGTAGACTTAGAAAAAGATACTTTCTATGATCCAGGATATGCAATAGTGGATGGTGTAAAGTTACGATGTTGGAAAAGAGATGGGCATGGACTTCAAACATTCTTAGAAGTAGTCCAAAACTCATGTAACCCAGGTTTTATCGAACTTGGTCAGCGATTAGGAGAAGATAGATTATCGGAATATATTCGTAAATTTGGTTTTGGAGAATCTACCGAGTCGGGTATGGCTGGAGAATCAACGGGAATCTTGTTTAGTGAAGAGAATTATGGTCCTATCGAGCATGCAACTACCTCGTTTGGTCAAGGTATTTCCGTTACCCCTATTCAACAAGTGCAAGCAGTTGCTGCAGCCATAAATGGTGGTTACTTATACAAACCGTATATCGTTAAGAACGTTTTAGATGGAGTGTCAAACGAGCTATTATCCAGTACTGAACCAGAAATGAAACGCCAAGTAATTCGGGAAGAAACATCAGCAAAAGTACGTGATGCATTGGAGCATGTTGTTGCAGAAGGTTCTGGTAGAAATGCATTTAGAGACCAATTGCGAATTGGTGGTAAAACGGGAACCGCTCAAAAAGTTAAAGATGGCAGATATGTCGACGGTGAATATATTGTTTCGTTTATAGGTTTTGCTCCTGCAGACAATCCCGAACTCATCGTATACGTAGCAATTGATAACCCAAAACATAGTGCTCAATTTGGTGGGGTTATAGCAGCTCCGATTGTAGGACAAATTTTAGAAGACACACTTCAAAAAACTGGATCCGGTGAACAAATCGAAAAAGAGTATAGATGGGGTGATGTACCACAAACTAGAGTTCCAAATCTAGTAGGTACTAAGAAAGAGGAAATAACTGCGTATATGTATCCTTTTTCAATCGTTTGGCATGGTGATGGTAATCAAATACTTTCTCAGTTACCAAAAGAAAATAGCTTAATTCCATTGGATGGAACAATCCATGTATATACAACAAATTAATAAATGAATCAGATTGCACATGATGAAATAATATTTTGTCATGTGCATTTTTCTATAAAGAAATACAATCATACCTCTCTCCATTATCTTAAATAATAAAGCACCTCCACCACTCAATCCTACGCAGTCAATAACTTTTCTAGTGATGGAAGTAACAGAATCAGTTATTTTCCCTCTCTTCATTGTTCTCATGATTGTTGGTCCAGTTCGTAACTCTTATATAAAAGAAACAACAAAGGTCAAAAAATATGTAAGTAATATTACTGTACCCGTTCTTTTGTTTTGTTTGTACATAACCAAATTCTATCTGTAATCATATATAAAAAAAGCAAACCCACTACTTTGGGTTTGCTTCACTAGTTTATAATACCTTTTGTAGAAATTCTTTCGCTCGTACTGATTTAGGTTCCGTGAAAAACTGATCTGGTGGTGTGTCTTCTACAAGCTGGCCACTATCTAAAAATAATATACGATCTGCTACTTCTCGCGCAAAATTCATTTCATGTGTCACAATAACCATCGTCATACCTGATTCAGCAAGTGACTTCATCACAGCAAGTACTTCCTTTACCATTTCTGGATCAAGCGCTGAGGTTGGTTCGTCAAAAAGCATAACGGAAGGATTCATCGCTAAAGCACGCGCAATCGCAACACGCTGCTTTTGTCCACCTGACAATCGATTTGGATATTCGTCTCGTTTTTCAAATAGGCCAACTTGGCGTAATAGTATATCTGCTTTTTCTATTGCATGCTGTTTTGAAATTCCTTGCACATTAATTGGAGCATACGTTAAATTCTCTAGTACTGTTTTATGAGGGAACAAGTAAAAGTGTTGGAATACCATTCCTACGCTTTCTCTTACCTTCATAATATTTGTCTGTTTATCTGTCACAACATCATTACCAATAGTAATAACGCCTTCTGTAGGCTCTTCTAATAAGTTCATACAACGTAAAAACGTCGATTTTCCTGAACCGGATGGTCCAATTACTGCAATTACCTCTTTTTCCTTAATGACAGTCGAAATTCCTTTTAATACTTCATTTTTTCCAAATGATTTATGCAAATTTTCTACTTTAATCACTTCTACTCATCCTCTTTTCTAGCATTTTCCCAAGGAATGTCAAAATGAGCGTCATAATATAATAAATTACACCAGCAATTAATAATGGCTCCAAATATCGATATGTTGAGCCTCCGACAACATAGGCACGGCGCATAATATCTAGGGCTCCAATAACTGTTACAATTGCAGATTCCTTGTTTAGTGTAATGAATTCATTCATTAATGCCGGTAGAATGTTCTTTAACGCCTGTGGTAAAATGATATCTTTCATCATTTTAAAATATGGAATTCCTAATGCTAGGGCTGCCTCTTGTTGGCCTTTATCAACTGCATTAATACCTCCACGAATGATTTCCGAAATATAAGCACCAGAATTTAAACCGAATGCTAATATAGCAGCAGGCATTGGATCAATTTGAATGTCTAATAACTGTGGTATTGCATAGTAAATGATCATTAATTGTAATACGAGCGGTGTTCCCCGAAAAATGGATGTATATATATCCGCAATCCAGCGCAACAATTTAATACGTCCAATTTTAAATAAAGCTAATAAAATTCCTAATAAGAAACCAATGATGGTTGCGCACAATACGATTTGAAGCGTTATACCTATTCCTTCTAAAATATAAGGAATAGAGGGTAAGACTGCTGTAAAATCTAAGTTCACAACGTCCCCCTCCTTTCTTTACTTACTATTTATTCTTCCACAACAAACCATTTTTGTTGAAGCTCTTCAATTTTACCGCTATCAATTAATTCTTGAATTGCTTGATCAAATTGAGCTTTTAAGTCGCTTCCTTCAGGTAAAACAGCAACTTTATAATCTGCTTCATCTACCTCTACTGGGAAATAAGTTAGTTCAGCATTTCTTTGTACATAGTTTTCTGCTACAATATCCTCGATAATCGCTGCATCAAAACGTTTTGTCATTAATTCTTGTACTACTTCTGGAATAAGGTTACGGCTTTCTACTTTCATATCTACTGTTTTAGCTACTTCATTTGCTAATTCTTCTTGAATAGAAGAAATTTGCACTCCCACGGTTTTACCAGCTAAATCTTCTACTTTTTCAATACCACTATCCTTTTTAGTCACTACCATTTGTACTGTTTCGTTATAAGGAATTGAAAAGTCTACTACCTCATCACGTTCAGGAGTTGGGCTCATTCCAGCTAATATAAAATCTACTTTTTCTGCTTGTAATGCCGGGATTAAACTGTTGAAATCCATATCTTTTACTTCTACTTCAAATCCAATTTTTTCTGAAATTGCATTAGCTAAATCTATATCAAATCCAATAATTTCATTACTATTCTCTGTATCCACAAACTCAAATGGTGCGTAGTCAGCAGACGTCCCCATTACCAATACCTTTTTATCCTCTGTTGCTGAACCTTCGCCATTTGTTGATTCTTCTTTTTCCGCAGTTCCACATGCTCCTAAAATAGACATAACAAGTACTAACATGAATAAAAATAGTTTATTTTTCATAATTGTTAACTCCTCTTCTTTTTCAGTTTGATTTTTCTTGAATAAAACGAATAATTGCTTTTTCTAACATTTCTAAGCCGTCATCTATTTGTTCTTTTGTAATAGTTAATGGTGGAATCATCCGAATAACTTCACCGACGTTTCCACAAAGGTAGAATAGAACACCTTCTTCTAATGCATAATCAAGAATTTTCATTACCGCTTGTCCATCTGGCTCGCCTGTTTTTGGGTTCGAAATTTCAATTCCAATCATTAAGCCTACTGAACGTACATCACTTACTATGGAATATTTTGATTGAAGTCTTTTTAAACGCTCCGTAGCATAAGCTCCAACTACTTTAGAGTTTTCAATTAGTTTTTCCTCATGAAGAATTTCTAAAGTTGTTAACGCTACTGAACAAGCTATAGGATTTCCTCCAAATGTTGTACCATGCATTCCTAAAGGCCATTGTTGCATTAATTCTTTGGAAGCAACAGTTGCACTTAACGGTAAGCCAGATGCGATACCTTTCGCTATAGCCATAATATCTGGTGTTACGTCGAAATATTGCGCAGCAAACCATTCTCCTGTTCGTCCGAATCCTGTTTGCACTTCGTCAAAAATCAATAAAATACCATGCTGATCACAAATTTCTCTTATTTTCTTTACCCATGCTTTCGGTGGAATGATGTAACCACCCTCACCTAAAACTGGTTCTAAAATAACACATGCTACTTCCTCAGGAGTAACTTGGTGATTAAAGAGTCGTTTAAAATCCTTCTCTAGTTGTTCTACACAGTAAACTTCAGGATCCAATCCATCAGGACAACCCTTTACGTCCGCATAAGGAATTTGATAAGACAAATGCGAAGGTTGTAAAAACTTTCGATATTTACTCTTCGACGTTGTTACACCCAAAGCGCCAAGAGAACGACCGTGGAAGCACCCGGTAAATGACACAACGTAAGGACGTTGGGTTACAAATTTTGCAAGCTTTAAAGCACCTTCAATTGCCTCAGTTCCACTATTTGCAAAGAAAAAGCAATCTAAGTTACCTGGTAATACATCACCAAGATTTTTCGCAAGTTTTAAAATCGAATCATACATTATGACGCCTGATGGTCCATGTACAAGCTGATCAGCGGCATCCTTAATGCTTTGTACAACCTTTGGATGACGATGACCTGTATTCGCTACAGCGATTCCAGATGTGAAATCCAAATAAGTCTTTCCATCTACTCCATAGTAATAACAGCCCTCTTCTTTTACTATTGGAATATTCGGATGATCCTTAGCCATACTTGGTGCTAAATAATCTCCCATATTATCATAAAGCTCTAGCCAGTTACTCATGTTGTTCACCTTCACTTTTCTTTCAAGTTTGTTTACCGATTATTAGGGACGAAATGTATTTTTACAATTGTAAATAAGAATATATACATTCAAATCATTCAAAAATAGATTTGATATTAATATAATATATGACTTTATGTATAATTATACAAGAAGAAATTTTGTGTAAATTAAAGTTTAAATAGTATGAATTGATAAAATAATCTCTATTTATTAAGAATAAATACATTTGTGAACCAAAAAAGCCGTTGATGTTTTTAACTCACACGGCCAATTGATGGTTGCTTCTTTAGTATCATGTACGCATATAATTTTCTAAATTACTCCCTTCCCTTTACAAATAGGGCATTTTATTTCCATTGGAATAGGCAAAGTTATTTTAATTTTCCCGGTCCCTTTACACTTTTTACACATCATTTGAATCCCCTCTTACGTTATTTTTTTTCTGGTACAATACATTTATTGATTTTAGTAAATGATCAAATTCTTCCTCATTTAATTTGTCAATTTTTTTTAGTTGCTTCCTAATGTATGTATCTAAATCGTCCTCATTGTTAACGAGTGGATCGTCTTCGGGATCAACTGTTTGTTCAATATTAGAGAAATAAATTGCCATACTTCCTGTAATAGATCCTATTAAACCAATACCTACTAACATAAGAATACTTGCAATAATTCTTCCTCCGATTGTGACCGGTGAGATATCACCATATCCTACTGTAGAAACAGTCACAATTGACCACCAAATGGAATCGGCCATACTATTTATATTTGGATTCTCTCCCTTTTCTAAAATATAATTGCTAACTGCTCCCCATGTCATGATTAGAAAAGTAAATATAAATACATTTGATAATCCGCCTGACTTAAAAATTTCTTGTAAAGTCTTTGATACTTTAATAATTCTTATTAATCGAACTAAACGCATAAGACGAGCAACTTTGAAAAAAGCATCAAACGGAATGAGTGCAATAAGGTCAAATACGTTTTCTTTCACAAATTTTTTCTTGTCATTTGAATTATATAATCTAACGATATATTCAATGGAGAAATAGATAATAAAACTATAGTCTGCCCATTTAATTTGTTGTGCTGTCAAAATTTCACTACCTGAATAGCTTGTGACAATTATTGTTAAGTACAATAAGATAAACAAGAAGATGACAAATTCATATATAATCGTCTTATTTTTCATCTTTTCACTCTCCTATATCTATCACGCCTTTCTCTCTATACCCTTTTCAATTGAAATATATTACTTATAAGATCATAAAAATAAATCTCACGAATAATTTTTCATCAGGATGGTAACAATATAATTAGAAAATTTTATTAATCCGAAGTAGCTCAGTGGTAGAGCAACCGGCTGTTAACCGGTTGGTCGTAGGTTCGAGTCCTACCTCCGGAGTATAGATAAAGCACCTCTTTGTATGAAGAGGTGCTCAGACTGTAGACAAACTCAAAGAAATTTGAAATTGTCATGGTCTTTTTTTTATTTCAATACATAGTGAGAAATCGTCGATTTCCGTTTCAGGCGCTACGCTTTCCACGGGCACGGCCTCAGCCTTCTCCCTTGCTCCTGCGCAAGCTCGTCGCAGAAAAAACGTTGCTCCTGCGCAAGCTCGTCGCAAAAATTAATTTCGCTACGCTCAGTCCGGGTGCTTCGGCTCGTGCTGTTCCCGTAGGAGTCTTCGCGCCTTCTACTCCGATCGACTAGTGTTGGCAAATTTAAAAAGAGTTGAGTTTCTAAATCTTCTAAGACGATAGGTGTTGAATATCATGATGACTAAAAATCAAATCAATGAACGTGAAAATTGACAAAGTACCCCAAGAGACGAACTCACGGGATACTTTGTCTGAGCACCTCTTTTTATGAAGAGGTGCTTTCTATCTTTTTGGATTGAGAGGATTTTTTAATAACACCTTATAAAACCCAATTAAAAGGCCATACTTGTATATATATAAATTTAATATGGAGGTACTGAAAATTGTATACAACTGATTCTAAAATAGCTGTTTTTGCTCTCGGTGGCGTAAATGAAATAGGGAAAAATATGTATGTTATACAGTCTGATGACGATATTGTTGTAATTGATTGCGGATCTAAATTTCCAGATGAAAGTCTACTAGGAATTGATTTAATCATTCAAGATGTTTCTTATTTAAAAGAAAATATTGAGAAAATCAGAGGCTTGATTATCACCCATGGTCATGAGGATCATATTGGAGGTATCCCCTATTTCTTAAAACAATTAAAAGTGCCTGTTTATGCAACAAACTTAACACTAGGTTTAATTGAAATAAAATTAAAAGAACATGGCTTATTAAGAGAAACAAAACTTCTATTGATTGATTCAGAATCAAAACTTAGATTAGGTACTATTAACGCAACATTTTTCAGAACTAGCCACAGTATCCCTGATTGCTTAGGCATAGCTTTCCATACACCACAAGGTACAATCGTACATACTGGTGATTTTAAGTTCGATCTAACTCCCGTGGACAATCAATCTCCAGATATTCATAAAATGGCGGAGTTAGGTCAAAATGGTGTATTGCTATTATTATCAGAAAGTACGAATGCTGAAAGGCCAGGTTCTACTCCATCGGAGCAGCTTGTTGGCGATCATATAGAAGAGGAATTTCGTCGAGCGCCAAGAAAGATTTTTATTTCCACTTTTGCTTCCAATGTTCATCGTATACAACAAATAGTACAAGCAGCTATTAAAACAAATCGAAAAATTGCATTGCTCGGCCGTAGCATGGTTAATGTTGTAGCAGTTGCAAGAGAACGTGGTTATTTAGAGATTCCAGAAGGAATGATTATTGATGCAAGCGAAGTACAATCAATGAATCCTGAAAAAGTAGTGATTATTTGTACAGGAAGTCAAGGAGAACCTATGGCTGCTTTAGCACGTCTAGCCAGCTCTAATTTTCGCCAAGTAGAAGTTTTGCCTGATGATACTGTGATTCTTGCAGCAGGTCCTATTCCTGGAAACGAGCGAAGTATTTCTAAAATTATCGATAATTTATTTCAATTAGGAGCTAGAGTAATTTATGGCTCAGGTAGTGTTACTGGGATGCATGTTTCAGGTCATGCATGCCAGGAGGAACTAAAACTTATGCTAACACTAATGAAACCGAAATACTTTATTCCTATTCATGGAGAGTATCGAATGCTAAGACATCACAGCTTATTAGCAGAATCAGTTGGCGTGAAAAAAGAAAATATATTTATTGTCAGTAATGGCGGTGTAGTTGATATAGAAAATGAAGAAGCTAGACATACCCGAACTATTGAATCTGGAAATGTGTTTGTGGATGGTTTTGGAATAGGAGACGTTGGGAATATTATTTTAAGAGATCGAAAACTACTTTCAGAAGATGGCATGCTAGTTATCGTCACATCAATCAATAAATCTAACAATCAAATAGTTACCGGTCCGGACACTATTTCTAGAGGTTTCGTGTATGGTCCAGACGCAGAAGAATTGATTAATGAAGTAAATAATTCAGTTCGATCGACTATCAACCAGCTGCAAGATAAAAATAAAAATCAACGTGTCCTAAAACAAAATATTAAAAAATCTGTAGAACATCTTTTATATAAGAAAACGAAAAGAAGACCAATGATTCTTCCAATAATGATTGACATTTAAATCTCGTATGAACAATCCAGGAGGCTAGAATGAAGGATTATAAAATATACACAAGCCAAGATATTGATGTCTATTTTAATTTAAATAAATGTACTCATGCAGCGAACTGCGTGAAATATTTACCTTCTGTATTCAATGTGAATCGAAAGCCATGGATTCAACCTGATGCAGCACTAATTGAGGATGTAAAAAGAGTAATTGCTACCTGCCCAAGCGGTGCTTTGCTATATAAGGAAAATAAGTTCAAATAACGAAAAGTACCGTTCTATTTATAAATTAGAACGGTACTTTGTCAATTTTGAAAGTATTTGAGTTCAAAATTCCCCTGAATTTTATGCGTGAGTAGTCTCTACGAGACGTTTTCAATTTGCATTAGGAAGCTTCCATGTCCAAGTGGGTCCTTCGGTACAAGCTTCTCAATCGTTAGCATTTCAAGTTGTTCACGTTCATTTATTTGGTTTTTAGTCATCATGATATTCAACACCTCAAAGTATTAGAAGATTTAGAAACTCAACACTTTTTAGTTTAGCCAACACTAGTCGATTGGAGTGGAAGGCGCGAAGACTCCTACGGGAACAGCACGAGCCGAAGCACCCGGACTGAGCATAGCGAGGGAGAAGGCTGAGGCCGTGCCCGTGGAAAGCGTAGCGCCTGAAACGGAAATCGACGATTTCTTACTATGTATTATAAATAATAAAAGACAATTTCAAATTTCTTTGAGTTTGTCTACAGTCTGAAAAGTACCGTTCTATTTATAAATTAGAACGGTACTTTTCGATTTTACAACGAAATTACTCCAGTAACCACAGCAGTTATGGTCATGACAATCGTCGTTCCAAATGCCCACTTAAATAAAAACTTTTGATGCTCTCCAAAATCCACTCCAACTAGTCCAATTAATATAAATGTTGCAGGTACTAAAGGAGATAGTGGAAATCCAGCTGTCGAATGTCCAAGCAAAGCGGCACGTCCAATCTCTACTGGGTCAATACCAAAACCGGCAGCCGTTTCAGCTAGAATGGGAAGAATACCAAAATAGTAAGCATCCGGTGAGAACACAAAGCTCATTGGAATACTAGTAATAGCTACGATAACAGGCAAATGGCTTCCAAGTGATTCAGGAATTACAGAAACTAAAGTAGATGCCATTGCATCCATCATACCTGTTCCACTAAAAATTCCAGTAAAAATACCAGCGGCAAATACCATCGTACTGATCATAACAAAACTATTTGCATGGCTTAAAATCTGATCTTGCTGTTTCTGCGCATTTGGATAATTGACAAAAAGTGCTATAGCATAAGCTACCGCAAACAAAATGGCAATTGGTAACACATCCATTACAAGTAAAACCATAAGAACAATCGTTAAAAATAGATTAAACCAATATTTAGTAGAAGTCCCCTTACTTGTTGCCGCAATCTCAAGAGATGCAGTGGAAGTTTCCTCTAATTTAACAATGCCTAATCTCTTTCTTTCTCTCTTGCCTAATATGTATGCTACAAAAAGTGCCCATAATAGTCCTGAAACCATAACAGGAATCAATGGTATAAACAAGTCAGATACATCTACCTGAAGGCTAGCTGAAGCTCTAACCAAAGGTCCTCCCCATGGAATAATATTCATCACACCAGCAGCCAGTCCAACTACCGAAGCTAATATTAAGCGATTCATCCCAAGTCTAGTGTATAGAGGTAACATTGCCGAAACAGTAACCATAAACGTTGAAGAACCGTCTCCATCGAGCCCAACTAAAATAGTTATGATAGCAGTTGCAACTACAATTTTTAAAGGATCCCCTTTTACAACGCTTAAGATTTTATTAACCATTGGATCAAACAATCCTACATCAATCATTAATCCAAAATACAAAATAGCAAAAACAATCATAACCGCTGTTGGTGTTACATTGAGAATCCCGGCCATCATCATCTCACCCATATCACCTGCAAAACCACCTATTAATGCAAATACAACAGAAACACTGATGAAAGCAACAACCACAGACAGCTTTTTAGTGATAACTAGTATTAAAAAAATACCAATCATACAAAATCCTAAAATTGACAACATAAAATAATTCCTCTCTTTTTTACTTTTCTAATAACGCTTTAGCTTAGTAGTGTAATAAGTACATAGAGTATATTTTATGCAATATATTTCTCTAAGTCAACATAATTTTTAGAATATTAATAAATGTAAGAAATAACAAAAAACGTTCATAAATAGATTAACTTCCCTAATGGAATTTCATCCTTTATATATAGCTTAAGTGATTGTATTTTCAAAAAATTATTGTAAACTAAAACCAAGTCATTTATTTTGTATATATTAAAAGGAGAAATTATGTTAACTAAACAGCAATTACTAGATATAGAAAAACTACAAAAAGAATGTGAGAATCATGATCACATTCAATTAAAGCTAAATTGGGAGATGCTTCGTAATCGTACTTCCAAAGAATTGGATTTCCTGCTTTATGAAAATGAAGAATTAATAGCTTTTTTAGGATTATATCCTTTCGGATCAACAGTAGAAGTATGTGGAATGGTTAAACCAAGTGAGCGAAGAAAAAATTACTTTACTCTCTTATTTAAACAAGGTATGGAAGTTGTCAAAAAAAAATCTTTTAGAAAAGTTTTATTAAATGCTCCAGCTAGTTCAATTGAAGCGAAAGCTTTTTTAACAAAACAAGGTGCAATATACAGTTTTTCAGAACATCAAATGACATGGGAAGAAAAGGTGTTAGAAACGGTAGATGGGTTTTCCTTACGCCACGCAAATGACAATGATTTAGATATGCGAATACGTTTATCAGTTGAAGCATTCGGATTACCCGCATTAGATGCCGAAGAAATGGAAGTCAGAATTACCGAAGATAAGGACTCTGACATGTTAATGATTGATGTTGAAAATGAAACAATCGGGAAAATTCGCATTAGAAGAGAAAATGGAGAGGCTTGGATATATGGTTTTTCCATCTTACCTACACATCAAGGCAAAGGTATAGGAAGAAAAGTATTACAACAAGTAGTACTCGAACAATCTAACTCTGGACAATCAGTACATCTGGAGGTAGAAACTAAAAATGCACATGCACTCAGACTTTATGAATCAATTGGATTCAAAGTGGTCCATGCGCAAGATTATTACGCTTATAAATAAGAAAAAAATAAAACCAAAGTGATTTTATCATCACTTTGGTTCTATCTTACTTATTTGAGTCCTTTTTCCTTTAAATATTGCGTATTTCTTCGCGCTTTATAGCGAACATCATTATTCTTCCACCACGCCCAAATAGATACTAAAAAAGTTACTAAAAGCGTCACTCCTAATTCTAGCTCTTCATCATTAAATGGTAGTGGACTATACCCTTTCATAACTAAAAATTGATTGATCCAGGCTATAAAAAGAATAATAGACCGTATAATCATCATTTTATCGAAAGGTGCTAGTTTATCATTACTTGACATTACAGATTCGCCTCCTTAAGAAAATAATATGTTTATATACTATAATCATATGTCTTTAAGGGTTTCTGCATTGGACTATCTGTTAATGTCTTTTATTATCGCTTTCCATTTGACGCCAATCTTTTGCAAGCATTCCATAAATAACATGATCTACATAATGATCATATAACCACTCTGCTTCACGTACGCAGCCTTCTTCCGTAAAACCTAATCTTTCTGGTACTGCTCTACTTTTTTTATTTTCTACAGCCGCCCGTATCTCAACTCTATTTAACTTTAAGTCTAGTAATGCATAATGGACAAAAGATTTCACCGATTTTGTCATTAATCCTAAGCCTCTATAGCCATCACCAAGCCAGTAGCCTATACTTGTAGATTTGTTGTTCCAATCTATCTTGTGAAAACCGATAACCCCTGCAATTTTTCCTTCATACCATATACCAGCCTGTACTCCATTATTCTCACTAAATTGCTTCATAGTAGACTGTATAAAATTTTGAGTATCTCCAATTGATTTTGTGTAGTCTATAAACGGTAGCCATTCTCTTAATGTATCTTTTGAACGAATAGTTAAATCATATACTTGTTGTACATCTTGCAAGTCAAGCATTTTCAGCTCGGTTTTATCATCAATTTTGAAAGTAAACATTATTTTTTCCAACCCCTTAATTTTACATGTTTCATAGAATTTAGTTTACATAATATTATTATTAAACAATTTCCACGAAATTCTATTCATGATCAGCAAACAATCTCTATGAAAAAATATTACCACTCACTTATGTGAGTGGCAATATAACTTAGTTTTCATGCTCGGTAGAATTACAGCACCCATTATGTATGATTACTTTTACTCTGCATCCAAACTTATTAGCTCTGTTGGAACCGCACATGACTGTCTAACAACTAAATGATGAGGAATGATTATTCGTTTTACTGGTTCATTTTCATTCTCTAGCATTTGAATTAAACTCCTCGCAGCTTGATAGCCTAGTTCTACAATATGAATATCAATTGAAGTAAGTGGCGGCCTGGACATTTCAGCAAATAAAGCGTTATTAAAGCTTACAATCGATACTTCCGTTGGAATGTCAATTTGCATTTCTGTCAGTGTATTAACTACTCCCAAAGCCATTAAATCATCTGTTACAATAAAGGCTGTAGGTGGAATGCTTCTTCTAAGAAGTTCCATTACCGCTTCTTGTCCACCCTCACGTAAAAATTCCTCGTGGATAATATAGTCTTCATTTAGTACTATGTTAGAATCCTTCAGAGCTTCTTTATATCCAAGCAAACGATCCATCGTTACAGTTAGACTTGGACTGCCTCCAATAAAGCCAATTTTTTTATGTCCAAGACCAATTATGTATTCAGTAGCTTCTTTTGCTGCTAAATAATTATCATTATCTACATGAGTTATTTTCTCCACAAAGTCAAAAGGTTTACCTATCACGACAAAAGGAAATTTTCTATATTTTAAATAGGAAAGAATTTTGTCGTCTATACGAGAGTATAAAAGGATTATTCCATCAACCCTTCCCCCCTGGACCATTTGCACAACTCCATGATATAACTCCTCTTCCGTTTTGCCAGTAGTCATTTGAAGAGCATAGTGTTTTTCATGCGCACCTTCACTTAATCCTTGAATAACCTCTGCAAAGAATGGGTTTTGAAAAAACACACCAGACGAGTGAGGTAATACAAGACCTATCACTTTTGTGGATTGGCTTGCAAGACTGCGTGCGATAAAATTAGGATGGTATCCTAGCTGCTCCATCGCTTCTCTCACACGTTTCTTCGTCGTTTCACTAATACGAGGACTATTTGCAATCACGCGAGAAACTGTAGAAGGTGCAACATTTGCCAATTTTGCCACATCTTTAATCGTAATAGCCATTAAAATTCCCTCACTCTCTTCCATAAATAACATTATACAAAATCATCGTTTCCATTAAAACATTGATAATTAAAACATTGTATCTAATACTATATTTTTAAAATTGGGAGTCACCTTATACACTTCTTACTATTTGAACAAATATACTCTTACTTCGTAAGGCTTGAGGAAAACATCCTTTGTTAATTGACTGGGAGCGTCTTCATAATTAAATAGTAATAATTCAGCCTCAAGGTTTGGAAGTTCATCTAACTTCAGTTCCGATTCATAATGGCGGAAATTACATAGCACAACAGCAAACTGACCCAAGAATGAGCGTGTATATATATATACATCAGGATGATTTTCAAGCCATACATCATATTCCCCATAAACAAAAATCGGGTTATCTTTTCGCAATTGGATCATCCTTTTGTAGAAATGATAAATAGAGTTTTCATCATTCAGTTGGTAATTTACATTGATTTTCAAATAGTTAGGGTTAACTTTCATCCAGGGGAGACCATCGGTGAATCCACTGTTTAACGTATCATCCCATTGCATTGGCGTTCTAGAATTGTCACGTCCATTCGTCCAAATTGTTTCCATTACATCCTCATGTGAACGTCCTTTAGCAATCTCGAGAGTATAGTAATTCTTCATGCCGATATCATCATAGTCTTCAATGGTAGGAAATTTGACATTTGTCATCCCTATTTCCTGCCCCTGATAGATGAAAGGAGTCCCCTGCATAAGAAAATAGAATGCAGCCAACATTTTTGCACTTTCGTTCCAGTGCTCTTGATCATTTCCCCAACTAGAAACGCTACGTGGTTGGTCATGATTTTCTAAGAAAAGAGCATTCCAGCCTTTAAGGTGTAAACCTTTCTGCCATTTGGTCAGTGTTTTTTTAAGACCGATGACATCTACCGTCTTATCTAGCTCCTTATTCCATAAGCCAAGGTGCTCAAACTGAAAAATCATATCAAATTTCCCATTTTCCTCCCCAACCCATTCATCAGCTTCAGCCAAGCTGACTCCGTTAGCTTCACCAACAGTCATAATATCGTACTTTGAAAAAGTTTCCTCTTTTAACTCTTTTAAATAATCTTGTATTCCAGGCTGGTTTGTGTGCATTTCAAAAGCAGAGACATATTTATCGCCTTGAGAATTAGGCATATCCGGCATTCCATAGCGCTTCTTTATATGGCTGATTGCATCTACACGGAATCCATCTATTCCTTTATCCAACCACCAATTAACCATTTTAAATAATTCTTCTCGAACTTCTCGGTTTTCCCAATTTAAATCAGGCTGCTTAATAGCAAATAAATGAAGATAATATTGTTTTGTTAACAAATCGAACTCCCATGCACTTCCAGAGAAGATACTCTCCCAGTTATTTGGAGCTTCATCTTCTTTACCATCTCTCCAAATATACCAATCTCTCTTAGGATTATCTTTGGAGGAGCGGGATTCGATAAACCAAGGATGTTCATCGCTTGTATGATTGATTACCAAATCTAGTATCAACTTCATGCCTCTTGCATGTACCTGTTTTAATAATTCATCAAAATCCTCAATGTTTCCGAACTGTTTTGAAATACCTTGATAATCACTAATATCATAACCATTATCAGCATTAGGTGACTTATAAAACGGACAAATCCAAATTACATCTACCCCTAAATTCTTCAAATAATCTAACTTTGAAATGATTCCGCGTAAATCACCAATCCCATCCCCATTGCTATCCATAAAACTTCTAGGATACACCTGATAACATACTGCTTCTTTCCACCATTTTCTTTCCATATAACAAAGTACTCCTCTCGTTCTGAGTTTACAAAGTATATTACTGCAATCAGTCGACTGGAGCGTATATATTCGTGCCATTCGCTAATTCACATTTTGTTTTTTTCTCTTTTTAATCCAAACATATAGGGAGACTGCAAATAAAATAACTATAGAACCGGCTATATATATCCAAGTAATCCCACCGCGGTTTCTAAGTTCATATATTTCTGATTGGCCACTTTTAAGTTCAATGGAATATTGCTTCCTATCTGATTTAAAGTTTCCCCCATTAAGCAGACCTATTAATTCTTTTCCTTTTTCAAGTCCTTCCGTAAGTACTACCTTTTGGCTTTTTGAAGTATTATTGATTGCTACAACAACTGTTTCTGCTTGATAGGTACGTTTGAATACCGCCATTCCCTCTTCTTCATATAAAAGTTCCATGTTCCCTCTTGTGAGTGATGATAAGTCTTGCCTCAACTTGCCAAGCTTGGATAGATAGTTAATTAAATCGTCATTCGAATTAAATTCCATCATTCTACGATTATCCGGGTCATTTCCGCCATCCATAGCGTTTTCAGTTCCATAATAAACAATTGGTATTCCAGGTGCCGTATATAAAAAAGTTAAACCTTGCTTCACTTGAGTAACCGGATCTTGGTTATTGTTAATTGCCAGATGAGCGAACCTCGGTATGTCATGAGTGTCCAAAAACTGCCCCAACTTTTCAGGTCTATCGAATGTCTTTTGATTACGATCATTATTTGAAAATAGCCAACCTAATGATTGGTCCGTTTTTTCAAAAGCAGTACGTAAACTATCATTCTGCGAAAAGTCAAGAAACCCATCAATACCTGTATCCTGATACCCTATAATTACATTAGGATTATCATGCCATACCTCACCAATGAGAAAGAAGGAATCTTTTTCTGATTTAACAGCAGCTGAAAACTCCGTCCAAAAATCCTTTGGAACATGCTTTACTGTATCTAATCTGTAACCATCAATATCTGTCTCGTTAATCCACCATTTTGCCGCATCTATTAAATACTTTCTTACTTCCGGGTTATCCTGATTTAAATCTGGTAGATCATAAAGCCAACCATTCTCCACTTCATTTGGATCGTCCCAATTAGAAATTGGTTTTTTTTCGTGAAACCAATCTTGTTTACTAGAATCGGATAGCCACTCATGGTTAGGTCCTACATGGTTAACGACAAAATCTAAAATAACCTTCATATCTCGATCATGAGCTTCTTTAACGAGGGTCTTGAATTCTTCCATCGTACCGAAGTGATCATTTGTTTTATAAAAATCATTTATCCAATAGCCATGATAGCCTTTTTCCGTATTTTCAATGATTGGTGTCAGCCAAATTGCTGTGAAACCCATTTCTTTTAAGTAGTCGAGCTTGTCGATGACGCCTTTAAAGTCACCACCGTGATACGCAAGCGGGTCATTTGGGTTTGCTTCGTTGTCATTATTAACATCTCCGTTATTGAATCGGTCCACCATAATCATATAGATGGTCTCGTCCTGCATCTTTCGCTCTTCGTTTGCATGAACAGGCTGAAATTTAAAATTAGTAATTAAAAGCAAAGTTAATACAAATAGTACAATACACTTTTTCATGTCTTTCCTCCCGGCAAATTCTTACCCCTTTGTACCACCTGATGTAAGGCCAGATATAAAGTATTTCTGGAAAGTCAAGAATAAGATGGTAATTGGAATAGCAATCAAAACCGAGCCGGCAGCAAAAGTAGTAAACTCATTACCGAACTGCTTGGATACCAATTCATATAAACCAACACCCATCGTAAATTTTTCCTCTGAACGTAGCATAATTCGAGCAAGGATAAAATCCCCAAAAGGAGCGATGAATGAAAATAGAGCTACTACCGCAATAATTGGTTTGGCTAGTGGCATAATAATCTGCCAAAAGATGCGAAGATGTCCAGCACCATCCATTCTAGCTGATTCATCTAACTCCTTTGGAATAGTATCAAGATATCCCTTCATCAGCCATGTATTCATTGGGATTTGTCCTCCTACATATATAAGAATCAGCCCTAAATGAGTGTCTAAGAGATTTGTTCTTTGTGCGAGAACAAAAATTGCTATAAGAGCAGCAAAGTTAGGAATCATTTGCAAGACCAAAAAAGTAAGAAGCCCATTTTTTCGTCCAAAAAAACGATAACGAGAAAAGGCATAACCAGTGAGAGAAACACTTATTACAGCAAAAACCATTGTGATTAAACTAATTTTCATGGAATTTATATACCATAAAATATAATTAGACTTTTCTGTATCAAACAGATCTAGATAATGCTTGAATGTAGGATTTTCTGGAAACATGGAGGATCCAGAAAGACTTTGTCCGGGATTAAGGGATGATCCTATTACCCAAAGAAGTGGGTAAATGACAACCACAGCTGCAATAAGTAGGAGAAGATATGAAACTGTTAGTCTGATAATCTTTTCAGTCTTATTAGTCATTACATCATATCCTCCTCTTTAAATGAATTGGTCCGTTTGAATTGCCATAATGCAACTGCAATAATAACAACTGATAATAGCATCGTTATTGCCGCTGCCTTTCCGTATTGACCAGAAGTCATCGTTAATTTATAAATCCAGGAAATCAATATGTCACTACCTCCGGCATTTTGCCCTGGTAAAGCTGGTCCCCCGCCGTTGAAAAGGAAGATTACATTGAAATTATTAAAATTAAATGTATACTGCGTGATTAGAATCGGTGCTGTTGCGTATAAAACCATTGGTAAAGTAATACTACGAAATTTCTGCCAAATGGAAGCACCGTCCACGTTTGCAGCTTCATATAATTCATCAGGAATTGACTGTAAAACCCCAGTTGTCATTGCAAAAACAAATGGAAAGCCTAGCCATGACTGAATAAAAATTAAGGCCACACGTGTCCATAACTCTTCTGTCATCCAAGGAAGGGGTTCAATACCAAAAAAATGGAGTATACTCATATTAATTACTCCGAAAGATTCATTGAACATTCCAGAAAAAATTAGAATAGAGATAAAGGCCGGTACAGCCCATGGCAGAATCAAAATCGTCCGAAAAACTACCTTTCCTTTCAAGTCCTTTTGATTGACTAATACAGCTAAAAAGATTCCTATTGCTGCTTGTAGTGTCGTTGCTCCGAATGTCCATACTATAGTCCATCCAAGTACTCCAAAGAATGTTTTTCTCCAAAGATCCAATTTGAAGATATCAATATAGTTTTGAATTCCTACCCAATCAACTAGTTTTGCAGGTGGAGAATGGTACAAATCATAGTTAGTAAAAGATAGTAGAATAACAAAAATGATAGGAAATATAACAACGAAGATTAACAATAAAAAACCAGGGGATATCATCAAATATGGAAAGCCATTGTCCAAGAGGTTATGATATTGTTCCTTCACACTGTTTAAAGCAAAGCCTTCATCTCGTTTTCTCCCATTATAATAAGCATCATAAATGTTAAAAGCATAGATAACTAAACCAATTATGGCTACAAGCAAAGCGATAATTCCATCTATTAGCAAGAAGATGGAATGGTCAAGAATTGGAATCTCACCAAGTGTGAATAATCCCCAAAATCCCCAACTTAAAGTTTGAGAAAAGCTACCAAAAAATGCTGCAGCTAATACGAGGAAAATAATACCCTTCACAATCTGTCTGTTATAAAATTGTCCGAAGCCAGGAATTATCGATAATATGCCCGCATTTCGTTTATGTTTGGTTGTGACATTTCTGTCCATTGCCCATGTTGCCTCCTTCTTTCCTTTGAAAGGAGAGTTTTCTCTACTATTGCGCAAGCATTTGCTTTTATTTTTTTGTATGAAAATACTAATATACAAGCAAAGCCATGCTTCCTGATGGAAACATGCCTTTGCCTTCAAACATTAATTAGGGTGATTTGTTTTAATATTTGTCTTAATCGTTTTTACTGCATCATCCATTGCTGCTTGCGGCTCTGCTTTGCCTGTAGCAATCGTTTGCAATGCAGATGCACCTGGCCCCCAAACCTCACTCATTTCAGGAATGTTTGGCATTGGTACAGCATACTGAGATTGAAGAGCTACAGCTTTTGCACCTTCATTTTCAGCAATAATTGGATCTTCAATCAACGTTTTTACAGGTGGGATTTCTTGTGTAGTTTCGAAACGAGTTTTAGCATTCTCTTCGTTTGTTAACCATTCCACCAATTTTGTAGACCAATATTTATGCTCTGTAAATGCTGTTACATGCCAACCTTTAACTCCCATAAACGTTTTCATATGCTCTCCATTTGGTAGAGTAGGCATAGCAGAAATCCCAATATCGATTCCAGCGTCCTTCATGCTTTGGAAAGCCCATGGTCCGTTCATTACAGAAGCAATTTTTCCTTCGTTGAAAAGTCCGTCTCTAGTAGAGCCACCACTTTCCCCTATGATTCCTTTTGGGAACAATCCTTCTTTATACCATTTTTGAATATATTCGGCTCCTTCAACTGCTCCTTCGTTATTCAACCCAACGTCTTCACGATCAAGTGCACCATCATTATCCTTAAATACATATCCGCCCATCCCAGCTATTACACCATGAGCAAAGTAAAAGTCATCCCACACAGCGATAAATCCAAACTGTTTACCATCTGTAAATTTCTTTGAGAACTCATATACTTCATCCATTGTTTTAGGTGCTTCTGGCATCAAAGCTTTGTTATAGATAAATACTGGAGTTTCAGTAGCTTTTGGTAATCCATAAAGTTTACCATCGTATTTTTGTGCATTCACTGAAGATTCCGTGAAAGTTGACAGTACTTCGTCACTTACTTCTATTTCTTGAATTAAACCTTCTGTAACAACCTGACCAATTTGATCATGCGGTAAAGTAACGACATCTGCTCCAGTCCCAGAAGGACCATCTAAACGAAGCTGATCTCGCATTTTATCAGCCATACCTAATTCTTTAAACTCGACTTTAATACCTGTTTCTTTTTCGAAAGACTCAATTGCAGGTTTCAAAGCAATTGATTTATCTGTATCTTCCCATACAACTAGTTTTTCTGGTTTTGCAGGTTCATCTGATGCGTTTTCAGTATTTTCATTGACATTAGAGCTTACTGGAGTAGTTCTTTCCCGATCTGGTCCACAGGCAGCAAGCATTGCAACAATAAGAACCAACATGGTTAACATGGATAGTGACTTTTTCATTTCTTTAACCCCTCCTATTTGTATCTTTCTCGACTTCCCCAAGTTGGACAACCGCTTGCACAATTATTTAAATGAAAACGCTAACATATAATTCGTTAGAGGAATATATTTTTTCTAATATCTCTTCAGAACTGATTTCTCAAGGTATTAAGAGATTATTATTTACATAAAATTTATGAAAGCGATTGCACAACTTATGGTTTTATTATACATTTATTCTAAGAGTACACAATCCCCTTTTTTATTTTTTCAAAAAATATTTAATATTTCGTTATTCATTCGTATTTATAATGCTTCATGTATTACTATCCCAAAGCTTTAATATTGTACTGAAAGAGATTAAACATCAAAAGGAGATAAGTTATGGAAAAAGCAGCTATTTTTCACAGACCGAGTGACAATTTTGCATATTTACTAGACGATCACACCCTTCAAATACGGCTTAAAACGAAAAAAAGTAATATACAGGCGGCTTCATTAATTATGGGTGATCCATATATATGGGAAAATGGAGAATGGCAGTTTTCTGAAATTCCGATGAACCTAGTTGGAAACGACGATTTGTTTGATTACTGGGAAGTGAATGCTTATTCCGAGACTAGTAGAATTCGATACGGATTTAGACTAACATCCCTAACTGAAGAATCCATCTATACTGAAAAAGGATTTTATGATATCCCCCCTACTGACAGTGATTATTATTTCTGTTTTCCCTATCTTCATAAGAATGAACTTTTCAATGCTCCGAGTTGGGTGAAGGACACTGTTTGGTATCAAATCTTCCCAGAGCGCTTCGCTAATGGGAATCCTTCTATAAACCCTGAAAATGCTAAAGCATGGGGTAGCGAGCCACCAGCAGTGAATAATTTCTTTGGTGGAGATTTTGAAGGAATTATAGAACACTTAGATCATCTAACAGATATAGGCGTGAATGGAATCTATTTAACACCTGTGTTTAAAGCTTATTCAAATCATAAGTACGACACGATCGACTATATGGAACTTGACCCTCAGTTTGGAGGCGCTGACTCTTTAAAGAAGCTAATTACTGAATGTCATCAACGTGGCATTAAAGTTATGCTTGATGCTGTTTTCAATCATAGCGGATACTATTTCCCTCCTTTTCAAGATGTTTTAGAAAAAGGTGAGAATTCTAGTTTTAAAGATTGGTTTCACATTCATAGCTTTCCGGTCCAAGGTGGATCAAAACCTAATTACGAAGCATTTGGTTTTGTTGACTCCATGCCAAAATTAAATACTTCTAATCCAGAAGTAAAAAAATATTTGCTCGAAGTAGGGACATATTGGATAAGAGAATTTGATATAGACGGATGGAGACTAGATGTAGCAAATGAAGTAGACCATCCCTTCTGGCGTGAGTTCAGGACTGTAGTCAAAGATGCAAAGCCGGATATTTATATACTGGGGGAAATATGGCATGATTCTATGCCTTGGCTTAGAGGAGATCAGTTTGATGCAGTGATGAACTATCCATTTAAGACAAATGTATTGAATCTGCTAGCAAAGAAAACGATCAGTTCTAAACAATTCGTAGAAAATATGAGTAAAGTATACTATAGTTACCCGAAGAATATAGTTGATTTTACTTTTAATCTAGTTGGTAGTCATGACACTTCAAGAATTCTTACTGAATGCGAGAATGATGTAAAGCGTACAAAGCAGGTTTTCACTATCTTACTAACATTTATGGGAACCCCTTGTATTTATTATGGTGACGAAATCGGTCTTACAGGTGAATTGGATCCTGGCTGTAGAAAATGTATGGATTGGAACACTGAAAATCATCATGATGAGTTAAAGAATCATATTCGTACTTTAATTACACTTCGAAAAAAAGAGAAATTATTGGCAAATGAAGGATCGGTAAAGTTCCTTTTCCCAACAGAAGAAAATGGTATATTTGGTTATCAAAAATACTCTGACAACAAATCAATTATCGTTTTACTTAACCCTAGCTCTTTAAAACAAGCTTTTCCTTTAGAAGAAAATCTAGATTATACGGTTCTTTATAGTTCCGAAACGGAGATGGAGTCTTTACAAATTAATATAGGAGCAAATGGTTTTTGTATCCTCTCTTACACGCACTAAGCATTGAATAGACTGACATAAACATTAAATGAAAATAGAAGTGAATCGTCTCTTTAGTTAAAAGACGGTTTGCTTTTATTTTGATAATCTAAATCCATAAAATCATTTTAGTTTACATAAAAATATTATTTTATTCTAAATGATTAAATGGATTATTATCGATTACTTGTTGAATCTCCTTATCCTCCACATGGGTATATATTTGAGTAGTAGAAACACTTGTGTGACCCAAAATATGTTGTAGACTTCGAATGTCAGCCCCATTCTTATACATGATTGTTGCGGAAGTATGTCTTAACTTATGTGGGGTTATTTTTTCTTTTTGTATACCAGCGTCTTCCTTAATTTGTTTAATAATCTTTGCAACGGTTTGACGGGTAAGTCTCGTTCCTTTTTGAGACAAAAAGAGCGCTTCATGTTTACTTGCACCATGTATGTACTTTCTCTCCTTCTCTTTATATATTTCAAGAGATCTCAAGCATACATTATTCATAAATACTGTTCGTTCTTTATCACCTTTACCTATAACACTTAGCAAATTGCCTTGTATCGAATTAATATTTAAATTGCATAGTTCAGAAACGCGAATCCCTAAATTTAAAAAGAACATGACCATACTAAAATTACGGTAATAGTGATTATTTCTTCTAATTGCTGCTATAAACTGTTCAGCTTCCTGTTGATTCATATAAATTGGTTTCTTTTTCCCTATTTTCGGTGACTCCAATTCATCTGCAGGATTATACTCCAATAATCTTCTTTTTCCTTTTAAATATTTGAAAAATGATTTGATCGTTGCTGCCTTTCTTGCTCTAGAAGCAGTGCTATTATTTCTTTGGACCTCACAGTACTCCAAAAACAAGTAAATGTCCTCTAAAGTAACTTCTCTAATCCATTCAATGTTTATATCCGATATGTTTATCGTCTGTATTTCACCTGGATCTATGTCATCTTCAATCGCCTTTAAAAAACGGAAAAACAATTTAAGGTCGTACTCGTATTCTTTTCTCGTTCTTAAAGATTTTCCTTTAATAGTTGTTAAGTAAACTAAAAAGTCCTTCATTATTTTCGGTATCTCTCTTTGCAATTCTTTCACCTCACCTCTTTGTCTCCTATTTTATCACAAAATAAGGTTCCCAAATATGTATTTGGGAACCTTATATACAAAATGAAATCTTTTTTATGCTTTTAAGATTCCACACTAAATTTTTTATAAATGTTGAGGGTCCTTCTTCAATTTTTTCTTACGTAGCATATAAACCGCTACTAGCAATATAGGAATGACAATTCCAACAATGGTTGACAGTGTTATCGCTAATTTTGAATCAAACTTATATTGATCCATAATATCTGGGAAAAATAGGAGGGAAAGTACAACCATAATGATTCCTATAGGTGACGTCAACGGGCGATAATCTTTTATATTTAATATTTGTGACAATCCAAAAATGGCAGCAAAGAAATATAGAATAGATTTAAAAAATAAACATAAAATCCAAAGGGTAGCCATTAATGACTCTATTCGTGTAAAAAAATCGCCTACATTAATCACTTTCGCTAAGGCATAGCTTGGATAAACTTGTCTTGCTGTAGTATTAGAACCTAATACAAAAATACACAAAAAGGTGATTAGGATGATCACAATACTACCAACAATATTACCTATAAAAAAGTTTCTCCTTGCTTTCTTAATCTCTTTCAAAAAAGCAGGAAAAATAACTAATAAGGTAATTGAATTCACTGTTGAAACAATAATCAACACAAACGATGCCTCAAGAATCGTAGTAGGTTTTGACTGAAAAAATGGCTCGATATTCTCATAATTTATCTGTGGAGTTATGGATAAACTCAGAATAATAAAAAGAATAAAAAAAACAAATATTAAAATTTCTGCAGAACGAGCAATTGTTTCTATCCCTAAACGAACCCCCATCACAATAATAATGGCCATTAAAATATTTAAGGGAGCCATTGGTGTTTTTGGGTACATTTGTGTTATTAAAAATGTACCCGAGTGTGCGAGCAATGCGGATGAGTATAGAAAAAGCATAAGTACAAAGATTATTGAAAAGGTTTTACCTAACACTTTTCCAAATACTTTTTCATTTACTTGAATGTAGGTTAGTTTCGGAAACCACAGAGAAATAATTGTATATAACCAAATAACAAGCAGCCCAACCAATGTGGCTACAATAGTAGCAATCCAAGAATCCTGCTCAATTTTAATAGCTAGAATGGATGGAACATAAAGGATGCTTGAACCAATTGTAAAAAAAATAACCAAAACTAAAAATTGAAAGGAACTTATTTTTTCTTTTTGCATCCTTGCACATCCTCTATCACTTAACTTTTACTAAACAGATTGTAAATTGGTTGAAGAATATAAGAGAGTAAATCTACTGGTGACATCTTTTTCACATCAAACGAATATAGAATACCTGAAACTACTCCGATCACTAACAGAATTATAAATACTATTAATTCTTTTTTTAATTTTTTTTGTACAAGTGACGGAACCTCCATAATTACTATCACAGTCGCCAACAATAAAATACCTATACTACTTACCACAAGTTTCAATCCTTTATCGTTTTTAGAATCGGATTAATGACAGATCCCGTATGTCTAATTTCAACTTTTACCTTTATATTGACAGGTACTTCTTTAAACTCTTCATCCCAATTCTTCTTTAATTTTTTCCATTCCTCTGGATGATCTTGATGGATTTTCGCACCAAATCCAAAAATGTCTGAACCCAAATCCTCTTGTACAAATTTAACCGTATCATTTATATTTTTTTTAATTTCCTCTTCGTAGAGCTTGTTTAGCTTTTTAAAGGTTTCTTCTTTATTTAGATCAATTTGACAATCCACTTCCCCAACATTCCCAGTGAGATGAACACTTACTTCTATTTCTGGTTTCCCATTCGCCATTTTACTTTTTAATTTTGTCTTAGAAGTAATTCCATGCACATTTAATGTCCCTTCATCAGGGCAAGACAAGATTCCTATCGTATTTTTTACATGATTCGTTATACTGTTATATCCTTTACCTTCCTCTGGAGACAACCAGCCTACGAGCTTGTCATGATTAAATACAGCTATCTCTTCCAATTTTAAATATGCAGAAGGAAGTATAGTCTCCACATTCTGTTTACTAGAGCCGCTCTTTTCATCTCCTAACACTTTAATTCCTGTTAAAACACCTTCTTTACCCTCTCGTTCTAAATCAGTAATAAGTTTAACTAGTGTCATTGCAGTGGTACTGGATAAACTTTCTTCGGATGTTTTAAGTATATGAAAGAAATTATTAGCAGGTATGTTTTCTAAAGTAGTTTGCACGTTTAATATTTTTTCAGCAGTACTATCTTTTGCAATAGCTAAATAAAAATCAGATCGAACTTCCCAATATCTTGATAAATAATCTAAAAGGGAACCAATTCCCTCTTGCGCCAACTCCTCTCCAATAATCACCATTTGAAGATGTCCGAAGTACAATGTTCTTGGTGAAATGGATGTTACATTCCGAATCGCTTCATTAATAGTTTTACCTTTAGCTATAAACAGAGTAACAGGAGAACGACCAGTACCTCCCTTTATAGGAGAAACTTCTCCAGGTAAGACGACTTGAATAGAAGCTAGATATTCATCATCTATCTTATCTATTCCGAGCCCCATTACTAAAGCTAACTCATTTAATTCTCGTTTATCCCAACAGCCAGTTAACATCAGACTAAGTAATGATAAAACAATCAAGCATTTCTTCATTTACTTTCCCCTTGATTCTCTAGATGGTTTTGAGTAATTTTGTCTTCTTTTATTTTTTGATATTAAACTAGGACGAAATAACATCTTCCAAATTGGTAAACGAACAAACGTATCTTTTTGTCCAGAAGCACTAAATGGTCCTAGTGGAGACATGTAGGGAACCCCAAAAGATTTTAAACTAGATAAATGCAATAATAGTGCGATTAAGGCTATGAGTATGCCATATAATCCAAACGCACTTGCTATAATCATAAAAAGAAAACGTAGTATTCTTCCGGCAACTGCAATATCATACGTTGGGGATACAAAGCTTGATATAGCAGTAATAGATACAACGATAACCATTGCTGCCGAAATAATACCCGCTTCTACCGCAGCGGTTCCAATAACAAATGCCCCTACTATTGACATTGCTGAACCAATAACACGAGGCATTCTAAGTCCTGCTTCGCGTAATATTTCGAAGGTAAGTTCCATAATAACTGCTTCTATAAAAGCAGGAAAAGGAACTCCCTCACGTTGTGCTGCCAAACTAATGAGTAAATCCGGTGGAATAATTTCATGATGAAATGTAATAACAGCAATATAAAAGGAAGGAGCTAGCATGGATATTCCAAATGATACAAATCGAAGAGATCGAATAAAACTGGCCATGATTGTACGCTGATAATAGTCCTCAGAAGACTGAAAGAACTGAACAAATAATGCTGGAATAATTAATGCAAAAGGTGTCCCATCAACTAAAAGTGCTACTCGGCCTTCTAATAATGCAGCTGAAACTATATCTGGACGTTCTGTATTATATACAGTTGGAAAAGGAGAATATTGAGAATCCTGTATAAACTCCTCAATATTTGCACTTTCCAATATTCCATCTATATCTATCCGTTTTAGTCTTTGTCGCAATTCTTGGATTACTTTTTCATCAGCTACTCCGTTTATATACATTATTGCAATATTTGTTTTAGTGCGTTTCCCGACTTCTGATGATTCCATCCATAAATTCTTGTCTTTTATAATTCTTCGGATCAATGCAGTATTAACTCGTAAATTTTCAGAGAATGCTTCTCTTGGACCTCTAATAACGCTTTGGGCTGATGGTTCTGTTACTCCCCGTTCTATCCAGTGCTTATTACCGATGATAAATCCAGTCGAATAGCCATCGACTAAAAATATCGCATCTCCAGATAACAAAGCAGTGAATAAATCCTCAAATCTAGTTAAATCTTTAATTTCACCAACCGTCATTGCGAAGTCCTTTAAGTTGTTCATCAGATTAGGATTAGTCTCTAGTTCATTATTTTTAAAATCCAGCATCAAAGTTTCCATAATAAAATTTTGTAAAGAACTTGTATCGCTTAATCCATCTGTATATATAATTCCGGCACTTATAGCACCACCTGGACCGAATTTAAGCTCACGAAAAATAATATCTGTGCTTTCTCCGAGGGAATCTTTTATAAGTTTTAAATTTTCTTTTAGGTTTGAATATAAAAAAGTCATGTCCTTTGACTCAACTTTCTTACTAGCAGGCGGAGACAAGGGATTTAGGACAATATTATGTTTATTTTTAAAGAAACTCATTATCTCCCTCAATTCTTTCCTATTATAAAGAAAGCATTACCAATCACTAGTTGTTTTAATCTTTTTTAACTAGAATAAGAATAAAAAATACCAAGAGTTCATTTCACTCTTGGTATTTCAAGATATATAAAACCCCTTATTCAGCTTCTATAGGTTTAGTTGGTTTAATTGAGTCATTCTGTTGATCTTTAAACTTGTCAAGAATTGTGCCAATAATAAAACCTACGATTGCTGGCACTAACCAGCTGAATCCATCTGAGCTCAATGGTAATTTTGAAACAAAAGTCGATAATAATGGAACTTGAACCCCTAAGGAACTAACTGTTTCTATTAAACTAACGATAAATGTTAATAAGATTGTTCCTCTATATGAACCAGCATTTGGTACAAAATTTCGGAAAGTACCTAATATAACTAATACGATTGCTACGGGATATAAAGCTGTGAAAATTGGCATTGTATAATTCACAATATTTTCGACACCAAATGAACCGATAACTACTCCAGTAACACAAATAATTAAAACCCAAGTACGATAACTTAATTTTTCTTTAGTAAGATCATTCAAGAAATCTGCAATTACTGCAACAACTCCAATAGCAGATGTTAAACAAGCCAATGCTATAGCGATTGCTAAAGCAATTGCACCAAAACCTCCAAGTGAAATATCGATTAACGCAGATACTAAAGCTGTATCTCCAATATCAGTTGGGAATAATCCACTTCCTGATGCTCCAAGAAATAATAATCCACCATATACAACGAGTAATCCTAACCCGGCAATAATCGTTCCAGTAATAGCCATTTTACGTGCTTGTTGTCCCTTATACCCATAGCTAGCAATAGCCGCTATAAATATTGGCGCACAAAATATCCCTGTTACAACATCTCCAGTTTGGTAAGCGCTAATAAAAGCATTTGAAAAAGCATTTTTAATATTTGAGACTTCCGGTACGCCAATTGGATCAAAAATACCTTTTCCTACGATAAATAGAAGAATAATGACTAACAAAGGTGTAAGTACTTTACCAATCTTATCGATTACATTTGATTTATCCATAGCAAAGTAAAAACAAATTGCAAAAAATACTATGATAGTCACAATGGAAGGAACGCCTGGAAACAATTGATGAACACCAAGTTCATGCGTCGTTGCAGACATACGTGGAATTGTAACGAACATTCCAATACCAACCATTAATAATAAGTTAAATACTTTATAAAACCAAGGGCTAATTGGTCTCGTCAAATCTTCAAATTTCCCTCCAGCATTTAATATAGCGATCACTGCTAGAAGCGGCAAAACGATTCCTGTAATACAAAAACCGATTAATGCTATAATCCATTCACTTCCGGAAGCGTTACCAATGGAAGGCGGAAAAATTAAATTACCTGCTCCAAAGAATATTGCAAATAAAGCAAATCCTACTAATAAACTGTGTTGAACTGTTTTACTCATTTTTGACCCCTCTTTCATAAAACCACTTTGAAAACCCTTACAAAATTAACAAGAAATCAAGAGCAGTTCGTCTGCCCTAATTGACCCCCAAGTTTTAATTTTCTAATAGTTATCCTTATAATAATTAATTAGTGACAATAATAAAAGGAGGTAAATTTTTCACCCCCTTTCGTAAAAATATTTTTACCTTAATTCATATTTTTCCATTTTGTATTTAAGTAATTGTTTGGATATTCCTAGTCTTCTTGCTGTTTCGGCTAATTTCCCACCACTATGCTGTAGCTCAAGAACAATCAAACCTCTTTCATATTCCTCCACTTTATCTTTCAAATTTATAGGTTTATCTGATTTAAATATATTTACCAATTTATTTTTGAATTTCGAAATTTTTGAAGGTATATCATTCAGAGTAATATTTTTTGTACTTGCATTATTATAGGCAGTTTCAATAGCATTCTTTAATTCTCGAACATTTCCTGGCCAGTTATATTGCTGAAATACTAGTAAAACATCGTCTTCTATATGATCGATTTTCATTTGCATATGACGATTATAAAATTGAATATAATAATTGGTTAGGACTCCAATATCCTCTTTTCGCTCTGCCAATAAAGGTAAGTCTATTCGGAAAACGCTTAAACGGTAATACAAATCTTCCCTTAATCCCTTTTCACTTACTAACTTATCTGGATCCTCATTTGTAGCAGCAATTAGTCGAATATTCAAGTGAATATCCTGATTACTTCCAACTCTTCTGATCGTTTTGTCTTCAATTACTTTTAATAGCCTCGCTTGTAGTTTAATATCCAATGCGTTCACTTCATCTAAAAAGATAGTTCCGCCATTAGCTTGCTCTAACAAACCAGTAATAACTGGAGTTAAAGTCGAACTATCTTTTTCGGTCCCAAAAAGAATTTTTTCCAAGAGGTCCTCATGGATTTCCGCACAATTTATAGATATATATGGCTGAGTATATCGAGTACTTAAATTATGTATAGATTGAGCAACAATCTCTTTTCCGGTCCCCGTTTCTCCATAAATAAGAACGGTTGAATCTGTATTGGAAACTTTGCTAATTTTATTTTTTACTTCTTGCATAACAGTACTTTCAGAAATTAAATTATCGATTGTATAGATTGTATTATTTTTTCTATAAATTTTATGATCAGCAAATCGTTCAAGCTTCTCCATATCTTGTATTTCGTAAAAATGCTTAGAAAATTCGATAGCCCCTATAATTGAATCTCCTTTCTTTATAGGAAAGGTAGAGCTTTTTGATAGATAAGAAAAACCATTCGTTGATGTCAATCGTTGTTCTATATTCCATAATGCTTCACCTGTGCTTAATACGGTCATTAAAGTACTATTATCATTCGTAAAGTTTTGATAAAAGGATGTTACATTTTTTCGCAAAAACTCTTCTGGTCTAAGACCGAGTTGTTTTAAGATATTTAAATCTGCCAGATCGTAAAAAATTGTAATCCCGTTTTCATCGACTATTAATACATTGTCATAATCAGACAAATGATATATTTCATTGATATTCATATATTTGCCCGTCCTTTCTTTACTAAGCAACTCGAGAAGATTGGGATCAACTGAGATACAATATTTTCTGTTATTATAGTCTATTTAGATGTAGCGTAACCAATTATATGATACCCCTTAGTTCGTTAAACCACTGAGCGCATGTAAAAGAACGTCCCCATTCTGGATCATTATCCTCTATTCCCCAACATGCATATAAAGTAGACATCGTAAACCCAGCTTTCAAAAGCCGCTCTTTGTCCAAATTCATCTCATCACAAAGAGAAAACACTCTATCCTTAAAGAATTGCTGAGGATTTGGTTTATCAAACAACTGATTCGTGAGAAAAGAAATTAAATCAAAATAAGTATCACCAATTACTCCTTTTGGATCAATAGCAATCCAACCGTAAGCTTTCGAAAATAAAATATTTTCATGATGTAAATCTCCATGCAATAGTTCATTACCTTTAGAAGAATCTGATATTTCACTATAGAAAGTTTTTGCCAAGTAGATATAATCATTTGATATTGGTCCCTCTTCAATAGAATAGGTCTCTAAATATCGATCAAATGCACTTAGCCAATTTTTTATGAAAGGATGATCAGAATTTCCTTTGATCGGTCTCCGAATCTCCATCCATACTTTAGCAAAATACTTAATAGCCTCTTGTTCCTCCACTATATTTAACATAGTTCCAGGAAGTAAATGCTCTAACAGCATTACACCTTTTTCAGTATCGGCATCTAATAATTTTACACACCCCTTACCGTTATAAGTTTGGAGTGTTCGAATCTCATTCTTAAAATCGTAATTTGGAACACCTAGCTTTAAAATTGCAGGGTTTCCATCTTGATCTTTTACTTTTAAAACATAATTATAAGACAAATTATCGACTGGCCCCTCTGAAATTAGGTTCCATTTATGTAAAAATTCATTTATGGTCGTCTCCAAGGAATATAAGAATTCCTTTCCGTCTTTACCAAAAGCCCCTATTATTTTTTTCTCAAATCTTTCTGGGTACATACTATATGAAAACTCCTTTTCCCTAATTTCATTTTCAATTTTCATTTTAAAGTGTAACCCTATTCCACGAAACAGCAAAGACAAAAATGAGTAATAAAAAAAGCTGATACCTTGGGTGGCATCAGCTTTCAATTTAATTCCTAGCAAATTTTCCGTCTACTTCTACTGTTTCAAATATGTTAATAAAAGCATTGTTATCATGCTTACGTACTATTTGTTTTATTTGCATAGTTTCGTATCGGGTAACGACCATCATCAAAATTTGCTTCTGCTCTAATGTATAACCACCGTATCCATCAGTAATTGTTACACCACGATAAATCGTAGTCAAAAGCTCTTTTCGAATCAGTTCCCCTTGTGTAGTTACAATTTGCATCGTTAATTTTTCATGATTCGTATAAATGGTGTCCACCATTTTTCCAGTAAGATAAATAGATAAAAGTGTATATAAAGCAATTTCCCAGTTAAAAATCGTACCAGATATTAAAACAATCAGTCCATTCATGGCAGTTAGTAACATGCCAACACTTACATTACTCATTCTTGATACAATAATGGCAATGATATCTAAACCACCTGAAGTACCTGAGTACTTTAAGATAATTCCTACTCCAAGTCCCCCTATAATCCCACCAAAAATAGATGATAGCAAAATGTTATTTGTAACTGGTTCAGTTGGTATTATATACAAGAAAAAAGAAAGAGAAACAACGCATAAAAGCGTATTAAAGGTTATCATTTTTCCAAGTTTAAAATAACCTAAAATGATAATTGGTAAATTTAGGGCAAAGTTCAAGATACCAGTATCAAATGGTGTAATTATTCCAAGCAAAATAGCGATTCCACTGATTCCACTACTCAAAATACCATGCGGAACTAGGAAGCAATTGAAACCAAACGCTATAATGAGTGAACTGATGATAATTATTAAGTTTTTCATAAAATTAATACTCCTTCTTACCTTTTCATAAAAAAACTCGCCCTCATTAAAGGACGAGTTTTCACATCTTTTACAGGTTTTATTCATTATAAATTTAGATAGAATTTAATTTATCAGAGAAAATTAAGCAAGTCAACAAGAAGAAACCGATAGATTTTAATCAATAGATCAGACTCTCGACAAAAGGTATCGAGTGGTCTTTCTCTCGATACCTTTTGCCAATAAATATATATTTTGGCGAGGAAAAAACCAAGCTTAAGTTTAGGGAATACTTTTTGAGCATTTTTCCTTATACTTAAGCTCGTAGACATTTCAAAGTGGTGAGTTTCTTCAAATTCAAGGCAGCAAATGTAAATCCATAACTTATATCATTGTAATTATCCAATATAACGATTGGAGCGGAGGCGGCGACTCCAGCGGGAAAAGCGGGACAGCCGAGACCCTGGACTGAGCTTTGCGAAGGAAGCGGCTCGGCCCCGCCCGCGGAAAGCGTCCGCCGCGAGCGGAAATCGTAATTCTATTTATCAATTTTTTTATTTTAATAGAAAAAAGACTATAGAAAAACTCAAAATCCTTAAAGTTTGTCTACAGTCTTACCTATAAATTTTATACTCAAACATTTTTTGCTATTTTGTATTTTTAACCGTAATTTTTCCGTTATCTGTTTCTAAACTGATTAAGTTATCACCGTTTCCAAATATAGATTGTTTGTTGGATGAACCGAAGATATCAATCTTACCGTTATCTACATTTGCATCAATTGTAGCATTTTGAGGTTCTTTGTCAGTTTGTATTTCAATAAATCCATTATCTGTTTCCAACTCAATAGATCTTTCTAAATTAGTTGAAAGAAATATGATTCGTCCATTGTTTGTTTCCGCTTTAATCTTACCATCTACTTCTTCCATTAGTATCTGTCCATTATCAGATTCAACATTTACGTTCTCTGCTTGAATATCTTTTAATTGGATAGAACCATTGTTAGTAACTAGAAATGCATCTTTGAAATGCGCATTTTCCACTATGATACGTCCATTTTCCAACTCTGTTTTTAACTCATTGTATTCTTTTTCTGGTACATATACTGTTAACTTAGTATTTAGAGAGGAAAAACCAAACTGAATGAAATCCCAGCGTTTTTCTATTAATTCAATTTCCAACGTATCTCCTTTTACATCAGCGGAAAAATTGTATTTCGTTCTTTTTTTTGATTTTCCTGAGAATACAACTTTTGCTTCTTCGCTTTTCGAAGGTAAAAGTTCTACAGTAGCATTATCAGACGTTATCTGAATATTGTTGTATGATTGATCTTTCACAATTATTTCGTCTGATTTCAGCACGAGTGTATCTTTTAAGTTCAAGACAATATTAATTGCTGCTCCCGCCAATAAAATAAACAATGATATGATAGCAATTTTCTTTAGATTCATCTTCTATATCCCCCAATTAATGGTTTACTTGTTATAACCTTATTATACGGTAGGCAGAAATCATTCCAATGGCCTGAAGAAGTGAAATGATCTCAGCCTTAAGACGTATTTAAAAGTACGTATATAATTGGAGAAACTAAGTTGAAATACTAAATCTGTTGTTCTAATTCTTTCGTTTTTTCGTTTAATAGCTCTGTATATACGGTCAATTCTTCTTTGTTATTGGTTTTTATATATATTGGTTCACCGAAGATAATCGTTGCTTTTTTCATATTCCATAACTCTTTTAGTGTACGCGGTCCAACGTAAAGTGCAGGAATAATTGGTGCTTTAGCTAAATTGCTTATCGTAACAGCACCTCTTTTTAAAGGCACTTCCTCAGCAGTGCGTGTGCCGCTCGGAAATATTCCAACTACTTCTCCAGCTTTTAATAATTTTACAGGTTTCTTTATGCTGCTTGGAGAAGTATTTTCTCTGTCCACAGGAAATGCATTTATTTTTTTCAAAAATGAACCAACTATTTTATTTTGAAAAAGCTCTTTCTTTGCCATAAAATGAATCGGACTTGGGATACACATCCCTAGAATTACTATTTCTAACCATCCTCTATGTGTACAAGTAACAATATATCCTTCGTTTTTAGGTAACAAATGCTTGTTTTGAACCTCTACTTTCCCAAACAACCGTACAACTATTTTTGCTAATGTTAATGTAAATCGATACATAATTCTCACCTTTTTTATCATCTAGTTTTAGTACCTAGTGCTAATTATAAAGAATAATTTTAAAAAAACTAGACTTAAGGTTAAAAATAATTAGGTTTGTTGTACCATTTAGGAACGTCTAACGTAAAATTGTCAAACTGATCTAGTGTAAACCTTGTATATCCTTGAAACTTCTCCAACTGTTTAATTGCAATTTCATGGCCCCATACTTCTGCAGACACAATATGCATTGCTGCATACAACCGATGTAATTCCCAAAAAGAGAAAGGGATCTCCTCCATGTTGTGATAACCATCTACTACTCCACATGAATAGGCTTTACTTGTCTGTACATTAAAATATTCCATCTTATAAAATTCATTGATAGGATCTGCATATCGTATTTTTTGCATATCAATTAAGCCAGAAAATCGGTTTTCATCGATTAATATATTACCAGGATGAAAATCATAATGTTGAATACTACTTGGTCGATTTTTTAATAAATGAAGATTTTCCTTTATAAATGGCAATATGCATTTATATTTAGGATTTTTTCTAACAATTTCTTCAAACAGCGGTGCTTGTCTAGCTATTCTATTTCCCCATGTTTCATCCCAACTTGGATACCCTACAGGAGCTGAAATACTATGCATGTTCTTAAGTGTCTTTCCTACCTGCAGGCCAATTTCGTATTGAGTCGTTTCGCTTTTACTCGGCAAGGCAGTTTCCCCATTTTCTCCATTTATATAGTCCAAAATCATATAGGCTTTGTCATTAAAAACTCCGATATTATGTACAAATGGAATATGGGAATCGAGTGCATGAACAGCATTTATTAGTTCCGCTTGCATTTCTAACTTTTTTATATCTGTTTGTGGAGAAAAACGAAGTAAATATATTCCATCTACACACCATTTCTCGTCTTCCGAATAACCTTCATCTATTTTTTGATAAGATGTACATTTTTTTAGAAATGGAATATCTGGTTTAAACATCATTTACCTCCTTCTAATTTTGTTTTTTAAAAATTCCAACACTAGCATTAATATTACTAAATTATTACACCCAATGACACAACAAAAAAACCAATCTGCTCTTCTTTTAAAAGAAAAGAGACTGGCTTTTGAATGAATCCGAATTTTTTATACAGCTTTCAAATTCAAGAACACGTTTATAGCAAACATAATAACGCTGAACACAACTAATACCCCACCGATTGCTGTAAAAACAGTTGCTATTTGAGCTCCATTTAATATTAGAACTGCCAAAGCTATCATCATCATAGGAAGCCCAATATTGCTGCTCCAGAAGTGTAACTTAGTATACAAGTTGTTGCTTGTACTTGGGAATAAGTGATACACAAAACCTGCTAGAGCAAAAGAAGCCCATCCTATCAGATTAATGTGTACATGTACTCCTTTTAATGCATAGTCATGCACCATAGACATGTAAAGACCTAAGATCACCCCTATGGAAAAATAAACAACCGAAATCTTAATAAATTTAATACCCATTTTTCTCGTTTTCCTCCATTGAAATAGAATAATAAAATAAGTGCTTATATATTCTATTAGGAGAATAAAGTGAGTATTATTATCAAAGTTACTTATTAATTCCACGTATCATCTAATTTATCTGAATAAAAACGGATCGCTTTTTGGTAACGTATAATCTCTTCATCGTTTGTAGAATCCAGCAAACTGGATAGTAGTATTTCCATAGCCTTATTATGTTCGTTTAGGTTGTAAAGAGTCATCGAGTAAAATACTTTTATTGCCTTATTGTTTGGGAACAAGTTAAGCCCTTTAAGAAATATCTTTTTTGATTTCTCGTATTCTCCTAATGTTCTATATGTACTTCCCAAGCCTAATATAGCACCTTCTAATTCTTCTGTAGGGAGTCCATATTCAATCGCTCTTTCGTAATAAGGTGCAGCTTTTACTTCTTCCCCTAAAACATCAAAGCTCCAGGCACATTGATATTGAAGTATAGCTTCAGTAGGAAATGCTTCTGCTAACTTGATCAACAACTGATTTGATTCCTTATTCTTTCCTTCTTCTCTTAATTTAAGCGCAATCTCCATTATTTCATTCAATTTTTGTTCCTCCAGGGTTATGTAGATGGGATTTCTTTTTTAAAATAAGTTAATTCGTGTTTAACTTGAAATCCATAAGCTTTGTATAAATGGACTGCTTTTTGATTTTCTGCTCCTACACATAAAGTAATTTCGTTTAATGAGTCCTTAAAGATTAGATGATTTAAAGCCACTCGTACAAGCTTTGTGCCAACTCCTTGTTTTTGAAATTCAGGATTAACCGATACATATTCTATCAAGCCTTCTCCATGTTTTGGGTCAGCTTCGACATACACATAAGGACCCCACACTTCTGCCTGTTTATTTTCTTCGTCTATATAAAGGCTTATTGCTCCTAAGATTTCCTTATTTTCATATGCAACAATGAACGAATTTGAAGATTCTAAAACAGAAAAGTCGCTAAGAAGTGTTTGGTAAATTTCATTTTCATTTTCTAACCCTCATCTGAAGTGATATTTGAATTCTCTGAAATTATTTATAATTTTAGAATAACAGAAACAACAAAAAATTTTCATTATTATTTTCTTTGGAGTAGTCGTATAGCTCGTTCACTTTGAATATGATTCTAAGACATCACATTTCGGAGGGCTAATAAATGAATTCTTTAATTACCTATTTCCTATTAGGTGTTTCGTTAGCAGCACCTATCGGCCCTGTTAAGGCAACATTATTAAATACTGGTATTAAAAATGGGTTTTATCATGCTTGGTTTTTTGGTTTAGGTGCAATTTTAACAGACATACTTTATATGCTAATGGTATATTTTGGAGTAGCCCAATTCATTGACTCTCCCTATATGAAGACATTTCTTTGGTCTTTCGGTTTTTTTGTCTTAACGTATACAGGGATTGAAAATATCATGACTCTCCATACTATATCAACGGATCCAAAATTTCGAAAAGTGATCCGTTTAAGACACTCTATTTTAGCAGGGTTCTTAATGGCTCTAATGAACCCTTTAACTATTCTATTTTGGTTAGGAATTTATGGTTCGATACTTATTGGGGGAAATGGGAATTTAACTGGATATGAAGTGATCATTTACAGTTTAACCATATTAGTCGGTATCTCTTTAGTAGACTTAATAATGTCTATCCTATCGAGTAGCACGCGAAAAATCTTATCGAGCCCATTTTTGAAAATTATTTCCCTTATCTCCTCGTTATCCATGATTGGATTTGGAATATATTTTGGTATTCAAGCTTATCGTTCCCTTATAAATTTAATAAACTAAATTAACTATTTTACGTTTTTTGTAAAAATATTTTCAAGGATAATACGTTGGTGCATGGGAATCATACCTGTAACAATAAGAAGTTGAGGTGTGATAATGAATAATATAAACAGAGGGGATTCACAGGTTAGTGTATGGTGTATCGTCAGCTTGGCATCAATCCCCCTCGTCATGACTCTTGGAAACTCCATGCTTATACCCGTACTACCTATTTTAGAGAAGAAAGTTGGAATTACATCTTTTCAATCCAGTATGATCATAACAAGTTATTCAATTGCTGCAATTTTACTTATTCCCGTAGCAGGTTATTTATCTGACCGTCTGGGAAGGAAAAAAATTATCTTACCGAGTCTTATTCTTGCACTTATTGGTGGTCTGATAGCTGGATATGCATCATGGAAAATGGAGAATCCTTTTACATGGATTATTATAGGAAGGATTCTACAAGGAATTGGAGCATCTGGAGCTATGCCAATCGTATTACCACTAGTCGGAGACTTATATAAAGATGATGATGAAAAAACAAGCTCGTGTTTAGGAATAATTGAAACTTCGAACACCTTCGGAAAAGTGTTAAGTCCTATCTTAGGATCTGTTTTTGCAGCCATTCTATGGTTTTTACCGTTCTTTTCTATCTCTTTATTCAGCTTGATTTCCATTATCCTAATATTTTTCTTTGTTAAAGTGCCAAAAGATTCCGATGAACCTGTAAAACTCAAAGAATTTATTGGTAATGTAAAGAAAACATTCAAAAAAGAAGGTAAGTGGTTATTTACCGTATTTCTTAATGGAGCTTTCGTAATGCTTATATTATTTGGAGTTCTTTTCTTTTTATCCGAGATGCTAGAAATAACACACAACATAAAAGGGATTAAGAAAGGTTTCGTAATTGCTATTCCTCTACTGTTACTTTGTATTTCATCATTTATTACCGGTAGAAACATTAAGGGTGATATTAAGACCATCAAAAGAATGATGGTACTAAGTTTAATTATTACCTCTGCAAGTGTCGTCTTCGTCGGTTTTGTAAAAGAAAAACTTATTCTTCTATTAATCGTAACGAGTATTGTAGGTATTGCTATAGGTGCACTTTTACCCGTTCTAGATGCAATTATAACTGAGAACATTAGAAAAGAAGAACGTGGAACAGTCTCTTCTTTTTATAGCTCTGCAAGGTTTATAGGTGTTGCTGCTGGCCCTCCTATCATGTCCTTAGTAATGAAAAACTACCTCAATATAAGTTATATTATTGGAGGGATCATTGGCCTTCTTCTTTTATTTTTGGTATTTAAATACGTTAAAGTTGATGAGTTTGAAAGCAAATCGACGTCAAAATAAATAAAAGGATCGAACAGCTTATTACGCTGAAGCGATCCTTTTTATATTTAATCTGACTTTAAACTAAAAATGATAAGGAATATTCCTGCAAAAAGACAAATAATTCGTGTAAGAGATATTTTTTCAGCTAATCCAGATAGTCCAATTGCTGTAGTAACGATTAAAACAGTTGGTCCAACTAGAGCAAGTAATGTATTAATATAAAATGCTTTTTCTAAATCATTAAATTTTAGCATAAATAAAGCAGCTGTTATTTCTATACTTCCTGAAATCAATCTTAGTAAAATGATAAAAAATAGCGCCTTTTCTATTAAAATGAATACCCGCTCCCCAACTTATTATAACCCACTACTATATATATACGAGTTAATACAAACGATTATGCAAATTAAAAAGGTGCTAAATCTAAAGTTGGGGTGTGGTAATATTGTTCAAATAATTTCACTGCACCCTTTCTTGATAAGGGCGCGATGATTTTCGCTACGGGTAGGACGCTTACCCCGGGCACGGCTTCAACTAATTTTTTTCAGCTCGTGCTGTTCCCGGTGGTGTCGCCTCCCTTTCGCTACATACAAAGCTGCTATCCAAGATGATTTCCTACTTTTTTATATAAATGACTAAGTAAAATCTTCGCCTTAAAATACTCGAACTTACTATATCCATCGTCATTTCCATTAATAACTTTTAAATGAATTATTAATACCTTCTAAAAAACCATTCGAATAGGCAAATGCATAACTATTTAAATCTCTACATGCAAATTATTATAAGTATTAATCGTTCATAGATTATGATATGGAAACTTGTTTTTTGGAAGCTTGTATAAGCTCGACTATTTTCTTCTTGTTATTCAAGTGGAACGCTTCTACTATTGCACTTCCCACAATTACACCATCTGTAATAGCACCCATGGATACTACTTGTTCTGGCGAGGAGATTCCGAATCCTGCGAGTACTGGAATAGGACATAGTTCTTTTAATAATATTAAATGTTGCGCTAGCTGTTCATCAAAACCATTTCGAACGCCAGTAATACCATTTACAGTAACTGCATAAATAAAACCTTCCCCTAATGCAATAATTTTTGCAATACGCTCAGGTGGGCTTGTCAAAGATACTAGTGGAACTAGTGCTATATCAGTATCTTGAAGGGACACTCTTAGTTGATTACTTTCTTCGACAGGTACATCCGGAACGATCAATCCAGCAATACCAATTCGTTGACAGTCTTTCGAAAATGTTTCTAAACCATAACTTAAAATCGGGTTGAAATATGTCATTAATATAAGTGGAATATGAACTTTTTCATGAAAAGAATCTAACGCTTGAATAATTAATCGAAGATTTGTACCATTGGCAAGTGAACGTTCTCCAGCTCTTTGTATTGTAGGACCATCTGCTACAGGATCAGAAAAAGGAATTCCCACTTCAATGGCAGTTGCTCCATTTTCTTGAAGAAAGAGAATTTGCTCTTGTAATAATTCAAGACCTCCGTCACCAGCCATTATATACGGAATAAACGCTTTTTCACCTTTTGTAAGTACTGCCTCAATTTCCGCTGTTAGTTTTGTTTTAGTCATTTTCCTGCACCTCCTAACGCATCTCGTACTGTTTGAACATCTTTATCGCCACGTCCAGATAAACATATTACCAAAATTTGTTCTGCATTCATTTCCTTCGCTAATTTTGCAGCAAAATGAACAGCATGAGAACTCTCTAAAGCTGGAATAATACCTTCCTTTTTTGAAAGTAATTGTAGGCCTTCGAGTGCCTCTGAATCTGTTACAGATGTATATTTCACACGTCCTATATCATGTAAATAACTATGTTCAGGTCCAACTGCTGGATAATCTAAACCTGCTGAAATAGAGTGTGCTTCTTGGATAAATCCATTTTCATCTTGTAAAATATACATATATGCTCCATGCAATACGCCTTCTTTTGCTTCTGCAGTTGCTGAAGCATGTAAACCTGAAGCGATACCACTTCCGCCTGCCTCTACACCGTATAAAGATACTGTATCATCCTCAACAAAAGGGTGGAACATACCGATTGCATTACTTCCGCCACCTACACATGCAACTACAGCGTCTGGTAATCTTCCTTCCTTTTCGAAAATTTGCTTTCGAGTTTCAACACCTATTACACGTTGAAAATCTCGAACAATTCTAGGAAATGGATGTGGCCCAAGGGCAGAACCTAAAATATAGTGGGTATCTTCTACATTGGATACCCAGTACCGAAGTGCTTCATTGACAGCATCTTTAAGAGTCCCTGAGCCTTGATCAACTGAAACGACCTTCGCCCCAAGCAACTCCATCCGAAATACGTTTAATTCTTGTCTACGGACATCTTCTTTTCCCATAAAAACAACGCAATCCATGTCGAATAATGCACATACAGTTGCAGTTGCAACACCATGCTGACCTGCTCCTGTTTCTGCAACAATTTTATTTTTCCCCATACGTTTTGCAAGTATTGCCTGACCAATCGTATTATTGATCTTATGTGCTCCTGTATGGTTTAAATCTTCTCGTTTTAGGTATATTTTCGCTCCACCAATTGCTTGTGTAAGTCTTTCTGCAAAATAAAGAGGTGTTTCACGTCCACTATATTCCTTTAAATAGTAATTCAATTCTTCTAAAAAAGATGGATCCGCAATTGCCTCATCATACGCTAGTTCTAATTCATTCAATGCAGTCATTAAAGTTTCAGGAACGTACTGTCCGCCAAAACGACCATATCTACCAGCTTTTACTTCCTCATTAGTTTTGACCATTTGCTTCTCTCTCCTCATCTTTAACAGCTTTAATAAATGCTCGAATCAGCTCGCTATTTTTTTTACCGTCTATTTCTACCCCACTTGAGACATCTACCATATAAGGATTTACACGTTTTATGGCCTCTTTCACATTTGTAGGATTTAATCCTCCAGCTAATATTATCTTTTCTTGCTTGACCTCGTGCCCTTTCATTAATCGCCAATCAAACACAATACCACTACCAGCTTGTGGGGCATCAAACAATAAATAATCTGTGTCGTACTGCTTGGCTCGCTCAACATCTTCCTCACTTCTTACAGAAAATGCTTTTATGGAAGGGTAATTATGCACTTGAATGAATTCTGGCGTTTCAATGCCATGGTACTGAACAATATCTAATGCTACTTCCCTTACAGTATCTTCTAATTCCTGAGCTGTCGGGTTAACAAATACCCCTACCTTTAATACGCCTACTGGAACCTCTTTGGCTAATTCTTTCGCCTGTTTAATCGTAAGTTTTCGTTTACTTGGTGCAAATACAAAACCAACTGCGTCAGCACCAGCATCAATCGCTGCTCTTACATCCTCTTTTTCCATCAATCCACATATCTTTACTTTCGTCATTTGGCTATAACACCACACTTAACTTGTAAAGAACTTATTGCATTTTTGATATCTCCACTTCTCATAAGCGATTCTCCTACAAGGACACCACTCGCTCCATATCCTGCAACTTTAGATGCGTCCTCAGAAGTCCAAATACCACTTTCACTTATTAATACACGTTCCTCATGGAAAGGAAAGATAGATGCAATTTCTTCGGTACGAGCTAAATCGACCTCAAATGTACGCAAATCTCGATTATTTACCCCAATAAGCTTCGCATCGAGCTGTAGGGCACGTTTCAATTCCTCTACATCATGTACTTCCATTAATACTTCAAGCCCTTGATCATTTGCATACGAATAAAGTTTAGCTAACTCTTCTTCACTGAGCGCCGCTACAATAAGTAAAACAACAGAGGAACCTGCATTTTTAGCGTAATCTATTTGAATAGGATGTATTACAAAATCTTTACACAATATTGGGATTGGCACAGTTCGAGCTACCTCTTCTAAATCAGAAAAAGTTCCTTTGAAGAAGGGGGTATCAGTTAATACGGATATACAAGCAGCTCCAGCTTGGTAATAGGCTGTAGCTTGTTCGCTAGGATTTACACCTTCTGCTATCAATCCCTTCGACGGGGAAGCACGTTTTATTTCCGAAATTACTTGTAAATGATTATTTTGATACATAACTTCAAAAAGTGAAGGTCTTGTAATTTGTATATTTTTCTTTTGCAAATTCTCTTTTAACATTTCCTCAATTTGGTCCTTCTTCTTTTCTAGAATCTTATCTAAAATAGTTGTCATGACACAACCTCCTGCATAACCGCTTTTTTACTGAAAGCAATTACTGCCTCTAATTTTTCTAGCGCTTTTCCAGATAGAATAGTATCAGACGCTATTTTAACTCCTTCTTGGATAGTGCTCGCGATGCCGCTCGCAAAGAGGCCGATACCACTATTGAATAGGACGGTATCTAAATAAGGACTACTTTCTCCCTGAAGAACTTTTCGCATAATTTTTGCATTTGCTTTTCCGTCTCCTCCACGTATTGCTGTAACAGGGGCAGATGATAATCCAACATCATCTGGTGTAATGGTAAATGGGATCAGATCACCTTTGTCTACGAGAACCAATTTGTTTTTGCCTGCTAAGGATGCTTCATCCATACCTCCAGCTCCACTTACGACAATAGCTCTTTCTCTTCCAAGTATTCGTAGTACTTCTGCATATTCCATCGTGAAATCTGTTCTATTTATTCCTGTATATTGTGTTTTAAGTGCCACAGGATTCGTTAAAGGTCCAACTAGATTGAATATAGTTGGTTTTCCTATTTGCTTTCGCGCATTACTAATACGTTTTAACTTTGGATGAACATTCGGTGCATATAAAAAAGTAAGACCTTCTTGTTTTAACAGTTCAATTGATGCTTCAGCACCGATAGAAGGTTGAATTCCTATAGCTTCTAATACATCTGAGCTACCTGCTGCACTTGAGATTTTTCTATTTCCATGCTTGGCAATAGTCGCTCCGGCACTTGCTAGAACAAATGCTGATGTTGTACTAATGTTAAAGCTATTTAAACCATCTCCACCTGTACCACAGTTATCCATATATTCCCCAGGTGGTTCATTAAGCTGGATTGCAAAAGACTTCATTACTGTAGCAAGAGCAGCAACTTCTACAGCTGTTTCTCCTTTTTTCGAAAGAGCAATTAAAAAATCAACAATATCTTGTAAATTGGTATTTTCTTGAAACATCAGACGAGATGCCTCCACCATTTCGTCATACAATAATTGCTCTTGCTTCTCTACTTTTTCAATAAAATCTCTCATCTCAATCTCTCCTCTTCTCATCTCAACTAATTTCTTATAATCAATATGCATTTGCATATCTGTGTCTCGATTTATTTAAAGTGTTGTTTCGTATAAAAAATCTGAGACAACTGCAAGTGCTTTGATTTCTAAAAAACAAAAAAAGCCCTCTTCAAAGGAATTCAGAAGAATCCCTTTGAAGAGGACGGTTTTGACCGCGTTGCCACCTCTAGTTGGAGCTTAATGCTCCCACTTCATTATCCTGTAACGTAGGAAATACGTCTACCTCTAAAACGAATAGTCGTTCTCAAGATAGCTCTCATAAGTCCATTCACACTAGATACAAATCAGTTCTCACCAACCACTGACTCTCTTCATTGCAAACTAATGCTACTCTTCTTATTCAAACAATTTCTCAGCTATGCTCATCTAATCTCAGCTCGTCTGTTCAATGGGCGAAACCGCTATCGGTTTCTTCTACCCGTATCCGAACATAAAAGTTACTACTATGATAGTAGGAATACTTCCAATTGTCAAATTATTTTTTTGTTTTAGACAAACTCTAATTTATTTATATCTAGAATAGATTAGTTGGTTTTCCGAAGCTTCCGTGGGCGAGCGATGAGCCTCATCCTTCTCTTCGCTTGAGGGCACTGATAAAGTCCTCAATGAGATTTCATAACAGTATTTGAACGACAAGTGTTCACATACTCGATTTTTATTTTGTACCCGTTAAATTACGTTCCAGGCGGACGCGTTCCGCCGGCATGGCTTCAGCCGCTTCCCTCGCTACGCTCAGTCCAGGGTCTTCAGCTCATGCAATTCCGGCTGGAGTCGCCGCCTTCCACTTCAATTAACTATTATCCACTTTTCAATTATGAAATCTTCATACATAATAGAGCAAGTTTTTATCACTTACGTTATTCAAATAGTATTTATAGAAAATCGTTGAAAAAGGCGACACTCCTGCGGGAATAGCGTTAGCCGAAGACCCCGCAGCGTAGCGAGGAGGCTAAGGCAACGCCCGCGGAAAGGGAGCCGTTTCAACGATTTTCTTATTTATCGGGCGACACTTTTTAGAGTCAAATTCTATAGACTTTTTCAGTGCCATTGCTTCACTCCAGAAGGGTATCAACTCTTTCACTTTCACGCAGGAATCGACCGGACGCTTCTCCAAACTAATAAAATGCTACCTTTTTATTTTCTATATACTTTGAAAGAATAATCTCAAGTTAAAAAGATGACAAATAATCATAATAATGAACAAGACCAATTAGGAGCTGCCGTCTTCAAGCTGAGGTACTTGTAGTTAATCTAGTATCTGATTTCTATCGCATAATTTCAATTTGTCGGAACAAGTTGTATTAATATTGTATGATTTCCTATTACAATTTCTGTACCAACCATTTCATTTTGAGTAAATGTTAAACTATTCATCAACAAGTTTTGTTGCAGCATGTTCTTAAACTTTTCAATTACAATTTGTAGCTCATCATCCGTTTTTACTATTATATCTACACGCATATCTATTGGTAGCTTTAACTGTTTTCTATATGACTGTATCGCTCTTATTAATTCACGTGCCATTCCCTCTTGAATCAGTTCTTCAGTTAATGAAAGGTCTAATGTAACTGTATAATCTCCACTTGTAGCAGAAGCATAGCCTTGCTTCGCTACTTTTTCAATCTGCACATCTTCTACTAAAACTTGTAATTCTTCAGCGTTTCTCATATTTAAATAACCAATTTGTATAAATTTTTTCACTTGTTCTTCGTCTAAGTTTTGTAGAAAAGTATTAATTGTATTAGATTGATTTCCAAACTTCGCACCAGATTTTTTAAAATTCAGCTTTAATTTAGTAAAAACAAACTGATCATCATTATCTATTACTCGAAATAGCTTTACATTCAACTCTTCTTTGATGATATCTTCGTATAAGTCCCAGTTTACATCTTGTTGCGAACTCATTAGAGATAAACTTCCTAATGGTTGTTTTATTTTCAATGAAGTTGTATTCCTTATACTCCTTCCTAACTCCACTACTTGAAGGACTGCATCCATTTCTTTCTCAAGCTTCTGATTTATGAAGTGTTCTTTAGATTTAGGAAAATCTGATAAATGTACACTTTTACCTGTCAAGTCCATAAACACATCTTCTGCTATAAACGGCGTTAATGGTGCTAATAATTGACTAGTTTTTGTTAAAACTTCATAGAGCGTTTTATATGCAGCTGCTTTGTCCGAATTCATGCCATTTGACCAAAATCGTTCTCGGGATCGTCTAACATACCAATTGCTTAGTTCTTCTAATAGCTTTGCGATTTCCCTTGCAGCGTTTGTAAAATGATAAGCATCAAAGTTCATTCGAGCTATTTTAATAGTGCTATGCAATCGTGATAATATCCATTCATCCAATTTGTTATTTTTTACTTCATATTGCGCACCTGGACTATAGTTATCCAAATTAGTATATAAAGAATAGAAACTATGCACATTATCTAATGTATCGACTAATTTGGATTTAGCCTCTTGTACAATCCGTTCTGAAAAACGTTTAGTATTCCATGGTGCACTGTCAACTAATAACGCCCATCTTAATGCATCTGCTCCGTATTTTTGAATTAACTCTACTGGATCTAGTGCATTCCCTTTACTTTTAGACATTTTTTGTCCATTTTCATCTAAAATATGACCTGTAGAAATTACACGTTTATAAGGTGCTTTTCCCGTAAATAAAGTGGATACGGCGAGTAAGCTGTAAAACCACCCTCGAGTTTGATCGATTCCTTCAATAACTACATCTGCAGGAAATTGTTTTTCAAATAACTCTTTATTTTCAAAGGGATAGTGATATTGTGCAAATGGCATTGAACCACTATCAAACCAAACATCAATTACTTCTGGTGTCCTGATCATCGTGCCGTTACAACATACACAATTCAACTTAATGTTATCTACATATGGTTTGTGCAATTCAATCTCATCAAAAGGCTGTATTGAGAGAAGTTTTAATTCTTCAATACTTTTGGGTGCAATTTCATGCTTACATTCCTCACATTCCCAAATATTCAGAGGTGTTCCCCAATAGCGTTTTCGACTGATGTTCCAGTCTACCATCTGCTCTAAAAAGTTTCCAAACCTGCCATGTTTAATATGCTCCGGGTGCCAAGTGACACCTTCATTATTACGTAAAAATTGATCTTTTAGAGCTGTTGTTTTGATAAACCAGCTTTCACTTGCATAATACAAAAGAGGCGAATCACAACGCCAGCAATGCGGATAACTGTGTTCGTATTTTTCTTTATTGAAAAGTAATTCTCTTTCCGCAAGATTACGAACAATATCCACATCACAATCTTTTACAAACCTTCCTTCAAAGCCTTTTACATCAGAAGTATACATTCCTTTTTCATCTACAACATTGATGAAGGATAATTCGTTTTCTTTCACTACTTTATAATCCTCTTCCCCGTAAGCTGGAGCAATATGAACGATGCCTGTTCCACTTTCTGATGATACATAATCAGCCAATACCACTTTATGTCCTTTTTCCACATCAACAAAATTAAATAGAGGTATATAAGAAATATCTTTTAAATCTTCCCCTAAATGAATAGAAAGAATCTCAAAATCTTTTGTTAATACAGTGCTAACTAAAGCTTCCGCAACAATATATATGTTTTGCCCTTGTTTTGCTCTAACGTATTTCATCGAAGGGTTAACTGCCAATGCAACATTTGCCGGTAATGTCCAAGGAGTCGTTGTCCATCCAAGAAAATATTCATTTTCTCGATCTGTTATTTTAAATTTTGCGGTAGCAGATAAGTCTTTCACAGTCTTATAACCTTGTGATACCTCATGTGAGCTAAGAGAAGTTTGACAACTAGGACAGTATGGAGAAACCCTATGACCCTTCTGAAGTAATCCTTTTTCATGAATTGTACCTAGTATGTTCCATTCACTTTCAATATAAGTGTTACTTAATGTTAAATATGGATCATCCATATTTACCCAATAACCTAGCTGTTCAGTAAAATTTCGCCACTGCTTTTCATAAGTAAATACACTTTCTTTACACTTTTCAATAAAAGCCTCTACACCATACTTTTCAATCTCGCTTTTCCCAGAAATGCCTAATTGCTTTTCTACTCCAAGCTCGACTGGTAAACCATGTGTATCCCAACCAGCTTTACGTATTACTTGATGTCCAGTCATTGTTTTATACCTTGCAACGACATCTTTAATTGTCCGACCTAATGCATGACCTACATGAGGTAAGCCATTAGCAGTAGGTGGTCCTTCATAAAAGACAAAAGACGGGCTATCTTCTCTGTACTCAATGGATTTCTTAAAGGTTTCACCTTTCAACCATTGCGCTCGAATCCGTGCTTCTCTTTGTAGAACAGTTTCTTTTTCGTTCGATTTAACCATTCGATATCACTCCTATTTTTATTAATAAAACATACAAAAAACCCGTCCCTGTATAAAGGGACGGGTTTAACCGTGATACCACCCTAATTCTATTGGAACTCTCGTTACACAATAGCACTTAGCCACGTACAATCATACGTGTTCCTTTTAACGGTAGACACCCGGTCTCACTTACTCATTTTCAGCTCGACTTCTCAGAGAGGATTTTCATCTATGAACTGAACACCGACTTTCAGCATTTGCCGGCTCTCTTTGGAACAGTTTCAACAACTACTTTTTCTCATCAACGAATTTGTATGGTTTTATTGTGGATAAATTTAACATACATCAAATTGATCTGTCAATTTAATATATGCTTAATTTGTTCCATTTACTCAAATGATCTTCTAACTTTATCTACTCCAATGTTATTTTGAAAATAAATCAAAAAATCTGTCCATTCATCATTTTCAAAAGAAAACTCTGATGAAACCATCCGATTTTAGTATATAGCCACCCGATTATTTAAAAGATCCAACCGATTAATCAGTTGAACCATCCGATTCTCATTAATTTTACATAAAGATGAACCCAATTTATGTAATATAGTTAAAACTAACAAGACACTCATAAGTTTGTTGGAGCCAAGAGGAAGAATCTATTCAATGACTCCTTCAAGCTAATGAGTGTCTGGTTTCAGTACTCAAAATCTCTTTACTAGTAAAATTTTCAAATATACGAATTTTCTATAGTTGTTGGTCTTGGAGTTTCTTCTTCTACCATCTGTTTTGAATTAGTTGTAAAGCTCAAAGCTAAGATGACCATGCTAGAAAGGGCTAAAAATACAATTCTCTTTTTCAATTTATAAATCCTCCCATTTATTAATAAATTTTTCTTTAAATAAAATCTGATTTGATTTTTGATAATATAAACCAGCTGCTTTAAATTTATTTTGTTTAAAAAAGTAATTTGCTAATAAAATAGAATACTTTTGAACATGCCGATCATCTTGGATATTTTCAAAATGATAGATAGCTTCTTTTAGTACCAGTTCAAGTTCTTCGGATAAACTATGGAAAGTTCTATATATTTCTATATGAAAATAATATGAAATATTTTCATTGCTAGAATTTTTTCCCACCTCTATCCTTTCTAAGCCTTTTTGACACCACTTTAGAACTTGTTCATGATCCGCTTGCTTTGAATACTCTTTAATAATGGAAAGAATAGTTATTAGATATCTTTCTGTATTACAAATTTTTTCCTTAGATCTCAAACTACGCTCATAGAACTCAATGGCTTTTTCATGACTCCCCTGAATAGCGTGTAATGAACCTAGATTTTGATAAATCACCCCCTCATAGTGTATAAGTTTATAATCTATTGCTAGCTTTCCAGCAAAATTATAATTCTTTTCTGCTTCTTCATATTTCCTCATTCTTTTATGTGAAATTCCTATAACGATGAAATTATCAATTGCTCTTTCGAACAAAAGATTGTCCTTATAGTAGACCAAAGATTTGGAGGCATAGTTTATTGCGTTAAAAAATTCATTGCATTTAAAGTACGTTAAGCTTAGTACATTATAGTAATCAGCGATCTCCCATTCTTCATTTGTTTCCTTATTTACGAATTTTAATGATTTTTCCAATTGATTTAATGCCTTTTGATAATTTCCATCCAAATAATAATACAGTCCAAGATTAAGATTCATAACAAACTTTTGTTTATCGTCTAAATCATCTTTTATTTTCACAAGGACGTTGTAGGTCGTTTGAAGCTTATCTTCCTCTTCGTTTAAAATTAACTGGAGACGAAACATAAATAGGTGATAACTATAGAAATTATTTAATTGTAAGAAGTAGTGCTTTCTTTTCGTAAACTCTTTCAAGGATGTTCTTATTAAATTTTTATCCCTGCTCAAAATGCCAGTTTTATACAGCTCAAATAACAATGTAATTACCTTATTTTCTTCTTCACTTGAAACTTGATCTATTTCTATTTTTAGTCTTTTGAGTAAAAGCCTTATAACTTCGTCACTTGGAACTGTTGTATTATTTTCAATTTTGCTTAAATAGGATGTAGAGCAGATTCCCTTGGCCAATGTGTTTTGTTTCATACTTTGGTTTATTCTTTCTGATTTTATTATATGACCTATACTACTCATTTTCTTCACCCCTTATGAATTAGTAATGTACTAATTCTTGAAATAAAATAAATATCCTTTCTTAATCGCTCGACTCAAAACGACTATTTCATTGTAGAAATTCATATTAATAGGTAGAAGATTGTTGAATATAGGCGATTTCAATATCCAATTTTTATTACAAAATAGTAATATTTCATTATTACATGAAATTTGTTTGATTTTAGTAGTAATAATCCAGGAAAAAAAAGGTTATTTCCCAACTTATAATTATTCTAAAAATACGAAAAAATTAGTATAATCTAATAAAGATTTATTATTTTATCAATGAAAGGTATTTGAGGTAGTTAGAAGTATTATTTTTTTCGGACAAGTCAGTTTGTCATGATGATAATGTATTTCTCAACAGGTATATCATGTAGTTAGAAGAATGGTGAAATAAAATAAAGAAAGGAGGATACTCATGATTGGGGAGGGAAACATCGTACAATTAATTGGCAACTTCGGATTTCCCATTGTAGTCACTATTTATTTATTACACCGATTTGAGAATAAAATAGAGTCTCTTGAAAATACCATTCACAATATAGCAAATGTTGTTAACAATAGTATTGAAAAAAGAAAGTGATGGTGTAACATGGACGAAAACTGATATCCTGTTGATTAAATAAATTTTTTTAAAATAAACTACTTTTTTCATACGGCAGTTTAGCTTATTTTCACTCTGGACCAACGATACTCTTTTATGAAGATCGACAGTAGTGAAAAGTAATCCATCACGAGTGATAACTCAGACATGGATTACTTTTTTCATGTCAATAATAGATCTACACCAACTGTAACACTCCTTCTTTCTAAAAAAAGATTTATCCCTCCATATTCCATTCCCTTTTGCAATCCTCTCACGAATGCCTATTATTCAAAACCATTTTTCCTGTATTATTTTCATGGAAGATCGCAGCTTGCAAAGTCCAATAACCGGCTACTTCCGACTTTTGGTTAGTGCTTGCAGTAGTAAATTACCGATCCCTTTCCCCCTTGCATTTGGATATATATAAATACTGACCTCCCATACACCTGAATACACACTAACGTACAATCCAAATGATACTTTCATCTTCCATTGTTCAAATGAAAATGGAGCTTTCGTCTCAAATGTAGCCAACAGAGACAAAAAATAAAAAATGGAGCAAGAATCAACTTTTGCATGTTGATTCTTGCTCTTCTCATTTATGCTTAAGATTTAACTGAATAGCCAATGAATCTATTAAAGTATGAAGCGGATTAATAACAGTTATAGAGGTCTCCTTCTCCACTTGAATAGAAGCATTCACCATCGATAATTGGGCAACTGAAATAATTTTATTTTCCGCTTCCAACAATTTATGTATGCATTTAGATATTGCTTCATTGTATTTCTCACTTAGACCCTGCATAAGTAGTTCAAATGAATCTTCAATTATGACAACATCCATCTCTATATTCTTGTGACGATCACTTAAATAATTATTTAATCTATCCAAAGTACCTTCGACAGTTGCAGGATTAGTAAAAAGAATAACTTGTGGTTCATCAATTGAAGCTATTACTTCGAAAAAAGGTTCATCGATTTTGATAATTGGTATGGATAATAAATGATCAGCCTCATTAAGCAATGCAACGTAGTTAGTACAAGTTATAAGTATTGCATCTACGTTACTTTTTGAAATCCATTCTATTTGTTCCTTAACTTTTTGTTGAGCATCTGAAATGCAGAAACTAGTATCATGAGTAACCCTATTCACAAGACCAGGGTCTACAAAATGAACTAGTTCTATTTCATAAGACACTAAAGCAGATTCTATATATTCGATATTTGAATGATGTGCGTGTAAACATGCTAATTTCATTTTAACTCTCCTGAATACATGCTGTAATTTAGATTCTTTAGAGAATTTTTGAAATCCATAATTTTAGTGAATATCTGATTTGGTTTTGTAATAAAATCATCTGCTTGATAATTTTCTAACCATTGTACTCCAATTGTAACAATTCCTGCTTGAACGCCAGCTAAAATATCAGCCTCGCTATCTCCGATAAATACCGCTTCCTCTTTTTGAACGTTTAGAATGGACAATGCCTTATTTACTCCCTCTGGATGTGGCTTTGGGAATTGTACATCATCTCCTGTTATTATTACATCGAATAGTTCCTCCATTTGGAGCGCTTTTAATGAAATATCTAAACTTCTCTTTGCTTTACCTGTAACGATTCCAAGCTTTATACCCAACCCTTTTATATAAGTTAGTAAATCTTCTATTTCTATGTTACTTTCTACAAAATGGTGATGTTTTTCTAAATAGCTTTCATAATACTTCTCAATTGCCTTCTCTTTGTTATTATTTATAAGGTTTTCTCTAATGATTCCAGTTTCAGAAGGACCAAACATAGCTTTTATTTCTTCTGAAGATAATTCTTTATTATCAAACTCTTGAAAAACACTCTGAAAAGAGTAGTAACAAATTGGCAATGTATTCGCTAGCGTTCCGTCAAAATCAAAAATAATGGCTTTCATTTTAACAATCTCCTTTTGGCTTATATTATCTAATCATTAAATTCCATATACTGTTTTTCAAGTCTGTAGTACTCCATTCTGTCTTGTAATGTACCGGTATGAAATTCGAATTTATGACCGTCTAGATCAGTGAAGTAAATAGAATTCTTGTCTCTTTTGTCTCTTTCTCGTCCTACAAGTATATTTACTCCCAACTCCATTAATCTTACGTGTGTATTCTCAAAGTCGGCTTCCTCTATTGTAAAAGCAATATGTGTATAGGACTCATTAATTTCGTTTCGTGGTACATTCTTTTCTTCATTTAATGCAAGCCACATTCCACTTAAATCAAAATAAGCGGTACTTTTTCCTTTCACCAATAGCCTTGCATCAAATACATCTTGATAAAATTTGATTGATTGCTCTAAATTGGATACAGAAAACAAAAAATGATTTAAGCCTTTAATCTTCATTTCTTCCCCTCGTTACTAATTTCTATAGGTTTATATATGGTGTATCCGGTATTTAACGAGTTCTTTTTATTCTCATCTATTCTTCTAACTTCTATTAAGTGATTCTCATAAAAAGAAAGCCTATAAATGTCTGGCATAGCGAGCTGCTCCCAAAAATGAAAATCATATTGCCGATCAAAGAAGTTCATGATCAAAACCATGAGGTTACCATGTGTGCCAATAACAACATTTTTTCCTTTGTATTCATCTAGAACTTGCATGGTTGCTGTAATCCCTCTTTGTTGTGCTTTTTTATTCGACTCACCACCATCAAAAAAGAAATCAGGGTTTGACCATACTTTTGTTATAGCCTTATTAAAATCTTCTACAGGAAGTAAAGACAAAGTTCGTTCTCTAAAATCTTTATTAATCTCAATGTTACAGCCAAGGTACTCGGAAATACCTTCAACTGTTTGAATCGCCCTTTTATATGGGCTAGAAATGACAAAGTCAATGTTTTCTAGCTTTAATCGTTCGGTTACTAACTTTGAGTCTTCTTTACCTCTGACTGATAGTGGTCTTTCAAGTTCATTAGTCGTATATGTAGAGTGCGCATGTCTAACAAAATATAAATTTGTAATCATAATTTTCACCTCTTAATTTGTACGTAAAGAAAATATACCTTTCACAAAAGGTTCTTTTAAATTTGTATACGATGTTATATTTATACTTTTTCTTTCAGCTAAAGCTACTTTTAACTTTTTATATTCATCCCTTGCCTCATCTATTGTATTTAAGTAGTCTCTAAAAAAAATTAGGTTTTTCCAAAGCTCTTTGTCGTAATCGACTAAATGGATATAATGTGTTTTTACTTTGTATGTATCATCTATAAATTTTGCTAATACAATTTCTCCCGGCCTTTCCACTCGCAATGGAAGAAAACCAATACTCTGGAGAGCTTTCATCATGTTGTTATCTATATGTTTTGTATCTTCAATGCCGATTAAAATATCGATGATTGGTTTTGCCACCATATCTTTAATTGCCGTACTACCAATATGTTCGATCCGTTTTGTTTCCAATTTAGTTACCAACATGATCTCTTCTTTAACTCTATTAAATTCTATATTCCATTCACTCGTATAATTATTTAATTTTACTTCATCTTTAGATAATCCTAGCCTCATGAAAAACTCTCCTTTTTCATAAAATTACCCCTCTTACATATTCTTCAAGAGGGGAGGATAATCCTTTATTTCACTAATAGTTCGTCTAAAAAGGTAACTAAATCTCTTTGATTTTCTGGTGCAACACCATGTGAAACAGGATAGTTCTTAAAAGTAACACTTGCTCCCTTTTCTAAGAAATAGTCTCTACTAGCAGTTCCCCATTCAAATGGAAGCATATTATCAAATTCGCCATGAGATATAAATGCATTTAATTTATTTACTCGTTGATGTGCATACTCATCTTTCACAAACGACGGAATATAGCCACTTAGTGCAACTATTCCTTTAATTTTATCACCCATTACTAATGCTAATGATTGAGTCAATATAGCACCTTGACTAAAACCAAGAAGGAAGAGCTTATTTGAATCAATCGAATGATTATTAGTTATTTCTTCGATAAATGACTGAAGATCTTGTACTACCTGATCAAAGACTGCACGATGAGGTTTTCCGAGACCCTCTATCGTGAAAAAGGCATATCCAGGTGGTTGAGAAATTGGCCCACGTATACTAAATATATGGCATTTCTCCTTTAAGTTAGAAACGAGTCCAACCAAATCGTTTTCATTACTTCCCATTCCATGCAATAAAAATAATGCTGGATATTTTTTATTCTCATCGGAAATTTGTGGAGAACTATGAATATAAGTAAAATTTGAATTCATTACTTCTTATCCTTTCTTTTAGGTATCGACAAAGTAGTCCACTTGTCTTCTGGTGTAACTTGTTTGGCTATATATATTACCTGTCCCACATGAATTGAAATATGTGTAATACTCCGAATGATTGCTTCCAAAACAGTAAGTGGTTTATTGCGAATATAAATAGTTTGAAGTAAGTGTTTTTCTTCTATACTGTCTATCGCTTTGAAAAATGCATCACACCCATTTTCCCACACTTTAAGCAACTCTTCCCGTGATTCTATCGTACTTTCGAATTCACTATCACGATCTCTGTCTTTTTTTTCTCCATCGGTTGTTAAAAAGTCTGTCCAACGAGAAATTAAGTTTCCACTCATATGCTTCACCAGTACATCTACACTATTTGATTGTTCGTTTGGTGACCAAAAAATGGATTCTTCCTCCATTTGCATGATCGCTTTCTTTGTATCACTTTTCAATTCCTCCAATTTTGACCGTATATTTCGAATAAAGTCAGCATGAAAATTAGTTGAATTTGACAATCTAATCATCTCCTTTAAAACATAGTTCAATAAATATTATGAATCTCCTTCCCCATTTCTTTTGATAAAACCAAAATTCTTTGAGTAAAAGGACATTATTGGTAATATTATACTAGAATATATAGAAGAGGAGTTGTTTTTACTACTATGAGTAAAAAAGTAGAAATTGGTAAAACCGGATTATTTGTAAATCCCGTTGGCCTTGGAACAAATGCAGTTGGTGGCCACAATTTATTTCCGAATTTAAATGATGAAACCGGAAAAGACATTGTGCATACAGCACTTAATCATGGAATTAGTTTTCTAGATACTGCCTTTATTTACGGCATCGGAAAATCAGAAGAGTTAATTGGGGAAGTATTAAAAGAAACGAAGAAACGTAGTGAAATAATTCTTGCTACTAAGGGCGCTCATAAAATGACCGGTGAAAAAGTAGTCATCGACAACTCACCTGCATTTTTAAGAGAAACTGTGGAAAACAGTTTAAAACGACTTCAAACGGACTATATTGATTTATTCTATATTCATTTCCCCGATGAAAACACACCAAAAGCTGAAGCAGTTGGTACTCTTCAACGTTTAAAGGAAGAAGGAAAAATCCGTGCAATTGGAGTATCCAACTTTACTTTAGAACAGTTAAAAGAAGGTAACCAAGATGGTTATATTGAAGTTCTTCAATCTGGATATAACTTATTAAAACGCGATGCAGAAAAGGATTTGCTTCCATATACAAATGAACGTAATATTTCCTTTATTCCTTATTTTCCGCTTGCTTCGGGCTTATTAACAGGTAAGTATGATAAAGGCAGTACTTTTAGAGAAGGTCTCACAAAAAATCCGTTATTCCAAGGAGAAACATATATTAACAACTTAGAAAAGGTAGAGCAGCTTCGCCAAATTGCTAATGATAAAAATGTAGGTGTTTCTAATATTGTGCTTGCATGGTATTTAACGAAAGAAAATATTGATGTGATTATTCCAGGGGCTAAAAAACCTGAACAAGTTATAGATAATTTGAAAACTGTAGATGTTCAATTAACAAAACAAGAAATAGATAGAATTGACCAAATATTTCAATAAAAAAATAGAACAAGAGGCTGAACGAAAGAAAAATCTTTCTCAGCCTCTTCTGAATTATTCCCATTCGTATGGCGTTTCTTGATAGACATAATAATTTAACCAATTAGAAAACAATAAATGAGTATGCGAACGCCAAGAATTTAATGGTTGTGTCGAAGGATCATTATTAGGAAAATAATTTTCAGGAACATCGATTTCAATACCTTTATTCACATCCCGAGCATATTCTTCCGCTAAAGTTGTTGCATCATATTCTAAATGACCAGTAATCATGATATGCTTTTCGTCATTTGATATTACAAGGAATACCCCTGCATCTTCAGAATTTGAAAGCAGATTAAGTCTGGAATCAGTTATTATTTCATCATATGAAACAGATGTATAACGAGAAACGGGCGCATAAAACTCGTCATTGAAACCACGGACTAAATTCACAGTTGGATCGGATAAACGGTGAGAAAATACACCAAAGCATTTCTTAGACAATTCAAATTTACCAATTCCATAATGATGATAAAGTGCAGCTTGTGCACCCCAACATATATGTAAGACAGAAGTGACGTTTGTTTTCGACCAATCCATTATTTCTGTCATCTCACTCCAATAATTTACATCTTCAAAATTCAAATGTTCAATTGGTGCTCCAGTAATAATCATCCCATCATATTTGCGAAGTTTAATCTCTTCAAAAGTAGTATAGAAAGTGTCTAGATGCGTTTTACTAACATTTTTGGATTCATGTGTTGCAGTATTCATAAATGTAACATTCACTTGTAATGGTGTATTACCTAATAGTCTTAGTAGTTGTAATTCCGTTTTTTCTTTTTCTGGCATTAGATTTAATATAATAATGTTTAGAGGACGGATATCCTGAGCAATTGCGCGCTCCTCGTCCATGATAAAAATCTTTTCTTTCTTCAGCAATTCAGCTGCTGGCAATTGTTTGGGAATCATAATTGGCATACATTTCTCCTCTTTTCCGTAAAAATAAAAACCCTCTCTTCTAATAAATAAGAAAAGAGGGTAAGCAAATGCTCTCAGTTCTTATCTTTCAAGATTGATATCTTGTAGGAGTTAGCACCTTTCTGACATGTGTCAGAGGTTGCTGAAGCTTCACAGGGCCATTTCCCTCTGCTTCTCTTGATAAGAGTATATTATTTGTTATTCTACTACATTATTTTTTATACTATCATTTTCTGAACATTTAAGCAATGGAATATTATACTTTAAAACGATTCACTGCTTCTGCTAATTTATCGCTAAGTTCTGTTAATGTTTCAGAAGCATCTGCAACGGATTGGATTGCCCGAAGCTGTTCATCTGAAGATGCACTAACTTCCTCGCATGCAGCAGCAGTTTGTTGAGAAGTCGCTGCCATCATTTGAATCGTTTCAACTACTTGTTCTTTGTATTTAAAAACTTGGTTAATTTCGTTGGAAACCTCATCAATAGAAGATTGCATATTCTCCATTAAATTTGAGATTTCACTAAATGTTATTTCCGTATCAGTAACTACTGCCCCTTGTATACGGAAAGTTTCCCTAGTTTCAGTCATTTGTTGGCTTACTAAAACTGATTCTTTCTGTAATTCAGTAATAGTCTTTTTAACATCTTCAGTCGCTCTGGCTGATTGCTCAGCAAGCTTTCTTACTTCCTCTGCTACTACCGCAAAACCTTTTCCATGCTCACCAGCTCTTGCTGCTTCTATACTTGCATTTAATGCAAGTAGATTTGTTTGAGCAGAAATCTCCATGATGGTTTCCATAACCCCTCCAATGGCTTTTACTTTGTTTTCTAAAATATCGACTACATCAGACATAGACTTTAAATTGGACTCCCAATTGTTAAAGGATGATTTAAGTTCACTCATTTGTTTTTGTCCATTTGCATTCATTTTATTTGCTTTCGTAGCAATATCAGTCATTACAAGCGATTTATCATTAATTAAATTAATTTGATTACTTAAATGTGAAGAGCTATCTGTTACTTCTTCCGCATCTTCAGCAGATTTTGAAGCACCTTCAGCTATTTCACCCACAGCTACGGATACTTGTTCTGATGATGCAGTTGTTTCCTCTGCAACTGCACTAAGACTTTCAGAACTTACTTGAACATTACTTGCAGATTCTTTTACTACTTGAATAATTTCATGCATGCTCTCAGTCATTTTATTGAAATTTTTAGCTAATTGTCCAATTTCATCGGTTGACTTTACGTTCGCGTGAACAGTCAAATCTCCTTCTGCAACCGAATCCATTAGTATTTTTAATTGATCTATCGGTTTTAAAATGTGATGAGTAGTGTAATATAGCACAATAAACATCAGCACTAATATAACAGCAGTAATAACTAAAATGAGATTTCGAATACTATCAGCTGTTTTATTAACTTTTTCTTGCTCGTATACTGCACCAAGCTTCCAGTTCAAATCAGGTATTGTCGTAAATACAGTAACCGTTGAAAGTCCTTCGGAAGTATCTGTGACTACTCCTTCATTTAAAGAACTAGAAAATATTTTTTTAATATAAGCATATTCTGACAAATTCTCACCAAACATGGTAGGATGAACAATTGCTGTGCCGTCGTTCTCCACGATAATCGGAAAACCTTCAAATCCTAACTCATTAGATGAAATTGTTTCTGTTAACTTCGAAAGTAATATATCAATGCCGACAACTCCAACAACTTGACCATTCTTAAGTACTGCTTTTGCACCAGAAATTGCATATTCTCCCGTTGCAGCATCTAAATAAGGTTTGGACCAACTAAAATCATCTTTATTGGCTACCGCATTTTTATACCAATCTCTAGTTGTTGCGTCGAAATCTTTCCCTAAATCCGCTTCAGGTATTATTTCAATATGCTTGTTCGGTAATGCATAGTAAACGGAAGCAACCGCGTCGTACAACGTTGTAAACTCAGTAAATTTAGAATCTAATTGTTTCTCTAGCTGTGAAGCAATGATTGCATCTGAAATACTAGATTCCGTTTGAAAATCCACCACTTCCTTTGTAGTGGATATTTGTATAATACCCTTTTCATAGACACTGAGATAATTTTGAATGGAAGAGGACATTTCGTTCACTAATACATGACTTTGATCAGTTAAACTTTCTTCCGTTTTGTCTTTAATCGTAAAAGTACTTATGAAACTTAATGCAGACATACTAATTACAATTAATATCATTACAGTAATAATTATTTTCCATTTGATAGAAATTTTCATATTTCATCTACTTTCTGTTTTTTTAAAGATATAATCCCTTAATAAGGATAAATTTACTATTTCAAAAACTAGGACATAGTATATCTTTCTGATTATATCGGCTAAAAACGAGAAAGTTAATATTAAATTATTAATTTTATAGGAACTATCACACATTTTTTTGGAGTTAAGCGGACTTAATAATCATGAATATTTTCATTCTTGTCTCTCTAACCAGATCTCTATTAATTTTTCAAGTTTTTGTTCCTTCTCGTCAATCGACAATAATAATTTTTCATAATCATTCCAGTCCTTCTGAATATCCTTTTCTTTCTTTAGTTTACTTAGTTCGTTTTCCAATTCTAAAATTTGTTCTTCTGTTGATTTTTCTTTTTTATCTCTACTTTTATAAGTTCTTACCTTTTCAACGTATTCTGCTGTGTTGATTGACTCCTGTTTTACTAGTAGCTCGTTCCATTTCCCTCGAGCCCAATTATAAGGCCCTTCAAAAGTTGTCATATTTCCTGAATCGAGCCAAACTGTACGATGAAATAACTTATTTAAAAAGTATCGATCATGAGAAACGCATAGAATAGTTCCTTGAAAATCTTCTAGAGCATCTTCCAATACTTCTCTCGATTCAATATCTAAATGGTTTGTTGGTTCATCTAATATCAACAAATTTATATCTTGGTGCATTAGTTGAGCAAGACGAAGACGCATACGTTCTCCTCCACTTAAATCCCCAACTCGTTTAAAGACATCAGGACCATAAAACATAAACTTAGCTAAAATATGCCGTGCTTCTGCTTCAACAACACTCACTTCACTTCTAAATACATCTATTATACGTTCTTTTGGATTCAATATTTCAAAGTGTTGTGAAAGAAATCCGATCCTAACATTACTGCCTATTCTAGCATTTCCTTCATCAGCCAAAATTTCTCCTAGCAATAATCGTAAAATTGTTGATTTTCCAGTTCCATTTCTACCAACGATCGCAACTCTTTCTTTCCAATACACATACAAATTTGATTTATGAAGCAAAACCTTATTGCCAAATGATTTAGAAACGTTATCCATTATGACAACTTCTTTTCCACTTCTAGATGCAGCTTCGAATGATAAACTCATCTTTTTAGGGTCGATAATTGGTTTTCTCAGTTTTTCCATTCTTTCCAATGCACGTTCCATGTTCCTAGCTTGCCGATGAAGACCTGGATTTGGAGGAACAGCTTCATTTGCCCACTGTCTTAACCGTTTAATGGCTTCCTTCATTTTCTTTATCTTTTTTTGTTGTTCCTCATATTCTTGAAATTCCCGCATGAGTCGTTCTTCCTTGTTAACAATATAAGAAGAATAATTACCATGGTAGAGAGTTAGTTCACCATCCTCTAAATCAGCTACTTTTGTAATTACTTGATCTAGGAAAAATCTATCGTGCGAAATAATTACAACTGTACCTGTGTAGTTAACTAAATATTGCTCCAACCATTCAACTGCGAATAAATCTAAATGGTTTGTAGGTTCATCTAGTAACAGTAAATCAGGCTGTGACAACAATAATTTACCAAGCATTATCTTTGTTTGCTCTCCTCCACTTAGGTTTGAAAAAGATTGATGAACAAATGAAGATAATTGTAAACCCTGGATGACTTTATCTATTTCTGAATCCAAAGAATAACCGCCCTGGTTAGTAAAGTCCTCTTGCACATCTCCATATTCCTGGAGTAATTTTTCCATATTAGGTTGATCGGTACACGATAACTTTTCTTCTAATTGTTGCATTTTTGTTTGCAGTGCTTTTAGCTTTTCAAATGCACTATTTAAAACATCCATTCCTGTTACTTCATCTGAAAAGGTAGGTATCTGTGCTAAATATCCAATTTTAGTTCCTTTTTTAAAGCTGATAACACCTTTATCAGGTGCCTCCGTACCGATGATTAATTTAAAAAGTGTCGTTTTACCTGAGCCGTTTCTTCCAACAATACCTAATTTTTCTCCAGTTTTAATCGACAATGATAAGCTTTCAAAAATGGTATTTCCTCCGAGCATTTTGCTTACATCTTTAATTGTACAAATCATTATTTCCGCTTCCTTTCAAGTTCAATATAGCTGGAAGCATTTTTCTGCATAAAAAAAGACTGCTTAAAAAGCAGTCTTTCCCATATATTATGGTTCAGAAAGAATGACTTATCAGCTGTGAATTACATGTAATTTGCTAAAAATGGGCACACTTATCCCGTTGTTAGAAATTTCATGAGTAATCGCACACGAAGTGGATAAAAATTCCAATATAAATCCATGTGCATTCACAGTGTTTTTCATTCTTTCTTCACCTCCGTTCAGTTAGTTACGAATATTCTAACACATAATTTTTTCCAACACAATAATCATTTATCAATTAGATGATCATTGTCATTGTTTTTATCAATAACACCTTCTTCATTTTCTATATTTACATCTTCATTACCGGTAACAGGAGTATTACCTGTTTTACTATCTAGCTGCGTTTCCGGTTTTGGCGGACCATTTGTATCACGATTTGAACCGCAAGCAGATAGACTGAGCAATAGAAAAACTAGAGTAACGCTTATAAATTTTTTCATAAATTGTCTCCTCGTTTTTGATTAGATTGCTCAAATCCACAACATTTATCCATAAAAAAACTCCAATACAGAATGTATTGGAGTGAATGAAACCGGTTGGTTATTCTTCAATATCAAAGTGAATTTCATCTTCGTCATTATATTCAGAACCATTTTCGAATAATACGGTAGTTCTAAGTATAAGATTGCTTACGTCGTCATCGCCATCTGGAAGCCATCTTTCATCTGGCATTATTTCAAAGGGAATCATTTGAACATCTTTAGAAGCCACAGCTCCGACAAGTTCAATCGAATGCTTGGAGATAACTTTTGTAACTTCCCCATTTACTAATTTGAAAACCTCTAGTTTGATATTTTCAATTGATTCATCATCATGTACTCCGTTAATATATATTGTCCCTGATAAGTTAATACCATGTTCAATATATGGATGATCAACTACTGTTTCTATTTTTATTGATTGTACCTCAATGCAAGATTCAAATTTCCTCGCCATTACTCTCAATCCACCTTGTTATTTGTATACTCATAATGATTTTCTATAAGTGGTTCATATTTATTGTAACGTCTTTTAAATAAAGTATAAAAATGTGAAATTATAACCTTTAATATTGCATACCCTGGAATCCCTAGTATTACACCTGGTACACCAAATAAAGATCCAGAAGTAATTAAAACAAATATTATAGTTATAGGATGTACATGTAGAGATTTACCCATTATTTGTGGAGAGATAAATTTCCCTTCTACTAATTGTACTATTGTCCATACTACTGCAAGCTTTACTAACATTAAAGGAGAAGTAACAAGAGCAATTATTGCAGCAGGTGTAATTGCTATCACTGGCCCTAAATATGGTACGACACTTGTTACAGATGCTATAACTCCAAGTAGTAATGCATAATCCATTCCAATAATGGAGAAACCGATAAATATCATAAATCCTATACATATCGAAACTAAAATCTGTCCTTGAATGTATGAACTAATTTGTTTATCGATATTATGGAAAACGGATTGTAAATCATCTCGCATACGTGGTGGAAAAAGCTTCATAACATATTTTGGTAGATTTTCACCATCTTTTAATAAATAGAATACGATAAATGGTACAGTTACAATTGCCAAAATGAAGCTAGTCAACATACCAACTAATGAAGATAAACCAGTAGCTATCCCTGTTACAGTGCTTTGAATAAACTCACCTATTTCAGCTGGAAGATCTTTTAAAATGGTATTTACTTGAGTTTCGATTTGTGAATAATAATCGGAAACTATAGATGTTCGTAAAAAAGTATCAAGTGAATTAAACAATTGTATAAAATACCCAGGGAACTCTGCAACCAGCTTCGTAGACTGTGCCTTTAAAAAAGGAAAGACTAAAAAGACAAGTAGTGTGATAAGACCAATTAATGCTAAGAAGATAATTAATATACCCCATACTCTCGGAATTTTAATACGCTCGAGCATGCGTAATAATGGTCTTAGCAAATAATATACAATGACTGCTAGTATGATAGGTAAAATTACATTACCTAAAAAAACAGTTAACGGAACAAATATAAATGATATCTTGTCGTATATCATAATGACAAGTCCGATTAACAAAAGCATAATTAGTGTAAAGAAAGTATTACGTCCACCTAGAAATTTTATGTATCTCGTAGAAAAAAAAGAAGGTTTTTCAGGCTCCACTTTTATCAAACTCCCTTTTCTATATATTCTTATTTTACGGAGGAAAAAAAAGTTTAGCAACGTATACGATTTACTTTTCTAAAAATTTCGTAATGGCTGTTTTATTTTCTTCTGTATCAATCTCAATAACAGAACCAGCATGAGAATAGCTATTAAAGGAATACGACCCTTCCACTGGAATCGATAATTTATCAATTTCAAGCTTTCCACTTATAATAGCATCAATCACTCGTTTTCCCTTATCGGTTTTAGAATAGTCTGTTTCTATATAACCCTCCATAGCACCTACAAATTTGGGTACATTCGGTAAGCTTTGAAAAGAAAGCATTTCATCCTTTAATGCCTCAATAACGATTTGCTGACGAGAAACTCTTCCAAAATCTCCTTCTTCATCAGAGCGGAATCTTGCATAACCAAGCAATTCTTTACCATTTAGGTTCTGTTGGCCTTTCGTTAAAGAAACACCAATTTTTTCTGACATATCTTTTTCAACATTTATCGGCACCCCTTCAGGAGCAATTATATCTACCAATGATTCAAAACTGCTAAAGTCAATAAGCGCATAATGATGAATTGGTATATCAAACATTCCTTTGAGTGTTTCTGTCAATAATTGAACTTCTCCTAAATAATAGGCAGTATTTAGTTTATATGATTTATGCCCCGGTATATCTGCATATATATCTCGCATAAAAGAAATAATTTTCACATCATTTTCCTTTTTATCCCAAGAAATAATCATCATAGTATCTGTACGAGCTTTATCTTGTCCACGAGAATCCACACCGAGAACTAAAATATTTTCCCTTTCCCCAGAAGCAAGTACATCACCCTTAAATTCTGAAGGATTATTATTACTATTATTGCTACTTAATTTGTATCCAATATTATATTGAACAATAGAATATACTCCCCCAACTAATATGACTACTACTAATAAAGAAATAAAAACTCTACCTAATCTAAGTTTTCTTTTGCGCTTTCGCCTTGTTTGTTTTTCTTGAATTTCATCCATCCTAAAATCTCTCCTTCATATTATAATAATAACGTATTTTGAAACATTTAGTTTCAGTTTTTTGTGCATCGTTACTTGAAATGATAGAATAAGTTTTAGAAGATTAGGAGGGGTAAATTTGATAGAAAAAGCAACTTTTGCAGGCGGCTGTTTTTGGTGTATGGTAAAACCGTTTGATTCATGGGATGGTATACATAAAGTGACATCTGGTTATATGGGAGGGCATTTAGAAAATCCAACATATGAAGATGTTAAAAAAGGTGAATCGGGTCATCTAGAAGTTGTAGAAATTCAATTCAACCCTGAAGTTTTTTCTTATGAACAATTACTAGAAATTTATTGGCAACAAATAGACCCAACAGATGCTGGAGGTCAATTTCAAGACCGCGGTGAAAGTTACACTACAGCAATTTTCGTACATTCAGAGGAGCAAAGAAAGCAAGCTGAAAAATCGAAGGAATTACTTGCAGCAAGCGGTAAATTTTCAAAGCCAATTGTAACGAGCATTCGAGAAGCAAAGACTTTTTACGAAGCAGAAGAGTACCATCAGGATTTTTATAAAAAGAGTCCGAATCATTACAAAGAAGACAGAGCCCAATCTGGCAGAGACGAATTTATAGAGAAAAACTGGAAATAAGAGCTAGCTTTGCTAGCTCTCTTTTTTATACTTCCGTATTTTCTAAGTATCTATACAATGTTGATTTACTAATGCCTGTTTCATTTTTAATATCTAACAATGTGTAATGATTGCTATGGTACATTTCAATAGCTTTTTTAATATTTTCATCTGATTTTTTGGGACGTCCTAAACTTTTCCCTTGGCTCTTTGCGGTCTCTAGTCCAAGCTTCGTTGATTGTTTAATAATATCAGAATGAAACCGTATGAAGTACGACAAAATAGTTGACAAACTTTCCTCCAAAACTTGATCACTTGATAACTCTTCATCAATAAATCGAATAGATACTCCATCTTTTTTTACTATTTTTAATAACTCCATTAAGTGATGCAAAGTATCTGCAAGAACGATGAATTTTTCAACTACGATTACATCCCCTTTTTGCATTGTCATCAATAATTCTTCTAAGGCCTCCCTTTTTTTAGGTGAGCCGTGTTTCTCTTTTAAAACATAACTTACTTGAAAATCATTTAATTTTTTGGTTTGTTCTATACAATCTTCGTCGTTATACAAAGGTCTTTTGTATCCATAAATCATATTTATCGCCTCAAATCAGTCTCATAAAGGTTCCTTTTTAGGAATATGCGTGCTATGATATTTTAGTCAATTTTAATCGAAGGAGTTTTAACATGCAAACGATCAAAGAACAATGGTTTGGAAATATTCGTGGTGATATACTCTCGGGCATCGTTGTAGCTCTTGCGCTAATTCCAGAGGCTATTGCTTTTTCAATTATCGCTGGTGTTAATCCCATGGTAGGTTTATATGCGTCTTTTTGTATAGCAGTCATTATAGCATTTGTTGGTGGGAGACCTGGGATGATATCAGCAGCAACAGGAGCAATGGCTCTTCTTATGGTGCCACTAGTTAAAGAACATGGTCTGGACTATTTACTTGCAGCGACCATTTTAACTGGAGTTATTCAAATATTATTTGGTGTTTTTAAAATAGCAAAATTAATGAAATTTATTCCCAATGCCGTAATGATTGGTTTTGTAAATTCACTTGCAATTCTAATATTTATGGCTCAAGTTCCTCATTTTATAGGTATTAATACATTAACATATATTTATGTAGCGATAACTCTTGTAATTGTTTATGTAGTACCTCGCTTTTTTAAAGCAATTCCCGCCCAGCTTATTGCGATTGTTTTATTATCATTTGTTGCAATATCTAGTGGAGCAGAACTTAAGACAATAGGTGACTTAGGAAATCTAACACAATCTTTACCTAACTTTTTAATACCGAATGTCCCTTTCAATCTTGAAACGTTGGCTATCATCTTCCCTTATTCCATTGCTCTTTCTATTGTAGGTTTACTTGAATCATTGTTAACTGCATCTATTGTGGATGATATGACGAATACAGAAAGTGATAAAAATAAGGAAGCGCGTGGTCAAGGAATTGCAAACTTCATTAATGGTTTTTTTGGTGGAATGGCTGGTTGCGCAATGATTGGACAATCCGTCATTAATGTCAAATCTGGCGGTAGAGGACGCCTTTCTACACTTATTGCAGGACTTTTTTTAATGTTTTTAATAATTGTGTTAGGGAATCTTGTTGTAAAAATTCCAATGCCTGTTCTTGTAGGTATTATGATTATGGTTAGCATCGGTACTTTTGATTGGGGCTCCTTTAAATATATTATCAAAGCACCGAAAACAGATGCTTTTGTGATGCTCTCAACAGTAATAATTGTTGTTGCAACTCATGACCTTTCAAAGGGTGTCATAGCTGGTGTTTTATTAAGTGCTATTTTCTTTGTTGCAAATATTTCTAAAATAAGTGTAATTGAACGTAATGGAAGATTTATTGTAGAAGGTCAATTGTTTTTCGCCTCAACCGAAAGTTTTATCAAAGCTTTTGAAAATATTGAAGACAAAAAGATTCAAATCGACTTTACAAACAGCAATCTTTGGGATGAATCTGCAGTTGGTAGTGTATTGAAAGTTGCAAGAAAATTAGAAGATAAAGGGACGACTGTTGAAATCGTAGGTCTAAATGCATCTAGTCAAAAACTATATAATATATTGTTAGGATTATCACCTAACCACTAAAGGGGGATATTAATGTATAAGCATATTTTACTTGCAGCTGACGGCTCTGAAAATGCTCTACGTGCTGCAAAGGAAGCGGTCAAAATTGCAAGATGCACAGAAGACTCGTTTGTTGAAGTCGTCTATGTTGCAGACTTCGAAAAAGTAAAAACAGAAATGTTACATGTTGGTTCACCTGAAGCTTTGGAAGTTACTCGTCGACAAAAATTATTTCATATCGAACAACTGCTAAAGAAAAATAATATTGCTTACAAAGTGTCCATTCTCCACGGTACTCCTGGACCAGAAATTATTAAACAAGCAAATGAACAAAATGTTGATCTTGTTATTATAGGAAGTAGAGGTCTTAATAATCTACAAGAAATGGTGCTAGGTAGTGTAAGTCATAAGGTGATGAAACGTGTTCACTGTCCTGCGCTTATCGTAAAATAGATACTTTTGAAAAAGATTAACGAATACAGATCAATGGCGAATGCACATCAATATGTACGGGTGATTAGGTCAAAGAGCACCTCTTCATGAATTACACCCCAATTGTTAGACACGATCTCACAATTGGAGGTGTATTTTTTTATGCTAAATGTACAACTAAAGATAAGATAGCTGCCGCTAAACGATTCAAAAAATCGACCAACTCACTGGAGAGGTGATCGATTTTTTTGAAGAGAAGATACAAAATGGGTTTGTATCGATATTATTTTATACTAATTAAAATGAAACATCTCTCTAAAAACGATAATACAGACAAATTGCCCACTACTATTAAGAGCTATACTTGTTAGAGTGAAACTCTCTTGAACAATTCAAATAATGTACATCAAATTTTGTTAGTACTTAATAAAAGATGCTCCTACAATAATTAGTAAGATAAACAGCACAACAATCAACACGAAGCCCGATCCACTATTACCGTATCCGCCGTATCCACCACTTCCACCGTATCCAGACATCTTATACCCCCTCCTTTCATATTACTATTTATAGATTATGAAAAGATTATGTTATTGATAAGGTTATTTACCTAATATCGGAGTATTTAATTTAAACGCTTTAATGGTGCACTCTTCTACTTGTGGTTGTTACTTTCATAAAACATTTTTCACCTTCAACTAATTAAGGAATCCACTCTTCCTTTTGTTTATAGAGTGTATGCAGATTTAGGTTTACTAACCATTTATTACATCTGAAAACTCATATGCTACTACATTAAGAGGAAAGGAGGATTATACATGGAAAAACATTATTCTTTGAATTGTAACTGCAAAAAAATATGCCATAACAAAAAAAACTGCCTGGAACACAAAAACTGTTCATGCAAGCGGTGTTGCCACAATGAATATTGCAGAACTTGTCACTGTAACCTTTGCCGTGAAGATTTATGCGGCACTGATTTTAAAATCCGATTGGCTGGTTTACAAGGTGGGCTTAACTTCCGACTAAGTCAGCAACTGTGGCGCGAAGCTGAGTTCGAGTTAGATAACGGGAATATAATTAAGGGGATGATTGTCTTTGTTGGATCTAATTTTATTGAAGTGCAAGTAGATGAAATAGTGGAGGATTCATTACAAGATTTGGACAAAGAGTTAACACAGGAATCGCCAGCAGAAGAAAATAAACTAAATGAGTCTGAAACAAGACATCATAGGAAAGGTAAAACGTGGATTTTTTCCATCGATAAAATTGTACATGTTAAATTATCAAGTTCTAACCATCAAATCTTTTTTTAAAAAAATATGTCAGCAAGTAATTTGAAATTTCACTTGCTGACTTTTTTGTTTAAGAATTTATTGTAATAAGCGTGATCTTACCAATTGGGATGATGTTAATTTCTTCTTCCATTTTTAAAACAATCGTTTCTTTATTTACATCTACAAGAAATCCCTCAACTAGTGATTCTTCTATTTTCACTTGAAATCGTTTTTCTTTCATGTTAAGTAAATAGATATTTAAACGGATTCTGAAAAATAAATGAATCAATTCTGGGGAAGAAGAAACTACTTCACCAAAGTGAAATGTTAAATCCCGTCTAAAGCATGGATCTATCTCACTCAGTTCTGGGTCATGGTAAAGCTCTGCAAACCGACCATAGGGCTTGATAGTCTCAATTTGACTATAAGGAACAATGATAATCATTTCTTCTTCTCGAAGGACAACAAAATTATATCCAGCTAAGTTTACGGTTCCCTCGATTTTTTCACCTAGCAAATTTGTTATTTCAACTCGTAAACCAATCAAACCATCAAATGCTTTTTGAAATGTTTCCTCTGGAGGGCGTTCATCAGCTAAAGCAAGATCCAAAAGAAGTTCATTTGCATCTCTAATCTCTTCCTGAAGTTTTTTAAGATCTCCTTGTTGTAGACAGTCCGTTGGGGATGGAAGTTTTGGTGAAGGGAATCGTTCGGGGCAACAATCTTTTGGAAAACATAAATCTTTAGATTGTTCTTGTTCAAGTATTAAACAATCCATATCCTTTTCTATTTCCATTTTCTCACCACCTTTCTCCTAGTGTTTATGTAGAAAAAAGAGAAGAAAAATCTCTTCTCTCATAATTACCTATTGATCTAGCGGGGGTAAGTGTTCTTTTTCCTCATCGTGGACTCTCATAATCCCCCACATGCCTTGCTCTATATCCCATTGAATATTTCCTGAACGGTACATATAGTCTCCTGGGAAATTTCCATATGCTCCGGCTCCGCCTAACAATTCTAAGTTTCGTTTAGCACCTGCGACATTGAATCCAACGAATGATTCTGTTCTGGAATCAATATCCTTTACGTCAAAGCGAAAGCGGTGGCCGTGAAGATGAAAAGTATGCGATCTTCTTCTTTCTGCAGGCGTAACTAACCGAATTGTCACCGGTTCCCCTGCATAGCTTTCAAACAGTGGGGTAGCCGGGTCACCGAATACATGTGAACTAAATACATCATGCACTAAAGGATGTTTTTTATAACGGTTGATTAATCGTTCACTTCGATAGTTAAAGCCCCTCGATCCTTGATCATACGTATCAACTACTTCTTCTTCAGCATCTGACGGAGGCAAGAGAATTCCAGCAATTGGGTCGAGAATAACCTGATCGTTTTTATCAAGCAGCCTCACTCCATCATGCATAATCATAACAAACTCTCTAATATCCGGTAAGAAAGGATTGCGCAATATAACATTAGCTCCTGATTTAACCGGCTTTAGTGTATATGGGTCCAGATATTTTGTTCCCCGTGGTTCTGCAATAAAGGCACCAAATGCCCCTTGTGATTTATGATTACGTATGTCCGCCATATCCCACATCCCACAAGCTCCTACTTGAGAATCCACCCACCATCTGTACACCCTTTTTTCTCCTGGTCCAACCGTTTGGTCTCCATTGAAACCTACTGTTTCTCCTGCAGAAGTTTTCACATCATACTGAATCAATTGAGGGTGAAGCGAGATCCGCAAGGATGGAGGATAAAATGCCTGCTCTTTCACTTCAGGATAAGGGTATATACCATCTTTGAAGGGGAATAGATCTAATTTCAACATGCTTGTTAAAGAAACTTCTACTGTATCACCAACATTGGCACGTATGATTAAAGGTTCCGGCTTTTTTGTGCCTTTTAATATATCATCCATATCTTCCTTTAATGAAAAAATAATTCCATGTGGATCGTGATCTCCGAAATCGTTGTAAGTAATAGGAAGTTGGAAAGCGACAATGTCAAAGTAGCAAATTGGTCCGTTTACATCCATATGAAGAACAGGATTTTCAGCTTGCGGTGGCTTTTTTCCTTCACATTCAGGTAGTGGTTTCGACCGTTTTAATGGCTCTGGACGATCTGATAAAGGTATTAAATCTGGTACTTTTTCGTCAAATGCTCGAATCAATCCCCAAAGTCCATTCCATAAGTCTTCTTCTGTCTCGAATGCCCATAAATAATCTCCAGCTCGAGGGATAAACGTTTCCAGAGTAAATGATTCTGAAATACCGATATGCTGTTGATCTTCCAACTTAGAATTCAAACTGCCTCTCTCTTTAAGCCAAGTAAGTCCATGAACATTAAAACTGTGTGATTCTTCCTGAGCTCCTTGAAGTAGCCGTATACGAATCGAATCACCTTCGTATGCTTTAAAAATTGGTGTAATCGGATCACCATTCACGAAGGAACTGAAGGAATAAGCTGGATCGCAGTCAGGTCCTAAACGAAATTGCAGTGGCTCGTTCTTATAATTTACTCCAAATAGTCCGGGGTCATCTTCAGAACCTGGAAATTTTGGTGGTTGGAGCGGTTTTCCATTTTTATCAAACAGCATAGTGAAGTCTTGGACAAATAAAGAAAAATCACGATAATCAGGAATTAATGGATTGACAGTAGTAATTTGTGTTCCATGAACGACTTTCTCTCCTGAATTTGAATCGATGAATTTCGAGAAGCGCGGATGCACAACTCCAGATCCAAATACTCCATGTTGCTGATGAGCATTTGGAAATAAATGATCATGGAAAAACCATGCTTTTAACTCAACATCTGCGTAATAGGAATACTGTATTGTTTCTCCGGGTAATACAGAGGAATCATAGTTCCATCCGACATTTCCTCCATCATTTACAAGAACATCAAATTTTACAAAATGGATATGAAATCCAGTTTCATAAGTTCTTGTGACGAGCTGAAATGCATCACCGTCGAGAATGTGGGGTAATTTGTTCGTAAAATTAATGTGAAAGCAAGTATGTGCTGAAGCGTGAATCACTAGTGGTTCTGGTTCTTTTTTTCCTGAACAAACATCTTCTAGATCTTCGTCGAGAACAAAAATTCTTCCTTTTGGATCATGCCAACCTTGTTTATTGTATATAATCGGCAGCTCGATTACTGAGATGTTAAATTCCTTCTCCGGTGTCCCTTCAGGGCAAGGATCTGTAAATACTGCTCCGGGTCTAGGATTGTTAATAGCAGCGTGACGTTCTAACTCTGTTAGTCCACGCCCACCTTTAATACCAAGCGGTGGACGAGGTGCCTTAAATCCAACTTTACCAGGAATAAAATTAGGGAATCCAGGTTTTAATTTTGTCGGTTTTGGCGGTGCATTTCGGTCGGGTAATGGCTTTAAAGGTTTTATGGGAACTCCATTTGGATAACACTGACTTCCATCCTGAAGTGTATTAAAAACACGATTCAATCCCCACATTCCAGCAGCAAAATGTGGATAAAGATGACAGTGAATAATAGCATCCCCAAAAGACCCTTGCAAACTACCTAACCCATAAAGAGGCTCAATTGTGTAATGTGACTGCGGACTGGTAGCTTGTGCATCAAAAATTTCAGAGTTGAGGTCTTGCGGATCGCTCAACCATTGATGAACGTGATAATGAAAGACGTGGGTTTCTTGTGTGCCACCATGCATGACTCGGATTTTCGCTGGGTCTCCAACATAACCTCGCAAAATAGGCGTGGATGGATCTCCAAATACCCATGAATCATGATGGACTTCTTCCCCCTCCGTATTCGGACCAACAACACCTTCTGCAATTAGTTGTTGACGTCTGTTTATCGGCTCATATCTATAATTAGCCCCATGAAATGATTCCTCTTCCTGGTTAGTTAAATGATTGATTGGTCGATTCCCCGTTAAATCGTCTACTTCCATTTCATCATGAAATATCCATGCGTATTCCCTGAATGAGGGTAAAAGCGGATGATGAACATCAGCATACACTCCACTATTCATCGGCTTCCCGGTCTCAGGATCTGTCCACCAGGAAAAGCGTTTCTCCACAAACAATGCTCCGAACAGACCATTTGAATTGGAACCATTTTGACCGCTTGAAGGATTACCTAAATCAGAAAAATAATACGTTCCTTCTTTTACAGCATTTATTCGATATAAAATGGAATCTAAAGGAGCTACCGTACTATCTTCGTTTAACCCAACGTTCGCTCCGTCTGCTCGATCCACTTCATACTCCGCTTGCTGAAAATGCATCCCAATGTTAAATGGCAGTTTATTTTCGAGTAAAATTTCCACTGTTTCTCCTTCATTCGCCCTAATTACAAGAGGTTGAACGAGATCAACTGTTGAGAATGGATTTTTTTTGACTAATTCTTTTACTTTCTGTTCATTCTCTTTTAATACATACATCATTCCATTTGGATTGTGGTCACCAAATGAGTTCAAAACTATTCGAATTGGAATAGCAATTACGTGGTACCTTCTCTTCATATTTCTTCCCCATCCGAATTATCTTTTAAATGAGGAATTTTTGCTCCAATCCCCGTTTCAATATAGAACACATCAATTGAGTCGATATGCACATACCATTCTTTCCCCTCTAAAGCAGGTACCGATGTCGTTTGCACATCCATTACGACTATATCTCCAAGTACATCTTTAATTTTTCCGATAAACATAAATGGAAATGATTCTGTCAGTATAAACACTCTTCGTCCAATATTTTTAGTAAAATGATTGACTAGAGCTACTTCTCGATAGTCATTAACTATACTACTAGCTTTGTTCTGGTTAGTCATTCACGCATCCCTCCTCAATTATGCTAATGGGAACACCAAGTCACTAGGTACTTCAGTTGAATAAGATACAATCTGCTCAAGTGGAATACTAAGTGGAAATGGAAATCTATAAAAAGGCGCATTCACCATTTTGATAATGACAGGTGACAGCGTTATATGCCCTTGATAGACGTCAGAAATTGTTCCTGAAAAAACGGGACGAAATACTTGCCCCAATAAGTTAAGTTGTACTGCCTCAGTAATTACAAGCACTTCTTCTCCCATCCATTTTTTTAATTCCAAATATAATTTATCTTCCGTTTGATCCAATAAAAAGCCTCCTATAATTAAATTTCAAAACCCTTCATTTTATATCATTTTTTTTAAAATAGGACTTCAACATATTACTCCATAAAGGAAACAGACCAATCGTAGACACGTATCGAATCGCATTTAGTGAGATTCTCTTTTCTGTCTTGAACATACGAAGGAATAGCTCTTTTTTGGTTGTTTTTGTTATTTTTCCTAGAAATATTTTCTCACCTGTCTTCACTTCTACCCACAGTCCACCCCATGAATTAAGATTTGTTCGTAGAGATTCTTCAAAGAACTGTCTAATTAGTGCATCCTTTTTAGCCACTGTTTCTCCAAATTGAAGAACGAGCTTTTGCTGTAATTGGTTATCATATATAAAGTGTTGATGGGGATTGGAATAGGAAGGAAAACCGAAAGGGATATTTGCAGCTTCGATTGCAGTATAAGGAATCCAAATTCTTTTTTTAAGGTTCGTTAGCATTATGAAATCTCTTCCAATCGTTGCGACTTTTCCTTCTGTTGTTATATATACATCTTTTTCGATAATGGAAGAAACGACTACTTCTTGATTTCGTTTCATTTTAAAAAATTGTTTTAGAATAAGAGGCTTCCTGCGTGTTTCATCTTGAGAGACCACGTTAAATAAATTTTTCTGGTTATTAAATTCTGTAAGAATTCTTGTTTCTTCTATAGAAACTGCACTTGTGGGAGACGAAAAAGATGGAGGGTTCTTCGATCGTTCCTCTGCTTGTGTGATCTTTTCTATTTTCACAAACTCTTCATCCATAAATGATTCCCCCCAATCACTTTATTAGCTGTTGTAAATGATTTGCAATTTCTTCTATATTCACTCGTTTATTACCTATCGCCATGTCATGATGAGCTCTAATTTGATCATTTGAATCCACAATATACATGGAGGTGGAGTGAGTAAGAAATCCATTCTCATCTTTTTTATAGTAAAAATCGAAGTTATTAGTTAATTCTTTTGTATCTTCTTCTGAGCCTCTTAAAAACAACCAATTAGGGCTTGATATTTCAAATAAATTTTTATACTCCAGGATTCGCTTATTTGTATCATATTCTGGATCCAGCGTGACAGATAGGATAATATACTGGTCTTCAGATATCCCCTTTTCATTCATTAATTGTTGCAATTTTTTTAGGTCCATCATGGTGGTAGGGCAAATATCCGGGCAATTAGTATAGTAGAAAGAAATAAGCTTTGGTTTTTTCTCTATGGACATATCATTTCCACTCACTTCAGACAGTTTCCACTCTTTAACTTTACCGATATTTGGTAAATCAATTGATTTTGGCCATAAGAAAAAGAATGCTATAAAACCTATAACTAATATGAAAATACTGACAAATACTTTCATTAGTCCCTCCAAATAACTTTTTGCGAAAAAAGTTTATTTACACTTTAAACGAATAACGGATGAAATGACTTATGAGCGCATGAAGACAAGCAGCAAAAATAGTAATACTATACATATTTGTTGCAATCATCGTTTCTGACTCTATCGGAATATTGCAGAGTGCAGGATTTTTTAGAACAGCTCCTAGCATTGTCCCCATTATTCCGCCCATTGCGCCATTATAAATACCAATCAGTGTAGCAGGAGCCTTCATGATTGCACTAAATTTCCACCCAATGAATAATCCAATTAATACAGGAAGAAGAGAAAAAACTCTTTCTATGGAAGGAAGCAATAGTTCAAGATAAAGTGCTAAGACAAATGAAGAACTCATGGTTATGGCCATACACATTGTCTTTATAAATCGATCATCGAAAATCCAATGTTTCTTTTTGAAAATTCTATAAACAAAGCCTAATTCAATTAGATTCCACGTAAATAAAATCATGATGAGTAGCAAGGATTACATCACGACCTTTTTATTGAAATAAAAATTGTCATTAAACTTAAAACAAAAAAAATATGCATGAACCAAACAAACACGGTTGGCATTTCTAATACTGTTCCAATCATCGGCGACATCAACCCTACGAGCATTCCATTTGTTAAGCCTGTCACAAATGTTTGATAATCGAATAACTTTCCAAATGATCCCCCCGTTATCATTCCTAACGACGTGGCTATAATGGTAATTAATGTGAAATGAAAAGGAAATTGCATTATTAGAAGTACTCCGAATAATAAAGAAATCATGCCTCCCATAACAACGCTTATATTCATCCCTAATTGAAAACCAATTAGTTTCTTGATTTTTCGTAAGTACATATAAAAACCAATAATTAAACAGACATCTATATACAGGAAAAGCAAGATTTTAGTATGTTCCATAGCCCCACCTCTACATACGTTATGTAATATAAGACGAAAACGAAACGTGTCCTATATAAAACTGTTTGAGATATTAGTAAGTAAGCATTCTGACAAATCAGCAGTCCTACCTCTTTAACTCTTTTTATCCCTTGTTCATACACTATGTACAGTTTCACTTTAGAGGTGAGGACTAAAAGCATAATAAATCTACTTATAAGTGGAAACGCTCTTTGCATTAGATACTAAATCTATTATGCTATTTACTATTATTCGGGAGGTATTTTATGGAAGTTGGACCGATTAATGCTTTTGATGGATTTCCTATATGGTATAAAGATGAAAATGGTTTACGGTTTCAACTAAACGTTGACCCTACTGATCCATTCTCTGGTATCACTCCTGCTGATTTACCAGATCCATCACAACCAGTCTCTTTCCCAAATAATTATCCAGGAGAGGCTTTTTATATGCAGGCCGAAGCTGAAATGACAACGGGTACGGGTGAAAGAGCTAGGCTCGTTTTGGCATTGGAAGCTGCATTTGTAAATGAAGTTCCAAGAGACGATGAACAGGTTGTGTTTGGCAGAGTACGTATTCGTGTTGCAGGATTACAGCCAAATATAGAATATACGGTTACACATCCTTATGGAGTCGACACATTCATCGCTGAACCAGATGGAGAGGGCTTCGGAGAAATTAATTTTACTGAAGATATTGGAGGATTAAACGGCGGTGAGTTTCATCTTGCACTGAATAGTCGTGTGCATCCTTTCTTACAATGGGATCCTTCTGTAGCACCAAGTGCCCCAGAAGGATATATTGGCAACCCTGCTGTGTTACATCCAATTGTCGGAAGTTTATTTACTGATCGATTCGGGCAGCCTCAAAACTATTTTCGTATTGAAGGTCCCGGAATCGGGATCGGCTCACCAGATCGTTCAACTACCCTAGGAATTAACGGAGATAACTGTATTGAAACGAACAACTTTACGTTATTAGGAAAAATCTCAACAATTTCTGGTGTTGATGTAACAAGAGCTACTTACACACAAAACGAAAGTTTAGGTGGATTGTTAGATGTATTCGCTACCTCTGACGATACTGCTCAAACTATTAATGTTACTGGAACCAGTTTTAACTCTACATTATTACAAGGTAGCGACGGCCAATATTTTACTCGTCTTCGTTATACGGGTGCACGTCCCCCCAGTACTATTACAGTTACAAATTTAAGTGATAATCCTAACAGTATAAAAGAAGTTGTCCCAGTTGACTTTATTACGGCATCAGCAAACTATGACACGGATACTCAAGACCTTATTATCACCGCTACATCTAGCGATTCAATTGGTGCACCTATTTTATCAATAGCAGACTTTGGCCTTGGTGAAATAATCATTCCATCAGATGGGATTAGTACGACAAATCTCACTTTTGCACCAGCCGTTGTGACGATTAACTCAACCGCAGGAGGTATTAGTTCTATACCGGTAAGTGTGACAGGATCACCAGATGGTCCGATTCCTGTGGCGTCCAATGCCGGTGAAGATGAAACAGTCATTTTCGGTTCTACGGTTACCCTTAACGGTTCTAACTCTACTGGTGTTATCACATCTTTCAGTTGGACTCAGCTTTCAGGTACACCAATTACATTAACAGGAAGTAATACTCCAACACCAACCTTTATAGCACCTAATTCAACTACAACTCTTGTATTTGAATTAACTGTTGAAGGTGAAGGTGGCCAATCCAGAGACACAGTGAATGTTTCAGTAATAGAATTTGCACCAATACCTATTGCAATTGCAGGACCTGATCAAACCGTTTCAATAGGATCAGTCGTAACGTTAGTGGGGAATGCAACTGGCAGTGTTACAAACTATCAATGGGAACAAATCTCTGGGTTTCCTGTTCAGTTAACCAATGCGAACACATCAACAGCTACCTTTACCTTTCCTGCACAATCAACAACCCTATCTTTCCGATTAACCGTTAGTGGTCCTGGAGGCACTTCGTCTGACGACATCCAAATAACAAGCTTCCCCGAAAACCTTACTGTGACTCGTGCAGAATTTCGAACTGGGGAGGCTGAATGGCGAATTACTGGAACATCGAATGTGATTGGTACTGAAGTCATTATTTCCATCTATATCGGTAATGTGTCGGGAGGTCGTCTACTCTCACAAGTGTCAGTAGATACGCTTGGAGAATGGGAGTATCGAGTAGAAGGATCTACCGTACAACCTGATGAAACAAGAGCAATTTCGATTCAATCTAGCTCGGGTGGAACACTCAATAATATCCCACTTAATATTCGTAATTAATATAAATAAGAAATTCGGCTATTCTAAACTAGTTTAATAAAGAAAGGAGAAGATCGCATGGATCAATGTCCAAAATGCAACGAGCAGTATTGTAAATGCGAACTTGGATCAAGAGGACCAAGAGGATATCAAGGCCCTCCAGGACCAAAGGGTGAACAAGGTCCCCCAGGGCCTAAAGGGGAACAAGGCCCTCCAGGACCAAGAGGACCAAAAGGAGAAACAGGACGTGGTAAACAAGGACCAGAAGGACTAAGAGGACCAAGAGGCTATGATGGCCCTCCAGGACCTAGTGGCGGGCCTCCAGGACCAAGAGGAGAACGAGGACCGGCCGGCACCTTAGATTCAGCTTATGGATTTGCCTATTCCGAATCTGAAAGTTTTGTATCTGGTGATGTGAAATTTATCATTGCTGGTCCATTACAAGATGTTGAATTAAAACGTGATGGCCTTGCGGTGGCAAAAGCTGGGGTATATCAAATTAGCTATAAAGTTATATTGGAAACAAATGATGAAACGAACATTCCTTCAAAGTTTCAAATCAAAATCAATGATGCTGTTAAGGTAGCATCATCAACGACACAATCTACTACTTCTACTACTCTAACTTCCACTGAATTATTTTCTTTATTGGAAGGAGACATTGTTAAGCTAGTTGCAGAATTACAGGAAGGTTTTAGTTATAGATTGGCAACATTATTAATTATACAAGTTGGATAAATTAAAATTTAAAAGCTACACTTACAGCTAATAGGCGATATTTGTAGCTTTTTTTCTATAAATTCAATAGAAATTAAAAAACTCTTTTTGTAGTAATAACTTGGATTACCTATTCTGCGTATCTTTTATCTCTTGTGCCTCTCCTTTACCTCCGTAACAATTTTATTCTAAAGCCCTACTTTCTCCTTATGTGCCAGAAAGTCGTTTATAATCCTGATTAATTACTAGTCAAAGTCACTCGGCTAATTAACTTGAATCCCTTTAAATAAAGGGATTATTTATTTTGTTTAAATTCCATGCTATAATAAGAGCATTGTGAATTTAGGAGGTACGAGTATGATTGCAGTAAGTAATGTTAGTCTTCGTTTTGGTGACCGTAAGTTATTTGAAGACGTAAATATAAAATTCACTCCAGGTAACTGTTATGGATTAATCGGTGCTAATGGAGCAGGAAAATCAACATTTATAAAAATTCTCTCTGGGGAAATAGAGCCTCAAGAGGGTAACGTAATTATGAACCCTGATGAACGTCTAGCGATTTTAAAGCAAAATCACTTTGAGTACGAGGAATATACTGTTTTAGAAACAGTAATAATGGGTCATAAACGTTTATATGAAGTAATGAATGAAAAAAATGCTATATACATGAAAGAAGACTTTTCCGATGAAGATGGCATGCGAGCAGCTGAATTGGAAGGCGAATTTGCTGATTTGAATGGCTGGGAAGCAGAATCCGAAGCAGCAATCCTTTTACAAGGTTTAGGAATTCCAGATAGCATGCATCAAAAGAAAATGTCTGAGTTAACTGGTTCTGAAAAAGTAAAAGTGTTATTATCTCAAGCATTATTTGGTAAGCCAGATGTTCTTTTACTGGATGAGCCAACAAACCATTTAGACATTAAAGCTATAAAGTGGTTAGAGGACTTTCTTATTAATTTTGAGAACACAGTTATTGTTGTGTCCCATGACCGACATTTCTTAAACAAAGTATGTACACATATTGCTGATCTAGACTTTAGTAAAATTCAAGTTTATGTTGGTAACTATGATTTCTGGTATGAGTCAAGTCAACTTGCCCTTAAAATGTCGCAAGATCAGAATAGTAAAAAAGAAGAGAAAATTAAAGAACTACAGGCATTTATTGCTCGATTTAGTGCAAATGCTTCCAAATCAAAACAAGCAACTTCTCGTAAAAAAATGTTAGATAAAATTGAACTAGATGATATCAAGCCTTCTTCACGTAAGTATCCATATGTAAACTTTGCGATGAAACGAGAAATCGGTAATGATGTTCTTCAAGTTCAGGACTTGGGGTACACATTTGAGGGAGAAAAATTATTTTCTCAAATAAATTTCACTTTGAATAAAGATGACAAAATTATTCTTATTGGTGATGAATTAGCTAAATCTGCTTTACTTCGAATTCTTGCTGAAGAGGAGGAACCACAAGAAGGCTCCATTCGTTGGGGTGTAACTACTTCACGTGCATACTTCCCTCTCGACAATGCTAAATATTTTGAAGGCAGCGAAGCTACACTTGTAGATTGGTTACGTCAGTACTCTCCAGAGGACGAAAGTGAAACATTCCTTCGAGGATTTTTAGGACGTATGTTATTCTCTGGTGAAGAAGTGAAGAAAAAACCATCTGTCCTCTCAGGAGGAGAAAAAGTTCGCTGTATGTTATCTAAAATGATGCTATCCGAATCAAATGTTCTACTTCTTGACGAGCCAACTAACCATTTGGATCTCGAATCAATTCAAGCATTAAATAATGGACTAATCGCATTTAAAGGCGCAATGATATTTACATCTCATGACCATCAATTCATTCAAACGATTGCAAATCGTGTTATTGAAATTAAAGAAGACGGTTCAATCTTAGATAAGCAGTTATCATATGATGAATATTTGGATTGGAAAGAACAACAATAAAAATAATAGGGTATTCTTATTCGATACTTATCGAATGAGAATACCCTTTTTTTATTACTATGGTCTATTTAGTCTTTGATGTAAAAGTCCATCTGATTGATTATTTTCACCTATTACAAAATCAGTCATATAATAGGAAAGATATTTGCCATAATGATTACTCGTTTTCAACAATAGCTCATCAACATAATACGAACCTTTTGGTATTTGGTCTAAAAGCAATACTGCTAATGATGCATAAACTCCGCAAGCTACTTGAAAGTAGGTTGCATTCGTTTTGAATTTCTTTAAAATCTCATTATTATTTCCTATATTGTATATAAAACATTCTTTATCCTCATAAACTAGAAGCACGCCAATTAAATCTTCTCCAATTAAAGGCGATTCGAGAGGATCCAATACTTTCTTTTCCAAACTCCAAAGCTTATCCAATTCATCTATATTCGAACGGATTAACTCTGTTGTATGGTCATTTACCTTATATAAAAAGCCACACTCAAAATCATATTGCTTTCCTAATGTGAGTACTTCCTCATGCGGCATTAAGCATCCATAAAACTGTTTGTCCCCTAACTTCACCTTATATTCAATATTATAAACCTTTTCATATAAGAAATGGGGAGTGTGTTGCTTCATAAACATAGGATAGTTTAATATAGCCTCATCTAAAAAACTTTCTGGAGACCAAGTAGTGTAAATGACATTCTCTTTAGCTATTTTATTGTTTTTATAAAATGTATTGTCATTTTCAACAATATAACAACCAAGAGCTTTACCTTCTGATGCATGCATATTTAGTAACTCGATTGCCATCCATTGCACTACACCTGGATTCATTCCAGAACCAATTATAGAAGTGGAATTATTTAATAAATCTTTCTTCTTTTCTAGAATATTTAATCGCTCAATTAACCCAAATCTTTCGTCTTGCTTTTCATCTCCATCAATTATTGTATTCTCTAGTGCTGTGTTTACATATTTAATACCTAATTGATCACAAATTTCAAGCATTTTAACAGTATCTGCACGAGAAACATCTATAACTACAGTTGTCATCGATTGTTTAAGATGATTCCTAAAATAATTTATATCATTTAAATCAAATTGATGGATTTCGAATTGGTTCATTAAATTAGGAAACAAATTAGTAAAATAGCATTCCTCTCTTTGCTTTTGATCAATTAAATGAATCTTACTATGCTTTATATGACAATGAATTGGATCCTCTGTATCACTCACCGACTGATTTAAAACAGAGAGTATGGATTTTGCAACCCCTCCACTACTCCCTAGTATTGATATCACTGTATGATTAAAATTCACTCTACCACCTCGTATATTTTTTATTAATATATGAGATAAAATTAATAGAGTTTAGACAAACGGCTTATAGATTCCTAAATAAAAAATGACTTTAAATTCACGAGAAAATTTAAAGTCATTTCTATTATGATTATTTTGAAGTCTTCAACAATCTGCTAAGCAAAGATCTTGCAGGAAGCTTACCGAGCAACGAATTACTTGACTCAGATATTTTCTTTAAAGCATCTAACAACTTATGATCCCCTGCCCAATGCTCTTCAATAATGTCAGGGGAAAATTTATTTAATAACATATTAATTACAAACGTGGCAACAATAATATCATCAATAAAGCCACCTGGACCAACTAAACCTTCTGGCAACACATCGATTGGAGTAATAAAATATAATATTCCACTACCAATCAAAGTCTTACTTTTAGTATCAATACGATTATCGACCATTGCTTTAACTAATAAATGAAAAAGATCAGGAGCAAATAATAAATAGGGAGCGAATTTACTCGCTTTTCCTGTTTTACTTTCTAAGAAATCCGTCATTTTTACACGTAACTTTTCATAAAAAATCTTTCTGTTCCTCATAGGCTGGTATATCTTTTTTTAGTTCAAAGTTCATTAGAATCTCCCCTCTCTCATTTTACTATACCAAAAAACATTTATTTTGAAACATTACAGCTCTTGTAAGCGACTATTTTAACAAATATAGGAGGGTTAAAATGAAAAGATTACTTTTTCTAATAATACCATTTCTTTTTCTTATTGCTTGCCAACCGAATGAGGAAGAAATCATTGAACCTAATAACGACACAACCACTAGTACAGAAAATGAAACTACAATTCAATATAAAACCTTAGCTGAATTTTTCCAAGAAGATCAAACTATTGCAAATTTTAAAGGTGAAGGAAATGAATATGCCTCTTACACTTTGCAAACACAACATCCATATGAAAACTACGTCGTAACGTATGAAGATAATGGTGGTACCATTGTTCAAAGAATTTACCGGATTACAAAAGACAATATCGGTCTGCTCTCAGAAATGGGAGAAGCATATGATCCTGTTATACCTTCTTTTAAAGAATTGGAATCTATGCAAGTAATTGATATATATTTAGCTGCTCCACTTGAGGTGGGTACACGATTCAATGATTGGGAAATTGTTTCTACTCAAGAAACTGTAGAAACAGAATTCCAAACCTTTGAAAATGTTATTGTAATAGAAAAAAAGGAAAAACAGGGAAATATTACTCGAAAGTTCTTAGTAAAAGACTATGGAGAAATTAAAAGAGAATTTATTATGGTTTCAGATGAAGCAGAAGTAATCGTCACGTCTACATTTGAAAAGTTATTATAATTTAAAGAAGCTGATCATAATTAGATTAGCTTCTTCAATGAGTTCAATTATTTTATTAAGAATTCATTTAAAGCTTGTTGTAAAGTACCAAAAGTTTTTGTTTCTTTATCAAAATTAATCCCTAGTTTAATCATTTGTCTAACAACATCTGGACGCAAGCCAGTAATAATTGTGCGACATCCCATCATGGAAGTACCGTATATAGTTTTCATTAGGTTTTCAATAACTTTGTTTTCCATTTCAGCTATGCCTGATAAGTCAATAATTAATATTTGTATATGAAGTCTATTAATCTCTGTTAAAACCTTTTCCTCTAGAATGGTCGTTCTAAATGAGTCCATTGTTCCAATTAAAGGTAGTATACATATAGTTGGTGTTATTGGAATAATTGGAACAGATAAGTTTTCAACTACTTCCCTTTGAGACAAAAGCAATGCATCCTTAAAAGTTGAATAGTTAATAAAGAATGAATTTAAAAAGTCATCAATTTGATTATTGAGTTGTTTTTCCAATAAGAATATTGAATCTAAATTGAACTTTTGCTTTTCCTTGTTAAGTTCCTGCATGAAGCTCCAAAGGGTCCTGCGAATCGCTTGTACCCATTCCAGTTTAAAAGACAAAGTTAAGGAATGTGTTGCCCACGCGATTCCTTCTTGTTTTGCAAATAACTTAAGTTCTGTTTGTTTATCGCCTTCAAGGATAAAATTAATTAGTTTGTGTGCATTATTAATAAGGTCAATTTCACCAACCCTTAAGATATCGTTTATTTTATCTCTTACATTTACAGCGTGACTCAATAATTGGTTTTCAAAATCTTGTTTATGTTTATTAAAATACCCTTTTATATCCTCATCTATTAGTACCTTTTCCAAATCATTTCCCCCCAGAAATTATTAATACTTTCAAGAATTCTCTTTTCCCCTTTTAAGCAATCTTTAAACATAAACTATAAATAAAATTTACAAAAAAAAAGAAGCCCATCGAAATGATGAGCTTCTCTTCTATTATTATAGTTTTGTTACGTTTGCAGCTTGAGGTCCGCGGTTTCCTTCAACTACTTCAAATTCTACTTTTTGACCTTCTTCAAGTGATTTGAAGCCTTCTCCAAGAATAGCTGAAAAGTGTACGAATACATCATTTTCACCTTCTACTTCGATAAATCCAAATCCTTTTTCAGCGTTGAACCATTTTACAGTACCTTGTTTCATTCTATTACCTCCAAAAGTATTAATCAATATGTGAAAAACAAAAATTCACATATTCCATGAAGTACCGACATCACATCGATCACTACATAGGATATGTGAATTTCAAAACCGGCTTCTCACTATGAATTGTTATTTAAATTATATCAGTTGGATAAATTTAGTCAACAAATAATTTTATAATTCAAAATCGTTTATCGAAGATCATTCCAAATGATACCGTGGTAAATTTGGAGATCCTCGTCACATGAATCACAAAAACATTGTTCTTTTACTGACCAAAATGCCCAATATTTATCTCTTTTTACTTTTTCAAAAGGGAAATTTCGTCTAAATTCCTCCAGTTTCTTATTTAAATATTCAAGCGCCTCATTTTCTTCCTTAAATGAAACCAGTTCTACTATATGCTCTTCCCAACCTTCAAATTCAAACCAAGGTTCGTAATCTGCTTTCATATAAATAATTTCAATCATTTAATCGCCTTCTAACATATATTGTTATTTCATATTTTACTGCTATCTCTAAGAAAGTCTACTCAAATGACTTATTCAGTACATTAATAAATTGAAAATCCTTTAATTTTCAGTTAAGTTAAATGTACAAGTTATTATACATCTCAAAGGAGAAGATTTTTTTGAATAAACGAGCACATATTATTATGCGTAGTGATGTAGATGGTGTGGGTTTTCGTTTTTTAGTTAAACAAAAAGCTCAATCTCTTGGACTAAAAGGGCAGTGCAAGCAAAATAACGAGAAAGACATAATGATAGACATTGAAGGGAATACTAAGAGTATGGAAGAATTCATTCAATTTATTCAAAAAGGGGTATCTCCTTTTATGAAAAACAACTCATTTGAAATTGAGTTCTTTGACGATTTAATTGGATATACTACAATGGAAACAGATATTGTATAATTCCCTTTTCACTCTTTATATGAAACCTTCTTGTCTCCCATTCGTATAATGTATTGTATATATAAGGAGGTTACAAATTATGACTGAAGTTGCCCAAACTTTCATTCGACATTTTTTAAATATACCTATAATGATCACTTCTTGGTTCATTTTCTTTTTTGCATTTGATACAAGTTTTCTTATTAGTTCAGCTCTAGCTATTGGAATTTATTTTATATCAAATTTTAGTATAAAAAAGTTACAACAAAGAAGAATTATGAAAAAACACCAGCTGACTGTTTCGGAATATTTTCATATTCAAAAGCAGTTAAAAGAGGCGAATGTTAAAATTCGTACATTAAATAGCCTATACCTAAAGGTTAGATCTATAAGTTCATTTAAACAACTTTTCGAAATGACTCGCCTTGCAAAACGAATTATTTCATTGGTTAAAACAAATCCAAAGAAATTTTATCATGCTGAGAACTTTTTCTATGCACATTTAGACTCAGCAGTTGAGCTTACTTCGAAATACACGTTATTAGTAAGTCAGCCTATTAAAAACAATGACATGAAAATCGCTCTACAAGATACGAGAGATACTTTACAAGCTATCAATTATAAAATGGAGGAAGATTTAAAAGATGTCCTCGCCACAGATATTGAACATTTAAAAATGGAATTGGATTTCGCTAAATTGTCTGTTGGCAAAAAAGAACAACCTTTATATTTAAAAGGAGAATCAGAAAATGACCGAAAAACTATCGAATACAAATAATGATTTCTTAATGGATGAATTATTAGAAAGTCCATTTGAAATGGCAAAGCCTCTAGAACAGCCAGTAACACCTACTTCTGGAGAACAAGCTCCTACAAAACTAATTGATCGTTTATCTGAAGTTGAAAAGCAAAAAGCGAAGCAATTGGCAGATCAAATTCCTGCTGGAAATTATGAGGCAATATTAACATATGGGGCTAATGCACAAACTGAACTTTCTCGTTTTTCCCATCAAATGCTTGATCATGTTCAAAAGAAAGATATTGGTCCTGTAGGAGATATTTTAGGGGATTTAATGAATAAGCTTTCTGAAATAAATCCAGAAGAATTAACTACACAAAAGAAATCAGGACTCAAAAAATTATTTAATCGAGTTAATCGCTCTGTTCAGGAAATGATGACAAAATATCAAAAGTTAAGTACTCAAATTGATAGAATTGGTATACAGTTAGAACATTCCAAACGAGGACTTGTAGAAGATGTTCATATGCTGGACAAACTTTATGAGCAAAATAAAACCTATTTCCAAGCATTAAATGTATATATTGCTGCAGCGGAATTAAAAAAAGAAGAGATTATTAATAATACAATTCCAGAACTTCGTAGAAAAGCAGAGGCTTCCAATGATCAAATGGCATATCAGGAAGTTAACGATATGGCCCAGTTTTTAGATCGATTAGAAAAAAGAGTATATGACTTACAATTATCAAGACAAATTACCATTCAGAGTGCTCCACAGATTCGTATGATACAACAAACCAATCAAACGTTAGCTGAAAAAATACAATCGTCAATTATGACGTCTATTCCTCTTTGGAAAAACCAAATTGCGATTGCGTTAACACTTAATCGTCAAGCAAAAGCCGTAGAAGCTCAAAAACAAGTGACAAAAACTACAAATGATTTACTTTTAAAGAACTCCGAGATGCTAAAAGTGAATAGTATTGAAACAGCAAAAGAGAATGAACGTGGTATTGTTGAAATTGACACATTGAAGAAAACCCAAGAAAACCTTTTACAAACTATTGAAGAAACAATTCGTATTCAAGCAGACGGTAGAGTCAAACGAAAAGCTGCAGAAATTGAAATCGGTCGTATGGAGGAAGAATTAAAACAACGTCTTCTATTAATTGCTGAACAATCTCAAAAGAATTAACAACTAACGAGTTTTACTCAAAACAAAACCGCCTTCAAAAAGGCGGTTTTTTATGAACTCTTTACTACATGATGTAGTATTTTTTTTAATATTCTTAAAGTTTCTTCCGAGAATTTTTCTAATGAGGAAGCGGTTGCAGTTTTTTTCCCAAATATTAAGCGGAACAGCTCTAATTGTTCTTCGGTTGCATCTGCATCATTTAAAAATAAATGTAATACTGTTATATTCTTTCTTTCAAGCTCTACTACTGCTTCTGCTGTATCCATTATTCCGTTTTGTGCATATCCAAAAGCGGAAGGTTCTCCATCAGAAAACATAAGCAAAAATTTATGATGCTCTGGTCTATGTTCTAGTCTTCTACCCATCCACCTTAAAGCGAATCCATCGCGATTATCCTCATGTGCATTTATGGAAAGAATATCTAGTCCATTATCTTGTTGTCCGTCTTCCAATTTATGAATCCATTCAAATGTGTTCGGCTGTTTTGACTCAGATGCTTCATATGCATCTTCATAATGTAGTACAATTTCATGTGCAATTTGTAGTTTTCTTAATACATCATGAAATAGTAGTACTGCCTTTTTCGTATCTTCAAGCTTGTCTTGCATAGATGCGGAACCATCTACTAGCAAGCCGAATACTGCGTTTAATTGTGTGCTTGGTGCAGTTTTTTTATAAAATGGTTTTGGTCGTTCTTCTGTCCAAAAAACGGACAGTTTTGATGAAAGCCTACCTTTTGATAAATTTTCACGCTTAGCTATTTGTTTTTGTTCCATCCGCTTTTTCATCTCATCAACAAATGCTTTTACATAAGGTGCTTGTTCTTGTCGATAATTTTCCAATAATCTATTATCTTGAGCGATAGAATTTGTAATTATTCGTTTTTCATCATACACTACATGAACATTCTCTTTACCAAAAGCAGTACCCGCTTTTTTTAGAGAATCTGAACCCTTTAAAGATTGATTGTCACTATTAAGCTCAGCTGTGCTACCAGAAGATTGCCCTTTCCCAATTTCTGTAATATCATGTCCTTCTTGCCCTTCTTCTGTGGCTATACGTTGATCAGCTTTCCCATCTCTTCCATGTTCCAATTCAAATTGTAAATGAAGTCCTTTTTCATCTTCATTTTCTCGGTGCCAACTTCTAAATACCTCTTCAATCGTTTCTTTCGATTCCTCTTCCCCTGTTTCAGAATTCTTCACACCTTTATGGTAATGAAAATCAGATTTTCGTAAATTGGAACTTGAAATAATCGAATAATATTCATGAATTGTATCTTCTTTTAAATCATCCATAAATAGATAAAAAAATTCATATACCATACTAATGGAAGATTGTGTATGGCTATTTTCATAAGCTTTCTGAATAATACTATTTGCTTTATGAAATAATTCAGGCCCTGTTACACGCATAGTACCTTCGTAAAGACAAACATATAAGTAACTAATAAAAGCATCAGCTAAAAAGCCTTTTTGACTATTTACTACTAGTTGTTGTTTATGAAATGACAAGTACATTTGAATTCTTTTCTCAAATACTTTAATCGTTCCAACTCTTTTTTTCTGGATTTTTTCAATTAAGCGAAATTCTTCTAAACAAAACACTAATTGATCCATCCATTTTGAAAATGTTACTGGCTGATTTTCTTTGTAATCTCTCCATATATGGAGGTTGAAATCTTTCCAAAATCCCTCAGAAAGTAAATAGATATCAGACATCCTACCAGCATTCATTAGGCGTTCTTCACGATGTCTCCAAAACACACTTATTGACAAAGACTGCTCTTCTGGTTGAAATTCCATTAACTTACGTTCTTTAACCATTAACATTGAATTTGAAGTTAAAGCCTTGGCGACATTTTCATAATGCATTAACTGCCTTGCATTAATAGTTTCATTATTAAATTGTATAAAACGATCTATAGAAGGCATCTAAATCCCTCACTTCATCCAAGAAGAAGCTAGTTCTATTACAAGCTTTTTCTCTTGATCGTCCTCTAATTTTTCTGCAATTGCATAGGTGATTGCCCTCATTGGATCAATATATTCAGCTAGTTCCATTGCATATTGCATACTTCTAATCGAAGCCGCCTCTTCTGATAATAACCCTTGTTTCACTTGATTCATCAGATCTTCTGCTAAATTTAACATTAAAACATGCAATTCTTTAGATGAATTTGGAAAAAGATCCATCCAAAGTTTTTCAAGAAGTTCTCCTGAGATATAGGGAATTGAATAGGATACAAATCGATTCTTTAATGCCTCATTCATAGGTGTAGTACCTATATACCCTTCATTGATTGCAGCAATAACCGAAAAATCAGGGTGTGCTTTTATGACTTCACCAGTAAACGGATTGGTTAACATTCGTCTGTAATCCAATACACTATGTAGTATAGGTAAAGTTTCGGATTTTGCCATGTTGATTTCATCAATATATAATATATGTCCTTTTTTCATTGCTTCGAGAACTGGCCCTTCCACAAATTCAATCGAGTTAAGTCCTTCTTTTAAAACAATCGTTTTAAATCCAAGTAATGCTTCCGCATCTAAATCAACTGAACAATTAATGCTTTGCACTGGCTGTTGAAAAAATGCAGATATTGTTTCAGCCAATTTGGTCTTTCCTGCACCTGTAGGTCCTTTTAGTAATACCGGCTTTTTTAATGTCACAGCTAGTAATACATCTTCTAGCAAATGTTCATTTGGCGACATATAACCACCTTCACCGATTAATTGCTTGTCTCCATCATTATGAGTTCTCTGCAATCTATTCTGTCTTTCTTGTTCGATGACATTAATCATTTCTAATTCTCCTTATGTAAAAAAAGCCGATGTCTCCACCGGCTTTTTTGTCAGACTCCTACATACATTTAACATAATTATTTTCTCTTATTGAAAATATTCCTTATAATAGCCGCCAACTTTTCCTGTATTGTCAATGACAAATAGAAATTCTTCTGTTTCATTTTTGACTTCATATGTGTTTCCAACAGTAAGAACGTTACTCACTAAGAATTTTTTTGCATCTGTATGAACACATTTTACCGTCTTAAGTGTTGGCTTTGTTGCCCAATTAGTATGTATCATATAACCACTTCCTTTATATTATAGTATACGATGGTGTACAGAAGATTTCAAACGAAAGTAATACATAAAGAAGTAACCTAGTCTGTACTTGTTCTAAATCGATTCGCTATCAAAGACAAATTCTACAACTACATTACTTTACGCGTATAACACAGATGTGTTATAGCCCCGATAAATAAGAAAATCGTTGAAACGGCTCCCTTTCCGCGGACGTTGCCTTAGCCTCCTCGCTGCGCTGCGGGGTCTTCGGCTAACGCTATTCCCGCAGGAGAATCGCCTTAATCAACGATTTTCTATAAATACTATTTGAATAAGTTTAAGTGATAAAAACTTGCTCTATTAATGACATTATGATTTTCTAATTGAAAAACGGATAATAGTTGATTTTCGTTTCAGGCGGCGACTCCAGCCGGAATAGCAAATGTTTTCTGCACCAAAAGCGAAGCGGCAGGCGCATGAGGTGAAGACCCTGGACTGAGCATAGCGAGGGAAGCGGCTGAAGCCATGCCGGCGGAACGCGTCCGCCTGAATCGGAAATTAACGGGTCCAAAATAAAAATCGACTATGTGAACAACTTGTCGTTCACATACAGTTAGACTTTTTCAGTGCCCTCATGAGTCTTTCCCTCTACATATCAAATAGAATTTTCACTGACCCCTACAATCGAATATTGGCGCAAAAAAATACAGACCCTCAAAAATGAGAGTCTGCATTTTATTACTAATTAAGAATTTAACATTAAGTCTTCTGGGTTTTCTAGAAGCTCTTTTACTGTTTTTAAGAATCCAACGGAATCTTTTCCATCGATTACTCGGTGGTCATACGACAGTGCCACATACATCATTGGGCGAATTTGAATTTCATCACCAACAGCGATTGGTCGTTTTTGAATTGTATGCATTCCTAGGATACCTACTTGTGTACCATTAAGAATAGGAGTTGATAATAATGAGCCAAATACTCCACCGTTTGTAATTGTAAATGAACCACCTGACATATCAGAAAGTGCTAATTTGTTATCACGAGCTTTTTTAGCAAGTTCTCCAATATTACCTTCAATCTCAGCAAAGTTTTTACGATCTGCATCACGTACGATTGGAACAACTAAACCGCCTTCCGTAGAAACTGCGATACCAATGTCATAGAAATTGTTTTTTACAATATAATCCCCATCAATTTGAGAATTCACATAAGGATATTTTTTAAGTGCTGCTACTACAGCTTTTGTAAAGAATGACATAAATCCAAGACGAACATCGTTTTCTTCAAAGAATTTATCTTTTTTGCGAGAACGTAAAGCCATCACGTTAATCATATCAATTTCATTGAAAGTAGTTAACATCGCAGTGCTTTGTCTAACTTCCAATAAACGAGAAGCGATTGTTTGACGACGGCGAGACATTTTCTCGCGTGTAAAACGACCATCATCTTCTTGTCCAGCTACTTTTGCCGGCGTTGGAGCAGGTGTTGCTGCTTTTGCAGGAGCAGAACCATGTGCCGCAACATCTTGAACACGTACGCGTCCCATAGGGTCTACCGGAGAAATTTCACTTAAGTTAATACCTTTTTCACGAGCAAGTTTACGTGCAGCCGGACTAGCAATAGTACGGTCTTGTTCATTATTGTTTTCAACAACTTCTGCTGCTTTTGGCGCTTCAGATGGTGTAGAAGCAGGAGCTTCTGCCGCTTTTGTTTCAGCACTTGGCGTTGGTGCTGCTGGAGCTGCAGAGCCTGAACCAGCTCCTACAATAGCAATTACTTGCCCAACTTGTACTGTATCGCCTTCTGCAAACAATAATTCACTAACAACGCCAGCTTCTTCTGAAATTACTTCAACGTTAACTTTATCAGTTTCAAGCTCAACGATAAACTCACCTTTTTCAATTGTATCACCAGGTTGTTTTAACCACTGTGCAATAGTACCCTCTGTAATCGATTCTGCTAATTCTGGAACAATAATTTCTGCCACTTTAATTTCCTCCTCTTATCTAACCTTACCTTAATTGCTTTTTAATGCTTCTTCAATAATGCGTGATTGTTCTAACTTATAAGTATCAATATCACCTTCTGCTGGGCTTGAACGATGAACCCGCCCAACGTACGAAATATCTTTTCCTTTAGCTAGATCTAGTAAATATGGCAGAGCAAAATTCCAAGAACCCATATTTTCTGTTTCTTCTTGTGCCCATACTAGTTGTTTTACGTTAGGATAGCGCTCGATAATGGCTTGAATTTTTTCAGCTGGGAATGGATATATTTGTTCAATACGAACAATATGCAAATAATCATATCCTTTTCCATCTTTTACTTTATCAGCTAAATCAATTGCCAATTTACCACTAGCGAAAACGATTTTTTCAACTTTTTTCGTATTTTGCCCAAGACCTGGTTGTTCGATAACAGTTTCAAATTGACCAGTAGTTAACTCTGCTACATCTGCCCCTACTAAAGGATGGCGTAAAAGAGATTTCGGAGAAACAATAATTAATGGACGAATTGCTTCTTCTTTTAACATTTTAGCTTGTCTGCGCAAAATATGGAAATAGTTTGCCGCACTTGATAGATTAGCTACTGTCCAGTTGTTTTCTGCAGCAAGCTGCAAGTAACGTTCTAATCGAGCACTAGAATGTTCAGCACCTTGGCCCTCAGATCCATGAGGAAGTAACATAACTAGCCCTGATTTTAATCCCCATTTAGAACGCGCTGAACTGATGAAGTTATCAAACATAACTTGTGCCATATTTGCAAAATCACCATATTGCGCTTCCCAAATGGATAAGGAATTACTATCTTCCAGGTTATATCCAAACTCATAACCGAGTATTGCAGCCTCAGTTAATGGACTATTGTGAACAACGAATGATGCTTTTGAATCACTAATACTGTGAATTGGTGTTAGCTCTTCACCTGTTTTTTCATCATGAAGAACTAAATGTCTATGAGAGAAAGTCCCACGTTGTGCATCTTGTCCAGTTAATCGAATAGAATTTCCTTCTTGTAAAATAGTAGCGAATGCCAATGTTTCTGCATGTCCCCAATCTACTTTACCTTTTCCTTTAAATGGTTCCTCACGACGTTTTAATATTTTCTCTAGTTTTTTAAATGCAGTAAATTCTTTTGGCCAAGTTAATAACTCTTCATTAATTTTTGCTAATTGACTTTCTGGTACCCCAGTTTGAATTTCAGGCATGCCATTTAATACAGCTTCCGGAATAATAATATCATGTGCTGTTGATTGTGGAAGTTCTTTCACACGATCATATGCCTTTTGCATACCGCTGAAAACATCTTGATCTAATGATTTAACATCTGTATCCTGTATTAAATTTTCCTCTACTAATTGTTTCCCATAAATTTCACGAACTGTTGGATGCTTGTGAATAATATGGTACATAGCAGGATTAGTTACAAGTGGTTCATCCATTTCGTTATGACCATAACGACGGTATCCAAGTAAATCAATTACAATATCTTTTCCAAACTGTTTACGGTAATCATAAGCAAATTTTGCTACAGCTATAACCGCTTCTGGATCATCAGCATTTACATGAATAACAGGAACTTCGTAACCTTTAGCTGGATCTGAAGAATAGTTAGTGGAACGAGAATCGTAATGTTCCGTAGTAAACCCTATCATGTTATTAGCAATAATGTGAATAGATCCACCCGTTTGGAAGCCACGAACTCGACTATAATTTAATACTTCAGTCACAATTCCTTGACCAGGAAAAGCCGCATCCCCATGAATTAATATAGCGAATGCTGCATTTTTATCTTGCACTGGATATCCTGAAGAATTTGTAGTCTCTTGAGCAGCACGAGTTTGCCCAGTGACAATTGGGCTTACAACTTCTAAATGGGATGGATTATACGCTAACTTAACAGTTAGACCAGATTTAGAACGATAAGAAGCACCATTATGGTATTTAACATCACCATACCAACCTTTAGAAATTTCTAAAGATCCATCCTTTGGTAAGAATGCGTCACTTGGTACATGTGCAAATTCAGCGAACATCATTTCATACGGCTTATTTAAAACGTGAGTTAACACATTTAAACGTCCACGGTGAGCCATTCCGATATTTACTTGTTTCGTATTTGTAGCGTCTGATTGACGTATTAATTCTTCAATAAGAACAACCAATGTGTCTAGACCTTCTACTGAAAATCGTTTTGCCCCAACAAAAGTACGGTGAATAAATTTTTCAAAACCTTCTATTTGAGTTAAACGTTTCAATAATTCTTTTTTATCATCTGCTGAAAGGTTCCCTTTTATAGCACCCTTTTCAATTCGTTCTTGTAACCATAAACGTTCGTCAGAATTTACAATATGAGCAAATTCAAAAGCAATATTATTTGTGTATACTGATTTTAAGTGCTCAATAGCTTGTAAACCATTTTTAACGTTTTCTGGTGGATTAGTAATAAGTAATTCTACTGGGATTTCAATCAAATCTTGTTCCGATAGATTGTATGTTTTTATATCAATTTTGGATTCGTTTTTAGGACCATCATTTAGTGGGTATACATTAGCAGCTAAGTGTCCATGTGAACGAATTGCATCTGCAAGTTGAATAGCACGAATAATTTTATCAAAATTATTCGGAGATACTGCAAGATTTGAAGCCTGAATATTTGATTCTGAGGATGAAGCTAAAGAAGGAGCTCCGTATTGTTTAAATAGATTCACTAATTCATTATCTACTTCTTCTGGAGATTGTAGATATAAATCGTACTGCTCCATTACATAACCAAGGTTAGGACCAGAAAAAGCTGACCAAGGTGTTTTATTGTTCGACATTTAGAAAAACCTCCAACATTTTGTGCCTATTATGGCTGATGATAAAAATGATTATAAATATATAATTACACACTAAAAATTAATATAAACTTATAAATACATACACAATTTGTGCACATTTACAGTTTACCATTCTTTCGCAATGACATAAAGAACCTTTTGAAAGAACGATTTTTCCATTACCATCTTACTACTATCTGAAAAAAATACAATCCTTTTTCACAAATTAATTTGAATTTAAAATTATTTTTTATCGCTCATTTTATTTTCACTTATTTAATTGAAATATTAGGAAAAAACAGACGAAAAATTGTTCCTTTTCCAGTCGTACTTTCTACTTCAATCTTTCCTCCATATTCAAGCATTAACATTTTTACAATACTTAAACCAAGACCAGAACCACCCTTTGATTTTGTCCTTGCTTCATCCACAATGTAAAATCGATCAAAGATTTTTGAAACTTGTTCTTCTGGAATTCCTATTCCATTATCTTGGACTGTAAGGATTGTATACAACCCATCTTGATAACCCTTGATTATTATAATTGGATCATGCTCATTGTACTTAATTGAATTATCCATTAAGTTCCTTAAAATTTGCAGTAAAGCAGTTTGTTCAATTGTAGCTACATAGGTTGAATCAATTTCTACTTGTATACGGACATTTGGATGTACAAGCTTATATTCATTTTGTAATTGGAAAATAACTTCCAATATATTTGTTGAAGATGTTTCTTTTGAATTCTCTCTTCTTGCAAGCTTCAACATTTCTTCCATGAGCTTTTTCATTTTTTGAATTTCAACAAGAGAAATTGATAACGATTCTTCTAATACTTCTTGTTCTTCCTTTCCCCAACGATTTAAAAGGGACAAGTGTCCTTCCACAACTTGTATTGGAGTTCTAAGTTCATGGGAAACATTATAAATAAACTCATCTTGCCTTTTAATCGTTTCTGAAACTTCATTCATTAGTTGTTTGTAAATAAGTAGAAGTTCACCGATTTCATCATTTGTTGAATAATTAAAACTTACTTGTTTTAAAAATTTGTGCTGTTTTGCTCTTTGCATTTCATTTCTTAACTCTTTAATAGGTTTTAATAAAATAGAAGAAATTGAATAACCAATTAGTGCAGATAATAAAAGAGAAATAACAGCAAAAATTAGCATCGCAATTAAAATATAATTCATAAGCTGAGAAAAATTCTCAAGGTCATGAGAAATTTCTACATAACCCGAAAATGTTCCAAAGTTGAGTGTCTCTATTTTATGAAAAACAATTTGATCATTTACTACTTCGCGTTGAAAATCTTCCATATTGTACGTGAATTCCGGAAAATCACTTGCATCATTAATACGTAACAATTCTATACCATCTTTGTTCATTATACGAACAGATTGTTTTTGGTTCACAATTTGATTTAACAGTGTTCGATTTCTACTAATATCCTGAATCGTTAGAAAAGGACCTTTTGATTCTATGAAGAGAACAACCTCATTTAAGGTGTTTTGTGCTATTTTCTTTTCTGAAATAAGCATCCAGTTATAAAGAGAAAAATATAAAATGACACACATCGTAAGAAAGCTCAAGAAGATAGAAATAGCTGAACTAAAAGTCCATTTTTTTTGAAGAGTCCAATTTTTCATTTTCTCATCACATACCCTACCCCTCTGACTGTTTCAATCATATGAGAAACAGCAGGCAACTTCTTTCTTAAATGCCTTATGTATACATCAACCACGTTAGTTTCAACCTCTGTGTCATACCCCCATACTGTTTGTAATATTGCATCTCTCGTTAAAACCTTATTTTCATTTTCCAATAGATATACCAACATATCATATTCTGTCTTAGTGAGTTCTACCTCTATTTCTTCAAAGAAAACTTGATGCGCATTCTTATCAACAACCAACTTATCCATTTCTAACTTTGTAGAGGGTTCCGTGTAATTAGCAACTCTTCTCAATACCGCACGAATTCTTGCGAGTAACTCCTCTATTGCAAAAGGTTTAACAACGTAATCGTCAGCACCAGCTTCCAACCCAGAAACACGATCAATTATTGCGTCTCGTGCAGTTATAAGAATTATTGGTGTATTTTTTTGTTTTCTAACTCTTCTACATATTTCAAGTCCATTTAAACTTGGTAACATCAAATCAACTAACAGCAAATCATATTGGTTTGAAATTGCAAGCTCCATACCCTCTCTACCATCATGACAAACGGTAACTTTAAAGCCCTCATGCTTTAATTCCAATTCAACAAATTTAGCTATATTCACTTCGTCTTCTATTATTAATAGATGAAATTCCATATTTTAACCCTACCTTTTAAAATAGCCGTTCAAATTAATTTTGAACGGCATTCGTATAAAGAAAGTTATTTTTACCAAGTTTTTTAGCAGCGTATAATGCTTGATCTGCTTTATCTAATAACTCGTCAACGCTTTTCCCATCGTGTGGATAAATGGATATTCCAATAGATGATGTTGGGGTAAATAGATGATCTCCTATCATCCAACCAATTTTTAACGTATCTTGGATAGCGTATATCAATTTTAAAATTTTTTCACTACTGCCATCTTTATAATCGTCTACTTTATCTACTATTATAACGAATTCGTCTCCGCCAAGCCTATAGCAATTGAACTGGCCATTAACGCAATGTTGAAGCTTTTCAGCAAAACGTATTAAAAATTGGTCTCCAACATCATGCCCAAATTGATCATTTACAGATTTAAAGTCATCCCCATCAATATATATCAATGCTATATTATTGTCGCCGTTTAGAGAGTCGATAGCTATTGGTAAATCTCGGTGAAACGATCGGCGATTTGGAAGTTCAGTTAAACTATCATGATAAGCCATAAACTTTAACTTATCTTCTAATTCTCTTTTTTCTGTAATTTCTCTTGAAACTACAACAAACCATTTCTCGTCTTCTTCATCTCTGTTCCTTTTTACTTCAGTAATTGAAGTATCTGCCCAGATAGTATTCCCATTCTTCTTCTTCATTAAAAGTTCTGTTCGATAAATACTATTTTCATCAATAGAGGGCAATAGATGTCCTGCTTCTACTCTGTCTTCTGATATTAGACTAAGATAATAAGTCCCAAGGAGCTCCTCTTTATCATATTGAAGAATAGTTTCATGACTAGGAGAAGAATATAGTAAATAACCTTCTTCATCTGTAATAGCTATGAGGTCATTTGAATATTCTGTTATTAGAGTAAATGTTCGCTCTATGTTTCGAAGCTCATCTATAATTCTTTTCTTTTCAGTAATATCAAATTGAATTGTTAAATACTTTTCAATTTCACCATGTTCGTTCATGATGGGTATTACATTTGCATCTACCCAATAAAAAGAACCTGACTTGGTCCGATTACGAATCTCACCCCGCCAAATACTACCATCTTTAACTGTGCTCCACATTTGTCTAAAGAAATTTTCATCATGGAAGTTTGAGTTTATCAATCGGAATGTTTTTCCAACAATTTCATTTTGTTTAAACTGGCAAGTATTTTCAAAAACTTGATTGACCATTTCAATTATGCCATTTTCATTGGTCATTGCTACTAAGGCAGCTTCATTGATTCCTTTTTTATAGCTTTCCAAAATATAGGTAGAAGCTTGCATTTCCTTAGATCGTGCTACTTTTTTTGTAATGGCGAGAATATATTGGTTTTCTCCATCAAAAATAGGGATAGCTGTAGTTTCATTAACATGCGTTAAATTGGAAATCGAAAAATGATCTTGATAAAAAATAGACTTCTTTTCCAAGAAAGCTCGTTTATAATTGTTGACTATTGTCATATAATGATATTCTTCTAAACAATCTTCTAATTTTTTTCCAATAGGATTTTCAAAAAAAACTTCTTCTGCTTTTTTATTAATACATTCATATATAAAAGTATCGTCTAATTTCCGCATAAGAAAGACATAATCATCTGACAAATCATATAGTAAACTAAATTGTTTTGGAGTTATAACTGCTTCAGTCATTATTTCAAAAAATCTCCTATCGGCATTGATTCTCATATCCTTTAATCATATTTATTTAACGATAAAGTTACAAGTATTTTAACAATTTTTATGGATATATCCTTCACAAAAAATTAACATATTATTAGAGACATTTCTCTATGCAAAAGGAAAAAAAATTAGTATATTATAAAAGCAAATAATTTTATAAGACAAAGTTCGCTTTGTCGAGGGAAGGCAAATGGTGCGCCACCAGTTTTGAGCTGGTCCTAGTAGGTTCGATTCCTACCCCGAAATTTTTTATGCATTTTAAAATGAAAAATTTCAGGGAACCTAGGATGATTATGCTCATTTTGGTTCTTTAAGGGGGCACTTATTTTGATTAGAAAACGTGATTTACATGAATGCACTGCGCTTTACGAACTAATGTCTGACCCTAGCGTTCTTGCTTATGTTCGTCAAAAAGCTAGTTCAGCAGACGAATATTGGTTCATGACAAAGCAGTTAATGGAAGAAGAAGAGAAAGGTTTATCGATTTCTAGAACCATTATCAGTGATTATGGTCAACCGATAGGAACTATAAACTTATTTGATATAGAAGACGGAGCTGGATTCCTCGGTACCTGGATCGGAAAACCATTCCAAGGACTAGGTTACAATAAAAAAGCAAAAGAACAGTTTTTAAATGAAATGTTTTTCGAAACAGATATTCATACAATCTTTCTTCGTATTCGAAGAAGCAATGTCAAAAGTATTCGAGCTACCGAGAAACTTCCTTACGTTCTTAAAGCAAATACAACCCATTCTAAAATTTATGAGGCAATCAATAGCCAGTCAGATATTTATGATCTTTACTATATTCCAAAAGACTTGTTCCATCTAGTAATGTTACAACAAAGTACAGAGGAAGAACAAGCAATGTAATAAAAGGAAATAGAAATACAGACCTTGCTTCTATAGAAAACTCCCGCCAAATTGTCATTGGCGGGAGTTCTTTATTTTTATTTTTGTTAAAACTTGCATTCACGCAGCCGCAGGAACGCGAAGAATGAGGCCCCCAGAAAGGGATAGCACTGAAAAATTCTTAAATGAGATTTCGTAACAGTAGGTGAAACAAGTTGTTCACATACTTGATTTTATTTTGGCCCGTCAATTTCCGTTCCAGGCGGACGCTTTCCGCCGGCATGGCTTCAGCCGCTTCCCTCGCCACGCTCAGTCCAGGGTCTTCACCTCATGCACCTGACGCTTCGCTTTCGGTGCAGAAAACATGTGCTATTCCGGCTGGAGTCGCCGCCTTCCACTCCAATCAACTTTTATCCGCTTTTCAATTAGAGAACCATCATGCCATTAATAGACCAAGTTTTTTCACTTAAAATTTTTCAATTAGTATTTATAGAAAATCGTTGAAAAAGGCGACACTCCTGCGGGAATAGCGTGAGCCGAAGACCCCGCAGTTGAGGGGAAGGCAATCTAAGTTCGCCGCATCCTGCGGCAACGATTGCATGACCAACATCGTGTTGGCCTAGGAGGCTAAGGCAACGCCCGCGGAAAGGGAGCCGTTTCAACGATTTTCTTATTTATCGGACGACATTATTTAGTAAAGAAAAATTCTATAGACTTTTTCAGTGACCTTCGTAAAGGATGAGATAGTAACAATGGAGATACTCAAACCGGGAGGGTCATGCAAAGCGTGTGCACGAACACACATCCGTGATTCTAAATTCTACTCTCCAAATTGCTGAAATACATCCTATAAAGTACTCCGCGATTAGGAATATCAAAATTTTAAAATCAACCGTAATAAATATCAGAATCTTATTTTTTATGCGATAAAAGAATTTCAACAAATTGGCTTGGAGTTTTAGGAGAATTTGCAGCTTTTTGTTTATTTATAATTGTTTCCTTAGCGTTAACTAGCTTTGTAATCGATTCTAGAAATGATTGTTGTGTTAAGTGTTCCTCTTCTAATACAATTCCGAATCCTTGATTCTCAAAATAGTTCGCATTTAGTAATTGATCTCCCCTACTTGCATGAATCGATAAAGGAATTAAAAGCATTGGTTTTTTTAAAGCTAAAAATTCAAATATAGAATTTGATCCTGCTCGCGTAATAACATAATCTGAAATCTTTAATAAATGAGGGAGCTCAGTTGTGACATATTCGAATGCAATATAATTTGGTTTTCCTGTTAGTGATGCATTTAAGTTACCTTTACCACAAAGATGTATGATTTGATATTTTTTCGTTAACTCATCTAAGTTGTCGTAAATGGCTTCGTTTATTTTAGCTGCTCCCTGGCTACCACCCATTATAATAATAGTCTCTTTGTTTGCTTTAAACCCAGTCAGCTGCTCTGCTATTAATTCATCGCCATTAAACAAATCTGGACGAATAATCGCCCCGATAGAAGATGACTTTTCTGCAGGAAGGTATTTTAATGTTTCTTCAAAAGTAGTAAATATGTGTTTTGCGAAGGAGCCAGCAATTTTATTTGCAAGTCCAGGTGTTATATCCGATTCATGAATAACTACTGGTATATTAGCGAATTTTGCAGCAATTACGACAGGAACAGAAACAAATCCCCCTTTAGAAAAGATGAGTGATGGTTTGACTTTTTTAATGATTCTTGTCGCTTGAAGTGTTCCATAAAGGACCTTAAATGGATCGGAAAAATTTTTAATGGAAAAGTATCTTCTTAGTTTGCCATTTGAAATTGCTTGATACGGTAACGATGGGAAACTTTTAGTGATAATCGATTTCTCTATTCCATCTGAAGAACCTATATAATGAAGTTCATAGCCTTTTTCTATTAATTCGGGAATAATTGCTTCATTTAATGAAACATGCCCTGCAGTACCTCCACCTGTTAATACAATTGTGTTATTATTCATTAATAATCTCCTAACTATTTTATAACTTTAAAGGATGTATGCAAAATGCAAGAAACGAAAACATTATCTGATAAAATGATTCAAATGATTAAAATAGTCTTACCTATTTTAATCACACAATTAGCACTATATTTATTGACATTTTTTGATGTATTAATGACCGGAAAATTTAGTATTGATCATTTAGCAGGTGTTTCGATAGGTTCATCTCTTTGGGTGCCTGTATATACTGGTCTTACCGGTATATTATTAGGCATTACGCCAATTGTAGCACAATTAATAGGAGCAAAAAAGAAGGAAGAAGTCCGTATTTTTGTTCAGCAAGGATTTTATATAGCTCTCTTGTTAGCAATCATCATTTTTGTTGCTGTCCTATTATTAATTGATCCTGTTCTTCAGCGTATTTCCCTCGAGGATAGTGTACGCGAAGTAGCAAAGAAATATTTATATATGATGAGTATTGGTCTTGTTCCACTATTCCTTTATAGTGTAATTCGCTCTTTTATTGATGCTTTAGGAAAAACACGAGTATCCATGGTTATTACTCTTTTATCTTCTCCCATCAACATTGCATTAAATTATGTATTTATTTACGGGAAGTTAGGCATGCCTGCTTTAGGAGGCGTAGGAGCTGGATTAGCATCGGCACTTACTTATTGGTTAATATTCCTTATTTCAATAGTGATCGTGTATCGTAATAAACCATTTGCTGAATTACATATTTTCAATGGTTGGAGAGCGCCTTCCTTACAAAAAATAGGATCGATTACTAAGATTGGTTTTCCAATTGGGATTTCCATTTTTGCAGAAACAACCATTTTTTCTGCTGTCACATTATTTATGAGTGCTTATTCAACAGAAGTGATATCAGCTCATCAGATTGCTATGAACTTTACTTCCCTACTTTATATGATTCCATTAAGTATTGCGATGGGAGCTACAATACTTGTTGGGCATGAAGTAGGTGCAAATAGATTTAAAGATGCCAAAACTTATAGCTGGCTTAGCGTGGTTACAGCCGTCCTATTCAGCTTTATATCCGCATCTATACTTCTCTTGTTTAAAGAGCAAATAGCATCTATTTATACAAATGATCAAGCTGTAATCACATTAACTATTCAATTTTTCTTTTTTGCTGCGTTATTTCAATTATCAGATGCAATCCAAGCACCTGTTCAAGGAGCACTTAGAGGATACAAGGATGTAACAATCACATTCATTATGTCAATTGTTTCTTATTGGATAATAGGGTTGCCTACTGGATACATACTAGCAAACTATACTTCTTTTGAACGCTTTGGATATTGGATAGGTTTAATAGTAGGGTTAACATTAGGGGCTATCACGCTCTGTTCAAGACTTATCTATTTACAAAAAAGAATAACAAAAAACGACGCTTAAAAGCGTCGTTTTTATTTTCCTATAAATTGTTGTGTCCAATAGAAACCACTATCTGATAATCCAACGCCTATATGTGTAAAGGATGGATTCATTATATTTTCTCTATGACCTGGAGATTTCATCCATGCATCCACTACCTCTTCAGCACTTGGTTGACCCATAGCAATGTTTTCACCTGCAGAATTATAAGTGATTCCTAAAGCTTTCATTTGATCGAATGGTGAACCGTACGTTGGACTAGTATGAGAAAAATAGTTTTTATTTTTCATATCCTGTGATTTTTCCTGTGCTGATTGGGTAAGCTTTACATCAATTTGTAACGCTTTTAATCCTTCTTTAGCACGTTCTTGGTTAGTTAAATCCACAACTTGTTGAACTGTTGAAGATACTTGTCCAATATCATTTGCAGTTGTTCCAGACTTTTGAGTACTAGCTTCCTGATTTGGTGTTACAGGATTTTGTTTCGTACTTTCGATTGGCTGGCTATTTTTATTTATATATGAAAAAGGTTCATTCCCTTTTTGTTTTACAGAAATATTAGCTTCTGAAGTAGTATTTGAATTTGAATTTCCCGTGGACATAGAAGCTTCAACAGATTGAGTTGTAAATAACAGACTTCCTGCAAGTAATCCAACTATTAACGAATAATTTTTATTCATTTTCTATTCCTCCTTCTTTTGGGCTCCACTATTATAAACATATGAAAGAAAAAATAATTTTTATAAAATATTCCATTAAAACCATTAAGATAAATAACTAGATAGCAACAACTATCCCTCTTCAAATAGATGGATATTATAACCACAGTTTAGAAATATTTCATCTCAAACACTGTTGACAGTTTTATATAAAAAACTATTAAGGTACTGACCTAATAGATTGAGATTAAAAAAACATTGAGTTGAAGAACGGGAATGTAATATCTAAAACCAAGTTAGCAAGCAGAAATTATTAGCAGTAGATTTACAATTGCCAATGAAATAAGGAATAAAAGAATTAAACATTCGAAATAGAACACAACTCAATTACTTAGATGCGGTGGTATTTTTATTGGATACACTAGACCAGTTACTTACTTTGCCAAGAGATTTAACATTGCATAGTCATCAGCAATCGTTTTACATATGCATATCAACAAAAAGTTAAAAAAGGCATTATTATAAGTTGGATGCCAGCCCGCTGATCATGCCTCAATTAAATCGTTCCACGCATCATTAAACATTCTATCTCGAACACTTGAAACCCACTATGAGGTAATCGTATAGGGCACTTGCACATATTATTTAAATTTTTTAACAATGTCCGCATACAAAAAAATAAACAACCAGTCGCAGGTGTAATTACCGTCAACTGGTTGTTTAAAAAGGTGTTTTATTCCCTATCTCAATTATTAGGAGTCAGTCCCTAATCTTGGTAGGTTTCACTTCATTACTTACCTATAAATTGTTGAGTCCAATAATATCCACTATCTGATAATCCAACTCCAATATGTGTATAAGAAGGATTCATAATATTTTCTCTGTGGCCTGGTGAATTCATCCATCCGTCAACTACTTCTTTTGCACTACGTTGACCCATCGCAATATTTTCTCCAGCCGCTTTGTATGTTACACCAAAAGATTTCATTTGATCAAATGGTGAACCGTATGTTGGACTAGTATGAGAAAAATAGTTTTTGTCTTTCATGTCTTGTGATTTTGCTTGAGCTGATTGTGTTAATTTCGTATCGATTTGTAATGCTTTTAAACCTTGTTTAGCACGTTCTTGGTTAGTTAAATCTACAACTTGTTGAATTTCAGAAGATACTTTCACTTCTTCTTTATTTTCTGTAGCTGGTTTTTGAACTACTGGTTCTTTTACTGTATTTGTTGGTGCTTGTGCAACTGGTTTTTTAACAGGAACATTTGGTTTTTCTACTGGTTGCTTCTCTGTTACAACAGGTTTTTCTACTGGCTGCTTCTCTGTTACAACAGGTTTTTCTACTACCGGTTTTTCTACTACTGGTTCTTTTTCTTTCACAACTGGTTTTTCAGCTGCTTTTTCTTCTTCCATATTGACAAAGTATTTAGCAACAATTTCGTTTGCAACTAATTTAGCATTAGCTACATATTTAAAGTTATCGTATGCTCTCCAATTATATTGATCTATTAATTTATATGGAGACTTCAATTGATAATTAACAACCGCTTTTGCCTCGGAAGTGGTGTTTGAATTTCCAGTTGTTGTTGATGCTTCAGCTGTATTTGTAGATAAAAACAAGCTTCCTGCAAGTAATCCAACTATGATTGAATTTTTTTTATTCATTCTCATTTCCTCCTTCTTTTGTGCACCCTTATTGTAAACATAAAAGAGGAGGAATTTTTCACATAACATTTACCAACAAAACCATTAGATTAAAATATATTGATAGAAATAGAGTACTATATGATTACTTTTGGATATAATGACCAATAAAATTAAAATTTACACATCATTCGCTGTTGACACTTTTAAATACTCCTCTTCATAGACAGATAATAAGTCATGTTTATCTTCTTCACTAAGCTCACTACCTTGTATACGTTGAATCGCAAGTTGACACTTTTTTACTGAAGATAACCTTGCTCTAGGATGAGTAAATTCATCTTTTAACTCACTGTTTATAACAAGACGAATTTCGTCCTCTGTTTGAATTTTTTCTAGAGCAATTCTTCCTTTATATAATTGTTGAAAAGCCTTTATCATTTTGAAACACTTCCTATCATCTCGAGTTTATCAATTTTATCTCCGATAATAACGATCTGAGGATCCATCTTCATGTACTCAGGTATCCATTGAACCATTCCATAAGCATATTGAAATAGAAAGGGATATTTATGACCTTTTAATGGTACATAGCCTTTCATCCGATATACCGTATCAGGGAGACTTCTTACCCAAGTCTCAAACTCTTCTTGTTCAACTGCCTCTTGAAAAGTATATAGACGGGTAGACAGAAATAGTTGTTTACCTATGGCTGTTTCGTTAATGTCTTTTTCATGGTGAGTAGCTTCTAGCTTTTTTATTAATGACAATGGAAGTTTACTATTGGATGTTTGTATAATCGGAGCAGAACTATTTAAAGACTGTAATTGCATAGTGACAGTTGCTACTTCCGAATCACTGAGTAAATCAATTTTGTTTGCTACAATTAGATGGGCGTGTCGTATTTGTTCTAAAAACAACATTCTAGTTTGAGGCGTTAAGTGATCACGATCTATCCATCTCTTACAATCCGCAACTGTTATAATCCCTTTCATATTTAACTTATTTGCAAATAGAGGTGAAAAAACTGCATCCATCGCTTCAACGGGATGAGCAGCACCTGTTGTCTCTATTATTAAGACATCAAATTCCTCTCCTTCTAAAAGCATTTGAAGCTGTGCTTCCATCTTTTCAGATCCTGTACAGCATATGCATCCTTCCAACATTTCTTTTAAAGGTATATCTTCATCTACAGCTCGGCTATCGAAATTAAGCTTCCCTAACTCGTTCATAATGACTGCAGGTTTAATACCCTCCTCTTTAAGTTGAGCAATTAAATGTGATAATAAGGAGGTCTTTCCGCTCCCTAAAAAGCCACTTAATAGATAAACATCTTTCATTTTATGTTTACTCCTTTCACTTCAGCTATGTTAAACTTTGCTATTGTTAAATTACAATCATACAAGATTATTGAGTCAATTTGACTTTGTGCTTATACACAAGACCGTAAGAGAAAAAGTAACTTACTGTCCCATAGGACAGCTTATCCGACTACCAAGGTGCAAATCTGAATAATAACTGAGCTTTCATTTAAAAAGCTGACCTATAAGGTCAGCTTTATTTTTACTTATTCAGAAGCTCCAAAACAACTTCTTTAGCTTTTTGTAATTGCGGATCATCTTCTAATACTTTTGCACGAAGTTTATCCATTAATAAATAAGAAGTTTCTCCTGATAGTTCACCAGTTGATTCAAGCTTGTTTTCAGCTTGGAATTTTTTCACTGCTATAGTCATTTGATTATCGAAGTTTTCGTTTATTTCACCAACTTCATATCCAACTGCTTTTAACATTTCTTTAGCATTTTGAATAACTTCTGAAGATTGGCCTTCTTTTAAAGTTTCAGCAGGATCTAATGGTGCAAGCATTGCATAGGTTGGGTATTCGACAGCATAATCAGGGGCAATCCCTTTCTCATGTATCCAATTACCGTCAGGCGTTAACCATTTAGCAGTCGTAATTTTAATGTTCGATCCATCTGGTAAATCATTAACTGATTGAACTGTACCTTTACCAAATGAATTTAAACCAACTAATGGGATATCTGCAGATTCACTTAATGCGCCAGCTAAAATTTCTGATGCGGATGCACTACCTTCATCAATGATCAAGGATACTGGTACCTTAACCTTCTCACCTGGGGAAGCTGAATAAACAAACGGTTTTCCTTTTTCTTGTATTTGGACGATTGACTTTCCATCTTTTAAGAAAAGATTAGAGATATCAATAGCACTATCAAGAAGACCACCTGGGTTTTGACGAACATCAATAACCAATGCCTTCATTCCTTGATTTTCCATCTCGCTAATAGCGGTCAAAAGTTCATCATATGTGTCTCTAGAGAAGCTAGAAATAATAATATGTGCAACATTATCACCAACCATTTCAGCATAAACCGTTTCGATTGGAATATCATCACGAACTATTTTAATATCCATTGTTTCACTTTCTCCACGTTGTATGGAAAGTGTAACTTCTGAACCTTTATTACCACGTATTAGAAGCACGGCTTCAGAAGCAGTATATCCTTTTATATCTTTTCCATCTACTGCAAGAATTTTGTCATTAGGCAATATCCCTGCTTTTTCGGCTGGAGAATTCTTAATAGGAGATACTACAGTTATCACACCATCTCTTTCTTGAATCTCTGCACCAATCCCTTGGAAGCTAGAAGATATACTCTCATTAAACTGGGAGGCTTCTTCTTTATTCATATAATCAGAATATGGATCTTCCAGTGCATCAATCATTCCATTAATGGCACCGTTAACTACTGAATCTTGATCAATATCTTTATAGTATTCTTCTTTTAACTTATCATATGCCATATAAAGTTTAGAGAACTCAGTTCTTTCTGATTCGGGTAATTCTTCGCCTAGGACATTACTTTTGCTAACATTTAAAATCATCATCGTTAGTGCAGCTGTTGCGACGATTAATGCTAAAATCATTACGAAAAAACCAAATGGCTTTATCTTTATATAACGTGATGCAGGTTTCTCTTCAGTAGATTCCACTTCATCATTTGATTGTTTTTGTTCGTCCAAATTTTTCACCCTTTTCTTCCAAAAATCTTATAAAATAGACTGTCATCTCCATGACAGTCTATTTATCAAGATAATCTAGTTAAGAAGTAAACTCTTCGAAAAGACAGGTTAGTCTTGAATAGCTGCTTCTAGCGCAACAACTACCATATCGTTAAACGTAGTTTGACGCTCTTCAGATGTCGTTGCTTCACCTGTAATAATATGATCGCTTACAGTTAGAACTGAAAGAGCTTGACGACCAAATTTAGCAGCTAGAGTATAAAGTGCAGCTGATTCCATTTCCACTGCCAATACACCATAACTTGCCCATTTTTCATTTTGTGCATTTTCGTTATAGAATAAATCTGCTGTAAAAACATTACCTACTCTTAAATTTAACCCTGCTTCTTTTCCAGCATTATATGCTTTATATAATAAATCGAAATCTGCAGTTGGAGCATAGCTTACATCATCTAATAAAACTTTGTTTAACGTAGAATCTGTTGAAGCACTTTGAGCAAGAATAACGTCACGTACTTTCACGTCTTTTTGAATTGCTCCACATGTACCTACACGAATCAATTTTTGTACATCATAATCATTCATTAATTCATGAACATAAATTGAAATAGAAGGTACGCCCATCCCAGTACCTTGTACTGAAATTCTTTTTCCCTTATATGTACCAGTATATCCAAACATGTTACGAACCTCATTATATTGGACAACATCTTCTAAAAATGTTTCTGCAATATATTTTGCACGAAGTGGATCTCCGGGTAGTAAAATTGTATCTGCAATTTCACCTTTTTTTGCTCCAATGTGTATACTCATTTAAATACCTCATTTCTATAACGTTTCGGCTTAATGATACCGTTTTTTTAGTTTAAATGCAACGATATTGCTAGCGTACCGCTTCATAATATGACTCCCAAAGTTCATCAAAAACTGTCGCACTCATATCAGGATGTGCAAGTTCTTCAATATACTTAGAGAGCTCATCAAATGAAGTCTCTGCTTTTGGAAAATCATGTTGATTAAACATCGTTTCTGCAAACAAACTCTTTTTATCCTTCTTTCCTCCTCCTCGGTATTTTAAAACATATAAATAAAATGATTGTTTCATATTACACCTCCAACTTTAGTCATGAAGTCATAGATTTCAAAAAAACATGTAGATAATTCTATCTAAAACAAGTAAACTTTAAAGTAATCAAAAAGCATTACAATTAAAGGGGTTGGTATGATTGTTAAAGAGGTTCAATAAAAAAATTAAACCTATGAATTCAACAAAAAAGAATAAAAAAGAAAAGAAGACCTTAAAGATTAAGAAAATACCTTCATTAAATTTATTTAGTAAAAACAAAAAAGCGAAAAATTTCACTTCCATCTCTTCCAAAAGGAATATTGTAAACTCAATTAGAGGTAGAGTAATTATTATCTTTTCAGTGCTAATAGTAATCTTAATATCCATGTTAGTATTGACCTCTAATAAAATGTATACATCTCAAAAAGCTCTCGAGAAATTTACGAACGTTGATATTAAAGAACAAATGATGGTAAATCAAATTTCAACGGAAATTGCTCAACTAGCTAACGCAGAACAGAGCTATATCATAACCGGTAAGTCAAATTATATGGCAAGTCATAAGAAATATAAAGATGCAATCATAACACACATTAAAGAATTGAATAAAACATATAGAAATCGACCAGAGGAATTACAAAAAATATTATCAATTGATCAGTTTTTTACAACCTACCTACAATATTCAGATCGTGTAATTAATATCCGAGATGAGCAAGGCATTGAATCTGCACAAAAACTAGTAAACGCAGGTAACGGGAAAACAGCAATGAATTATATTGATGTACATATAGCTGCAATGAACGAACTACTAGCCGAAAAAAATGCAAATCAAATTGCCCTTTTAAAAAAGGAAAATAATACTGCAATGTATTTGTTCATTGCTCTAACGGTATTCTCAGTAGCTTTAACATTATCTTTTGGTATTTACTTATTCTATTCCATCAAACGTAGTACGAATTCTATTAACCGATCTATATTAGATATAGCTCAAGCTGGCGGTGACTTGACTAGAAGAGTAAAAGTTAGATCAAAAGATGAATTTGCTGAAATTGCTGAAAGTACAAACGTTTTAATCGCCTCTATCGCAAATTTAGTAAAACGTGTAAGTTTACTGACTGAGAATGTTTCTGCAAGCGGACAAGAGCTCATGGCTTCTTCTGATGAAACGGCAATAACAATTCAATCGATAGCTGATTCTACGAACGAAATCGCTGCAGGAAGTGAACAAACAATACGTAGTATGAATGTTGCCATTCAAAAGATGAATTTACTAGAAGAAGCAACAAGATATTTGAACAATGATGCACAAGCAGTTAAAGATGCAACAGATCAAATGATGACAGCTGCACGTAAAGGTGGAGAATCAGTACAGCACTCTTCTAATGTGATGATGAGCATTGAAGAGACAATGGCCAACACTTCTCAAACTGTACAAGCACTTGGTACAAAATCGTATGAAATCACTTCTATCATTAAAACGATTACCGCAATTGCTGAACAAACAAACCTTCTTGCCCTAAATGCAGCTATTGAAGCTGCTCGAGCTGGAGAACATGGACGAGGCTTTGCCGTAGTTGCCGATGAGGTTCGTAAACTTGCTGAGCAATCTCAAAATGCTGCAAAAGAAGTTACAGGAATTGTTACCTCCATTCAATCCGAAGTTACTTCCATCGTAAAACAAAACCATGAAGGTGTAGAAAATGTAATTCGTGGTGTGGAAGTAGCAAATGAAACAAATGCATCATTAGAGCAAATAATGAATCAGACAAATGAAACGATTACAATCATCGATAAAATGGTAAAACAAATTGAAGAAACGCTTAACTTTAGTCATGAAGTTGCTGCTTCTTTCATTGAAGTTAATCAGATTGCTGAAAATACAGCAACTAATACAGAAACATCTGCCGCCGCAGCTCAGGAAGGTTCAGCTGCAATGGAAGAAATTAATGCTTCTGCTGTAGAGTTATCAAATCAAGCAGATGAGCTTAGAAATGTTGTCAATGAATTTAAGTTATAATAATAAAAGCACAGAAGATATTGCTCTTCTGTGCTTCTTTTTATTAGCGCTTGCCGCAAGATAAGTCGCTTCTTAGTCGCCACTTTATTTAAAATAATTTAACGTATTCTTCGTAGCCTTCTTCGATAAGCTTTTCTTTAGGAATAAATCGTAATGCAGCAGAATTAATGCAATATCGAAGTCCTGTTTCTTCTTGTGGACCATCAGGGAAAACATGTCCTAAATGTGAATCAGCTGTTTTACTTCTTACTTCTACTCTTCTCATACCGTGACTATCATCAAATTTTTCTATAACCTCTTGATCCTCAATTGGTCTAGAAAAGCTTGGCCATCCACACCCTGCATCATACTTGTCTTTTGAATGAAACAAAGGTTTGCCAGAGACAACGTCTACATATATACCTTCTTCAAAATGCTTATCATACTCATTTTGAAAAGGAGGCTCTGTACCATTTTGTTGTGTTACATAAAACTGCATGTCTGTTAATTTTTCTTTCATTATATTTACCCCCAATTTTTTTCTTTGAAAGCTGCTCTTCCAGATCCAACATAATAACGATTATAATGGGTAGGATTTTTTTTGTAATAATCTTGATGATAAGCTTCGGCTGGATAAAACTCTTTAGCCGGAAGTATTTTTGTAGCCACTTTTGTTTGAAACTTATTCGATGCATCTAAATCAGCTTTTGATTTCTCTGCTTGAACTCGTTGTTGCTCAGAATGATAGAAAATAGCTGTCTGATAGGAAGAGCCTCTATCGAAAAATTGACCATTATTATCTGTCGGATCAATATTCATCCAAAATATTTCTAATAATTTTTCATAAGGAAATATTTCTGGATTAAACGTTATTTGGACTGCTTCATAATGACCGGTTGCATTGGAACAAACTTGTTCATACGTCGGATTTTCAATATGGCCACCTGTATAACCAGAGATCACTTGTTCAATTCCATCATAAGTATCAAATGGCTTCACCATACACCAGAAACAGCCTCCTGCAAATGTTGCTTTTTCCATTTCTTTTTCCTCCTTACTCAGATGGGATAATTATTTCTAAAGTAATGATATCTTCCTCTAGATTTAATTCTTTTGCTCGAACACGGACTCCTGAAGACATCGGTATGCTGGCTAATTGGATAAGAACTTCCTCTTCTTCCGGTTTTACGATCATCCATTGTGGCAGCTGAATTGAATCTTTTAATACTTTTAGCACTGTTTCTGGAGGAAGCTGTAGTTGCCCAATTTCTACAGAAGATTGCTCCAAACGAATATTCCCATTTTCCTCAACAAAAGGTTCAAAGAATAATTTTACAGGAAGAACAGTTGAGAAAATTGTTAACTCTGAGGAAAGTATCACCTGATCTTCTATAGTCAAATTCACCGGAAGCGGTTTTCCCTCCATAGCTTTCTTCATAAAAGTATTAGCAAGTCCTTCAAAATCCTCTTTTGTCGCGTTAACTGTAAGGACATTTCCTGTAACATTTGGAGTTTCTAATAGGACATCTGATGATTCAGATGGAGTAGAAATCCAATAAAAAAGTCCGATTATTGACCCTACTATTAATAGTATTAATAAAAAAAATGCAATCTTCCATTTGTTCATCTCTCTCAACTCCCTAAAACAACAATTCCCTATTTTGCTCATCAATAAAACCACAATTATTTAAGGAGCTTATGATAGAATCTTTCATTAATTGATATCCCTTACTATTGGGATGAAAAAAGTCTGTATGATACACTAAATTGGCATTTGTATCAAAATGCTTGTCAATAGGTATGTAACATGCATTTTTGTCCTCTTTTGCTATCATTTCGATAGTACTATTCCATTCCTCAATTATTGTTTTAAATTCATTCTCTTCATTCGATACGACGGTTAGAGGGTTATAAATTCCTATTAAAACTATTTTACCATTACTATTAATCTCTCGAATCTTCTTCATGATTTTCACATAATTATTCTCGAATGCATCTAATCCCTTTTGGAATGGCTCAACTTTTAAATCAAATAATTCTTTTTTAACGATTTTCATCAAATCGTTTCCACCGATCGTAAGAGTTATTATATCTGCATTTCTAATAGCATAATCAAAGTCACCGTTATTCATAAGTTTTAATAATTGGTCGCTTCTTCTACCTCTTAATGCAGTATTGGTTAAAATAACATCTTCTATTCCTTTATATTGTAATAGTTCTGTCTTTAATCTTCCAATATATCCATCTCTTTTCAATTCATCTCCAACACCTTTCGTTAGAGAATCTCCCATTCCGACTAATTGTATAGTCCTAGGAAAAAAAGTATAAGGAATTACATACTCCTCGAATTGAATCGCTTCTTTTTTGGTAAATTCTATAGCAAATTGTTCCTTATTTGTACAACCGGTTAAAAATATAATAATACAGAATAAATATAGGACGTACTTCATTCCTATCCCCTTTCGATAAAATAAAAGCAGGGACAAATCCCTGCTTTTCCTACGTAAGTTAATCAGTCATATACATAAAACCAATAGCTCCTGGACCTGTATGTGTACTTATTACAGGGGAAGTAAATGATACTTGAATATTCTTAAAACCAGTTTCCTCTATTAGTTTCATTAAAGGTGTTGCCATCGAAAATCCATTTGCATGCGAAATCCCAACAGCTTTTACTATTTTTCCTTTTGTATCTTCTGTAAATTGTTTAAACAAATGACTAACTACTTGTTTATGACTTCTTACTTTTGCAATTGGTGTATATACACCATCTGTTAAATTAGCAATCGGTTTTATAGAAAGTAGTGACCCTATTATTGCGGTGCCTTTACCAATGCGACCACCTTTTACTAAGTTATCTAATGTATCAACTACGACATATAAATTTGTGTTTGACCGTATTTTTTCAATTCTATTTAAAATAACTTCTAAACTTTCACCATTTTTAGCCATTTTAGCAGCCTCTTCAACTTGAAAAGATAAAGCAAAGGAGATAAATTTAGAATCAAAAACTGTTACATCAGAATCAGTCATTTCAGCAGCAGCTTGAGCGGATTTAACTGTTCCACTCATTCCACCTGTCATATGTATAGATAATATTTGATCTCCATTTTCTCCTAACCTATCATACAGCTCTTTAAAAATACCTACTGCAGGTTGAGAAGACTTTGGTAAATCCTTTGATGATGCCATTTTTTCTAAAAACTCTTCTGGATTTATATCTACACCATCGGTATATGATTCACCATCAATTTGTATCGTTAGTGGTACTACATGAATATTGAAGGCTTCAATCAGCTCTTTTGATAAATCAGCTGTTGAATCCGTTACAATATGAATTTTAGACACATGATCCCTTCCTTCCTATATATCTTTATTATAAGAAGAAGTGAAGTGTTATGTAAACTATTTGCTATTTAAATTCATTTCAAAGTAACGTTTATTAATAATAGAATGAACCTCTTCTAAGACAATTTTAGAATCCTTCATTTGAATACTTTCTACACTATATGATGGTAGTATAGAAATTTGAACTTTTGCTGCACGAATTTTGTTGTTATTTTTCTCCATAATATATGAAGTACCTTGTATAACAATTGGTACAATAGGTACTCCTGCATCCTTAGCTATTCGAACAAATCCTGATTTAAATTCTCCGAGACCATTACCTTTGTTTCTCGTCCCTTCTGGAAACATTAAAATAGAATGGCCATTTCTAAGATGCTTCACTGTATCATTTATAGACTGATAAGCGCTTTTTCTGTCAGTTCGGTCCAAAAAAATGCAGTTCATCTCAGTCATCCACTTTGCTATTAATGGAATTTTCTTCACTTCTATTTTGGATATAAATCCAAAAGGTTTAGGTATATAAGTAATTAATGCTGGGATATCAAAATTTCCTTCATGATTGCTTATAAAAAGTACTGGTCCTGTTGGAATATTTTCTAGACCAGTAACTTCGAATGTACTTTTTGTTCTTTTTAATATTCCAGAAGCCCATCTTTTTGGTGTTTGTTGCACAAGTTCATCATACTTTTCGATAGACAATTCGTTTTTTTGAGCTTTTACTTGATGAAGTATCGGCATACTTGCAGGTAAGTAAGCAAATAAAAACCCAAATGTTCTTAAAGAGGTAAACAACTTAGTCATTTACCTTTCTTTCGTAAACTAAATAGGCGAATGTAATGCCTTCAGGCGTTTGAAAATCCTCCGAAGTATCAACAAGGTCCCATTCGTCAGAACTATACGTCGGAAAAAAAGTGTCCCCTTCAAAAACATTTTGTATAAATGTTATATAGAGTCGATCCGCTTTTGGTAAAACTGCTCTAAAAATTTGTTCTCCACCAATTATCATAACTTCCTCGTGGAAATCCTTCGCAATATTAATCGCTTCTTCGATCGTACTTACTACATCTGCACCTCCTACTTTATAAGAAGGATTTCTTGTAATCACAATATTTTTTCTTCCAGGAAGAACTCTTCCTATCGATTCAAAAGTTTTTCTACCCATTACCATTGCCTTGCCCATCGTTTTATTTTTAAAATAAGCTAAATCTCCAGGAATATGCCAAGGCATCTCGTTGTTTAAACCGATTACTCTGTTTGGATCATGTGCTACGATTAATGAAATCATCATTTTATCTCCTTTACTCCCTTACACCGCAATAGGTGCTTTAATACGAGGATGTGGATCATATCCATCTAAAGAAATATCCTCTACTTCAAAGTCAAAAATAGAATTTTTATCATTAGAAAGTAATAGTGTAGGTAACTTTTTTGGCTCACGTTGTAGCTGCGTTTCGACTTGATCCATATGATTTAAATATAAATGAGCATCTCCAAGTGTATGAACGAATTCTCCAACTTTCAATTGACATTCTTTTGCTATTAAATGTGTTAATAATGCATACGAAGCTATATTAAAAGGAACACCTAAAAATACATCTGCACTTCGTTGATACAATTGACAGGATAGCTTCCCATTCGCCACGTAGAACTGCATGAAAGAATGACATGGTGGTAGTGCCATATCATCTACTTCTGCAGGGTTCCATGCTGTAATAATATGTCTTCTCGAATCTGGATTGTTTTTTAACTGATTAATAAGATTTTGAACTTGATCTATCGTTTGTCCATCATTACCTGGCCACGATCTCCATTGTTTTCCGTAAACTGGACCTAAATCACCAAATTCATTTGCGAATTGATCATCAGAAAGTATTTTAGAACGGAAAATCTCCATTTGTTGTTCTACAATTGTCTTAAATGTATGGTCATTCTCTGCTCTTACACCAAAGTTGGTCATATCTGGCCCTTGGTAGTTTGGACTATTTACCCATTTCTCAAAAGCCCATTCATCCCAAATATGATTATTTTCCTTCATTAATGTTTTCACATTTGTGTCCCCTTTAAGGAACCATAATAATTCACTCACAACTAATCGAAATGCTGTCTTTTTCGTTGTTACAAGTGGAAAACCTTTCTCTAAATCAAAACGCATCTGATAACCAAAGACACTTTTCGTGCCAATACCTGTTCGATCTTCCTTTATAACCCCATTATCTTTAATATATCTGCATAAGTTTAAGTACTGTTCCATTGGAATTCCCCTTTTTTTAATTTCTATTCATTCTAAGCTTCCTATTATAATAAAAAAGCTCTCATTTATGAGAGCCACTTAGGAGGTGTATTTTTTGACCAATAAATTTCTCCTAATGCATAATGCTTTGAATATTTGTCTTCTGCAAGATGATAATGAAAATTAAAATAATACCCATCTTGTGGTTTTTTATCTGTTCTCACATGAAATCGGATTAAATCTTTTCTAGTTTCATTATTATAAATGTTAAATATTTTCTCGTGATATTCTCCTGATGGCTGCTCGGTTATAGCCAAATTTATGACTTTATCTTGAGCCACTTTAGCAACCGTTGTATCAATCACTTCCTGTATACGTGGGAAGATGATTTCATCAAATTCATTTTGGATTACAGGACCTATACGCTCGCCAAACTTTATGTATGATTGTTCTCTTGCTGCTGTGGAAATAGAATCCGTTAATGCTAGACCCTCATCAATTTCTACCTGTTCATAACCGATGTTCTCTACATTTGAATGAAAAGACTTTTCTGGATTTTTGTTGTCTAATAAATGCTCCCAAATAAGATGATCCGGAGAGATTAGACCGAATGTTAGCAATGCTACCGTAATAATAATTGATTTTTTAATCCATTTCTTCAACAAATATCACCTTCAATTTTGACCATTTTTTAAAGACCCATTATGATTATAAACGTTTTGGAGAACAAAAGGTTTCTAAATCCTCTCTTTCATTGTACAATAAATGTTGTAAACATACAGTACGTTTTTTGAATAAGGAGGAGAATTTATTATGAGTACAAGCTTAGTAATTGGAATTGGATTTTTATTTTTATTAGGATATTTAACTTCTCTAAACTTTACTGACTAAGTTCAAACGTTCTCGGTTTGTTTTGGACAGATTTTTCCGCGTGTTTTTTATAAAAGAGAGTCGTGACGATAGTCACAACTCTCTTTTTTTCGATACATATATGGCTACCACGTATACAGACAACAACTAAAAAGAAACGCTTTACGTTTAGCAAAGCGTTTCTTTATATTTCAATGATGCCATAATGAAATTTAGAGGTCTGTCGGGTAAGTCTATGAAATCCAAATCTTTCAAATAAATCCGAACGGAAATGAGCTTTTACAACTACTCTTTTCTTTGCAACTCTTTTGGCTTCTTCCACCCACTCCAGTGTTAATAAGTGATGTTGCCCAATTGCTCGGAGTGGTTGAAAGTTTGAGGACTCCTCAATTAACTCTTCAAACATCGGGTCCATATATACTACATCAAATGAGTTGCTTTCTGTTGCTTTTAATGCTTCCACAGCATTCACATGTGCTAATTTCACATTTCTCATACATGTTTTTAACTCAACAAAATCAGTCTCATAATTTTTTAAACCAACTGACACAATATAGGCAATGATTTCATTTACTTCACATGCATATACAGTACCCATATCCCCAGTTGCATAAGCAGCAATTATGCTATCCGAGCATAATCCAGCAGTTGCGTCGAAAAAACTATTCCCTCTTTTCAGATTTGTTGCTTCTAAAAAGGAATCAGATTCACCTTTTAGAAGCCTTTTCAACCGAAATGCAGCGGAATTTGGATGAAAGAAAAAAGGAATATTTGAGCCATTAGCGTAGAACTCTAGTCTTTCCTTGCTAACTACTAATAAATCCGAGTCATATTGTTCATGCATAGCTCTTACAGATTTCTTACTCCGATTTACATAAGATATAGAAAGCTCAGTTGCAATAGTTTGTGCTTTTTCAATAAATGATTCATTTGTTCTTCCAGCTGTAGTTACGATTGTTTTCATGAAGAAACGATTTGGGTAAGCACACCAGACAAATGATCTTTAATAGTTTCCATCGAATTACTTTCTATTTGTTCACGTGGGATAAAGTATGCCAATTCTTTATCTTTCCATATTGCAATTGAAGGTGAGCTTGGAGGAATCTCCTCGAAATAACTTCTCATAGTCGCTGTAGCATCTTGGTCTTGTCCGGCAAATACTGTTACTAGATTATCCGGTTTTTTGTCTAACTCATTAACTGCGGCAACTACTGCTGGTCTTGCTAAACCTGCAGCACATCCACACACTGAGTTAATCATTATTAAGGACACTCCCTCAGCGTTAGCCATATGATTCTGTACATCCTCAGGGGTTACTAATTCTTTAAACCCAGCATCTGTTAACTCACTTCTCATTGGTTTTACTACTTGTTTCATATATTCATCGTACGCGTTCATCTATTCTCCTACTTTCGTTGATTCTCAATTTCCCTTTAACTTAAGGGATTTCTAATTTATATTCTACTCATGTTTTCTTGTTTTTTCACTTTTTTTCACTTATTATTTTTATTTTCGTACAAAATCATTTTTAATAGAGCCAAATAAAAAAACACCGTTCAGTTTTGAACGATGTAATTTACTACCCTAGTTAATGGATAAACTTTTATTGACTATTATCTTCTTGCTGTTCTGTTGGTTCTTCACTTGGATCTGGTTCATCTTCATCTACACCATTGCATCCAAACATTAAACCTGTTGATAAAATAACAGTCATAATTGAAAGCACATATTTTTTATAATTCATTCTAAACCCTCCATACTTTATTTACTCTTGTTAATGTTCTCTTAAAACTGAAAAATATGCATAATACATTTAAAAATTTCGAAATGTTTATGATTCATCATTTCTTTCTTAATGGAACTAATAACCCTATACCAAATAAAGTATAAAAATAAATACAAAGAAAAAAAATGATAGCAAAATAACTTCGTGATTTGCTATCATTTTTTAAGTTGGTTCAAAGATTATTTAGAGAGTTCCTTATATGCTAATACTTTTAATGCTAACATTTCTTCTTCTGTTAAAGTACTTTCAAGTTTATTAAAAATCTCCTGTTTTTCCTCTGCTGACATACCATCTTGTGATTTTGCTTGAATATCTTGAATATCACTGATTTTAAACTTTTTGGCTAATACTCTAGTTGCTTCTTCTTTTGTTTGGAATGGAAGTTTGCTACTATCTACATTTTTACCTTCCTCAATAAACGCCTGTAACTGAGGATCATTGCTGATTTCTTGTTTAATATTCTCGAGCTGACCACTATTTTCTAATTCTACTGCTACCTTATCCATTACTTGATCGGCAACTAGTTTTGGAGCAAAATAGTATGCAGCAATAGCTATTATTCCTACAATAACTATAATACTTAAAAGAACTTTAATAAATTTCATCCTTATCCCCCATCTACATTAAGAATTTTCACTTTCGAACACTGTTATTTATACAAATAGACCTTCAGTTCCTCATTGCTATCAATCGTTGCTAATAGTATATCATGTATAGGTACATTTAGTGTTATCGCTCTATTCTCTAACCAAGTAATATCCTTACCTGCTTGTTTTAAATACTTGTACTCAACCTTACCATTTTTTATAACTGTTAATGGTAAACAAAAAGGATTTTTAACCATCTTCATATCAGATGGAGTTAAAGGTTGAAATTGCGGTGACATGAAAAAAGAGATTGTTCCATCGGGCTCCCAGATTGCTAGAGCGACTTGGTCAATTTCTTCTATACTTGCTTTTCTTGCTTCGGATAATAAGTGGTCCAATGTAATTCTTGCTTTCGTCAGACCCTTATACTTTATTTCTCCATTTTTTATTAAAGGAAAAGGATTCGGCTCCAGCCATTTTCTAAAAGTATTTGATTTTAAACTCAAAAGTACAATAGTCAAATACAAAATAGTTAATACTGCTGTAGTAATAAGGGATCCTTCTAATCCTAATTTTTCGTCCGATAGTGGATGTGCTAATATGTTTCCAAGTACTAAAGCAATAGTGAAATCAATTAATCTTAACTGAGAGATAGATCTCCTTCCCATAACTTTAGTTGCTAGTAACAAGAAACCGAATGAAACAATTGCTCGCAATATCCACTGGATTGCTGTCAGAGACTCTTGTGCATAAAAAAAATCCATTTTTACTCCCCACTTCATATCCAACGACTTAATTTATTATAGAACTTTATTGTTTTTTGCTTTATATTCTGAAACTTTATAATCTAAAAATGCACCACTAAGACCTAAAGGGAGTCCTCCAGCTGTTATCGAAAGAACAATAATAAATAAATTTAAGCTCTCTACTTTATTGCTTAACAATAAGAAAATAAACAGACTTCCTAGAATAGTGAACAATACGGAGAAATGGTAGGTGATATGAAGTTCATCCTTAACTAATTGTTCTTCTTTTTCATTTTGCTCATTCATATACTCCCTCTTCTCCGTCTAAGTCTTTTTATTATTAGCTTATTTTCAATTATTTACTCATTTTTTTCCTAAATTGTAAAAACACCTTCAAATGTTCGAAGGTGTTTCATTTTAAGCATATTTGTAAATAGAATCCGACCAAGCTGCTTGATTTAAAAATTCGTAGACATCCTCGCATACTTTATCTTTTTCTTTTCCTACAGTAATAATATGTCCAGACTCTTTATACCAAATTATATTTTTTTCGTTTGCCTCCACGTGTTCATGGATAAACGTTGCACTTTCTTTATAAATTTGATCATCTAATGCTCCTTGAAGAACAAGTGTTGGTGAAGTGATGGAGTTCAATTGCTCACATGTAATTTCTGTTAGCTCTGTAATTCCATTTAATGAATCGAGCGGTCTATTTTTTAATTCTTCTATTTCTTCTATAATTTCATCTCTTGATTTGCCCTCAAAAGACTTATATATCTTCGCATAGTTATATAATCTTTCAAACAAACCATTTGAACTGTTTCTCTTTATAGGTGCACACATAGTGACAACTGCTTTTACTGGAAATTCCTCCGCAACTTTTAATGAAAATACACCACCTAATGAAATACCAGCTACGGCTATTTCATCATATCCTTTATTTTTTAAATGATGATAACCTTCAACAGCGTCTTTCCACCAGTCTAACGGACTAGTTTGTAACAATTCTTCAGGCGTTACCCCGTGCCCGCTATACATTGGAGCATGGCAAGTATATCCCCTTTTTTGCAGATATTCCCCTAATCTTTTTACATCTTTTGTGCTACCAGTAAAACCGTGAAGTAATAATACAGCTCTCTTTCCTCCTTCAAACGTTAAAGATTTAGGTGCGACTACTTTCATTGGAATTTCCCCTTTATCAAGTTAAAGTGTTAAATTATTAAGATAATACTATCATTGACAACCAATAAAGTATAATTTATTATTTGTATCAAAATGATGCATAAAATGCATTAATTACTGGAGTCGATTTTTTTGGAATGGCAACGTTTAGAATATTTTCATACACTAGCAAAAATACAACATATGACACATGCAGCTGAAATGTTATCTATTTCCCAACCAGCTTTGAGTCGCTCTATAGCGGGACTAGAAGAGGAAATAGGTGTACCGTTATTTGATAGACAAGGTCGGTCTATTGTATTAAATCGCTATGGTCATATGTTTCTTCTTCGGGTGGAGAGAATTTTGAAGGAGATGAACGAGGGATTAGAAGAAATAAAACAATTGATTGATCCGGAGGAAGGAGAAGTGTCCCTTGGATTTTTACATACACTTGGTACAAGTTCCGTTCCAAATATTATTCGGGCATTTCACGAGCAATTCCCAAAGATTACATTTCAATTTACACAAAATCATACACATACACAATTAAAACAACTACTTACAGGAGATTTGGACCTTTGCTTACTCGCTTCGATGGTTGAAGAAAGTTCAATAGAATGGACAGAGTTATGGCGTGATGAACTTTATGTTATTGTACAAACTAATCATCCACTTGCTAATCGAGAAAGCATTACGCTAAAAGAAATAGCAGATGAATCATTTATTTCTATGAAAAAAGGGTATGCTCTTCGAAAAACAACAGATGAGATTTTTCAAGAAGCAGGTGTTACTCCAAATATTTCTTTTGAAGGGGATGAAGTAGCTACTATTGCTGGCTTCGTTGCCGCAGGGCTAGGTTTTTCTATACTTCCTGATGGTGGAGAAATAAATTCAAATAAAATAGCTAAACTACGTGTAAAGGAAGTTACATGCGAGAGGATTATTGGAATGGCGGTAGTAAAAAATCGTTATTTATCTCCTGCTGCCAAACAATTTCAGCATTTTGTACTTAATTATTTTCTGTATCAATAAAAAAGAAGCTCTTCTCTTGAGAGGAAAGCTTCTTTTTTTCTATCGTTTTTATTATTTTCGAGCATCATTCATTTGCTTCCAAACGGAACCTTTTGCTTCTTCCCCTTCTTCAATTCGAGCAATAGCCATTCGAATTTGGAGTTTAACTTCATATTCCTTGTCATCAATTGCTTCTTTAAGTGTCTGCAGTGCATCAATAGTACCTACTTCATAGAAATACATTGCTGCTCTCCAACGAACTAGTTTATTTTTGTCGAATAGAGCAACCTTCATCGCATCTGCAAATTGGTCAAATCCTAAATCACTCATTGCATCTCCAGCAGTTCTTCTAACAGCTGCACTTTTATCCTTTAACGCTATTTCTAAATAAGGAATTACTGCCTCATCCTCAATTAAACCTAGATAAACGGTAGCAAGTCTGCGAATGGACACCTGCTCGTCTTGAATTGCTTTAGCTAGTATTGGTAAATCTATTAATTCGGGATTGATCAAGTTATTAAGTAATTGGAATCTTTGTTCCCATTCGCTCGCTTCAAATTGTTCCAATGTAAATGGAACACGAATTGCAGATTTTTCATCACTAGGATGATCCTTCTCATCAATTAGTTGTTGAAGTTTACTTTGCGGAAATGTTGCTTCAAGCTCTTTAACTATTTGCTCGCCTATTTCTTTTTGCTCTCCGTAACGAACACCGAAATCTACCCACTTGCGTAATAAGATATAATTTTCTTTGTCACCCTCCATCGCGGTATCCAATGCATTTATGAATCGTTCGGATAAACCATAACGTGAATCAGATTCACTGTCAAAAACTTTTACTTGAAGAGGGATGCCTTTATATTGTTGTACATGTACATATACTTCACCGTAGTGGTCTATTGGCTTTTCACTAATAGTAGAATCATTTTCAGCACCAAAAACATTTTCAACAGAAGCTAAAATGGATTCCCAAGAAAACTTTGCGTTTCTTTCAAGTGCTAAGAAATCTGCAACATGGTAAACACCTTTCACACCTTCGATTTCCATAATTTTTTGGATTTCAATTGGTGCTCCATCGATATTATCTATTTTATAATTATGACTTTTGCCAAATGGTAGTTCTTTGTCGATTACTACTTTCATCGTATTCGGACTTGGTGTTGGTTCAATTGTTATTATTTTCACTTTGTACCCTCCAATTATCTTTTAAGAAGAAGCAAGCTCTTCTAAATAAGACCAACGTTCGATTAATTGCTCATATTTCTCATTTTCCTTATCCAATTGCTCCGTTAACTCTTGTAGTAAAGTAAAATCTGAGCCGGCTTTTGAAAGTTTTTCTTCTATTTCAGCTATAAGCTTTTCTACCTTTTCAATATCGACACTAATAGTTTCAAATTCACGCTGTTCTTTATAGGACAGTTTTTTCTTCTCTTTAGTCGTTGTTTTTATTTCGATTTCTTCTACTCTAACTTCCTCCAATTGTGAAGGATTCATTTTTTTTTCCTCTAAGTAATCCGAATATATCCCTAACCATTCTTTGACAGTACCATCTCCATTTAATATCCACAGCTTTTTCGCAATTCTGTCTAAGAAAAATCTATCATGGGAAATAGTAATTATTACGCCAGGGAAAGTTTCCATAAAGTCTTCTAAAACGGACAATGTTTGAATGTCTAAATCGTTTGTTGGTTCATCTAGTAATAACACATTAGGTTGTTCCATCAGCATTTTTAACAAAACTAGTCGTTTCTTCTCTCCACCAGATAGCTTGCCAATTTGTGTACCATGAGTATTTAAAGGGAACAAAAATCTTTCAAGCATCTGGGCAGCAGAAAATTTCTCTCCAGATCCCGTTTCGATTAAATTAGAAGACTCACGAACATATTCAATCATTCTCGTCTGCTCATTCATTTCAGGTAATTGTTGCGTAAAATGCATAAGCTTTACTGTTGAACCAACAATAATATCACCAGAATCCATTGGTATTTCACCAGCAAGCATTTTCAAAACTGTACTTTTCCCTACCCCATTTGGTCCAACAATTCCAATTCGATCTCCAGCTTGTAAAAGAAAATTAAATTCATCTACTATTTTTTTCGTTCCAAACTGTTTAGTAATAGAATTTCCTTCTAGTACTTGCTTACCTAATCTTGTCGTTGCAAGCTCCATTTCTAAATTCTGATTAGAATTGTCACGATCTATTTTTGATCCTATTTCTTCAAATCTATCTTTTCGAGCTTTTTGTTTCGTCGACCTTGCTTTTGCCCCTCTTCGAATCCATTTCAATTCGTTACGGTATAGATTTTGTAATTTTTGTTGAGAAGATGCATTCATTTCTTCGCGAATCGCTTTAGACTCTAAATAATCAGCATAATTACCGGAATGCGTGTATAGCGTTTTATCAGCTAATTCATAAATATGTGTTGCGACAGCGTCGAGGAAGTAGCGATCATGTGTAACAAATATAATGGCACCTTCTACCCGTTGAAGCATTTCCTGTAACCAGTCAGTAGACTCTTTGTCTAAATGGTTTGTTGGTTCATCTAATAGAAGTAAGTCAGCAGGTTCAATCAATACCTTTGCAAGTGCAACTCTTTTTTGCTGACCACCAGATAGATGTAAAACAGAATCTTCAAATTGGGTAATACCCAATTTCGTTAATGCTGTTTTCGCTAATGCATTTACATCCCAAGCTTGTAGGTCATCCATTTGTGATTGTAAATTCATCAATTTATCTTGTAATGCAGTTGAGTTGGAGTCTTCCATTAAAGCAACTAACGCTTCTTCATATTCACGGTTTATTTTTAATATAGGTGAATCTCCACCAAATACTGCTTGAAGGACCGTTTCCTCTTTCTCAAAGATAGGCTGCTGCTCTAAATAAGCAATTCGATATTTGTTTGGATTGTCACGCTCTATTGAATCCGCTTCTAACTGCCCCGCTATAATAGATAGAAATGTAGACTTGCCAGTACCATTTATCCCTATTAATCCTGCACGGTTCTGATTATTAATCGTAAATGCTATATTTTCAAACAGTGTTTTTTCTCCAACTGTTTTCGTTAAGTTTGAAATTATTAAATGACTCATATCGTTTCCCCAGTTTCTTTTCTTAAGTTTTGCAAAAAAGACTCCATAAAAGCATGTCTTTCTTGCGCAAGCTCTTTCCCTTTTTCCGTAAGCATTCCATCAGCAAGTAATAATAATTTTTCATAAAAATGAGTAACAGAAGCTGTTTCTGTTGATCGATATTCTTCAACGGACATATTTGCTCTAGGTGTTTCACGAAAGTCATAAAGCTTTCTACCTTTTGCTCCGCCATAGGCAAAAGTTCGAGCAATACCCACCGCCCCTATTGCATCCAACCTATCAGCATCTCGAACAATTTTCGCTTCTATTGTTTTAGGCTCTACTTCATTTCCACCATTAAATGAAATCGATCGAATTACTTCTTTTATATGGCTTACTTTATCATCTGGCAAATGTAGTAATTCGATAATACGATTTTCTTCGGATTTCTCATTGTCATTAGCATATTTAGGATCACTGACATCATGTAATAGTACTGCAAGCTCAACTATTTCTTGTTCTGCATGTTCACATGATTCTAAAATTTCTAATGCATTCTTTCTAACTCTTTCAATATGTTGAAAGTCGTGACTAGCATCAAAATGCTTGTACACTTCTTTGACTAATCGTTCACATTTTTCAATTGTATTCATCCTATCTAACTCCTTAAACGAACTCATCTTCTTATTATATACAATAACATAGTTGAACTGTATTAAGATGTATTATTATCGCTAAATCCTTGTAATATCAGGGTTACGAAGAGTAAAATAAGTATTTGAAATCAATTTATAAGGTTAATATAAATACAATAACGACGTATATACAAAAATAAGTGAGTATTGAAGGCAAAATATTAATATAAATGGTAATGATAGTTTATTAAAACCATTTTATTTTGTGTTGATTTTTTCTATTTAAATACACATATGAAAAGCGACTGACTCTATATAGAGAAAGTCGCTTTTTCTGAAGAGGAGATTTATAAAGAGATTGTATTGATATCATTTTTTATTACTTAATTAATAATATCTTTTAGTTCGTTTTGTAATTTAGAAAAAATATACCTTACGACTAAAATGAAATGTTGTACAAGCTTAAGCTTTCTGACCTAACTCCAACATACTTCCTTTAATAAATAAAAGATGCCCCAACAATTATAAGTAGGATAAACAATACAACTATTAAAGCGAAGCTGTTGTTTCCGTATCCACCATTTTCGCATCCACCATAACCGGACATTCTTAACCCCCTCCTTTCCTAATAATATTTATAAGTTATGAAAAGATTAAGAAATGGATAAGGTAATTTATCTCATATTAAAAATTAAATTTAAAATCTTTCTGCCCTTCTAATTAAGTATTGAGGTAATTACTCACAAATAAAAAGCATTAAAAAGTAAAAGTCTTTGAAGCCTTTTAGTAAAGCAAAGTTAGACAAGTGAATAAGAAATTAATTTTCGCATTGTTTAATCAGCTTTTAGAACCAAGTGCGGATACATTCGAGTAAATTACACTCGTAACCATTCGCAACGACGACATTCCATAAAAAAAGACTGCTAATTGAGCAGTCTTTTAAAAACGTTAAAACAATCCTATAGCTTCTCCTTTTTCATCAACATCCATGCTCAAAGCTGCTGGTTTTTTAGGTAAGCCAGGCATTGTCATAATATCTCCAGTTAAACATACTAGAAATCCCGCACCAAGTTTAGGTATTACTTCACGTACAGTAATTGTAAAGTCAGTTGGTCTTCCCATGAGCTTCGGTTGGTCGGATAAAGAATATTGTGTTTTTGCCATACAAATCGGTAATGCATCCCAGCCGAATGATTTAATTTGATCAATTTGTTTTATGGCTTCTTCCGTAAACACTACATTTTTCCCGCCGTATACTTTTTTTACAATAATTAAAACTTTTTCCTCGATTGTTTGTGTTACATCGTATAAAGGGGAAAAATGATTAGGCTTTTCCAATTGTTTTAATACGAGTTCTGCAAGATCTATTCCGCCCGCTCCCCCTTTTTCCCAAACTTCCGTTAGCGCAATAGCTATGTTCTTCTCTTTACACCAAGAAAGCATTGCATCTATTTCTGCTGGTGAATCTGTTATAAATTTATTTAATGCAACCACTGGTTCGATTCCAAATGCTTGTATCGTTTCAATATGCTTTTCTAGGTTTTTGATACCAACTAAAAGTGCATTTACATCTTCTTCCTTCAAGGCATCCTTTTGCTTTCCACCTTGCATTTTAAGTGCACGAATAGTTGCCACAATTACTACGGCATCTGGAGAAAAACCACCTTGTCTTGATTTAATGTGCATGAACTTCTCAGCACCCAAATCTGCTCCAAAACCAGCTTCTGTAATAACGATATCCGCTAAGTTTGTTGCTGTTTTTGTTGCAATAATGGAGTTACACCCATGTGCAATATTTGCAAATGGACCTCCGTGAATAATTGCAGGAGTTCCTTCTATTGTCTGCACTAAATTAGGTTTAAATGCATCTTTTAACAAAAGTGTGAGTGCACCTGCTACACCTAACGATCGAACTGTTACTGGTTCCTTATCATATGTATATCCGATTACAATCTGTGAAAGTCTTTCTTTCAAGTCTTCTAAATCCTTTGCAAGGCATAGCACGGCCATTATTTCAGAAGCTACAGTAATATCGAAACCATCTTCACGAGGAACCCCTTGTTTAGGACCACCGAGACCAATTGTAATATGACGTAATGCACGATCATTCATATCCATTACTCGTTTCCAAATAATCCTTCTAGGGTCTAAATTTAAATCATTTCCTTGAAAGAGGTGATTATCAATAAATGCAGACAAAGCATTATTAGCAGTAGTAATGGCATGAAGATCTCCATTAAAATGAAGATTAATTTGTTCCATTGGTAAAACTTGAGCAAATCCACCACCTGTAGCCCCACCTTTAATACCCATAACTGGTCCCAGTGAAGGTTCTCTTAGCGCAACAGCAACCGACTGACCTAACTGTTGTATTGCATCCGCGAGCCCAACAGTTACAGTTGATTTCCCTTCTCCTGCAGCGGTCGGATTAATAGCTGTTACTAATACAATTTTACCAGGGGTAGCTTTTTTAGAAATTTTAGTAGGATCTATTTTTGCTTTATAATTTCCATATAATTCTATAGCTTCTTTCGGTATTCCAATTTTTTCACTAATTTGATGAATTGGTTTCAATGTTGCATTTTTGGCAATACTTAAATCAGATGGTGTTTCTATTTTAGCATTCATATTTATCCCTACTTTTTTATTTTATTATATCCATATAAAAGTATATAAGAACGAAGCAAATTCGACATATTATTGACGATTCCTGGCATTTAATGGTATAGTTAAACTATCCATTCTCAGAATATTTAGTGGATCGAGGGAGGAACTATTATGCAACAGGGGAAAGTAAAATGGTTCAACAATGAAAAAGGCTACGGATTTATCGAGTACAACGATGGAGAAGACGTATTTGTCCATTTTACAGGTATTCAGGGAGATGGATTTCGAGCTTTAGAAGAAGGACAAGATGTATCTTTCGATATAATAGAAGGAAACCGCGGACCTCAAGCTGCAAATGTCATTAAAAACAGTTAATACAGTTCTTCCTGCGACAATTGGTCGTGGGACTTTTTTATTTAGAATTTAGTTTCTCTCCTACCTGTCTTATTTCTTCTCCCACTGTGCAAGAATGAATACAGAAATCATGGGCGACAGTCTTACCTTTTTCTTTGCGTAATAAGGTTTTTACAAAACAACCTTCGCAATAGGTATTTAATAAATAATCTATTTCATTTATTATTTGACTATATTTCATATTAATTCTCCTCGCTATAATAAATTTGATTGTACTATTTGAATGCTTCTATTTGCAAGTAAGCAACATGCAAACAAGTACATTCTGAAAAAAAATGATGAAAATCAGGTGATACAAATGCTTGAAGTGTATATTGATGGATCCACAACAGGAAATCCAGGGCCAAGTGGTATTGGTGTTTTTATTAAAGGGGAAGGTCATCATATTAAGATAAGCGAATATATAGGTATATATTCAAATCATACGACAGAATTTTTAGCATTGCTTAGAGGACTTGAAGAGGTACAAAAACTTACTTCGTCCATCATTTCAGTACGGACCGATTCACAAATTGTTTGTGCTGCGGTAGAAAAAAAATATGCTAAAAATGCAGAATTCGCAGCAATATTAGAAAAAATATTAAAGATCAGCGATACATTTGATTTTTTCTTTATAAAATGGATTCCAGATGAACAAAATAAAGCAGCGCACGCATTAGCTAGAGAAGCTGTATTAAAAAAACTGCCTTAAAAGGCAGCTTTTTTTCGTTTAATTGTACTTTCTTCTGATTCCTATAGTACCCCATTCTCAATTACTTTAACGGATCCAACATTTACCGTAGCCTGCTCTAATGTAAAATAATCAAACCGAAAAAATTTATGTATAACGAAAAATTGTAACTTAACTTTTTCTAAACATCACTTTAGGCTATATATTTTTAGCTGCTATTAAATCTTGTAACAAAGCCTATTACATCTATGCTTCTTCATTTTTATAAGCAGTTTCTATTTTCTCTTTAGTTCGAGACATGAATCTATCCACAACGTCAGAATTACCAAACAATTGAAATATACTTAATAAAATATTTTTAGGTTTGTTAATGGATGTGTATATAAATTTTGTTGATGTTTCATTTTGATTTTCCAATTCATATTCAATGGTCATACGAAATCGGTCATTGAGTAAAAAGCTCTCTTGATACGATTTGTAATTTTGTTCATTTATGTACTTTTTGATAGTTAATTCATATTGTTCATTTAAAGAACCATTTTGGTAGGTTTGTGTTATAACCGTCCCAACTACTTGGTCTGTTTGCTTAATGATATTTTCATCTATTACTTTTGGGAATATCATTTTCTTTTTATGTAAGTCACCGTAAAAAAATTGCCAAACATATTCAATTGGTGCATTGATTAGAATTTCTTTTTTCCACTTTTTCATTTAACCAACTCCCATTTCTAAGTAACAACACTATTGAATGTTATAACATATCATAACACAAAAAAACAGACTCCCTAATAGAGAGTCTGTTAAAGTTTTAGGTTTAAAATTAAGCTTTAACTACGTTAGTAGCTTGAAGACCACGTTGGCCTTGCTCGATTTCAAAAGTTACTTCTTGACCTTCGTCAAGAGATTTGAAACCTTCGCTTTGGATAGCTGAGAAGTGTACGAATACGTCGTCTCCGCCTTCGCGTTCGATAAATCCGAATCCTTTTTCTGAGTTAAACCATTTTACTTTACCTTGTTCCATGTGTGTTTCCTCCTCGCATGCAGTTGCTGCATACATTGTGTTACTATCCTTGCTCAACACTGTTAAGTAAAAGTGTTGCCACCTACTAACTAACCGAACAAAAATAATCCTCTTTAAATATAACATGCATCATTATTTATTGCAACACTTTTACTCAAAGAAATTAAATACTTTCCAGTAAAGCTCCAATTGCCCCACTATACCCATGTTTTTCTAAGAAAAATGGTTTTTTCTCTTTCAATACTGTATAGCTTTCCATTATATTCTTTAGTAATTCATTATTTTCTAATGTTGAACCAATATAAATAATGTTGTCAATAGAGTGAGCATCTGCTGCTTGTATACATAAAGATGCAACAACTTCACCAATTATACCTTGTACTCCTGATAAATAGTCCTCATACCTTCTATTTAAGTTCCCTTTAAGTGCTACACCACCAAAATTACTTGCTGTCAGAGAACCATTAATCGGTAATTTATTGTTTTCGTAAATATCACTTACTAGAATATCAATGGAAGATCTATTGCCTAAGTCGGATAGCTCTATCATCTCTTTATAATCGGTTATCCCAGTTAAAGCTTGTCCCAATCCAACTAGAGTTCCCCCACCAATTCCAGTACCACCAAGTCGACTATGTGAATTTTCTTTCATTATATGTATAGATGTCCCAGTTCCAATGTTCGCTATAATCGCTTTCTCACATTCAATATTTTCTTGTTTTAATTGATACATAACTCCAGCCATTGTAGCATCAAATTCAACTATGTATGGTATGTCCAATGAAGAAAGAAAATGTTTCTTTAATTGTTCAGCACGGCCACCGGTAAGACAAATGGAAGCTAACGAGTGATTAGTATCAATCCAATCCTTTACTGCTTGCATATCTGATGATAGGAAGCTGATTAATTGTAAATTCAAATGTTCATCAAAATAAGCTATTTTCGTTAACGTTCCACCTGCATCAATACCGATCTTTGTAGCCATTAAAAATTCCCCTTTTATTTAATCCAAGAACCTACTATAGGATAATTAAATGTACTTCCATTAACTGCTTTTACAATTCCGATAATTGGTACAACAAATGCCATTATACCAAAAATAATTATCATTGGTATACCGATTAAAAAAATAATTAGTATAGCAGAAATAAAAATTAAAGCACCGATTACTAATTGGAAAATAATTGCTTGAATGGATAGTTTTTTGATTTCTGCATCATCAATTACTAAATACAAAATAAATGGAACTAAAAATGGCGCAAACCAAGTACTAGCATGTAGCAATACTTTTAAACCTGTGTTTTCCATAAGACTCATACTCCTTTCGATGAATTTATAGTATATATACGTAGCAATTAATTATTCGTTTCATTTTCTACTAAACTATTATTTTTGTAGACTATCTCACCTGCGACAATGGTTTCTAAAATAGATGCTTTTAGAAAAGTCGTTTTGTTTAACTCTGTGCTTACTACAGTAAAATCTGCATCATAACCAGGTAATATTTTTCCTCTTACATTTTCTTTGCCAATAGCTTTTGCACTACCGGTTGTAAACAAAGAAATTGCTTCAAACGCAGAAAGAGATTGCTCGGGTAGATAGGAGTTATTTACTGCAGCGTCCATTCCTAAAAGAGGATCAGCCACTTCTACAGGAGAATCAGATCCACCAGAGCATTCAAACCCTCGATCAATTAGTGTTTTCCAAGCGTATGCCCATTTTAAACGATTGTTACCAAGTCGATCGATAACCCAAGGAAAATCAGAAGGTACAAAAATTGGTTGGAGATCAAGGACCACTGGTAATTTAATCATTCTTTCCATTAACTCTTCGCTTAGAACGTTCACGTGTATCAGTCTATCCTTCTTTCCAGCCGGAGCAGGATACTTTTCTATTAAGCCGACAATTATTTCTGTTGCCTTATCTCCGATAACATGAACAGCAATTGTTTCGTTAAATTTTCTTGCTAATTGTACCAATTGCTCCAGTTTACCTGGGTCATGGACTGCTACACCTTTATTTCCTGGATTATCGGAATAATCTTCCGACAATAGTGCGGTATGACCACCTAAAGAACCATCTACAAATATTTTCATAGCTCCAAATTCTATAAATTCGCTTGGTTTCTCTCCTTGCATCTTCTCGAAAGCGTCATGATGTCTTAAAAGATGTACTCTAAAATTTTTATCAATTGCTTCTCGATAGGCTTGTAAAGGTATTGTATAAGGTCCATAATACGCCATTTCTTCCGTATGTACACCAGTTAAACCTTTTGCTTGTAAGTCACTTACGCTGTTTTTAATCACATCTACTAAATACTCTGTTGTTGCAGGAGGTATTTTTGAAGTGATTAATTGTTGTGCTTCATCATAAAATAAGCCATTTAAGTTCCCATCTGAATCCTTGCCGATAATCCCTCCGGTTGGATTTGGAGTATCTTTTGTTATTCCAGCAAGTTCCATTGCTTTTGAATTTGCTACTAGCACATGTCTACATACTCTCTTTAAAACAATAGGCGTTTCAATAATATGATCTAAATCTGAACAATAAATCTGTCTTCCTTCTATTAATTTGTTGTCATTCCATCCTTCTGCAACGTACCATTCGTTACCATCAACTCGTTGAGCCACCTCTTTTACAATCTCATTAATAGAAGTAAAGGTAGACAAGTCTAAATAAGCTAATTTTTCCCCATGCATAACCAAATGAATATGACTATCAACAAATCCCGGGTACATAGTAGCTCCATTTAGAGAATTCACCTTATTTGCAAGTGGTAAAAGAGATTCTTTTGAACCCGTTCGGATAATTTTTCCATCTTCAACTAACACAGCTTCTATCTTTTGGTCTTCCTCATGCATTGTGAAAATATTTCCATCTGTCCATAAAGTTTTCATTATTTTTCCCCCTTTATTTTATTGTTTTCCAATAAATCATCTACTAGTATCTCAGCAGCTTTTCTATATGCATTACTTATATTAGCTAATGCTGAAATAAATAATACCTGTTTTAGTTCTTCATCAGTCGTTAGCTGTTCTATTTCTTGTTCTTGTCTCTTGATTTGATCCGTTATGTTATTAGTATTCTTTTGCTGCAATTCTATTAATGTAGAATAGAAACTTTCTAGTTCAAATTTTTCCGTTTCTATTCTTTCATTTACAGGGGCAAGTATAGCTTTAATATCATTTATTGAAAGCGCCCCTTTTAATTGGTAAATCATGCTTATTAACATAATATGCTCTTTCGAATATTTTTTATTTTTAATTGGAATAAAAAGCTTCCCTTTTGCATAGTTATTTATCATTGTTTTTGTTAATACTTTCTCTTCTGTATTTCGAAGAGATTTTTCAAACTTTGCGTCAAATAACTGTATGACTTGGTCCATATACAAATCAATATCGGGTATTTCTTCTTGCCTTATATTTGATTCGAGTGCTAGCTTTTGAAGTATATCAGCTGAATTAATCACTTAAGTCCCTCCGAAAAAGTTATTTCATTTATCGTATCGCAAATTTCACTATCAGTAAACATTGACTATTAAACGTGTTAGTTATATTATATTAAGTAGTTATATAAACTACATGGTGTAATAGGAGGAATTATTTTGAATCAATATATTAGAGAACCATTTAACGGATTATCACATTTATTTGGAGCTATACTGTCATTATTAGGTCTGACTGCAATGCTTGTTAAAGTAACGATAAATGGCGATTCCTTTTTAACAATTATTGCAATAATAATATTTGGAGTAAGCATGATTTTACTTTATTCCTCCTCAGCAACCTATCATATGGTAATAGCAAAGGATAGTATCATCCAGTTTTTAAGAAGATTAGATCATTCGATGATCTATTTATTAATTGCTGGAACATATGCCCCATTCTGTTTAATAACTTTAAAAGGAACTACTGGTTACATACTATTTATCATCATTTCTATTATTGCAATTTGCGGTATATTATTTAAAATGGTGTGGTTCAATTGCCCTAGATGGATATCAACTGCTCTATATATTGGAATGGGATGGATTATTATATTTTTAGCCTCGCCATTATCAGAAAAAATTGGTACTCAAGGAATCTTCTATTTAATTATAGGTGGAGTATTATATACAATTGGTGGTATAATCTATGGCTTAAAGCCTAAGATTGCATTTATTAAAAAACTTGGTTTCCATGAGATTTTCCATATATTTATTCTACTTGGTACGCTTTGTCACTTCATATGTGTTTTCTCATATGTCATATAAATTAAAACCGCCCATTTAAAATAGGGCGGTTACATTATTTTAATAATTTTTGAAACTCATCATTTGGTGAATCTATACGCATCTGTTCAAGTTGGAGTCTCATTTTTTCTGTTTCGATAATAAAATTATCATATTTTAATTTTTCTAATTCAAGTTCATCCTTTACTCTCGCACCTTTTATTTGTTCTTTGTTTTCAAAATGCGTTGTAATTAGTTTGATAATTGGAACGGAAAATATAAGAATAACAGCGATTGTGCCGGTCATGACCCATCCTCACTTTACAAGTATTTGAATATTTAAATTATACATCAAATAACATAAAAGCTATTCATTTATTGTTAAAATAGTAGGTTTAAGTTCAATTTCTACATTTCCTCTTAAAGCTTTACTGATCATACAGGTTTGCTCCGCTTTTACCACAATTTTTTCTGCTATTACTTTGTCTTTTTCATATGTTAAAACGATGGTTGGACGATGAATTATTTTTTTATACGTAAATATACCATTCGTCACATCAACAATTGCTGTGGAATCCATATCTAATCTCTCTTTTAAAATTTTACTTCTTTCCATCATTGCAGCTAGCGTTATAATATAGCAAGTAGCAGCTGCACCTAATAACATTTCGTCTGGATTAGTGCCTTCTCCAGGTCCTTCCATTTCTTTTGGAATAGATATTCGAGTTTGTAAATTTTCTGCTCGAATCTCCCCTATATCATTTCTGTTGCCTGGCCAATTGGCTTTTAAATGAAACAAATGCTCTGTCACTGTATTATCTCCTTCCTCATTTTAGCTTGTTGGAATATATTGATTTAAAGTATGATGTATTTAAGAAAGTGGGCGATTATGTTGTTAAGGAATTATGGGAAAATAGCTGGATTTACAGTTGTCCTTTCACTCTTTTTACTAATACTTGGAGTAAAATATGTACTTGGACAGGATTTAGTAATCCGTAATTTTATTGCATTTACTGTTATCTCCGTTTTAGTTGGGACAATTTCAGGAGCATTATTATTTTATAAATTGAAAATAGCTTATTATCTATTTACGGCCGGACTTCTAATTGGTTTCATTGAACTTTTCCGTTCCTTCATTTCTGGATTAGAAGGTTGGGGAGACCTAGTTGGTATTCTTTCTTTGTTTATTTTTACTGCATTTGGCTTAGTAGTAGGTCTGATTACAGAGGGCATTGTATATATGATAAAGAAAAATAAATAAAAAAAGAAGTTTTTCCGCTTTTTTGCGAGAAAAACTTTTTTTATTTAGAAATAACTGTTTTGTTTCTTCCCTCAGATTTTGCCATATAAAGTGCCACGTCAACTCTGTTCATTACATCAGTTATACTTTCAAAACTATTCCTATATTCAGCCACTCCCAATGAAATGGTTATTTTCTTATTTGTTGGTGGGATACTTATTTCTATATCTTTTCTTAGTTTTTCAGCAATCGTATATGCCTCTGAAAGAATACAGTTTGGAAGTAAGACGATAAATTCTTCTCCGCCAAGCCTAATACAAACATCATGATCTCTTGTAAAAGATTTCATTTTGCTCGCTAGAAACTTTAATACTTCATCTCCTGCATTGTGACCAAATTCATCATTAACTAATTTAAAATGATCTATATCAATCATCATTATTGAAAATTGCTGATTAGATTCTATTAAATCTGTAAAAACAAATTCTGAATACCTTCTATTTTTTAGGCCAGTCAAAGGATCAGTTAAAGATTGGTGTTTAAAGTCTGCGACAGTTTCTTGTTGCATTTTATGATAGTTATTAATCGTTTCTGTTAATTGTTTGGCCTCAAAATACCAAGTAGATATTTTAAAGTTTTCGATGCTTATATCTTCTTTATGAGAATTTAACGTAAACAAAGCTAACTTTTTTAAAGGGGAGGCTAAACGTTCTGAAATATAAAATGCTAATATGTAAAAAATTAATAAGAAAGGTAAGGCATACAATAACATTTTCAAAATAATACCTTTTAAAGGATTTAAACTGCTATCAAATGGTGTTTGAGAAACAACCCCCCACCCACTTGCTGCAATATAAGAATAGCCAGCTAAAACATGTTCACCTTTTGTATTAAAGATTTCTTTTGACCCATTTTCTTTATTCATTAAATTTTCTACTACCTTATTTTCACTTACCTTTTCGCCAATCCGATTTTTTTCAGGATGATAAATTAAAGTACCTTCCTTATCTACTACGAACACATAGGAACCATCTTCATTAAAATGCTCAGCTAATATATTTTGAATAAAGTTATCTTCTTGTAAATAAATTGTCCCGTTTAACATTCCTATGTAATTATTCGCACTATTAAATAAAGGAATAGATACTAAAACTAATAGACGCCCTGTAACTGCTCTATACGGAGTAGTAATTATACTCTCCTTCTTAGTTAAAGCTTCCTTTACTCCGTGGGAATCAATTTTATTGCCTGCTATACCAACATTCGGCGAGGTTGCTATAGCAATTCCATCACTCCCTATTACAGAAAGTGAGTTAAAATTCTTTCCACTTATAAGTAGTTGATCTAAAATCTCTGTAAGCACTTTTGAATCATGCATATTATCAATGACATCTAGTTTCCTTGATTCTAAATTAGCTTGCATTGATTCAAACACTTCTTCTGTCATTTGTGAAAGTTTTAAAGAATATACTTCATTTTGTTCTAATGAATTTTCTATTAAAGTTTTTTTCGTTACGATATAACTTGAAAATAAAGAACTACTTAATATTGCAACCATTGAAAATGTAATTAATGTCAATATCCAAAATCTTAGGGTTTTATTCATCTTTCCTCCAAAAAAATACATATTCATCTAGTATAACATGTAATATGTAAGTTTGAACTACACAAAAAAGCTTTCATTAGATACTAACTAATGAAAGCTTCTTTATATTAATGACCACCTAAATATGCCTGTCTCACTTCTTCACTTGTCTGTAATTCATGAGCAGAACCAGACAGCACTACCCTACCTGTCTCAATTACATACCCTCTACTTGCAACAGATAGTGCCATGTTCGCATTTTGTTCTACTAACAATACAGTCGTGCCATCACGATTAATATCTTCAATAACTTGGAAAATTGTTTTCACCATTAATGGAGCAAGACCCATTGATGGTTCATCAAGGAGTACAAGCTTGGGCTTCGCCATAATTGCACGACCCATTGCCAACATTTGTTGTTCCCCACCAGAAAGAGTTCCCGATAATTGTTTTTTTCGCTCAAGTAGTCTCGGAAAAATCTCATAAACCTTCTGAAGATCTGAATTAATGCCAGCTTTATCTTTTCTCAAAAAAGCACCAAGCTCAAGATTTTCTTCTACTGTCAAATTTGCAAATACTCTTCTTCCTTCAGGAACATGTGAAATTCCTGATTTTACAACTGCTTGTGCTTGTTTTCCCGCAATCGATTTATCAAGAAATTCAATTTTTCCTTTTTTAGGCTTTAGGAGACCTGAAATAGTTTTTAATAGAGTGCTTTTTCCAGCACCATTTGCACCTATAAGCGTAACTATTTCCCCTTCGTTTACTTCAATAGAGACCTCTCTAAGTGCTTGGATGTTCCCGTAAAAAACATCAATATTTTCAACCTTAAGCATTGTCATTGTGAACTTCCTCCCCTAAATACGCTTCAATAACCTTAGGATGGTTACGAATCACTTCTGGTGATCCTTCCGCAAGAAGTTGACCATGATCTAGTACATAAATTCTTTCACAAACACCCATAACCAAATTCATATCATGTTCAATAAGTAATATTGTCAAATCAAATTTATTTCGAATAAATCCGATTAAATCCATTAAATCTTTTGTTTCTTGTGGATTCATTCCCGCCGCAGGTTCATCTAATAAAAGAAGTTTAGGACCAGCTGCCAAAGCACGTGCAATCTCTAACCTGCGCTGCTGGCCATAAGGTAAATTTTTAGCCAACTCATCCTTATATTTATCCAAACCAAATATTTTTAAAAATTCTATAGATTTTTCTTCCATTTCTTGCTCGCCTTTAAAATGTGATGGTAAACGAAATATTGAACTCACCATCGTATGCTTCGCAAGTGAATGATAAGCAACCTTCACGTTATCTAATACAGATAAATCATTAAATAGACGAATATTTTGGAATGTACGACTAATCCCTTTTCGAGTAACTTTAAATGGCGGTAATCCATTGATTCTTTCCCCATCAAATAATATATCGCCTTCTGTTGGTACATAAACTCCAGTTAATAAGTTGAAACTAGTAGTTTTCCCAGCACCATTTGGACCAATAAGACCAACTAGTTCACCACGATTTAGTACCATATTTAAATTTTGGACTGCCTTTAAACCACCGAACTGAATACCAGCGTTTTTCACTTCCAATATCGGCTTACTTTCCATGTTGCCCGCCCCCTTTTGGCGTTCTCCATATCTTGAAGTAATCTGTAATTTCCATCGTACCCATCAAACCTTTTGGACGATATAACATTACCAAAATTAATACAAGACTATAAATAATCATACGAGTCTCAGGATATCCTTGCAGATAAGTAGAGACTACCGTTAGCAAAATCGCAGAAAGCACTGCTCCTGAAAGACTACCTAATCCACCTAATACAACGAATATTAAAATATCAAATGACTTTAAAAAGCCGAACTGACTAGGCTGTATAATGTAAAAGTTATGAGAATATAAAGCCCCTGCTACTCCGGCAAAGAACGAACCAATTGTAAATGCAACAACTTTATAATAAGTTGTATTAATACCCATAGCATCCGCTGCAATTTCATTTTCTCGAACTGATATAGCAGCAATTCCATGTCTTGAATTAGTAAAGTTAACAATCACTAAAATAGTAATGAACAAACTTACAAATGCATATGTCCAATTAGTTAAATGGGAGACTTGCATACCTGCTGCTCCACCAACATAATCAATATTCAAGAAAACTATTCGAATTATTTCAGCAAACCCAAGCGTTGCAATTGCTAAATAATCCCCTTTTAATCGTAAACTTGGAATACCAACAATTAAACCAGCTAGAGCTGCAACAATTCCCCCTACAATAATGGCCAATATAAATGGAAGTCCCAACTTCATTGTTATAATAGCTGAGATATATGCGCCTACAGCTAAAAATCCTGCATGCCCTATTGAGAATTGCCCCGTGATACCAATTACTAAATGTAGGCTGACCGCTAATATTATGTTGATAGCAATATAGATTAGCGTATTAGAATAGAATTGATTCATTATTCCATTGGATATGAGAAGTTGAACAATCACATAAACTAATACAGACGCTATAACAAATGGCCAAAATTGTTTAGACTTTTTCTTCATTATGTACCACCTACACTTTCTCTCGTGTATTTTTTCCAAAGATTCCTGCTGGTCTAAAAATTAGTATAAGAATTAAGATAATAAATGCAGCAGCATCTCTCCATAACGAGAACCCTAATGCACTAACAATCGTTTCAACTACTCCTAATACTAATCCACCTACCATAGCTCCAGGTATTATTCCAATACCTCCAAGAACTGCGGCAACAAATGCTTTCACACCAGGAATAACACCCATTAGCGGATCTATCTTTGTATAATACACACCAAAAATTACACCTGCTGCTCCAGCTAATGCAGAACCAATTGCAAAAGTAGCAGAAATAGTATTATCTACATTAATACCCATTAGCTTTGCAGCCTCAGTATCATGAGAAACCGCTCTCATCGCTTTACCAGTTTTCGTTTTATGAACAATAAATTGCAATAATATCATCAATACAACTGAAACAGACAAAATTAAAATAGACTGAACGCTTATTTGCGCTCCTAAGATATCAAAAGAACGATTTGAAAACACATCTGGGTAAGCTTCTGGTTGAGCACCTCTAATGTAAATTACACCGTATTCTATTAATAGAGATACACCAATAGCAGTAATAAGAGCAGCAATTCTTGTAGCATTTCTTAATCGCTTGTATGCAATGCGTTCAATAATTACACCAAAGAGTGCACAAGCTGCCATTGATAGAATAAGTGCTGGGAAGAATCCTAATCCAAACACAGTAATCGAATAGAACCCGATAAAAGAGCCTACCATGAACACGTCACCATGGGCAAAGTTAATCAATTTAATTATTCCATAAACCATTGTGTAACCTAGGGCGATTAATGCGTATATACTGCCGAGTGAAATACCGTTAATCAATTGTTGTAACCATTCCATAAAGTTTCACTCCTTTAATTCAAAGTTTCTAGAAATAGAAAAGGAGGGATATAATCCCCCCTATATAAAACATGTTAATCTTAAGGATTAACTTTAGTGTTAAACACTTGCTCACCATTTACGAATTCGATGATAGTTGCTGATTTAATAGGATGATGAAATTCGTCTACAGAATACAATCCTGTAACTAGTTCTAAGTTGTCTGTAGCTTCAAGCGCTTCTTTAATTTTTGTTCCATCTAATGAACCAGCACGTTCAATCGCATCTTTCAAAAGATAAACTGTATCATATCCAAGTGCGTGGAATGAGTTTGGTGCTTCTCCATACTTTTCAGTAAACTTGTCAGCAAATTCTTTCGCTTTACCATCTGGATCTTCAGCAGAATAAGCAGTAATAATAAAAGTATTATTTAATGCATCTGCTCCAGCTAAGTCCACAATAGTTGGTGAATCCCAACCATCAGCACCCATTAATGGAACTTCTATTCCCAATTCACGAGCTTGCTTTACAATTAAACCAACTTCTTCATAATATCCAGGAATAAAAACAAAATCCGGATTAGAACCTTTAATACGAGTTAGTGTAGAACGGAAATCAGTATCTTTTGCTACATATGATTCTTCCGCAACAATAGTACCTCCTGCTGCTTCAAAGTCTTTAATGAAAGATTCTGCAAGACCTTTCGCATAATCACTCGCATTATCTGCATATACTGCTGCAGTTTTAACTTTTAGTTCGTTTGCAGCAAAGTTTGCTGCTACAGTACCTTGGAATGGATCGATAAATGCCGTACGGAATGTAAATGGATTTACTTTTCCATTTTCTCCAACAGTTACTGTAGTACTAGTCCCAGAAGGAGAAATCATAGGAGTTTTATTGTCCGTCGCAATTTGTACTTGAGCCACTGAGTTCCCGCTAGTTGCAGCACCGATTATAGCTGTAACTTTGTCTTGACTAGTTAACTTAATAGCTGCACTTGTTGCTTCTGCAGCATCAGACTTGTTATCTACTTTAATAAGTTCAATTTGTTTTCCATCAATACCACCGTCAGCATTGATCTCCTCAACAGCTAATTCTATTGCGTCTGCCTCGGATGAACCATAGGAAGCTACAGCTCCAGAAAGTTCTAAGTTGGCACCGATTTTTATAGTATCTCCCCCATCGGAACTACTACCCTCTTCTCCACCTGAACATCCAGCAAGCACTCCTGCTAAAAGGGATGATGCAAGGAAAAGTGAAGCAAATTTTTTTGACTTCATAAATATTTTACCCCCTGTTTTTTGATAGTTCTGAAAATATAAGCTATACTACTTTTCTTTTTTATAAGTATTCTCTCAGACTATCAATATATTGTTTAGAACAATCTCATTGTAAAACAAACTTCAAATTCAGTCTATACTAATTTTTCGATTAATTCTCAAATTTCTATCATTAGGTTAATATAGTATTTTGACTCACCTCAAAAGTCCTTGATAATACTACGTTTGCTTTATTTCGTAACCCTCAATATAATACTTTCGAATCATTTATATTATTCATTTATTATTAAAATTTCTATCATTCTCACTAATAAATTCTTTAATTCACAGAAAAATTTAAATAAAATGATTGTTTTTACTTTTTCATCTCTGTTCGTTATACTATTAATTAGTTCGACATCCGTAATATTAAGGAGTGATAAAATGGTTAAAAGTTTACCAATTAGATCAGATGTAAAATTAGAAGAAACATGGAATTTGAAAGACTTGTTTAAAACAGAAGAAGATTTTAACGATTCTTTAAAGGAAATAGAGAAACTTGCAGATTATTTTGAAGAGAAATATAAAGGAAAAATCAATCAGCCGTCTATTATTTTAAAGGCTTTAAAAGATTATTCTGCTTTATATGAAAAACTAACACCAGCTGGAACTTTTGCAAGTTTGTCTCTTAGCACAGACCAGACAAATACAGATGCACAAATGCGCGGAAGTAAATTCTCTTCCCTAGCTGCAAAAATAAGTAGCAAGCTTTCATTTTTAAATAGTGAGCTTGTGGAGTTACCTGACGAAGTTTTACAAGAAGCAATAGCGGAGGGTGCAGAATATCAAAATTTTTTACAAAAGCTTCTTACAAAAAAACAATATCAATTACACCCTGAAGTAGAAAAGACTCTAGCAGCATTTTCTTCAACCTTTAATGCACCTTATAAATTGTATGATACAACCAAAATGTTAGATATTTCCTTTAATGATTTTGAAGTGAACAATTCCTCCTACCCTCTTAGTTATGTTCTATTTGAAAATGATTGGGAAGCAGAATCAGATACAAGTGTAAGACGCGCAGCTTTCAAAGCTTTTTCGAGTAAATTAAAGGATTATCAACATACGACTGCAAAAACATATGATATGCACTTACAAATAGAAAAAACAACATCTGATTTAAGAGGTTATAACTCTATTTTCGACTACTTATTATTAAACCAAGAGGTCGATCGTAGTTTGTACGATCGACAAATCGATTTAATTATGAAAGAACTTGCACCACATATGAGAAAGTATGCAAAGCTTCTTCAGCAAGTTCACGGATTAGATAAAATGACTTTTGCAGATTTAAAAATCTCACTTGATCCTTCTTATGAGCCTAAAATCTCAATTGAGGAGTCAAAAAAATATATAACAGATGCTTTGGAAGTAATGGGTGAAGAATATATACAAATGGTGGAACGTTCCTACAAAGAGAGATGGATCGATTTTGCACAAAATACCGGCAAATCAACTGGGGCCTTTTGTTCAAGCCCATATGGTAACCACCCCTATATTCTTATTTCTTGGTCTAGCAGAATGAACGAAGTATTTGTTCTTGCACACGAACTAGGGCACGCCGGTCATTTCTATCATGCAAATAAAGAGCAAAATATATTTAACGCCCGCCCTTCTTTGTATTTTATCGAGGCTCCTTCTACAATGAATGAAATGCTCATGGCCAATCATTTATTAGAAAACTCAAATGACCCTAAATTTAAAAGGTGGGTAATTTCTTCAATAGTAGCTAGAACATACTATCATAATTTTGTTACGCACTTATTAGAGGCAGCTTATCAAAGAAAAGTTTATGAAAGAATTGATGAAGGACTACCAGTTAATGCACAGATTTTAAATGAATATAAAAGAAGTGTATTGGAAGAATTCTGGGGCGATGCAGTAGAAATTACTAAGGGTGCTGAATTGACATGGATGAGACAACCTCACTACTACATGGGGCTATACCCATATACTTATAGTGCCGGCCTTACAATCTCTACACAAGTATCTAAGCGCATCTTAGATGAAGGTAAAGCTGCGGTAGATGATTGGATTAACGTATTAAAATCAGGAGGAACGAAATCCCCTGTTGAATTAGCAAATATGGCCGGAGTTGATATTACAACAGAGAAACCGTTAAAAGATACGATCGAGTACATCGGTTCCTTAATTGATGAGTTAATAAAATTAACAAATGAGATAGATAAATAATAAAAAAAGCTAAACCTTATAAAGGTTTAGCTTTTTTTTGTACATCTACTCTTTTTACAAAGAAAGCCAGTATTAAAGCGACAACTGTAACTAGCGTAGCTATAAAGAAGGTAAAGTTAATACCCTCCAACATCGCCTTCATACCCAGCTCTGCTTGGAATTGCACTAAGCCTTCCGTATTGGTAGGCACTTTCCCTGCTGCTGCGGCTTCGGTTGCAAGCACTTTAGCTGAAGACTCCATCTTTGCATTCATAATTGTTAGGAATATGGCAGACCCGATTGCACCTGATACTTGCTGTAACGTATTGTTCATCGCAGTTCCATGTGGGTTCATATTCATTGGCAACTGATTTAATCCATTAGTCATTATTGGCATCATAATCATAGACATACCAAACATACGGATTGTATAGACTGCCATTATATAATAATAATCTGAGTCTTGCGCTAAGTCACTCATTAAATATGTTGCGATGGTTGTAATAATCAGACCAGTAATCGCTAAAACTCTAGCACCGTACTTATCAAATAGCTTACCGGTTATTGGTGACATTAATCCCATTGCAATAGCACCAGGTAGCATGAGCAGACCCGAATGAAATGGTGATATTCCTCGAATAGTTTGAACATAAAGAGGTGTTAAAATCATCCCCGAAAACATTGCAGCTGAAACAACAATCGAAATTACGGATGACAAAGCAAACATTGGATATTTATAAATTCTAACGTCCAACATTGGTTCATCTAATTTTAATTGTCTCCATACGAAAACAATTAATGAAATAAATCCAACAATAATAGTTCCGTAAACAATTGGTGCGTCCCATCCTTTATCCCCAGCAGTACTAAATCCATAAAGCAATGCACCAAAACCGATACTGGATAGTATCAATGAGAATACATCCAGATTAACTTTACTATTAGGAGTAATATTGCGTAATTTAAATATAGCAAACAATAATACTATTATCGCAAACGGCAAAATAATCTCAAATAATACACGCCATTCATAATGCTCCAAGATAAATCCTGATAAAGTAGGTCCGATTGCAGGTGCTAATATCATTACTAAACCGAACATACCCATTGCAGATCCGCGTCGTTCAATCGGAAAAGCAGTTAACATAACATTCATAAGTAAAGGCATCATCATTGCTGATCCCGCTGCCTGTATCATGCGGGCCAAAATTAGTACCCAAAATTCTGGTGCAAACGCGGCAAGCGCTGTACCTGCAGTAAATAATACCATTGCTGTAATAAATAATTTTCTATTCGAAAATCTTTGAACAAAAAATGCACTAGCCGGAACTAAAATCCCGTTCACTAACATATACCCTGTCGTTAGCCATTGTACAATGGAAGGTTTCACTTTAAACTCTGTCATAATGGTTGGTAGAGCTACATTGAGTAGTGTATTATTCAAAAAAGCGATGAACGCGCCAACAAATAGAATCGCGATCATGGCATATGGTGGTTTTTGTTGCTCGTGGTTCATTATTGTTGTTCCCCCTAAATTTCTTTCTTCTCTGTTATGACACTTTGATTATTTTATACTCCTAGTTTAAAAAAATCAAACATAATATACTTGTACAATCAAAATGGTTTGATAAATCCTTATTTAACAGTTAAAATAGGAATTATACTATTAGTCTAAAAGGTGAAAATATGAATACAAAAAAAAGAAATGTATTACAAGCAGCAAAACATCTTTTTATTGAAAAGGGTTTTAGATCTACATCCGTTCAAGATATTATTGATGAAGCAAATATTTCAAAGGGGACCTTTTATAATTATTTCTCCTCTAAAAACGAGTGTATTGTAGCAATAATAGAGAGCGCTAGAGAAGAAATCTTGATAAAAAGAAGAGAGTTGCATACTTCACAAAATGGATCTGATTTAAATGTATTGATCGAGCAATTGACTGTTCGAATGAATATATATAGAGACCAAAAACTTTTTCCACTTTTTGCATCTATTATCCATTCACAAGATATAGAGTTACGAGATCTAATAAAGAAGAATTATTTTGAAGAAATCAATTGGTTGTCGAAGAGATTTGAAGATATTTATGGAGAGAAAACAAGAAATGTCTCTACAGATTGTGCTGTATTGGCCATTGGCATGATTCAACAATTGCAACACCCATGGATTAATCAAATAGCAAATATTTCACTTGATCATTTAGTCAAGTTTGTCATGAGAAGAATTGAGTCGATTATTTATGAGATGACGAAGACAAACGACTCTTTATTGAACAAGTCACTCTTTGATTTAAATACAGTTGATGAAATTAAATCAAAACAACAGGTTGTAGAGCAACTAGAAAACTTTTATTTAGAAGAAAAAGAAAAAATGAATCAAAATGATCTGCAAGCACTTGAATTTGTTTTAGAAGAATTTTCGAAAGAAAAGCCACGCCTATTTTTACTAGAAAAAATCATTCCCACATTAACGGAATCGTTTTCCGGAACAACTTTGGAACAAAGATCTTTACCGATTATTTTTAACTTGTGGCAAATGATAGACAAATGGGGAGCTGATAAAAATTGAACGATAAAGTTATTGAGCAATATCAAAATGATGAAAAAATGATGATAAACTTATATGCCCAATGGTGCGTAAACCATGAAATAGATGCCGTTAAATTATATAAACAAGCTTACCCTTCCCAACAGGACAACGAATTACTTGTATCAATAATAGACGATACTGAAAAAAATAGTCTACAAGTCAATACGGATACATTACTGCAAGTTTTACAGCTATTCGGAAATGACGATTTAGCTTTAGAGGTTTCCCAAGCAGCTCTAAAGCAAAAATAACCACTATATAGTGGTTATTTTAATTGGAGTATATTCAGTTTTGTAGCATTATCAAGTAATTGTTCCTGACTATTAATTTTTAAACCATCTGTTTCCCTATAATGATAATTACCATTGGAATCTTGTATTCTCGCTTTTGCTGTGTCATTTATTTCTAACTTTAAAATATCAATTACTCTTTTTTTAATGGATGGAGACAAAATTGGAAATAAAATTTCCACTCGTTTTACCATATTTCTAGTCATCATATCTGCAGAGGATAAATACAACCTAGAGGCCCCATTTCGATGAAACCAATAGATTCGTGAGTGTTCTAAAAATCTTCCAACAATGCTTATGACAATAATATTTTCACTTACGCCTTTAATCTGTGGTCTTAAACAACAAATCCCTCGAACTATCAACTCAATTTTCACACCAGCTGCCGACGCCTCATACAATTTTAATATTAGATCCTTATCAGTTAACGAGTTCATTTTGAGAATTATATGACCGTTATGAAAAGCTTTATGATATTCTATCTCTTCATCAATTAAATAGAGAAATTTATCGCGAATATCATAAGGAGAGACTACTAATTTTTTATATTCTGGCTTATCTGTATAACCGCTTAAAAAGTTAAAAAATCTGGTTGCATCCTGCCCTATTTGTTTATTTGTCGTAATAATCCCCATGTCAGTATATATATTGGCAGTTTGATCATTATAATTACCTGTTCCTAAATGGACAAATTGTTCTATTTTTTTATTCCTTCTTCGAACGACTAGCGTTATTTTGGAATGAGTTTTTAAATTATGCATCCCGTATATAACTAAGCATCCTGCTTTTTCCAATTCTTTCGCCCAATGAACATTCTTTTCTTCATCAAAACGAGCTTTAAGTTCAACTAAAACGGTAACTTGTTTTCCATTTTCCGCAGCTCTTTTTAAAGCTCTTATTATTGGTGAATTTCCGCTTACGCGATATAAGGTCTGTTTTATAGCTAAAACAGTTGGGTCATCTGCAGCTTTTTCAACAAAGTCTACAATTGGTTGGAAGGACTCATATGGATGATGAAAGAATAAATCTTGTTTTAAGGCTTTCATATATATATCCTCCTCCGTTGCAATATCCATGGGAGGTTGAGGTATAAATGACTGATAAAATAAATGATCATATTTACCTTCAAATACCTTAATAAATGAAAATAAAAATGTAATATCCAACGGTCCTTCTATTTTATAAACATCTTCAAAAGATATTTCTAGCTCACCTAACAGATAGTGTAGAATTTTCTGCTTTAATTCGGTTGATTTAACCTCAAGTCTACTTACAGCTCCCCATTTTCGTTTCTTTAATTCTTTTTCAATCTCAATTAATAAATCACGGGCACCTTCCTCATGGATGGTTAAATCAGCATTACGGGTTATACGAAATGGATTGGCATATTTAATATGGTATCCATGAAATAATTTATGTATGTTTTCAATGATTACATCTTCTAAAAGCACAGCAGCAAATGAACCATCTTTTGTAGTAACCTGAATGAATCGATTTAAGACAGATGGAACCTGAACAATAGCAAACTTAGATTGTTCTATCGATATATTATTTTCATCTTCTATCATAACTAAAATATTCATCGTCTTACTCAGCAAAATCGGAAATGGTCGGTAAGCATCTACAGCAACGGGAGTTAAAACTGGAAAAATTTGCTCTTCAAAAATTGTATTTAATTCTTGTTTTTGTTCATGTGATAATTGATTAAAAGTTAACAAAGAAATTCCTTCATTAGGTAACTTCAACTCGATTAAATCTTTATAAATCTTCATTTGTCTAGTTACAAGATTTCTTGTAATAATCGAAATTTGCTCCAGTTGTTGTTTAGCTGTTAGACCCGCCTTATTTTCAGGTTTATTAAATCCAACTCTTACTTGGTCCTGTAATCCAGCTACTCTTACCATAAAAAATTCATCTAAATTTGAACTAAATATCGCTAAGAACTTTAATCTTTCAAGTAAAGGATTGGTTTCATCCTCAGCCTCTTGTAAAACCCGTTCATTAAAGGCAAGCCAGCTGATTTCTCGATTATTATAATAAGCATAGTCATCAAATCGATGATCTTCTGTACTCTCCAAGCTCATGTAGTTTATTCCTCCAAAATCATAAATTCTATCTGTACGTCTTTACTACATATTTTTCCTACATGTTTTTTTAATTTTTCTGCTTGATATTTTTCCAACATAAAATTATTAGAAACAATAAAAGTTATTATTACGTTACTTGCTAAATTTTCAAGAAAAACATCCATAATCGTTGATCTACTCAGTATATCTAATCCTTTTATAAATCTAAATAACGCACCAATATCACGTAGTTGTTTTATTTCTCTCTCATTCAAAAAAGTTGGCAATGAATTTACGTACCGTTTAAAAGTCTCTCTATTTTGATAGGAAGCAAGTAAGGCAAGCTTTAATCGTTCTTCGTTAGATACACCATTTATGGATAGATTTGTTATTAGGTAAAATGTATGTTGGCTGGCAGCATCTTGATCTATATGTTTTCCGATATGATAAAGCTGATACGCATAATATAAAAGTTCTTCATTTTCTAATGGTTGAATATTTTTCCATTGTACAAAGGACATGTATATCTTTTGAAATATTTTATATAAATGAGAAACTTCCAATTCATGTACATGAAACTTTCCTAATATATGACGAATGGATTTTCTAATCACTTCATTTTTATTAAAATCTTCCGGAAATTTTTCTACCAACTGAGAAAAAATTATACCTTCGCGTAAACCTTTTTTACTATAAACCATTGACGGAGCATCCACTACTTCCATTAAAGTACGAAATGTTTCTAACGCATGGATAATAATGTCTGAACGATCACTTGAAAGTCCGTCTATTTTTTTCAACCCATCCGCTGAACATTGCGCTAACATAAAACTAATTTCTTGTATGTCTTCTTTCTTTAATTCATATTGGTGAATTCCATTTAAAGGAAAGCTTTTCCGTTGCTGATCAACAAGCGCTAAATTTCGCGCACTTCCTCCAATTGTAATAATCGGTACTTGTAATTGGTTTAACCACCCTAAAGAACAGAACTGTTCACTCACATAATTTATAAGTTCTAACTTTTCTTCATCCGTAATGGTTGTCCCTTTCATAAACTTTCCTTTTAATGAGACTGTTCCAAATGAAAAACTATGAAAACGAATAAGGTTTTTATCTTTAAAATACGTAACCTCGGTACTTCCACCACCCATATCGATTGTTACTGCATCGGAGATATTAGTAGAATGAATTACTGCAAAGTACCCATAATATGCTTCTTGCTCCTCTGATAAAATTTGTAGATTTAACCCTACTTCAGACTTCACAATTTCTAAAATTTCTTTCTGGTTTTTTGCTTGCCTGATCGCAGCAGTAGCTGCAGCAAATACATCATTTACTTTTATATCTAATAATATCTCTTTAAATTTGGTAAGTGTTTCTATTAATATGTTAATACCTTCTGTACTTAAATTTCCATTTCTCAATATGTACATGCTCAATCTTGCTACTGTTTTGAAATTATGATGTTCAACAAGGCCTTGAGAGGAATTGTAGCTATATACAACAAGTCGAATAGTGTTTGACCCAATATCAATAATTGCTTTTTGATCTGTTTTTATCGTCATAAAACTCTCACTCCTCTATTACTAATTTTATCCGATTTTGCTCAACTAAATGTTAAGCTTTTGTAAATAATGTATTTTCAAATTTCTGAATATATTTTATTGTACAATATCCATTTCTATTGTAAAAATTAAGTAATTTTTCCTTCTTATATACCGTAATGATTTTTGTTAATGTACAATATTAGTAATAAAGAGGGGGAATAATAAGAAATGGGGAAATTTACAAAGCAAGAAAATAGTTGGGCTCTTTATGATTGGGGTTCTTCCGCTTACTCGATCATTATTACAACTGCAGTATTTCCAATATTTTATAAATCTTCTGCGACAGCTGCTGGTGTAGATGGGGCGGATTCAACAGCTTATCTTGGTTATACAATCGCAATATTCACTTTTATTTTAGCTATGCTTGGTCCAATTTTAGGTTCAATCGCAGATTATCGTGGCATGAAAAAGAAATTTTTCACTTTTTTCTTTGTACTAGGAGTTACATTTACTGCATTACTAGCATTTGTTCCCTATGATAATTGGTTACTATTATTAATTTGCTATACTTTAGCTGCACTCGGAGCAACTGGCGCAAATGTTTTTTATGATGGATTTATTGTTGATGTAACCACGGATAAACGAATGCACAAAGTTTCAGCAAGAGGATACAGTTTAGGCTATATTGGTAGCACTATCCCCTTTTTAATTAGTATTGTTATTATTTTATTAGCAGGCAAGGAAGTAATTCCTCTTTCAAGCATTAATGCTAGTCGGATTGCATTCCTAATTACAGCTACATGGTGGATCGTGTTTTCTATTCCTTTATTCAAAAATGTCCAACAGATACACTTTATTGAACGTGATGGTAACCCGGTTATTCAAAGCTTTAAACGCTTAGGTAATACATTTAAAGAAATACGAAAATACCGAGCATTGTTCTTATTTTTACTAGCGTACTTTTTCTATATTGATGGAGTCGGAACAATTATTAGTATGTCTACTGCATATGGTACAGATCTAGGACTTGACACTACCGGGCTATTACTAGTGCTTTTCGCGACTCAGGTAGTAGCTGCACCATTCGCTATACTGTTTGGCAAACTTGCAGGAAAATTTTCCGAGAAGAAAATGCTTTATGTCGGCATAATCATTTATATCATTGTATGTATTTACGCAGTTTTCTTAGAAACAATTGTAGATTTTTGGATATTAGCAATGCTAGTTGCAACTTCCCAAGGCGGTATACAGGCTCTCAGTAGATCATACTTCGGGAAATTAGTACCAAAAGAAAATTCAAATGAGTTTTTTGGATTTTACAATATTTTCGGCAAGTTTGCTTCTATTATGGGTCCACTATTAGTAGCATTTACTGCTCAACTTACAGGAAAATCAAACTATGGCGTGTTTAGTTTAGTTGTCTTATTTATTATCGGCCTTTTCATTCTATCGAGAGTCCCTGAACCAAAAGAAGCAGCACCAGTTGATGAAGTTGTTTCCACATCATAATAAACAAGAGACATGCTAAGCATGTCTCTTCAGACTGTAGACAAACTCAAAGAAATTTGAAATAGTCTATAGTCTTTTTTTATCTACAATACATAGTAAGAAATCGTCAATTTCCGTTTCAGGCGCTACGCTTTCCACGGGCACGGCCTCAGCCTTCTCCCTCGCACCTGCGCAAGCTCGTCGCAAAAATTAATTTCGCTACGCTCAGTCCGGGTGCTTCGGCTCGTGCTGTTCCCGAAGGAGTCTTCGCGCCTTCCACTCCAATCGACTAGTGTTGGCTAATTTAAAAAGTGTTGAGGTTCTAAATCTTCTAAGAAGTTGAGGTGTTGAATATCATGTTGACCAAAAACCAAATCAATGAACGTGAACAACTTGAAATGCTAACATTGAGAAACTTGTACCGAAACACCATTTGGTTCGTAAATTAGATGCCATGTTTAGCATAATGAAAGTTTTGGAAAACTAAAAAAAGTGTTTTAGCACTATAGAATACTTGAAACACGGATGTGCACTTGCCGCACGCTTTGCATGAGACTCCTCAGGATGAGTCGCTTTTTTTAAGGGTCTCATTCTTCGCGGTCTTGCGGCGTGGGAGGCGCACATCCTATTTTCCACTGTTGATAAAAAAATCCCTTTTTATAAGTCATTGATTATAGTATTTAAGTTCAAGAAAACCTTTTAATCGTAATCGCTGACAACTGCATTCGCGCCTCCCTAGCCGCATGACGTCAGTATGAGACAGAGGGATACATCACCTAGCGCAAACAGTGGCTCAAGCTAACGTGCGGCAAGCTTCGAATGCACATAGATATGTAGTATTCCATATAACCTAAAACCTAGTTTAATTTGCTCTTATTGGACCAAAATCTACTTTATTGAAATTTTGTTTTGAATGAGTTCTCTTTTAGTCCAAATAAGAGTGAAAATGAGAAATAACTCAAATGCATTGGTCACTGCCCCACTTTCAACATTTATAGGTATCGCACTTCCAATCGTCATGATAAATACACCTATAAAAAACAGCACCCACTTTGTTTTTACCCATAGAACAACACTACATAAAATTAGTATCAGTGTTACAAACAAAATCATTAATGGTGGTCCAGAAACCTCTTCTATTGTTCCGTACCTTAGAACACCAAATTCCTGTATTGGTATTAATTTGATTCCAATTGTTTCAACAATAAGCTCTAATCCAATCATACCTAGTGTATAAATAATAGTTGCAGCTTTTGCCCAAGTCTTTTGAGCCCATTTGAGCCCACTTTCCTGAAGTGTACCTACTGAAAATATAACTAAGAGCGGAGTAAAAAAAGCATGAAACCAGAACCTCGCTAAATTTAAACTTTCTAAGAAAGAACTTTCTCCAATCCATCTACCAATTGCAATGATAAAATTATCATAAACAAGTGCTATTACAATTATATAGATAACATTAGTCCACTTATGAAGACCTTCCTTTCTGATTCCTTTTAATCCAACTACGAGAAGTATTAAATAAGCAAGTGTAAAAACAATATATAAAATTGTATCCAGTTTCTGTCACCTCCTCGTATTCTATATCCCCTTCTTTGTTCTTACTTAATCCGGTTATTCAGTCTTCTTAATATTTTTTGGCTAAAAGAGTAGTGGTAATACCAACAGAAACTACAGTGATGCAAGAATACAATAATGATACAGAATCGACTAGGAGACTCCCCATGACTACTACTAATATATCAATCGATAGAATCCCTAATCCCGGATTAATGCGTAACATTTTAGAGATCATCTGAGCAAGTAGATCTGTTCCACCAATTGTTATGTCTGATCGAAGCATTAAACCAATTCCTAGGCCAACAAAAATCCCACCACTTATCGCTCCAGCCAATTCATTCGTAATTAATTTCTGCCCTGCAATATGTAAAGGATAGAAGAAATCAATGATTACTGAAGAAAATAATAATCCATGAATACCATTATAAAAAAATGTTCGATAGTTCATCCAAGCTATTAAAAATATCGGCAAACTGACACAAATAATAGCAATCCCAACTTTTACATTAAATAAATAATGAATGATTAAACTTATGCCAATGGCTCCACCGTCCAATAGATGATAAGGAACAATAAAAAAATTGATTCCGATTGCTATTAAAATACTTCCTAAAAAAATAATAAGAGACTTTTGTAAAAACATGATCATCACCTTTCCGCATATAAAAATATATGTTTGAGGAATGAAAAAAACACAGGAAAAAAATAATCCTGTGTTCGATAATCTTATGTTATTTTGATTGGGCAAAAGTTGACGGCATTACAACTGCAATTACTTCTCCTTTAGCACAAAGTACGTCACCTGCAAATACTTCAGTTGTCACTTTCCATTTCTTCGGATGAATCTCTTCTACTGTGCCTATCGCTTTAAGCAACACATTTTTCGGAGTAGGTTTTAAGAAATCGACATGCAATGAGCCTGTTACGAAACGAGGTGGTGTTTCACCGCTTCCTGGCTCATGACCATTCTTCCGATGTAAAGCAAGAGATGCTGATCCTGTCCCATGGCAATCTACTAGTGCACCAATTAATCCTCCGTACACAAATCCAGGTATTGCAATATGTTCTTCTCTTGGCTCATATACAGTTTCCGTCTGGTCCCCATTCCAGTACGTTCGTAAATGATACCCGTCTTCGTTTAATCTACCACACCCATAACACCAAGCAAAATCATCTGGATAGTCATCCTGAATAGCGCGAATATTTTCTTCCATCTCTCAAATCCCCCTTGTTTTTAAAGATACTTATATAATACTTCTCTTCTATCTTGAAATATAGGAATTCTTTTTCGAACATCTTCAATTTCATTTATATCAATATCCACTAGTTTAACCTTTTCTTCATTTTCGCCTTCCCACAATACTTCTCCCCAAGGGGCTATTACCATCGAATTACCATCAAATGAATTGTTTGGATCACTTCCTACACGGTTTACAGCAACAATAAAAATTTGATTTTCAATAGCTCTTGCCTGCAACAATATTTTCCAGTGATCAATTCGTGTATCTGGCCATTGAGCTGGAATAAACATTACCTTTGCACCACTTAATGCATGAGCTCGTGTCCATTCAGGGAAGCGTAAATCATAACAAATAATTCCACCCATTTTGACACCATCTAATGTAAATAGATTCTTTTCATTACCTTCTTCCAAATAATGGTGTTCATCCATTAATTTAAATAGGTGTGCCTTGTTATATTCAGAAATTATCTCTCCATGAGAATTTGTAACGTACATTGTATTGTAAAACTGCTCCCCTTTTTTGGTAGAAACAGATCCCCCAACTATATGAATGTTTAATTCTTTGGACAATCGAGAAAATAATTTTTTCGTAGTTTCGCCTTCCAAGTCCGCGATTTCTTTTAATCTCTTTAAATCATACCCTGTATTCCACATCTCTGGTAATACAACAATTTTAGCTCCTAAAGAGGCTGCTTCTCTTACTTTTTCTTCAACCTTCAAAAAATTTTCTTTTGGCGCTCCAAACGCAATATCTAATTGAACACATGCAACTTTCATTTCGCCACCACCTATAGACATAATACTAAAAAGATTATAAGATTTGTCTAATCTATGCAACTATTTAGAAAAAGAGGTATCACACATGGAATTTTCAAATCTACTAAAAAATTTACCTACTCAATTTTTTGCAACACTTGTTCAAAAAGTAGCATTAGCTGTGTCAGAAGGAAGAGATGTCATAAACTTAGGCCAGGGCAATCCAGATCAACCTACTCCTGAACATATAGTTAGAGCATTGCAAGATGCAGCAACAAATCCTTTATCACACAAATACTCCCCTTTTCGAGGAATAAATGAGTTAAAACAAGCAGCTGCAGACTTTTATAAACGCGAGTACAATGTAGAAATAGATCCATATACCGAAGTTGCAATAATGTTCGGAACGAAGATTGGTCTAGTTGAATTACCATTAGCAATGATGAACGAAAATGAACTAATGCTCTTACCAGATCCAGGTTATCCAGATTACTTATCAGGTGTGGGGCTAGCAAGTGTTCGATTTGAAACAATGCCTTTACTAGAAGAAAACAACTTTCTTCCTGATTACAGTAAATTAACAGAAATACAAAAAGAAGATGCGAAGTTAATGTACTTAAATTATCCAAACAATCCTACTGGGGCAACTGCAACAAAGGATTTTTTTGAAGAGACTGTTGCACTTGCAAAAGAAGCAGATATAGCGATTGTTCACGACTTTGCCTATGGAGGAATTGGTTTTGACGGTCAAAAACCAATCAGCTTTTTACAGGTTAAAGGTGCAAAAGATGTAGGTATAGAGATGTATACCCTTTCCAAAACTTATAATATGGCGGGTTGGAGGGTTGGCTTCGCAGTTGGAAACCCAAAAATAATTGAAGCGATCAATATTATTCAAGATCATTTATTTGTTAGTCTGTTCCCCGCAATCCAAACTGCTGCCGCTGCTGCACTCAATGAGAGCCAGGAATGTGTCGATGAACTTGTTTCTTTGTATGAAGGTAGAAGAAATGCATTAGTAAATGCTTGCTCAAGAATAGGATGGAATGTCAAAGCACCAAAAGGCTCCTTTTTTGCATGGTTACCAGTTGCAAAAGGTTACACAAGTCAAGAATTTGCAGACTTACTTTTAGAAAAAGCCGATGTAGCTGTAGCTCCTGGAAATGGTTTCGGATCCTTTGGTGAAGGCTATGTCCGTGTTGGCTTATTAGTGGATGAAATTCGATTGGTAGAAGCTATAAATCGTATTGAAAAACTAAATCTATTTTAATAAAATATCGATTTACTTTTGTAAATTGCTCAGATTGTAGAATAAAGGCAGTTTGCTAACTGAACGTTCATTATTTTTGATTTTTTGCGGTCATTTTCTATTACCTCAATATTATTCTTCCTAAGTATATAGAAAATAATAGGGTAGCAATTTATTAGTTTGGAGTAGCGTCCACTCGACTCCTGCGGGAAAGCGAGACAGACGAGACCCCGCACGTAGCGAGAGCTGCGGAGGAGGCTCGGCGCTCGCCCGCGGAAAGCGAGGGGTAAGCTTCGGAAAACCTTATTTATCCTTTATAAAATAATTCGAGTTTGTCATAACGAACTAGAGTTAGCAAACTTCTTTTTGTCTACAACCTACCCGACCGATTTACTTTTGTAAATCGGGTTTTTTATTACAGTTTATTTGTTGAAGTTTTATTAGAATCCACTGGGTAAAATTGGTTTGCTCCTGTTTCCTCATCAAACTTACGATGAAACTCCATTCCAGTAACTTCAGCTAAAACTACATCAACCGTAATAACAGGGTTTTCTCCTTTGATAAAATGACCTCCAAAAATGTTGCCATGTTGGTCACACATGGATCCGTGAAAATGAGTTTCGTATTCCCCTTCCCTTTTACATACAACACCTGTCCCCTGTAAAAATTCTATTGGTCCCTCTTTTACTATAAGGTCGTTATATCCAACACCAATTTTAGAGTTTTTATTCGGAACAAGATAAACAAAACCACTTCGTTGAAAACTTCCAAAACAGCTTATAATTGTTGCATATTCAATACAATTTACTTTACATAATTGCTCAATTCCTTCTAGTAAATCTGTACCATAAACTAGTCTTGCACCAACAGTTTTACCTAACTGACCAGTGGCATAATTTGCTCTTGTTAAAGACATAAAATTCATCATCCCTGCATATTTATTTATTGATAATAACTTTAAACTAATCCGACTGAAAATTTCAACTAGAAAAAATTTGTTGACTTTAATAAGTTGATATAGTAAATTAACTTTTATGGAATAGCTGAAAAATTAAATAGCTTTTATCTCTTATCAAGAGTAGCTGAGGGACTGGCCCGTTGAAGCTCGGCAACCATCTACATTTTTTATGTAGAAAGGTGCTAAATCCTGCAAAACATTTGTTTTGACAGATAAGAGAGGACAATCATATTTTTGTGTGCCTCTCTTTCTGTGAAAGAGAGGCTTTTTATATTTATTCAACAGTACTAATAAATTATAGGAGGAAAAGAAATGAAAAAATTTGGTTTACTTTTATCAACAGTACTTTTATCTGGAGCACTTGCAGCATGTGGGGATAGCTCTAGTGAAGGAGAAAAAACGGAAGCGTTAAATGAGAAAAAATTAGTAGTAGGAGTTACAGCAGGTCCCCATGAACAAATTGTTGAAGTTGCAAAAGAAGTAGCTGCAAAAGACGGTCTGGAAATTGAATTAAAAGTTTTCTCTGATTACATACTTCCAAACACTGCACTATCTGAAGAAGACTTAGATGCAAACAGTTATCAGCATGAGCCCTTCTTAAATACTTTTAATGAAGACCATGGAACAGATTTAGTACCTGTTGGGAAAACAATTCTAAATCCTATGGGAGTCTACTCAGACAAATTTGACTCAATAGATGATCTTCCAGACGGAGCAACTTTTGGTTTACCTAACGATCCAACTAACGGTGCTCGTGCACTATACATTTTAGAAGAACATGGACTAATCAAAATAAAAGAGGATAAAAGAGAAACTGCTTCCATCTATGATCTAGAAGAAAATCCAAAAAATTTAAAATTCATTGAGCTAGAAGCAGCACAAATTCCTAAACAGTTAAGCGAAGTTGATGCAGCAGCAATCAACACTAACTTTGCTTTAGATGCGGGTATTAATCCAAAAGAAGATTCTATTTTACTAGAGTCATCTAATTCACCTTATGTAAACTACATTGTTGTACGCGCTGAGAATAAAGACGACCCAACGATTCAAAAGTTTGTAAAAGCATATCAATCAGAAGAAGTTAAAAAATTCATCGAAGAAGAATTTCAAGGTTCTGTATTACCTAGCTGGGAAGAGTAGATAATATTCGAAAACGTTACCGACCTTGGTAACGTTTTCTTTAGAAAGGAAGACAAACAATGATTGTATTAGAAAATATATCGAAAGAATTTAACAGCAAGAATGGCATTGTAAAAGCAGTGAAAAATGTCAATATTCATGTAAAAAAAGGCGAAATTCATGGAGTAATAGGATACAGCGGTGCCGGAAAGAGTACACTCATTCGTTGCGTAAACCTGCTTGAAAAACCTACTCAAGGCAAAGTTATCATTAACGGCAAGGAAGCTACCTCCCTTCCCCTTCCTAAACTAAGAAAAGTCCGAAATAAAATCGGAATGATTTTCCAAGGATTCAACTTATTAAAAACAGCTACTGTTTACGATAATATAGCCATCCCTCTAAAACTTCTTGGGTATGATCCAACAGAAGTAAAAACGAGAGTAAACAAATACTTAGAAATTGTAGGGCTGACAGATAAACATCATAACTATCCAAATCAATTATCAGGTGGTCAAAAGCAAAGGGTCGCAATTGCACGTGCTCTTGCACAAGAACCGGAAGTGTTATTAAGTGACGAAGCAACTAGTGCGCTTGATCCTGAAACAACCGATTCTATCTTAGAACTATTATTAAAAATTAATAGAGAACTTGGAATAACAATTTTACTGATCACGCATGAAATGAATGTGATTCAAAAGATTTGTGATTATGTATATGTAATGGAAAATGGAGAAGTGGTTGAGCAGAACACTGCTATTAATCTATTCACTAAACCAAGTCATCCAACTACTAAAAAGTTTTTAAGTACAATTAGTCAGCGAAATCTCTCTGCTACTTTGATCACTCAGTTAAATGTTACAGGAGCTGTTACACGTTTAACATTTGTTGGAGAAAGTACAGGTAAGCCTCTACTCGCAGAAGTTAGCCAAAAATTCAATGTTCAGCCAAATATTTTAACTGCTAATATTATTGAATTAAAAAATGGGATCGTTGGAAACATTGTCGTTCATTTAATTGGTGTGAAGGACCAAGTAACTGCTGCACTAAAATTTCTAGAAGACCACGGAGTTGGTACTGAAGATTTGGAGGGACAATCATGAGCAGATATGAACAGTTTACAGAGCAATGGTTACCGATTATCGGAAAGTCAGTGATTGAAACCTTCCAAATGGTTGGAATTTCACTGTTTTTCTCTGTCCTAATCGGAATTCCTTTAGGAATTTTAATCGTATTAACTAGACCAGGTCAGGCATTACAAAATAAAGTTTTATATCAAATTAGTAATTTATTTATTAACATAGTACGTTCAGTTCCTTTTATCATTTTACTCTTTTTTATACTTCCTTTTACGAAAATAATTGTTGGTACGACAATCGGTGTTAAAGGAGTTATAGTTCCATTAGTTATCTATACTGCTCCCTATATCGCACGTTTAATGGAGTCTGCCTTACTTGAAGTAGAGAATGGTGTAATCGAGGCCTATACAGCGATGGGGATAAAAACTAAATCGATAATTTGGCATGTACTTTTAAGAGAAGCACGCCCTTCTATCATTTTAGGATTAACTATTTCAACAGTTAGTTTAATTGGCGCAACTGCCATGGCTGGAATGGTCGGAGCTGGTGGACTTGGAGATTTAGCCTACCGTTTTGGACATTTACGTTACGAAGTTGATGTAATGTACGCTACTGTCTTTATTTTAATTATCCTCGTACAAAGTATTCAATCCATCGGCAATAGATTAGCAGCAAGATTGAAGAAAGATTAATCGGAGGTTTTCATATGACTAACTATTTGTATGTTGAACGTAACGGATCAATCGCTACTCTCATTATTAATCGGGCAGAGAAGAAAAACTCTTTTTCACTCGCTATGTTTAAACAGCTAGGTATTATTTTGGATGAGCTCGAAAGTGATTCTAAAATAAAAATATTAATTTTAAAAGGTGTGGACGAATCAGCCTTCTCTTCTGGAGCTGACATATCAGAATTCCTTGAAAATCGTTTTTCCGCACAAAAAGCAAAAGATTATAATGATGCAACTTTGGAGTCTATTGAGAAATTGTATCGTTTTCCAAAACCAACAATAGCTCTTATTAAAACATTGGCAATTGGTGGTGGGTTAGAGCTAGCTAATTCTTGTGATTTTAGATTTGCTACCTCAGGAAGTAAACTTGGTATTACCGCTTCAAATATCGGAATTATTTATAACTTAACAAGTACTAAGCGTTTAGTGAATTTAATCGGTCCTTCAAAAGCAAAAGAATTACTTTATACTGCTTCGTTAATCTCTGCTGAAGAAGGAAAAGAATTAGGTTTAATCGATTATGTATTTCCTATGGAAGAGATTGAAGAGAAATGTCTTGAGTTTGCCGAAAAAATTACACGTAAATCTTCTGTAGCAAATAATGGCATCAAGCAAGTAATCCAATCGATTATAGACGGTGAAAATGCAGAAACGAAAGAAATTGAACAACTAATTTTAGATTCATTCAGTTCAGATGATTATAAAGAAGGAATTCAAGCATTTTTAGAGAAAAGAAAACCTAATTTTTCTTAAGAGGTGAGCTCATGTCAACTATAAAAAATAATGATTTGTTACTAGATAATATTGGTTCTAATGAAAAATACCCTATTAATTTTAGTGAATTAGAACAAGCTGCACAGGAAAAATTAGATGCAGGTCCATTTGGTTACATCCGGTCATCTGCTGGCGGTGAAGAAACATATCGTAAAAATAGCAATTCATTTGAAAAGTATTCTATTGTACCAAGATTTCTTACTGATGTTTCTACTTTAAATACAGAAGTAACTATCCTTGGACATACATATCCTCATCCCCTTTTCATAGCTCCTGTAGGAGTAAATAAAATCGCACATGAGGATGGAGAAATTGCTGTTGCTAAAGCAGCGGCAAAATTTAATTATCCATATATACAAAGTACCGTATCTAGTTATTCCATCGAAGAAATTGCAGATGCAACTAAAGGCAGTTCGAAATGGTTCCAATTATATTGGTCTCAAAACAAAGAAATTTCATTTAGCATGGTTAGAAGAGCAGAAGCTGCCGGGTATGAAGCAATTGTGTTAACGGTAGATACAGTTATGCTTGGCTGGCGTGAAGAAGATGTTCGAAATCAGTTCTCCCCACTTAAACGTGGTTTTGGTCAAGGAAATTATACTTCTGACCCTATTTTTATGGCTGCCCTTTCAGATCATTCGGTGGATGCCATTATTGATAGTATGATAGAGAACATCTATCATCCTACTTTAAATTGGAACAATATCGAAGAATTAAGAGAGTATACTTCATTGCCGATTTTGCTAAAAGGTATTCTCCATCCAGAAGACGCAAAGCTAGCAATTGAAAAAGGGATAGATGGAATAATTGTTTCAAATCATGGTGGTCGTCAGTTAGATGGGGTTATCGCAAGTATCGATGCCCTTCCAGAAATAGTAGAAGTCGTAAAAGGGCAAATCCCTGTGCTATTTGATAGTGGCGTAAGACGAGGTTCAGATGCTGTAAAAGCTCTAGCACTAGGTGCAACTGCAGTTTGCATCGGACGTCCTTTTGTTTGGGGGCTTGCTAGTGGTGGGCAAGCTGGTGTGGAAAGGGTTCTTGAAAATTTCCTTCAAGAAACAAATGTGTCTATTTCTTTGAGTGGAGCACGTAATTTAGAGGAGCTTCGCAAATTAAAAATTGTTAGAAGCTAATGGCAGATTTAAAGGTGGGAAGTTGGAAATGGAACAAGCTTTAAAAGGAATGAAAGTAATTGATTTATCACAAGTTCTTGCTGGTCCCTATTGCACAATGGTGCTAGGAGATATGGGTGCTGATGTTATTAAAGTGGAAAAGTTTCCTAAGGGCGATGATACCCGAACAATGGGTCCATATATTAACGAAGAAAGTTATATGTATATGATGGTAAACAGAAATAAACGTGGGATATGTCTTAATTTGAAGACAGAAGAAGGCTTGAAAATATTATATAAACTTATAAAAGATGCAGATGTCTTCATCGAGAATTATCGTCCAGGTGTTACGAAGAAACTTGGTATTGATTATGATTCGTTAAAATCAATTAATCCTGCTATTATTTATTGTTCTATATCTGGTTATGGCCAAACTGGACCTTACAAGAATAAAGGTGGCTTTGATATTATGGCTCAAGGTCTCTCCGGTTTGATCGATATGACAGGAGAACGCACTGGAAAGCCTGTGAAGGTAGGTATTGCAATCCATGATATCGCTGCAGCTCAAACAGCAGTTCAATCTATTTTAGCTTCATATATTCATCGATTGAAATCAGGAAATGGTCAGTATATTGACGTTTCGTTAGTAGATTCCGGACTTGCTTGGACTGTTTGGGAAGCTGCTGCATACTTTGGAAAAGGCGAGGTGCCAAGAAGGAATGGTACTGCACACCGAGTTTCTGCACCCTATCAAGGTTACAAAACGAAAGATGGATTTATTTTAATCGGTGCAGCTAATCAAAAGCTTTGGGAAAAATTTTGCTTATTAGTAGTAAATAAACCAGAGTGGATATCGGATGAACGATTTTTAACAAATAGTATACGTTCACTTCATGTCGATGAATTAGAAGTTGAAATTGAAAATATTTTAAAAGAACACGACTCATCCTATTGGCTGAATCTGTTAGATGAGCACGGGATTCCTTCAGGACCAATTTATTCATATGACCAAACTCTTTCAGATGAACACATACTTTCTAGAGAAATGATTTTAGATTATGAACACCCTGTAGCTGGTCCGATGAAGACACTTGGATTCCCTGCAAAATTCTCAGAAACACCTGGACAATTCAAGAGCCCTGCTCCCCTATTAGGACAACATAATAGTGAAGTGTTGAATGAGCTAGGATTTTCAGTAGAAGAAATTAGTGACCTTTTAAGTAAACAAATAATTAATAAATAGGACCGAGTTCACAATCGGTCCTTTCTTTTTACATATTAGACATTAATCTTTTAGCAATTGCTGCATATTCATCAGGTCCTATGCCAGGTGCGAATTCTTCAGGTTTTGACTCTAAATCAGGAATATCATATCCTTTTGGACTACCTTCTTTTACAAAGAGCTGATCCCCACTTACTGGATTAGTCCCTTTCCAAATATATTTTATATCTTTATAGTCGCCTACATTATTCCATGTGAATAATACGTTTCCATATCCACGTTCCTCATACTTTCTTGCTTGATCAAAAACGCGATTATCTAAACTTGGAATAGGAAGCATCTTTGTCACATCTGTTCCTGTTGCCATTTCTATCGCTTTTGCATACGCAAGAATATGTGTACCTCCACGAACAAGTAAATAGCCAATTAATTCTCTAGCAGCAGGGTGGTCTGTCATCTCATATACACGCATTTTATGTGTACGAGCGCCACATTCTAAGAAAAAGTTATGAAGCAAGTCTAGTACCAAGTTTCCACATGAAAACACATAGTCTCCTCTCCATGGATTCCCCATTGAATCTCCAGCTAAAGAAGTCTGTGCATTTGCAATGAAGGAATAGGTGTTCCGTTTATCTGTAGCATTTTGAAGCGGAGTTATATCTGGGTCTCCGGCAAAAGAAGTTCCTTTATGCAAAAGATTAATTGTATTGGAGACAAGCTCTACATGACCAAATTCCTCTGCTGTGATACTGGCAACCAAATCATAAAAAGGCTTTAATTTTGATTTCCCTCTGAAGTTAAAGGATTGGTACATATAATTATTTAATGTGGACATTTCACCAAATTTTCCACCTAACAGCTCTTGGACAGCCGAAGCTGCATTTGCATCACCATATTCTACGTTGGGAAGTTCTATTAGGAGCTTGTTTACACGATTAAACATTTAGTCTCTCCTTCCCTCATAGCGCTTGTGTAACCCAAACAATTTGCTGGTTTCGTATAAAAAAAGGAGTGCCGCTAACATCTAATACAATGTGATCCGGAGTTAAAATTGTTAATATTCCTTGAAGTGTACTTCTAGTAGTTTGAACTGCAATATGTTGTCCATTCAATCTCATAAGTTGTTGGTAAAGATAAGATTCAACATTACTGACAAACTCAACATTTGGCTGTGAATTTGGATTAACTTTAACTATCCTTTCTAAACAATCACACTAGTGTATGAGATGAATATTTATATGGTGACAATTAAGTGGTATGATAAAATGTAGATGTAAAACAAAGTAGGTCGAAAAGAATGACAAAACGTTTAGTTATAACTGGTTATAAAGCACATGAATTAGGTATTTTTAATGATTCACATGCAGGAATACCTATTATAAAAAGAGCTATATACAATCAATTGCTTTTACTAATGGATGAGGGTCTTGAATGGATAATATTAAGTGGTCAACAAGGGGTTGAAACTTGGGCTGCCGAATTATTACTCGAGATGAAAGTCGATTTTCCACATTTAAAATTAGCTATAATAACCCCTTTTCTGGAGCAAGAAAAAAATTGGAATGAGCAAAAACAAGAAAAGTATAGAAATTTGCTTTTTCAAGCGGATTATCATACAAGTATTACTAAAAGACCTTACGAGGCTCCATGGCAATTCATCGAAAAAAATAAATTTCTACTTAGAAATTCGGATGGAATTCTTATTGTGTACGACGAAGAAAACGAAGGTTCACCCAGATATTTTAAAAAACTTGCACAACAATTTGCTGAAAAAGAAAACTACTCTTTATTCATTATTGATGCATATGACCTTCAAGTGATAGCAGAAGAAATCGCAGAGGAAGAAAGGAATAATTATTTATGATAACCGAAAAATTGTCCAAAAAAATCAACGAAGCAAATGGCGTGGAAATTAATTTATTGATAGAAGAAAAAGATTATGCTGAAAGACATCAATTGCTTTCTGCCGAACAAAAAGTAGTAATAACTGAAAAAAATGAACAGTTTTCTGAAGCTATAATTGAACGATTCGTTAAAGAAACAGACGAAACGGTTTCTAAAGGTACTAAGGAATTTTTTCAATCTCCACTTTCCCATGTCAAAGAAAACCAAACTGAATATGTATATGTAGAATCTAAAAGCTTTGATATTATTAATGTAGATGCTATTGCATTAGAATTCGACGAAGTATTCGAAGTATACACAGCAATGTTTGGATTAGCATTACAAAAGAAATTTGGTGGGTCTATACGAGATTACTTAAATCAACATTTTGATTCCGAAAAGATGAACTATAGCTTAATGTTTTCTGGTGAAGATGGATTATGGGAAGTAAACTTACCACTAAATTATATGGCAGGATTTAACGAAGACACTACAATTGAACAAACTTATCAATTTTTGTATTCCTTTATCTTCTCATTAGTAGAAGCAGTAGAAAATAATAAATAATACTTTACAATCATGAATTCAACTATTCATGATTGTTTTATTTTTTCCGTTTGTTTCTGGTGCCTGGCACTTGTAATGGATTTGTAACATAGATTTTCTTGAATGTTTTAATTTCCCCTGTTTTATGCATATGAACGAATAATGTGGTCAAACTAATGAGGATGGTTTCATCACATTTTCTACAAGGAGGAATTATTGAATGACTCAAAACCCATTTGGTCAAGCTCAAGGTCAAGCTCAAGGTCAAACTCATCAAAATATGCAAACCGGAAATATCTCTCAACAAATGAATCATGGTGGTCATGAAGTATTTGATGTTCATGAAGTTTTATCAACTGTTTTATCTGGTTTAAACTTGAAAACAATTTTACGTCCACATGTAAAAGACCAAGAATTGTTGAACATCTTGGATCGTCAATATGCATTTGCACTTGATGAATATAATATTACGGTTGAATGCTTTAAAACTGGACAAGACCCTTCACATCCAACAACAAGCTATAAAATGCAACAAGGCAATGACTTTGTATATGGAACGAAGCCTTCTCAACCGAAAAAGCCTATGCAAAATGCAAATGAAATTAATGACGAAATGATTTCTGGTTATTTACTGGGAGCTGCAAAAGCTGCTGCAACAATTAAAACTGGTGCTGCTTTAGAAACTACAAACCCAGTAGTGCGTCGAGTTCTTGCAGATTCAATTCCAAACTGCATCGAAATGGCTTATGAGCTTTCTATTTATCAAAACAAGCATCACTACTACCAAGTACCACAACTTGATCAACAAAGCATGCAAGCAATGTTAAACGCATATGCTCCTGTACAAGGAAAAATGATGAGTTGATTCCCTTTCTCGTCCCTTCTGTGGGGACGAGTTTTTAAATACATTGTTTCTATTCCGAAATAACGTATAATTTACCTTAAGTATATTATTACAAATGAAAAGGGTGAATTATATGCGTGTCGCAATTTTTGACTTTGACGGAACATTATATGCCGAAGAAACATTTAAATTGTTAATGAATCATTTAAAAGAACACCCCATTTATAAAACAAATTATAAACGCTTTTATAGATCAATCGTCCCTCCTTATATTGCGAATAAACTTAAACTTTATCCTACTTCAAAAATGAAAGCACGTTCCATGCAATTGTATTTAGAAGCTTTCAGCGGAATATCTACTGCTGAAATGGATGCTTATTTTGAAGAATTAAAAGATAAAATGCAAAAAGATTTTAATCAAGATGTGGTAGAAAGATTAGAAAAGCATCAATCGGAAGATGTACATATATTACTTGTCTCGGGAGCATATACACAGTTTTTACAACGCGTTACTGCAGGGATGACCTTTAACCAAATTATAGGTACAGACATACATTACAAAGAGGACAAAATAGACATCCATTCCCCCATTACGCACGTAAATGGACCTCGCAAAACAGAAAATATCTTGAAAATTTTAAAGGATAAACAAATAGATTGGGAAAATAGTTTCGCATACGGGGACAGCTACTCAGACTTACCGGTGTTAGAGCTCGTAGGAAACCCCGTTGCGGTAAAACCAGAAGAAAAGCTGAGAAATATAGCAAAAGAACGAGGCTGGGAAATATTATAGAAAGTTAACAAAAAAAGAACTATCTTTCGTTCCACTTTAGGCATTTGGTATAAAAAACTATGGAGAATCCCACTTTTTATCGTATATTTAGCGGAGAAAAATTCCGATTGCCTCAGATAATTACATTAAATGGCGACCAACTCAATTATAGAGAAGGTCGCCTATTAAAATGCAATTTACTTTTTTCTACTTTCTTCTCCAAAAATAATGAAAAATGCATTAAATTAGTGATTAGTTAAACTTAGTTAATTCTTGTTCAATGGCATTAATACAATCTTTACACCACGACTTTATAATGTCACTATTATCAATCGTACCAAATGGCATCTCATTTTCTATAAATTGGGGTTGAGACTTAATATTTCCACCATTTAAAGTAATCATTAGGTTGAAAATGTCATTTAAAAAATAGTGTAGATATGCCATATATACTACTAAGAAGTATCTAAAGTAGTAAACGTTCTTTTCATATTTTAAATATTCCAGGTCATTAATGATATTATCAAAATTTAAATCAAAAATTTGAAAGATTATTTCGGTATCATGCTTAAATACCATGCAATTACTCCCCCCATGAACTAAACCATTTCTATAGTTTGCTATATCTTTAAACCACAAACTACTTTTGAGTAAAGGATAATCTTCTAATTGGTGCTCTTCTATTTTTTTATTGAGAATCTCAAATATCTCCCATAAATTTTTTCTAGGCTTAGGTGGGATCTCGAAATACAATTTAATGGATGCGATAATGTGGTCAATCACTGTTCGATATTTAACAAAAAACAATTCAATATCTAATGATGTATATCGAAAATCTGTTTGATTAATTTTACCTTCTTGCATTCTTCCAACTAAAATATAGATTTTAGCTAATTCTTGTCTAACGGCTTTTAAATGGTCATCTATAATTTCATTATTATTAATAGCAATAAACTTGTACATAGCTTCATGTATTACTTGGATTTCTCCGTTTCCCTTTTCAAATAATTCTTCCAGATATTGAACTAAAGTCAAATCATCTTTTAACTGCACCATTTCTTTTTCCATGTATTATACTCCCCAATAAAAGACTAGTCTTTATAAAATTCATTATAAATTATTGCATTTAAATCGACTGTACCCTTAGAGTTTACCCAATCTATCATAACTTAGTACTTCTTCCCCTTTATTGAGATTATATAGACATTGTGACTAGCAAGCATATGGATAGATTTGTTATACGGGATATTAAAGAATGAACTTATTCTTTTAGGGTAAACTATTTACCATACAATCTAATTATCAAAACAATCATCATTTGTTGAAATGAGGTTTAATAAATGAAACAATCCAATTGTGACTTTTCACCTCTAAAAGAACAATTAAAAATAGAGTTGGAAACTATCTCGGTTGAAATCAATAAAGGTTTAACTACATTAGATAATGACAACTTTTGCCTTTTAGGAGGGCTCGCTACTATTAAAGGACAATTTGAAAAGGCAGAAGCAGTTGCCGCTTCTTTTTATTTAAATTGTTATTTATCTCCATTCACTGATATGTATTTAGATATTTCTAGTGCTATTCAACATCTATCACACCAAAGACATGGTGCATTAATTGTAATTGAGCGTAATGATATACTTAATCCATTTTTAAGACCAGGTACTCCCATCGGCGCAAAACTAACACACTCCTTATTAGAATCTATTTTTTACCCTGGTAATCCACTTCATGATGGGGCGGTCTTAGTAAGAAGCAATCAAATACATTCTGCATCAAATGTTCTTCCTTTGTCGAGTATATTTGTAGGAGACAAGAAACTAGGTACACGTCATCGTGCGGCAATTGGTTTATCTGAAAAAAGTGATGCACTCGTAATAGTTGTTTCGGAAGAGACAGGAAGAGTATCTTTTGCAATTGACGGGGAGCTACATCCTGTCGTGACAAATAGCTCGTTAATAGTTAATTAGTCTATTGGATAAAATTAAAGGAATCGCTAATTTCTATGGCGATTCCTTTTGTATTTATAAACGAACATTAATATTATTGTTTTGTAAATAGGCCTTAATTTCAGAAATTGTATAATCACCATAATGAATCATTGAAGCAACAAGTGCAGCATCTGCTTGGCCAGCTGAAAATACCTCTTCAATATGTTCCAACTTTCCAGCACCGCCAGACGCAATTATTGGTACATTTGTCTTTTCTGAGAGTAATTTAATTAGCTCTACATCATAGCCATTTTTCATCCCATCTTTGTGGATGCTTGTACAAATAATCTCTCCAGCACCCAGTTCTGTCGCTTGCTGAGCCCATTCGACAACATCCATCCCTGTTTTTTCATGACCAGAGTGTGTATAAACTTCCCAACGGATTATTTCTTCTTGATCATTATATATTGGCATCGCATCTAGCCCTAATACTACACATTGTTTTCCATATATATCTGCTGCTTCCCTTAAAAGCTCAGGTCTTTGTACTGCTGCAGAGTTCACTCCAACTTTATCTGCTCCTGCTCGAAGCAAGTTTTTGAAGTCATCAACTGTTCGGACACCGCCGATTACTGAAAATGGAATGTACACCTGTTCTGCTACTTTACGAATCCATTCAATTTTTAAGTCTTGGTTTTTTAGTGAAGCCGTCGTGTCCAAATAAATTAATTCATCTGCACCATCTTCCGTATACTTCTTCCCAAGTTCTGCAGGATCACCGATAATAGTAGGATTTCTAAATTGTACATACTTAACTGCTTTGTCATTTAATACATCGATTGCAGGAACTATTCTTTTTCTTAGCATATATATGAACTCCTCACTTACAGTAGTTATCTAATAATTGGATCCCGAATTTCCCACTTTTTTCAGGGTGGAACTGAACACCCATTACTTGCTCATTTCCTATTACACTTGCAAAATCTATCCCATATTTAGTTGTTCCTAGTACATCCTTTTCTTCTAATGGATTTGCAAAGAAAGAATGTACAAAATAAAAATCAGTATTATCTGGGATGTTGTTGAATAAGAAATGTTGCTGAACATCTTTCACTTGATTCCAACCCATATGTGGAATCTTTTCGGCATCCACTTTAAATTCCGGTACTGTCCCTTTTAAGAGACCTAAACAAGGAACGTCCCCTTCCTCACTTGATTCTAAAAGTAGTTGCATACCAAGACAAATTCCTAACAATGGAGTTCCTTTTGCGACTTCACTCTTTAAATAATCACTTAAACCCGATTCATTTAATATTTCCATAGCAACTTTTGCATTACCCACTCCAGGTAATATCAACTTTGTAATCGATTCATCATGATCGGATGGTTTCGTAATTAGCTTTGTATCATATTCTAAACGAGCAATTGCTTTCATCACACTATGTAAATTTCCTGCTCCGTAATCAATAATGCCAATCATTCTCATGCCTCCACTTTTAGTATGCTATTATTATGCCATCTATCTATTAAAATTAAAACAAAAACTTTAGTACACTAGCAGACTAAAACCAGTCATTTATAAAATGACTGGTTTTTTACTTACATATTCATTTACTTTTTTCGCTACTTCTCGCCCTTCTTTAATTGCCCAGACGATTAAACTTTGCCCTTTTCTAGCATCACCTGCAGTGAAAACTCCCTCAATATTAGTGGAGTAATCCTTCGTAGAAGCAGCAATTTTTTTATTTACAATATTTACTCCAAATTGTTCCGCTAATGAAGTTTCAGGTCCTTCAAATCCAATAGCAACAAATACGTATTGTGCTGGCCAGACTTTTTCTGTTCCAGGTAGCTCTTTAAAATAGAAAAATCCATCTTCTCCTAATACTTTTTCCATTTGTATAGTGTGAAGTTCTTTTAAATTTCCGTTTCTATCAGCTACCATTTTTGTAGTCTGTATTAAATATTCACGTGGATCTTTCCCATATTTTGCAGCTGCTTCTTCATATGCGTATTCTAATTTATATATATTCGGATCAGTTGGCCATTGATTATCTTCAGCTCTTGATACTGGCAACTGAGGATGCTTACCAAACTGAACGATACTTCGGCATTTTTGTCGTATCGCAGTAGCCACACAATCTGCTCCAGTATCTCCACCACCAATAACAATAACGTCTTTACCTTTTGTATTAATAAACTGACCATCTGTAAAATTGGAATCTAGTAAGCTTTTTGTTGTAGTTGTTAAATAATCCATCGCATAATAAACACCTTGGCAAGTGCTACCTTCCATATGAAGCTCTCTATGCTTATGAGCTCCAATACATAAAATAACTGCGTCGAAGTTTGCTTTTAATTGTTCCGCAGAAATATCCTTCCCAACCTCTGTATTCAAAACAAAATCGATTCCCTCTTGTTGTAGCAAATGAATTCGGCGTTGCACTATCTCTTTTTCCAGTTTCATATTCGGAATACCATACATTAATAGTCCGCCTGCTCTGTCTGACCTCTCAAAAACAGTAACAGAATGACCTGCTTGATTTAACTCATCAGCACTTGCAAGCCCAGCTGGACCTGAGCCAATTACTGCAATCTTTTTTCCAGTACGTTTAGTCGGAATTCTCGGTGTAATCCATCCGTTTTCGAATGCCTTGTCTATAATGGTACGCTCGATATTTTTAATCGACACTGCTGGATCTGAAATAGCAAGTGTACATGATCCCTCGCATGGGGCTGGACATACTCTACCTGTGAACTCCGGAAAATTATTTGTCATTTGTAATCTCACTAGAGCTTCTTTCCATTTTCCTTTATAAACTAAATCATTCCACTCAGGAATTAGATTATATATCGGACAGCCTGCTGTCGCTCCTCTTATTTCAATTCCCATGTGACAGAAAGGGGTTCCACAATCCATGCATCTAGCCCCCTGTCTTTGAAGGGATTCATCCGTTAATTTTGTTGAGTATTCGCTCCAATTTTTTACCCGTTTGAGAGGGGCCACCTCTTTACCTTTTTCACGTTCGTACTCCATAAATCCTGTAGGTTTACCCATAAGTTACTCCCCTCTCCACTACTTTTTCAATAGTTCTAGTTCTTTCTTATCTTTGTTATTTGAAGTAGATAAAAATGCTTTCATCGCTGCTGCATCATCCGTTAAACCTTCCAATTTAAATGCTTGGATTTTTTCTAGCATTATTTTGTAATCATTTGGCACTACTTTTACAAATCGATCAGACATTTCTTCCCATCTGTCTAAAATGTTCATCGCTTTCGAACTCTTTGTGTAATAGTAGTGATCCATAATCAATTGGCGTAAAGAATGCAACTCATCTGAAGAACTTATTTTCTCAAAGTCAATCATTTCCATATTACATTGTTCTTTCAACCCGTTCACATCATCAACAAGTACATACGCAATACCACCGGACATTCCTGCCCCAAAGTTTTTTCCTACATCCCCTAAAATGACTGCACGACCACCAGTCATGTATTCACATCCATGATCCCCTATACCTTCTACTACAACATCTACCCCACTATTTCGAACTGCAAAGCGCTCCCCAGCACGTCCATTGATAAATGCAGTTCCACTAGTTGCTCCATATAATGCAACATTACCTGCTATAACATTTCCTTCTGCAGCTCCTTTAAGTGGTGCCGTGACAATTAGTTTTCCTCCAGATAATCCTTTCCCAAAGTAATCATTAACATCACCTGTTACGTACATGGACATCCCCTTCGGAACAAACGCACCAAAGCTTTGGCCAGCTGCCCCAGTAAAGCGTAAAATAATGGAATCGTTAGCTAATCCTCTTTCTCCATGCTGCTTAGATATTTCGCTTCCGATTATAGTTCCTACTACTCGATCTGTATTCGAAATAGGATATTGTAAATCAATTTTTGTTTGATTCGTAATTGCCTTCCCAACTTTAGGAAGTAGTTCACGTAAATCAAACGAAGCATCAATCTTATGATTTTGTGGAGTTGAGTATGTTCTATTTCCTTGAACCTGGAATAACAAGTTAGCAAAATCTAGCTGTTTTGCTTTCCAATGTTCTTTGGCACGTTTACTCACTTCTAATACATCCGTACGTCCAACCATTTCTTCCACTGTTCTAAATCCTAGATTTGCCATATATTCGCGCATTTCTTCAGCAACAAAACGCATGTAATTTACTACATAATCTGCACTTCCTGTAAACTTATCACGTAGCTCTGGATTTTGAGTGGCAATACCAACCGGACATGTGTCTAAATGACAAGCACGCATCATAACACACCCTAAAACAATTAAAGGAGCGGTCGCAAATCCAAATTCTTCTGCACCTAATAAAGCAGCCATTACTACATCTTTTCCTGTCATGAGCTTACCGTCCGTCTCTAACCTCACTCGATCACGTAAGCCGTTTAACATGAGTGTTTGATGTGCTTCTGCTAGTCCTAGCTCCCACGGAAGGCCAGTATGTTTTATACTCGTTTTAGGTGATGCTCCTGTCCCTCCATCGTAACCGCTGATCACAATGACATCTGCTGCACCCTTTGCTACTCCTGCTGCAATTGTCCCTACTCCAGCTTTCGCTACTAGTTTGACGCTTATACGAGCTGTACGATTAGCATTTTTCAAATCATGTATTAATTGAGCCATATCCTCAATGGAATAAATATCGTGATGTGGTGGGGGGGATATTAAACCAACACCAGTCGTAGAGCCACGAACATCCGCTACCCAAGGGTAAACTTTATTACCTGGTAATTGTCCGCCTTCCCCTGGTTTTGCTCCTTGTGCCATTTTAATTTGTAGTTCGTCTGCCTGAACAAGATAATGACTCTTCACTCCAAATCTTCCGGATGCAATTTGTTTGATAGCGCTTCTTCGGTTATCCCCATTTGCATCAAGTTCATAACGACTAGGATGTTCACCACCCTCTCCACTATTACTTTTTCCACCTAATCGATTCATTGCTATCGCAAGAGTTTCATGAGCTTCTTGGCTTAAAGAACCAAACGACATAGCGCCAGTTTTAAATCGTTTTACGATGGAGTCTACGGATTCAACTTCATCAAGTCGTACTCGCTTGTTTTTTTGTTTAAATGTAAATGAATTACGTAAAAAGCCTATTCGTTCTTCATTTGCCATTTCCGCATATTGTCTGTATAAACCATAGTCTCCTTTACGTGTAGCCCATTGAAGCGTATGAATTGTTTTAGGATTAAAAGCATGGTGCTCTCCTGTACTTCTCCACTGGAAATCACTTCCTGATTCTAGGGAAACTTGTGTAGAGTCAATCGCTTGATTATGACGTCTTTTTGCTTCTTCGGCGATTGTCCCCAAATCAATTCCACCCAATTGAGAAACTGTACCAGTAAAGTGACGTTCTATAACATCTTTGCTAATGCCAACAGCTTCGAAAATTTGCGCTCCACGGTAACTTTGCACTGTAGAGATACCCATTTTTGACATTACCTTTACTACACCCTCTGCAATTCCTTTACTATATTTAGAAATCGCTTCCTTATAACTACTATCTATATGACCATTCTGAATTGCTTCACCAATGGTTGCAAAAGCTAAATAAGGATTAATGGCATCTACACCGTATCCTATAAGCGCTGCAAAATGATGTACTTCACGCGCTTCCCCTGATTCAACTATGATACTCACTTTTGTTCTATTTCCTGTACGAACTAAGTGCTGATGAAGACTACTAGCTGCAAGTAATACAGGGATAGTGACTTGTTCTTTATTGATCATTCGGTCAGATAAAATTAAAATGGTTTTATCTTGTTCCATAAAACGGTCCGCCATTTTAGAAATATTCTCTAAGTCAAAGTCTAAATCTTCTGTCATTTCTAAACCGATTAAACCATATTGGAAATTAGGATCTTTCATTTCTAGTAAATTTTTTAATTGATTGTTCGTTAAAACTGGATTATCTAAAAATATTCTTTTAGCATTTAAGGCATTTGGTTGTAGCAAATCACCTTCAGCACCAAGCAATGTCATCGTCGAAGTAACTATATGCTCACGAATAGAATCAATGGGAGGATTCGTAACTTGTGCAAAGTGCTGCTTAAAATAGTTGAACAATGATTGTGGACGTTCTGATAAAACTGCAAGTGGTGTATCGTTCCCCATCGAACCAATCGGATCTTTGCCATCTAAGGAAATTGGAACAATATACTTTTGAATATCTTCATACGTATAGCCAAATGCTTTTTGTTGAAATAAAAGATTATTTAATTGCTCAGGCTTCTCATGAACGGTTGTCAGAGTAAGTTTGTTCTCATCTAACCACTGCTTATACGGAAATGCTATTGCCATTTCCTGCTTAATTTCTTCATCAGAAATAATGCGTCCTTGTTCTAAATCGATCAGCAACATTCTTCCAGGACTCAGTCGCTCTTTATATAAGATATTACCCTCATCAACATCTACAACTCCAACTTCTGAAGAGAAAATGATGTAGTCATCCTTCGTTACGTAATAACGAGCTGGTCGTAATCCATTTCGATCTAAAATTGCTCCTATTTGCTTCCCATTTGTAAATGAAATTGCGGTTGGACCATCCCAAGGCTCCATTAAAGAACTGTGGTAAGCATAAAATGCTTTTTTCTCTTCACTAATGTGAGGATTTTCTGTCCATGGTTCCGGTATGAGCATCATAGCAGTATGAGCAGGCGTTCTTCCTGCTAGTACGAAAAATTCAAATGCATTGTCAAGCATTGATGAATCACTACCGTTTGTATCAATGATCGGCAATACTTTTTCCAAATCTTTCCCAAACGCGTCAGAAACAAATTGTTTCTCCCTAGCTTTCATCCAGTTTACATTACCGCGTAAAGTATTTATTTCACCGTTATGGACAATGTAGCGATTAGGATGCGCTCTTTCCCAACTTGGGAACGTATTTGTACTATATCGTGAATGCACAAGTGAAAAAGCCGATGTGAATAATTCATCTTGCAAATCAATATAAAATAAATCTACTTCATCAGGAGTTAATAACCCTTTGTATACGATAGTTTGGCTTGATAAGCTTGCACAATAAAATTTCTTTGATTGTTGTTGTGCCCAATGCTCTACTTGTTTTCTTATTACAAACAATTTTCGTTCAAAAGCAAGAGAATCCATTTCGTTCAACGATTTTATAAAGACTTGACGAACTACTGGTACTGTCTCTTTTGCTGTTTTACTTAACGCATTGGCGTTAATCGGAACTGTTCTCCATCCAATTAGTTGCTGTCCTTCTAATTGGATTGTCTCGTTAAATTTTTTTTCGATTTCTTCACGTTCTTTGTCATCATCTGTAAAGAATAACATTCCAACCCCATAACCGCCTTTGGCTGGTAAATCCCATTCATTACACACTACTCGAAAGTACACATCTGGTATTTGAACCATTAAGCCTGCGCCATCTCCCGTTTGACCATCACTTCCTCTTCCAGCACGATGATCGAGGCGACATAGCATCTCTAATCCTTTTTTAACTATGTCATGCGTAGCTAAACCTTTTATATGTGCATATAAACCAATCCCACAAGCGTCGTGCTCAAATTCAGGTTGATATAGCCCTTGTGCTTTTGGTAGCTTATGAAAAGTCATATTAAATCCCTCCAATTTACCTTACAAGTTACTTATGAATATTGTAGGTTTTCAAAATAATATAAACAATATATAATTTGGATATAAATCATCTACTTTTTAGATTGATTAGAGGAGTGAGAATATGGAACTACGTCAATTGAGGTATTTTATAGAAGTTGCAGAACGTGAACATATTTCGGAAGCAGCCATTAATTTGCATGTCGCTCAATCAGCTGTAAGTAGACAAATTGCAAATTTGGAGGAGGAACTTGGGGTAGAATTGTTCGAACGCGTGGGGAGGAATGTTAAGTTAACACCTATCGGGAAAATATTTATGCAACATAGTATATTCGCATTGCAAGCAATTGACCATGCTAAAAAACAAATTGATGAATACTTAAATCCTGAAAAAGGAGTTATTAAAATTGGCTTTCCAACCAGTTTAGCTGGCCACTTATTGCCAACAGTTATTTCTGCTTTTAAAAAAGAACATCCAAATGTAGCCTTCCATCTACGCCAAGGATCTTATAACTATTTGATTGATGCTGTAAAAAATAGAGAATTGAATCTTGCGTTTTTAGGTCCTCTCCCCCCAAAGGACGAATTGATAAATAGCACCATTTTATTTACGGAAGATTTTTCAGTACTCTTACCAAGCCATCATCCTTTTGCCAATAAAAATAGGATTCCTTTAATTGATTTACGAAATGAAAATTTTGTTTTATTCCCTGAAGGCTATGTATTAAACAAACTTGTCGTTGAAGCATGTAATTCTGTCGGATTCACACCCAAAGTTACGTCGGAGGGTGAGGATATGGACGCTATTAAAGGTCTAGTTGCAGCAGGTATAGGAGTAAGTCTACTACCCGATAGTACGTTTACCGACTCCACTCCGAGATTTACCACAAAAATCCCAATAGACTCACCTGCCATCCGAAGAACGGTCGGTATCCTAAGCCCAGCTTCAAGAGAGTTGTCTCCTTCAGAAAAAGTATTTCACCATTTCGTTATCCGTTTTTTCTCCTTACTAGGACAATACCAATAATTATTACAAAAGTATTACAGGTGCCAGGCACCAAAATAAAAACAAACATGAAAACGTGTATTTCACGATTTTCATGTTTGTTTTTAAATGGCATTCATTTGTTTGTTATAATACGCTTAATTTTTCGTCTTTCAAATCACTGATGAACATGCAGCCCGGAGCATGGGTAATAATGATGGAAGGTTTACTCTTCATCGCAACCGCTTGTGGTGTAACACCGCAAGCCCAAAACACAGGGATCTCACCTTCTTTGATTGTAACAGCATCGCCAAAGTCAGGTTTATGGATGTCATTGATACCAATAATGCTCGGATCCCCAATATGTATCGGAGCTCCGTGCACTCCTGGAAAGCGCGAAGTAATTTGTATCGCTCGAATGGCATCTGATTGTGACATTGGACGCATACTTACTACAGTTGGACCTTCGAAGACACCTGCTTTTGCACACTCAATATTTGTTTTGTACATCGGTACATTGCAGTTTTCCTCAATATGTCGAATTGGTATGCCTGCTTCAATCAACGGCGTTTCGAAGGTAAAGCTACAACCAATTAAAAAAGCTACCATATCATCTTCCCAGTAATCCTTAATATCAGTCACTTCTTCTGTAAAAACACCGTCTTTATAAATACGATATTTTGGAATATCCGTTCGAATATCCGCCCCATTTGCAATAGTACTCGGATTATATGAACCTACTTCCGTAACATCTACCAATGGACAAGACTTTGGATTTCTTTGGCAAAATAATAAAAAGTCAAAAGCATATTCTTTTTTCAAAATAGCTAAATTTGCTTGTGTATATCCTTTAGCCATACCAGCTGTCGGACCTGTAATTTGCGCAGAACTTATTAGCTTACGGATCTCATTTGGAGCCATTGTTCCATAATTAATCATTGGTCAACTACCCCTTCCTATTTAAAAAGCAATGGAATTTGTTCAATTAGCGTCATGATTCCTAACACACCCATGATAATAGTTACGATTGCCCCAGTAATTGTTAACCAAATAGGGTGCTTGTAATCTCCTACAATTTCTTTCTTGTATGCTCCAACTAATAACGTACCTAGTGCTATTGGTAAAATTAGTGCATTTAGAGCACCAACAAGAAGAAGAATATTAACTGGTCTTCCTACTAACGCAAAAACTATAGTTGATGTAAGAATAAAAACGATAATAATCCAGTTATGGTATTTCTCTATCAAAGGATGGAATGAACGAATAAATGATACGGATGTGTAAGCCGCACCAACAACAGATGTAATTGCAGCTGCCCACATAATTACACCAAACATACGATAACCAATTTCGCCAGCAGCAAGTTTAAAAACAGAAGCTGGTGGATTTGCAGGATCAATTTGTAATCCTTGTGACACAACCCCTAGTACTGCTAAAAATAATGCAACACGCATTATTCCCGTTACTACAATACCTGTTACAGAACCTTTCGTTACATCAGGTAATGACTCCACACCTTTTACTCCTGCATCTAAAAGTCTGTGACCTCCTGCAAAAGTTATATAACCACCAACTGTTCCACCTACTAGTGTTACAATGGCAAAAATACTAATTTCTGAAGGAGCAAACGTATGTACAATCGCTTCGCCAACTGGTGGTGAAGTAGAAAAAGCAACATAAACCATTAAAGCAATCATAACAAATCCAGCAATTTGAGCAACCTTATCCATTGCTTTTCCTGCTTCTTTCACAACAAATATAAAAATCGCAAATGCCGCACTAATAATTGCGCCAGTGATCGGATCCAAACCAAGCATCGCATTTAAACCAAGGCCTGCTCCAGCAACATTCCCAATATTAAATGCAAGTCCACCCATTACTATTAGAATCGCCAATAGCACCCCTAAACCCGGCAATACTTTATTGGCAATTTCTTGTCCACGAAGCCCTGAAACAGCAATAATTCTCCAAACATTTACTTGAGCAACAACATCTAGTAAAAGTGAAATCAAAATGACAAATCCAAAACTAGCTGCTAGTTGTTCAGTAAATACAGTTGTTTGTGTTAAAAATCCCGGTCCTATAGCTGAGGTCGCCATCAAAAAAGCCGCCCCTAGTAAGACACTTTTCCCTACTGTCTTTTTAGTACTGTCTTTTGGTATTAATTGTTCTCCCACATGTTCTCCCCCTTAATCAACGAAAGCTGAAACGCTTACATTATTATTTTTTAAAGTTTCTTTAATATTTCGGGCAAATGAAACAGCATGTTCTCCATCTCCATGAATACAAACTGTATCTGCTTTTATTTGTACTTCTGTATTTTGTTGTGAAATTACGATTCCTTCCGTCACCATTTTCACAACTTGGGCTATCGACTCGTTAGTATCTATTATTAGAGCATTACTCTGTTGACGCGAAGTTAATGAACCATCTGACTGATATGTACGATCCGCGAATACTTCATGAGCTATTCTTAAGCCCACTTTTTCTCCTGCCGCAGTTAATTCACTATTAGCTAACCCAAATAAGACAAGTGAAGGAGATACATCATATACCGCTTGAGCTATCGCTTTGGCCAATTCAAAATCTTTAGCAGCCATATTAAATAATGCACCATGCGGTTTTACATGTTGCATCTGCTCACCAAAAGTAGCTAAGAACCCATTAAGCGCACCAATTTGATAGACTACCATATCATATGCCTCTTGGGGAGTTATTTTCATCTCTCTTCTACCAAATCCATTTAGATCAGGCAAACCAGGATGTGCACCAATTTTAACGCCATTTTCAATAGCTAACTTGACAGTTTCCCGCATTACACTTGGATCTCCAGCATGAAATCCACATGCAATATTCGCTGATGTAACATATTTTAGTATTTCCTGTTGCTCTCCTAATTTGTATCGACCGAAACTTTCCCCTAAGTCGCAATTTATATCTACTCGAAACATTTTATCCCCCCTAAACTTCTATTAGCATCACAATACTCTAGTTCCGAATTATGAAACCGATGTTTCGAAACTTAAACTTAATATTAGCACAATCGTTTTTTTCTGAATAGATATTATTTTGCAATTGTTTATTTAATTATTTTTTAAACTATAGCTTGTATTTTGATTTTAGAGAATTATAATAATTGTTATATTTCATTTTTAAGAACTTCATTACCATATTTCGAAACTAAAGGAGCTGTTTGTATGCCTAATTCCTATTCTGATTGCATTATAAAACCATTGGGAGATTCCGCATTAATTGTACAGCTCGGAGAAGGTATAGATAAAGCTATTCATCAAAAAGTTAAAAATCTATCCGAACTACTAGCTAATAGTCCATTTGAAGGATTAACAGAATTTGTTCCAGCTTATAACAATATAACGGTGTATTATAATCCATATATTGTTCATACTTCCCAGAAAAGTGACTTAAATTCCTTTGAATTTGTTTCTATTCATATGGAAAATTTAGTAAAAAAAATGACGAAAAATAAAAACGAGTCTGCTAGGGTAATTTCTATCCCTGTTTGTTACGGAGGAGAATATGGACCAGATTTAGATACAGTCGCTCAATATCACAACATTTCATCAGAGGAAGTTATTCGCATTCATTCAGAGAGTGAATGTTTAGTTTACATGCTCGGTTTTGCACCTGGTTTTCCTTTTATGGGTGGAATGGATGAACGTATAGCTACACCTAGAAAAGAAACACCTAGATTATCAATAAGACCCGGATCAGTTGGAATAGCAGGTAAACAAACTGGTATTTATCCACTAGAGACTCCTGGTGGATGGCAGATCATTGGACGCACCCCGCTAGATTTGTTTCTACCTCAAATGTCCCCCCCTACCTTATTGCAAGCTGGCGATATTATACGCTTTGTGCCGATTTCTTCCAGTGATTATTTAAATTATAAGGAGTTGAAGAAATGAGCATACGAGTGTTGCATTCCGGACTATTAACCTCGATTCAAGACATAGGTCGATATGGATCGCAAAAGTTTGGAGTTATAGTTAGTGGTGCGATGGATAGCTATTCTTTAAGACTGGCAAATCTTTTAGTTGGAAATAAAGAAAATGAAGCCACACTTGAAATTACTTTATTCGGCACAACACTTCAATTTGATGAAGATACCTTAATTTCAATAACTGGAGGAGATTTTCTCCCTACAATTGATGGAAAGAAAGTTTTATCTTGGCGGCCAATTTTTGTAAAGAAAAATTCTGTCTTAAAATTCAATTCAGCTATAAAAGGAAGTAGAGCATACGTTGCTTTTGCAGGTGGAATAGATATCCCGGAAATTATGAAGAGTAAAAGTACCTATTTACGTGCAAATATTGGTGGCTTTAAAGGGAGAGCGTTGCAAAAAGGAGATATTTTTTCAGTAGGAGAAGTAAGTGAAATTGGCGAAAAGCTTATTGAACAGTTGAAAAACAGTGATGCAACTTGGTCTGTAGACTTTAATAATTTGATAAGATTTGAACAGAATCAGTATATTCGAGTGCTAAAAGGAACTGAATTTAACCGTTTTGATCAGGAAAGCCAAAACATTTTTTTCGAAAAACCTTATACCCTTACAGTCCAATCCGATCGAATGGGATACAGATTAGATGGTCCTACCCTATCATTAGCTGAAAATTTTGAGCTCTTATCTGAAGGAGTTACGTTTGGAACTGTCCAGATCCCATCAAATGGACAACCAATTATCCTGATGGCAGACCGTCAAACTACTGGGGGCTATCCTAAAATAGCACAAGTGATAACTGCTGACTTACCAAGTCTCGCTCAGATTCAACCAACCGGAACAATACGCTTTAAGGAAATCACGCTTGCTGAAGCTGAAAATGAAATATTTAAAAATGAGCAGCAGATAAAAAACATAAAAAATGCAATCCATTATAAAATAGTTAGTAATTAAAAATAATCCTCTATTCACGTTGGAATAGAGGATTTTTATTTACAAAGCCTAATCTTTCAGAAATTATATTCGCAGCATCTATTGCTTTTTTTGCAAAGAAATCGACCTGATCTTTTTGGTAGTTTGCTTCAATTCCAGCTATACTAATTCCACCTATGATTTCTCCTTTATTGTTGAAAATAGGAGCAGCAATAGCTGAGGTATGGTCTTCTAATTCGGAATGACTAATCGTATAACCATTTGTTCTTGCGTTTTTTATACTCTCTAACAAAATCTCTTTATCCGTAATTGTTCCCATAGCAAAAGACTTTAATTCTACATTTTCTAAATAAGAATTGATTTCATCATCTTCTAAAAAAGATAAAATGACTCTTGAACAAGCTCCAGCATACAAAGGGCTTCTTCTTCCAATAGCAGTGTATAATCGGACTTTTTGATATACATCTACTTTTTCAATGTATATGGCTTCGTCACCTTGCCGTATAATTAAATTAATCGCTTCTTTTAATTCGTTATGTAATTCTTGCATGATAGGATATGCGATTTGTCGTATATCCAATCTAGAAGAAACGAGATTTCCATAAGTAAGAAAGAGGAGACCTAACCGATATTTAGAATCAGCGCCTTTTACGATAAAACCCATTTCCTCTAAAGATATTAACATTCGATAAACGGATGATTTAGGAATCTTCGAAAGTTCAATTATTTCTTGAAATGTCAAAGCCGCATGATCTACAAATAAATTTAAAATATCCATCGAACGAACTACTGTTTTATTTTTCATATACTCTCCTTTAACAAGTAACTCTCTTATTCTTTAACAAAATTAATAAGCTTCTTTTTACTTCTAAAATTAACGATAAAAATACTAGCACCAACCATGATTAACCCAATAATAAGCAAGTAGGTAATTGGTTCATCTAGGAAAACAGCACCTATAAAGACAGCAATAATCGGTACAAGAAACGTATATGAGCCTACTTTGCTTGCTTCTCCTTCATTAATTAACTTGTAGTAGATAATATAAGAAATAGGAATCCCAAAAATTGCGCCATAGCTTAAACCAAATATGTATGTACTATTCCACTGAATTTCAGACCAACTTTCAAAGTATGTCCCTGTTCCAAGAAGAACCGCTCCCCCAATGATACATTGTAAGGAAACCATCCAGTAAGCATCTACTCTATCCCTTATACTTTTGACGTAAATCACACCAAATGCCCAACATATTGCTGTGACAATCCCAAGAACTACCCCAATTACGGACACATGAAAAGTTAACCCATCTAAACTAACCATTAATATTCCTAGGAATCCTATCAAGAGACCAATAATTTTAACTGGGGTCATAAATTCCCCTAACCAAATCCATGCGAACAAACCTAATAACACTGGTTGAAAATAAACAAGTATCGAAAACAAGCCTCCAGGTAAATAATTTAACCCTACTGTTTGTATTCCAAAAAATAATGTTGTATTAAATAAAGCCGAAATACAATATAACTTCCAATTTTCCCGCCAATTAATTTTATCTAACCTATTCAACAATATTAATCCTAACAAGACCCCGCCAATCGTCGCTCGCATTCCGGAAAATAGCAACGGAGGTGTGTAAGGTAACGCTAATTTATAAATTGGCCAACTAGCACCCCACACTAAAATAAGCACTAATAGTGCCATCGTCGATTTCGTAAATACCTTACTCAACATTATAACTTCCCTTCAAAACTAAACCAAGTCTATGAATCCACTATACACCCAAAGAAAAAAACCATCTATCAAAAAAACAAAAAAATTGAACCCTCTCATATATTACAAATAGATTACAGGTGCCTGGCACGACAACAATCGTGAAATTCGTGAAAATGAAAACAAACATGAAATTCGTGAAATTCACGTTTTTCATGTTTGTTTTATTAATTACTAAAATTATTTAACTTTATTGTAAAATTCAACAAAATTGTTAACTACAGAATCAAGGAAATCACTAGTACCTTGGTCAGTAATTTCATTTTGTTCATTCAATTTTGTATGAATTGAACCAATGTATACTTCATTTCCAGGAAGTAGTTTTGGTTGTAGTGTTGGATTCGAGATGATTTCTCTTAAATGCAATTGAGCACGAACACTACCAAGTACGCCCATAGAAGAACCTACGATAAAAGTTGGTTTATCTTTTAGGTCATGTCCGCTACGAGACATCCAATCAATTGCATTTTTCAAAACTCCTGGGATTGAAAAGTTATATTCAGGTACTGCGAATAGCACCGCTTCCGCATTACGAACTTTCATTTTGAAATCCATTGCCCCTTTTGGAGGATTCTCTTCAATATCAGCACTAAACATCTCTACATCGTTGATTAATACGATTTCAATGTCTAATTTGTCTGCATAGCGTTTTTTCATGTACTCCACTAGTTTTAAGTTGTAAGATTCTTTTCTGTTACTACCAATAATTGCTGCCACTTTAATTGCCATTTGTAAATCTCCTCTTTCCTTATAATCTTTAGTTATCGAATGTACAATATTCGACAAGTCAACACGTTTTTTAGTATAGCACTGCAATCCCAAAAAATGCATAGACTATGTTTGCAATCTCTTTTACAAATACAGGAACAATATTCTTTATATTCAGAACATATTGACATCCAAAAAATAAAATATATAATTAATTTTAATATTTCCGAATATTGAAAACGTTTTCCGTATACCGGAAAAATTAAAGTGATTCTTCCAAAACTCTAACTTCTGAAAGGATTGCTACATTAATAAGGAAATTAACGACAAACTAGGGGGAATTGTATTGGCAAAAATCATAGAAAAAGGAAATTTAAAATCAAATGTAAAAAGTAAATTAACGAATGAAATATCTATCGATGCTTTTGTACTAATGTTTTGTGTAATATTAATAGTGGCTATATTAACGTATATTTTTCCCGCTGGACAATACGATCGAGTGGAAGTAAATGGACGACAAGTAGTGGACCCTTCCACATTTCATTTTGTTGAAAATGCACCTGTTGGTTTTTTTGATATATTTAGTAATGTTCATGTTGGTATGACTGAAGCCGCGCCTATTATACTTTTTGTACTACTATTTGGTGGAGCACTTGGAATAATACAAATGACTGGTGCATTAAATTCTTTTATTCAAATAGTATCCTTGAAATATTCTTCTAAAGAAAAATTGCTTATACCAATTATGGTTTTAGTATTTTCTTTATTAGGCACTTTAATTGGTTCGGCAGAAGATTCCCTTGTTTATCTAGCAATCCTTGTACCTATGACTATTTCTTTAGGATTTGATGCGCTTACTGGATTTGCTATAGTCATGCTTGGTATTATGGTCGGTTTTCTTACAGGTATTACAAATCCATTTAACGTCGGTGTAGCTCAAGGTATAGCTGAGCTTCCAATATACTCAGGTATTGAGCTGAGAATTGCACTATTTGTTGTAATGTATCTAGCAACAGTTTTATATATTTACCGTCATGCAATGAAAGTTAAAAAGAACCCGGAGTTAGGTGTGTTTGGAAAATATACTAGACAATCCACTGATACCATTGAAGAAAATTTCAAACTTTCTATGAGACATAAAATCTCTTTGTATGCTTTGCTTTTAAATTTCATTATTCTCATGTATGGGGTTATCAAACTTCAATGGTATATTTCAGAAATCGCTGGGATATTCTTGTTATTTGGGATTATTATAGGTTTTATTTGTAAGCTCCCCCCTAGCGATATGTCTAAAGGATTTATTGATGGTGCAAAGGAAATGATTTCTGGGGCTTTAATTATTGGAGTCGCTCAAACTATTCTAGTAATCGTACGTGATGGATTGCTGTTAGATTCCATTTTATATTATGCGTCAAGTCTAATTGGGAATCTCCCTCCTGCTATTAACGCACTTGGTATGTTCTTTACCCAAATGTGTATGAATTTTATCGTTCCATCTGGAAGTGGACAAGCAGCACTGACGATGCCTATTATGACACCTCTAGGAGATTTGATTGGTGTTACAAGACAAACAGCCGTGCTTGCCTTTCAAACTGGAGACGGTATTTCCAATCTCATTTTCCCAACATCAGGTGTTTTAATAGCAGCACTAGCTTTAAATGGTATCCCCTATACGAAATGGCTAAAATGGGTCTTCCCGTTCATAGGTATATTAATAGCAATTTCCATTTGCTTTTTAATGTTCGCACAATTCACGAATTATGGTCCATTCTAATTAAAGGAGTTAATGAATAATGACAATAAAGGAAACAACAATTAAAGAAGAAGTAATTAAATGGAGAAGGCAACTTCATGAGAATCCTGAGCTCGGTTTTGAAGAAGTGGAAACATCGAATTACATTTATCAACTGTTGCAATCATTTTCTGGTTTAGAAATATCAAGGCCAACTAAAACAAGTGTGCTAGCAGTACTTAAAGGATTAAAGCCTTCTGCCTCCCCTCTTACTATTGCTTTTCGAGCAGATATCGACGCACTTCCGATAGTAGAAGAAGCAGACGTTCCTTTTAAATCCAAAAAAGAGGGTGTCATGCACGCATGTGGACACGATACACATACTGCCATGTTACTTGGTGCAGCAAAAGTACTTTCCTCCAAAAGAGAAGAAATTAGTGGAGAAATTCGTTTCATCTTCCAACACGCAGAAGAAGTAAGCCCTGGAGGAGCGTTAGGACTAGTAGATGTAGGTGTCGTTGACAATGTTGACCATATATTTGCATTACATGTGGATCCATTCGTTAAATCAGGTACGATTACAATGAAGGATGATGTCTTATGTGCAGCAATTGACGATTTTGAAATTACCATAATAGGTAAAGGCGGACACGCATCAATGCCCGAAAAATCTATAGATCCAATTGCAATTGGAGCAGAAGTAGTTTCCAATCTCCATCAAATAACAGCTAGAAAAATTTCAGCATTAAATGTTCCTGTTTTATCTGTTGTTGTTTTTCAAAGCGGCAATGTACTAAATGTTATACCAGAAACTGCCTATATCGGGGGAACACTCCGCTCCCTTGATAGTGTGAGCAGAGAAGAAGCAAAAAAGTATGTCAATCAGATAGTTAAAGGAATCTCAGAAGCACACGGAGCATCCTTTAAGATTAATTGGATGGAAGGATACGATCCTGTTATTAACGACAAAGAAAGTGTTACGATTTCAAGAAAAGCTGCTATTGAAGTATTTGGGCAAGAAAATGTCATTCATATAGATAAACCTTTCTTTGGTGGAGAAGATTTCTCAGCATATCTACGTAAAAGTCCTGGCTCTATGCAATTTCTTGGTATTTACAATGAAGAACTCGGAAACAACTACCCTCTTCATCATCCAAAGTTCATGGTAGATGAAGAAGCTCTACAGTATGGTACAGAGTATTTCGTTAAAATAGCTGAACACTTATGTATGAAGTAAAAATATAAAACTTACAGGAGGAGGTCGCCATACATTAGGTAACCTCCTCCTATATTATTACAGAGGTGTTACTGGTGCCTGGCACCAGTAACACCTCTGTAATACAACCACTAATAACATTCTTGATAAAGAATATAGTTGTTACATTATTTCGAATTCTTCGAAAGAATAATGGCGATTTACTACTGTAGTGTGTTAAAATATATTAATCTTTAAATTGGAGGAGTCATTATCTATATGCAAGTAACAGATACGAAAACCATTCAAGTAGAAAATGTGCTAATAGCACATCATTTTTTGAAAGATGTAGTTATTCATACACCTTTACAAAAAAATGAGTATTTATCAGAAAAATATAATTGCACAGTATATTTCAAAAGAGAAGATTTGCAGCATGTTCGCTCATTTAAACTCCGTGGAGCTTACTATAAGATTAAAACAATTGAGAATGATGCAAGGGAAAAAGGAGTGGTGTGTGCTAGCGCAGGTAATCATGCTCAAGGAGTCGCTTATGCATGTGCACATTTGCAAATTACCGCAAAGATTTTCATGCCTCTTACTACTCCAAAACAAAAAATCGACCAAGTGAGAATGTTTGGTCGTGAATATGTTGAAATAATTCTCGCAGGTGATACTTTTGATGACTCTGCTACTAATGCTATCGCTTATGCTGAAGCTGAGAACCGGATTTTTATCCACCCATTTGATGACCGAGAAATTATTTCTGGGCAAGGTACTGTAGCTGTGGAAATAATGAATGACATGGAAGAACCGATTGACTTTGTTTTCGGAAGTATTGGTGGTGGAGGATTAATATCTGGAGTTTCTACTTATATAAAGAACATATCACCAAAAACTAAAATTATTGGAGTCGAACCTGCTGGGGCCGGCAGCATGAAAGCTGCCTTAGAAAACAATGGACCAGTAGCTTTAGAATCTATCGATAAATTTGTAGATGGTGCTGCAGTAAAATGTGTTGGTAATCTCAATTATGATGTATGCCAAAAATATGTAGATGATATCGTTCTCGTTCCAGAAGGCAAAGTTTGTACAACCATTTTAGATTTGTATAATAAACACGCTATTATTGCAGAACCTGCAGGAGCACTTCCTGTGACCGCTCTCGACTTATATAAAGATCAAATTAAAGGAAAGACTGTTGTCTGCATTATCAGTGGTGGAAATAACGATATTGGTAGAATGCAAGAAATTAAAGAAAAGTCATTAATGCATGAAGGCCTACTTTATTACTTTATTGTAAACTTCCCCCAACGCGCTGGGGCGCTGCGACAGTTTTTAGATAAAGTACTTGGACCGGACGACGACATTACGACATTTGAGTATACTAAGAAGAACAATAAAGAAAGCGGACCAGCTCTTGTAGGAATTGAATTGAAAAATAGCTCGGACTATAATGGTCTAATTTCCCGTCTAAGTGAGAATGGCTTCTCTTATAAAGAAGTGAATAAAGACAGTACTCTCTTTGAGCTTTTAATATAATAATCACTGTTTAAACACTTGTGAAATCTAGGTTTCACGAGTGTTTTCTTGTCTCAAAAGTAGAAACAAATAAAAAAATTAAATTTCTCTCAGTAGATTCCTAGCAAAATATTTATTCCTTTGATATAATCATTCTTGTATTATAAATATTCTAATCTAGGGGGAAATAGTCAATGACAGAGAATCAAAATAATAACAAATTGACAACTGCAGCTGGAGCACCTGTAGTAGATAATCAAAACTCCATGTCAGCTGGACCAAGAGGACCATTATTACTTCAAGACGTGTGGTTATTAGAAAAATTAGCTCACTTCGATAGAGAAGTTATTCCCGAGCGCCGCATGCATGCGAAAGGTTCTGCTGCTTACGGTAAATTTACTGTAACTAATGATATTACTCAATATACAAAAGCTAGTATTTTCTCCGAAATCGGAAAAGAAACAGAAATGTTCGTTCGTTTCTCCACAGTAGCTGGTGAACGTGGGGCTGCTGATGCAGAACGAGATATCCGTGGTTTTTCAATGCGATTCTACACAGAACAAGGTAACTGGGATTTAGTTGGTAATAATACTCCAGTATTCTTCTTCCGTGATCCACTTAACTTCCCAGATTTAAACCATGCTGTTAAACGTGATCCACGTACGAATATGCGTAGTGCAAATAACAACTGGGATTTCTGGACTTCTTTACCGGAAGCACTTCATCAAGTGACAATTGTCATGAGTGACCGTGGTATCCCTTCAACATACCGTAATATGCATGGATTCGGTAGCCACACTTTCAGCATGATCAATGCAAACAACGAACGTGTTTGGGTTAAGTTCCACATGCGCTCTCAACAACCTATCGAAAACTTAACAGATCAAGAAGCAGAATTGCTAGTTGGTAAAGACCGTGAAAGTCATCAACGTGATCTTTTCGATAGCATCGAGCAAGGCAACTTCCCGAAATGGAAAATGTATATCCAAGTTATGACAGAAGAACAAGCTAATAATATGCCTTATAATCCTTTTGACTTAACAAAAGTTTGGTATAAAAAAGATTTCCCACTAATTGAAGTTGGTGAATGGGAATTAAATCGTAACCCAGAAAACTATTTTGCAGAAGTGGAACAAGCTGCTTTCACACCAGCGAATGTAGTACCTGGTATTAGCTTCTCCCCTGATAGAATGTTACAAGGACGCCTTTTCTCATATGGAGATGCTCAACGTTATCGTTTAGGAGTTAACCACCACCAAATTCCGGTTAACCAACCAAAATGTCCTGTTCATTCTTTCCATAGAGATGGTGCTATGCGTGTAGATGGCAATAAAGGCGGAACACTTCACTATGAACCAAACAGCTATGGTCAATGGAAAGCACAACCTGAATTCAAAGAGCCACCGTTAGCAATAAATGGCGAAGCATCAATTTGGGACTTCCGTGAAGACGATGACAATTACTATGAACAACCGGGTAAATTGTTCAATCTTATGAGTCCAGAACAACAACAAGTATTGTTTGAAAACACTGCTCGTAATATGACTGGCGTAGAAGAACATATTAAAGTTCGCCACATCATTCATTGCTACAAAGCAGACCCTGCATACGGTAAAGGCCTTGCAGATGTAATGGATATCCCATGGGGCAACATCGAAGCTGCTATGGCTTAATAGTAATTAGAAAGAGCTGTCTTGTAGAAAGACAGCTCTTTTTATAAGAAGAAAGCTACTCCATAAGTCAATAATGACTTAGGAAGTAGCTCTTTTTTAAACTGATAAAAGTGTTCGATCACTCGTTAACTTTTCACCGCGAATCCTTTGGAATTCATCCATAAGCTTTTCAATTGTGAGTGACTTTTTCTCTTCTTCATTTACCTCTAAAATAATTTGGCCTTTATCCATCATAATTAAACGATTTCCTAAATCCAAAGCTTGTTGCATATTGTGCGTAACCATTAGTGTCGTCAGTTTATCTTTCTCCACAAGTTGCTTTGTTAGGTTAGTAATTAACTCCGCTCTAGATGGGTCAAGTGCAGCGGTATGCTCATCTAACAATAAAATGGAAGGATTCGTAAATGTCGCCATCAATAAAGAGAGCGCCTGTCTTTCCCCTCCCGATAGTAATCCAACTTTTGCATTCAATCTATTTTCTAAATTTAAATGGAGCATTTCTAACGATTGTACAAAAAACGCTCGTCTTTTTTTATCAACACCAGTTTTTAACCCGCGCTTTTTATTTCTTGAGTAAGCAAGAGCAAGATTTTCTTCAATCGTCATCGAAGGCGCAGTCCCAGCCATTGGATCTTGGAATACACGACCAATAAACTGAGAACGTTTATATTCTGCGAGTTTAGATACATCTTTTCCATCTATCAAAATACGTCCAAAATCTGGTGTTAATGCACCAGAAATCATATTCATCATCGTTGATTTTCCTGCCCCGTTACTTCCGATGACTGTTACAAAATCCCCTGCTTTTAGTTCTAAATTTATTTCATCAAGTGCAATTTTTTCATCTGCAGTCGCTTCGTTAAATATTTTATTTATCGATTGTAGTTTAAGCAAGGTCATTCCCCTCCCGCTTTATCACATTTACATTGGAAATGGCACGCTCAGCATGACGCTTAGCTTTTCTACTTTTTTCTCGTCGCTTATCAAAATATTGAGGTAGAATTAATGCACAAATAACGATAACTGCTGTGATTAGTTTCATATCACCGGTATCTAATAATTCCACACGAAGTGCAAGTGCAAGTACAATACGATAGATTATCGCTCCAGCAATTACCGCTAAAGTAGTTCGTACAATTGTTTTTGTACCAAAAATTGCTTCACCTATAATAACGGATGCTAAACCTATGACAATCATTCCGATACCCATTCCAATGTCCGCAAATTTTGCATATTGTGCTATTAGTGCACCAGAGAGAGCAACAAGACCATTTGAAATACCTAGACCTATAATAACGAGAGTATCAGTATTAGCTGAAAAACTTCTGATCATTTTTTTATTGTCTCCCGTTGCACGGATAGCTAGGCCCACTTCTGTCTTCAAGAACCAATCTACTATTAGTTTAATAGCAAGAACTAAAACTGCAACGATAACAATCGTTCCCCAAGTTGCAGGAACAAACTCTATTCCTATACTTCTCAAAAAATTATTTATCGCTTCATCAATTCCTAAACTCCCCCACCAACTATAAAACTGACTAAACAATGTTTCAGAGTTTAGAAGAGGAATATTCGGTCTTCCAATCGAATTCTCAACTGTTAGCCCCATAATCCGTAGATTAATGGAGTAAAGAGCAATCATCATTAGAATACCTGACAGCAAAGGATTAATCTTGCCCTTCGTATGTAATAAACCAGTTATACAGCCAGCTATAAAACCAGCTAGTATTGCTACCAAAGTTGCGAGTGCCGGATGATATCCTAATACGATCATCGTAGCTGCTGTTCCAGCTCCCGTAACAAAACTTCCATCTACCGTTAAATCCGGAAAATCAAGTACTCGGAATGTAAGATACACTCCGAGTGCCATGATTGCATAGATGATTCCTTGCTCAACAGATCCAAAAATAGCTGAAAACATAAAGAATCAATCTCCTATCTATTCTGCAAATTCTGCTTTCCACTCGTCTTTAATATCTAAGCCAAGCAAATCAGCAGTTTCTTTATTCATTACAAATCTTAAGTTTTGAGGATATTGGACTGGTAGATCAGCTGGTGTGCTTTCTCCATTTAAAATCTTAACAGCCATTTCACCTGCTTCATATCCGATATCAAAATACTCAAAACCATAAGCACCTAATCCACCACGTTTTACCGAGTCGAATTCACCAACCATCATAGGTAACTTATTATCATTTGCGACTGACACAACTGATTCAAGCGCGGATACTACCGTATTATCCGTAATAATATATAGTGAATCTACTTTTCCGATTAAGGATTCCGTAGCTTGTTTAACCTCAGCTGATGTGGAAACTGAAGCTTCCACTACATTTAATCCTACCTTGTTCATCTCTGCTTTTACTGCGTCTACTTGTGCACGTGAATTTTGTTCCCCAGAATTAAATACCATTCCTACATTTTTAGAGCCTAGTTCTTCTTTTAAAAATTTTACTGTACTAGGAATCGCTTCTGGTTGAGTATCTACAGTACCTGTAACATTTGCTCCTGGTTTTTCCATCGATTGAACAAGTTCAGCGCTTACTGCATCTGTCACAGATGTAAAAACGATTGGAATGTCTTTCGTTAAACTTGCTACTGCTTGAGCACTTGGCGTAGAGTTTGCAAATATTAAATCAACACCAGAACTTACTAAGTTATTTGCAATCGTAGTGTTGGCACTATTGTCATTTTGAGCATTTTCAATTTGATAGTCTGCTTCTATGCCTGCATCTTCCAATGCTTTTTGAAATCCTTCAAAAGCCGCATTTAGAGATGGATGTTCTACAATTTGAGTCACACCTATTTTTACCTTTTTAGCATCCCCATTTGAGCTTGCTCCTTCACTTGAAGTAGCGGTTGAACCTGAATTATCTTTTCCTCCGCATGCCGCTAAAAGAAGAACAACCCCAATAAGAATAAATGCTAATCTCTTTATACTTTTTCTCATCTTTCTAAAACCCCCTAATTAAATCATTCACACTACCGATTCAACTCGCTAAAGTGTCAATTTAAAGATATGTTACACTGCAATTGACTGATAGTCAATAACATTAAAAATATTTTGATAAATATATGAAGATATTAATCCTTAAATGAAATCTTTACATTTTCTTTACATGTTCTTGACATTACTTTTTTATAATATAAATTGACGAGAATTTGCTCATTGTAGGAGGATAAAGTTAGATGGCAATTGAGGAAATAGATTACGGAGATTTACTTTCTTATATAATTGAAGAAAAAGCAATTCAAACTGTTTTCCAACCAATTATCTCGCTTCAAAACGGCCATATTTATGGATATGAAGCATTATCTCGAGGTCCCGAAAATACTCCTTTACAAAACCCAGAAGTACTTTTTGATTATGCTATGAAAAGTGGAAAACTATGGGAGCTCGAAAATTTATGTCGAGGAAATGCATTAAAATATGCACATCACTTAAAGGCAGAAGGAAAATTGTTTATTAATGTGAATCCTAATATTATGAATGACCCAAAGTTCAAACAAGGATTTACGAAAGAATTTCTAAGTAGATTTAATATGGACTCGGATTCAATTGTTTTTGAAATAACGGAAAGAGAAGCGATTAATAATTTAAAGGATTTTATTAGTACTGTTGAACATTATAAAAAGCAGTTTTACCAAATTGCAATTGACGATGTTGGCTCTGGATATTCAGGGTTAAATGTCATAACAGATGTACGTCCACACTTTATTAAACTTGATATGAAGCTCATTCGTGATATAGAAAAAGATCGAACTAAACAACTTCTCGTGAAAAGTTTAAGTGAATTTGCAAATTATTCACAAATACATATTATTGCCGAGGGAATTGAAACACAAGAAGAGCTGCTTACTTTAATTGATATAGGAGTTCATTATGGACAAGGATACTTCATACAGAAACCAAATAAACAACTCTTCCCTGTTAGAAAAGAATTAAAAAAACTTATCGAGTTAGAAAGTGTTCGAAAAAATAAAATAAGCTCCAATCGTTTAACGGACACATCCATTGAACAAATCGCTACTCCCTTACGTACTATTGCAAGTCATACATCTATTTCTAAAGTTAGTAAATTGATGGATTCTAACGATGCCTTACCAGGTTTTTGTATAAAAGATGGAAATAAATTAATTGGTGTTATTACAAGAAACAAGTTACATCTAAAATTTAGTGGCCCGTACGGATACAGTCTTTATAATACTAAGCCAGTCACCGCAATTATGAGTAGAAATTATATGAAAGTGGATGCATCCACACCTATTGATGTAGTTGCTAAAATTGCCATGAAACGTGATCCGATTCATTTATACGATTTCATAACGATTACAAAAGAAGACGAATACTTTGGAGTTGTAACGGTAAAAGATTTACTTGAAAAAAGTATGCAGTTAGAAATTGACTATGCCAAGCATTTAAATCCACTTTCTGAGTTGCCTGGTAATATAATGATTGAAAAAGAATTACAAAACTGTATCGATAGCTCTGATGAGTTAACAGTTCTTTATCTTGATATTGATAATTTTAAGCCCTATAACGATGTATATGGATTTGAAAAGGGCGATAAAGTCATTATAAGATTAGCAGAAATATTAGAAAAAAATGCACCAGAGAATGGCTTTGTAGGACATATAGGTGGTGACGATTTCATCATGATTGTCCATACCCATAAAAGTAAGGAATTATGTGAAAAAGTTATAGAGGAATTCAATTCTTCCGTTGAACACTTCTATCATTCGCATGATCTTCTAAAAGGAAGTATAATCTCTAAAAACCGTCATGGAATTGAAGAGCATTTTCCACTTTTGACTATTTCCATCGCAGGTGTTACAAACAAAACTGTTTTATCTATTTATGAACTTTCAGAAAAAGCAAGTTATTTAAAAAAACAATGCAAACAACTCGCTGGAAGCAACTCACTCCTAGATATATGAAAATGAAATTTGTATAAGCCTCTAATCCCATGTGCTATGATAATGGTTGAACATGATTTAGGAGGAGAAAAGATGGTTTGGGTTTTGATTTTGACAGTATTTATTTTTATTCTTGTTATGTGCCTTTCTTTTTTCACAATAAATAAAGGTTACGCATTTAAACATACAATTGATGAAATACCAAAAGAAAAAAATGAAAAAACGCATCAACCATAAGGTGATGCGTTTTGTGTTATACAGTAGTTTTTTGTTTTTTTATCTGTTTGCTTCGTAGTTGCCCGCAAGCTGCGTCAATATCAGTTCCTTGCTCCATACGAACACCACAGTTAATTCCTTTGTTTTTCAACGTTTGGAAAAACGCACTAATGGATTCCTCCGAGCTACGTTGATATTGGCCATGCTCGTCTACTGGGTTGTAAGGAATTAGATTCACATAAGATAAGTGACGTTTGTTTTCCAACAGTTTTGCTAATTGTTGTGCTTCCTCTACATGATCATTTACATCTTTAAGCAGAATATATTCAAAGGTAATTCGGCGATTCGTTTTTTCTAGATAGTAATCAACTGCAGCCATTACCTTCTCAATAGGGAATGCTTTATTGATGACCATAATACGTGAACGAAGCTCATCATTTGGTGCATGCAATGAAACAGCAAGATTCACTTGAAGATTTTCATCAGCATAATCATAGATTTTCTTAGCAAGTCCACTTGTTGAAACAGTAATATGTCTTGCTCCAATCGCAAGTCCTTTTTGATCGTTCACGACGCGTAAGAAGCTCATTAAGTTTGTATAGTTATCGAATGGTTCTCCGATACCCATTACTACGATATGGCTTACTCGCTCACTCTTACCTAAATTATCCAAATGCTCTTGCACTTTCATAATTTGCCCTACAATCTCACCTGCGTCTAAATCACGACTTTTCTTAAGCAATCCACTAGCACAGAAACTGCAACCAATGTTACACCCTACCTGTGTCGTTACACAAACAGACAGTCCATATTTAAAACGCATTAACACTGTTTCAATAAGATTCCCATCCTGCATTTGAAATAAAAACTTAATGGTTCCATCGGCAGATTCTTGCTTTACAGATTCTTTCAACGTCTGAATGACAAAGTTGTCTTTCAACAATTGAAGACAATCCTTGTTGACATTATTCATCTCATCAAAGCTTTGCACTCTTTTAATGTATAACCAATCCCAAACCTGTTCTGCTCTAAATTTCTTTTGACCATGTTCTAATAACCACTCTATTAACTGATCCTTTGTTAGACCATAAATTGATTTCTGCATTAATATTCCTCATTTCATTCGTGTACAATTTGCCCATTATACTATAAATGTTTACATTCTACAATTAATTATACAAAAAAAAAGAAATAAAAGATATAAATTTAGCTTTTTCCCTAAATAAAACACTCTTGTCCGTATTTATTGGAATGGCTCTGTTAAACTTCTTTGTTGTTTTAGAAAGAAATCTGTTCATCTAGCGTTGCCAATCACTCGGACGTGCGCTTGCCTCACGCTACGCATGGTGAGTCATACGTTTCACTCACTCCCACATCCTTACGCGGAGTCTCATTCTTCACGCTCATGCGGCGTATAAGGCGCAAATCCTGATGACACCTGCGGATATAGTTTCGTATTCATTTCATCAATGCATGGAGTTTAAAACCACGGTTTTGAAAGTTTGTACTTTTTAACTAGTAATTAACAACAGTATCAATTAACAAGTCTTAGAAAAAAATAAAGCGCCTGAATTTCTCCATTTCAAATGGAGGTTTCAGGCGCAATTTTCAACTTTTTAATTAGTTCCTTTAAGACTACTTTTTACTTGTTTCTACTTCATTTTCTCGAATCCAATCACTGTAACTGCCTACATATAATTGGACATTTTCATACCCGGCTTCCTTCAAACTTGCATAAAGTGGTGCAGCAGTCACCCCACTACCGCAATAAGCAACGACAGGCTTTGATTTATCAGTTAATCCTGTTAGTTTTTCATGTAAATCCTCTTGTTGCAGAAACTTACCATCACTTATAAGTTGTTCCCAATCGAAATTTAGAGCAGTCGGAATATGACCAGCAACAGGATCTATTGGTTCCATTTCTCCACGATATCGATTTGCAGATCGTGCATCAATTAACTGTGCATCCATTTCACCACTAACAATTTTTTTCACCTTGTTTACATCTACATAAATTTCATCTTTCCAATTTGGGGAAATAGACGAAGCATTAATTTCAATTTCTTCATTGGAAACAGGCAATTTCTTCTTCGCCTCTTCATATCCTTCACGAAGTACATGAACATGGTTAAAGCCTGCCCATTCCAATAAAAAGTATGCTCTTAAAGCAAATGGTGAACCTCCTTGATCATAAATGACGATATGATCATCTAAAAGCAATCCTGCCTTTTGAATTAGATTTGTCATCTTATCCTTTGAAATCATTGGATGGCGTCCATTTTCACTTCCCATGTCGGACAAATCATTTTCCAAGTCCCAATAGATTGCTCCTTCTAAATGTTCCATCCTAAACATTTCTTTTCCTGCATTCACATTTCCTAAATCAAAACGAGTATCAATAAATCGAACATTTTTTCCAATTATTTTATCCAAATCAATAAAAATATTGCTCATGTTATTCTCTCCCTTCAATTAAATTTTGGCATAAATCTCTTTCCATTTGGCAAGGGTTTCTTCTTGCTCTAAAAGATTTCGTTCGGCATCAATTTGAATAATTGACTCGTTTAACCACTTTAATCGAACTGCCTCTGTCTCGATATCTACATATTGATCTGCCCATTTTGTAAGTCGATCATGCTCCAGCTTTAAGTAGCTTTCCGCTTCGATTTTCGTTTGCTCAGATAAGGAATCACGAAGCTTCTCTTTATCGTTTTTCTCGAAAAAAGACTTATTGTTTTTAAAATAAGATTTTACGTTTTCATATTTTTGAATTTCCTCAAAAGGACCAACAAATTCTAATAAATCACGGTCTTCACTCTCATGAGGTGTAAAAGTAAAACTTTCATTCCATTCTTTTAGCACACGTATTTCTTCTTTTTCTAACTGTTTAATTTGTTTTTGGATAAACTGCAGTACTCGAAAGTTTGTTACACGCATTTCCTGCTCCAAGTCAAAACGAAGCATACTTAACAGTTCTTTCAATGCAATTCCAAGTGCTGTATTTGCTGATTGATTACTAAACAAAGAAGGATTATATGCCTCTTTAAAGAATTCATTGAAACGATAATATACTCGTTGTAATACATAGTACAACAAAGTTTCTAGTTCTTGCTTAGCTTCCTTCGCTATTACAGAAGACATGGAATTTGAGTAACGTTTGCGAATTTTTTGTTCTTGCTCACGTAATTCTTTTAACCTTTCATCTTTTCTAGCTAAGTTCTTTTCTGTTTGCTCTATTAATGTTAATAATTTATTTTGTTGGCGAGACGCCTCTTCATCTAGTGATGAAACCGCAATTTGCTTTAAATCTTTTTCCAAGAAACGATGGAAGGCTTCTTCAAATTGCACCATTCCTTCGTGTACAGGTAAATGTCCTACTTTTTCTTTAAGTGCTTGTAAGCTTGAAATACCATATACTCTTGGGAAACGAATGCCAAATCGTTGAAGCTCATTTTGCACATATTGTTTCACAAGGTTTGCTTCTTCCTCTGTTTCTGCAAGGTCAATGGCATTAACGATAAAGAACATTTTATCCATTTCAAAGGCATCTTTTACTCGACCTAGTTGTATTAAAAACTCTCTGTCAGCCTTAGCAAATGCATGGTTAAAATAAGTCACAAACAATACTGCATCCGCATTCCGTATATAGTCAAATGCAACCCCTGTATGTCTTGCATTGATAGAATCTGCTCCCGGAGTATCAACTAATGTAACTCCAAGTCTAGTCAATTCACAATCGTAATAAAAATCAATGAAATCTACAAAACAGCTTTTAGCTTCTTCCGCCACATAACTTTCAAATTCTTCGCCATTCACCCGTAACACATTTCCAAGTTGACTTTGAAATGTTGGATACCCTTTATGAAAAGCGGAAATAAAAGATTTATGAACCTCTTCTGAGACTGTTTGATTTATTGCCCCACTTGCTTGATCGAATGCTTCATCTAAAGACATAATAGTTATTCCTAATTGTTTATAAGCAAACGATACATCTTCTAATAATTGCTCTTTTGTTTTAAATGTAACATCAGCAGTATTATGTGGATGTTTTTCTGATATTGGGCGTATTTTATTTATTGCAGCAGTTGTTGGGTTTGGTGAAACTGGCAATACATTAGCACCCATTAACGCATTAGAAAAACTAGATTTCCCTGCACTAAAAGCACCAAATAATGCAATTGTAAATTGTTGATTTTCAACTCTTTTAGCTTTTCGTTTAATAATCTCAGCTTCCTTTTTAAAAGCTGGTAACTCTTTTAATACCTCACCAATTCTGTTTGCTCGCTTTAAGACTTGCTCGGGAGATAGTATACTATTTTCTTCTTCTTGTTCTATGGGAGCTATTGTTTCTAATTCTTGTACCTGTTCTTCCAAGCTTGGATCATATTCGGCAATAGATTTTTGAAAACTATTTCGTTCCTCATCCCATGCTATTAATAATTGATCCCGTTCTTTCCTTATAGTTAAAGCCGGAGTCTTTGTTTCCTGTTCAAAACCATGTATTCTTTCGTCAATTTCTTCCAATGATTGGATAGCTAGTATTTTTTCATTGAGAACTTCAGTTTTTTGATCTGCTTTTTCTGTGTCTTCCACCGGATTTTCATTCATTGCGGTGATCATTTTTTCTTTCCAAATATCTGTCTCACGTACAAAAAATCGGTTGACTGTTTCTTGAACCCTGTTTGCATAATGAAGAATAGAATCTCCGGTTATACCAGCACCTTCATGTAAGGAATCTGCAATAAACAATGAGGATATTTCGAAATCCAACCCATCAATTTCATTGGCTCTTTCATTGCTTAACAAAGAAACATCCTTTAGCATACTTTTCATAAGCTGTTTCAGATGTACGGTAATATTCGTTAGTACAACCTTCTCAAGTAGAATTCTTGCATCCTCAAGGCGTTTAGATCGCTCTTCTTCTGTTTTCTTTTTGCTTCCTATAAAACCTACTTTAAATGAACTTTGCATGCTCTCAGCATAAGTCTTAAGTGAGTCTCTCACCTCATATGGCATAATTACAGCGTTTTCTAAGATTTCTTTTCGTTGTTCTTCAAACGTCTTTTTCCATAGACTTATATCTTGTAATGCAGATTGCTTTTGAGCTATTTCAAGTTGCTCTTTAATATCTTCTTTATTATTCCATTCCTCTTCTGTTAGTTGTCCATCAAAAGTTTCTAGACATGCTGCTTTTTCATTTTCTAAATACTGTTTATGCTCATCCGCTAGCTTCTCTAATGTCGCATGTGCAGATGTAATAAAATATTGTTCTTTGTTATTAATAGAATTTAGAACAATTTCTTGTACCTTCTTAAAATCATTATGTATAAACTGTTTATCTTTTAATGAGGTAAAAAATATATCCTTCGGTTCAACGGACCATGCTTTGAAAGCATTTGCAACGGATTGCTTAAAAGCGTCGAAGGAAAGCTCTTCTTCTCGATGCTTATCCACTTGGTTAACAATTAAATAAACATTTTCGTTATAGTGAAGCAATTGCTTTGTAAATTGGAAATTTAGCTCAGATTGGACATGGTTATAATCCATTACATAAAAAACGATATCTGCCAGATGAAGAGCTGACTCAGTTGATATCCTATGTGCATCATCTGTTGAATCCACTCCTGGAGTATCCATAACAGTAATACCTTCTGGTAAACTGGAGGTTGAATGACCAATTTCTATTTGAGATACTTTACTTCCGTCTTTTGAGTATTTTTTTACAAGTTGAATATCATATTCACCTGAGAATCTTACAGGTGCTCTATCAACAAAATGAACGAGGGCATAATTATTATTTGTCTTTTTTACAGTAACAATATTTGCCGAAGTAGGTATTGGACTTGTTGGAAGTAACTGCTCATCTACTAGAGCATTAATCATGCTAGATTTTCCAGCAGAAAAATGTCCTGCAAACGCAATAGTGAATGTGCCATTTTCCAGTTTATCTGCAAACAATTTAGCCTTTGCAAAACGTTCCTCATCTAAATTTCGTTGAAAAAGAGTAGCAAGCAAAGCATTTTTCTCTTTTAATAGTTGTATATTTTCTAAATTCTCCATTTGAAAAAAAAATCTCCTTTATAATTCGACAATTATGTATATCATAGCAAAAAACAAAGGAACGCAAAAGCGTTCCTTTGTTTTTCTGCGACGAGCTTTGCGCAGGAGCAAAATCTTTTGTTTTTCTGCGACGAGCTTTGCGCAGGAGCAAAATCTTTTGAAGTTCTGCGACGAGCTTGCGCAGGAGCAAAATCTTTTCAAGTTCCACGACGAGATCGCGCAGGAGTATGTGTTTTATTTCCGCTTCATAAGTAAAAAAAGCTGGCTTCATCTGTTCCACTTATATTGAACAAATCAAGCCAACTTTAGAAAGTTATTTTATTTAACTTGGGGGGAAGTTGCACGTAACACATAAGCTGTGACCCCACTATAAAGTAAAATAGTTGATCCAATTAATAACGCTAACATACATATCGTCCTCTCAAGTGAATTTGAAATTCATTCTCATTTAAATAATAGCACAATGTTTCGACATTTTCTACATATAGTATTCTTTTTGTGATACTTTTATGCTAAAATTAAGCCATCTTTACTATTCGGAGGGATAAAATGAGTGCGTCTAAACACATACAAACTATACTAAATGGCACGATTCAATCGTTAAAGTCCGTTATCCCTCTTCCTATGGATATTAAATCACCATCTTTGATGGTTCAACCATATGATCAAAAAGAGATGGGTGTACTAATTGGGATTATAGGGGATATAAAAGGTCGTATAATTATAGATTCGACATCTAATTGTTTTTCATCGATTGGTGCAACTATGTTTGGTATGGCTTTAGAAGGAGAAATGCTTGAATCATTTACAGGTGAATTAGGAAATATGATAGCAGGTAATTTATGTACTACTGTTGCAGGTAACAACTTAGAAATAGACATTACGCCACCTACTGTCATTGTTGGTACGACCAAATTATTTGGATTTCAGCATGCTTTTAGACTACCAGTCGTAATTAATGACATTGATAATTTAACGATTATACTCACGATCGATGAATAATGAGACCTAAGAGGACTTTCAACTTATGAAAGTTCTTTTTTTATTCCTCCAACTACCCCTATCTCTTTTATTCTTCACATTAATTTCACATTATCCCCTTTCTTGTGTGACTTTTCTCACATCATTGCACTTCAATACTATTTATTATTAAAACTATACAAGAACTACTTTTGTAGGAGGTGTAGACAAATGTCGAAAAAACGTGAAAAAGAACCAGATTTGAAAGGAACATTATATTCGGTTGGATTTCTTGGGGTATTCATATTAATTACATGGTTTATGGCATTTTACTTGTTTATTGATAGATTTTAATAATTTGGAGGTTTAAAGCGATGCATATTCATAAGTACGAAAAATGGTGGATAACATTTGGAGTTAGCTCATTGGTCTTATTTTTAGTCATTGTTGGTATTAGTGCATTCCACTTTGGATCACATCCACCAAGCTCAAAAATTTATATTGATCCGGAACGTGTGGACGAGATAGCACCATTTAATAACCCAGGAGTGCATAAAGTGGAAGGAAAAGATTGGGACTATGAAGTTGTATTTGTAGCTTCTGCATTTTTTTATAATCCACCTGAGATTGAAGTTCCCTTAGGGTCTAAAGTGAAATTTATAGCAACAACCAAGGATGTAGTTCATGGGTTCCAAGTAGCTGGCACAAACATTAATATGATGCTTGAACCAGGATATGTTTCTGAATATGTAACTACCGTTGATAAAGCAGGAGAGTATCTAATCTTATGTAATGAATATTGTGGTGTTGGACATTCGTCCATGACATCCATGCTAAAGGTGGTTGAGTAATATGACAACTATTACAGAAAAAGCGAAAGACTTAGTAAAAGTAGATAAAAGAGACGGAAAACTAGCACTCGCCCATATATATGTTGCTTTCATCGCATTAGCGATTGGTGGGCTTTGTGGTCTTTTACAAACATTAGTGCGCTCTGGTACATTTACACTCCCTTGGGGAATCGGCTATTATCAAGTTTTAACGGTTCATGGTGTTTTACTAGGACTAATTTTAACAACCTATTTTATTTTTGGTTTTCAAATTGCTGCCGTTAGCCGTACTGCTGGTACATTAACTAATAAACAAAGATTGTTTGGATGGATCGGTTTCTGGACAATGACAATCGGTACAACTGCTGCTTCCGTTATGGTTTTGTTAAATGAAGCATCTGTACTGTATACTTTCTATGCTCCACTACAAGCTCACTGGATTTTCTACGTAGGAATGGCTTTAGTAGTTGTGGGATCATGGATTGGTGGAGCAGGCCAGATAATGAAATACATCGAATGGAGAAAGGCTAATCCTGGTCAACCTAGTCCATTATTAACTTTTATGGTTGTAGTGAATTTGGCAATGTGGATTATTTGTTCACTTGGTGTAGCGGTGGAAGTTGTTTTCCAACTGATCCCATGGTCATTGGGTTGGGTAGATAAAGTGGATGTTCTGCTTTCCCGTACATTATTCTGGTATTTCGGTCACCCATTAGTATATTTCTGGTTATTGCCAGCATATATGGTTTGGTATGTTATAATCCCTAAAATTATTGGAGGAAAAATTTTCTCTGATGCACTCGCTAGATTGTCATTCATGTTATTTTTACTTTTCTCTATTCCAGTAGGATTCCACCATCAGTTAACTGAGCCAGGAATCAGTTCTTTCTGGAAGTTCCTGCAAGTTGTATTAACATTAATGGTTGTTATCCCTTCTCTATTAACTGCATTTTCTATGTTTGCAACTTTTGAGTTACGTGGGCGTGCATTAGGTGGAAAAGGTATATTTGGATGGTTAAAAAAATTACCATGGGGAGATGCTCGTTTCTTAGTTCCTTTTATCGGAATGGCTGCATTTATCCCTGCTGGTGCTGGTGGAATAATTAATGCCTCTCACCAGATGAACCAAGTAGTTCATAATACTATCTGGGTAACTGGCCACTTCCATTTGACAGTAGCTACAACTGTTGTGTTAACTTTCTTCGGTGCAGCATACTGGCTCCTCCCACATCTAACAGGGAGAGTATTAACAAAGCAAATGAACAGACTTGCTATTATTCAAGGTATTGTTTGGGCATTTGGAATGAGTATCATGTCAGGTGCAATGCATATTGTCGGTTTATTTGGAGCACCTCGTCGTTCGGACTTCTCTACTTATGGAGGTTCTGAACAAGCGGCAGAATGGATTCCCTATCAAATTGCACAAGCAGTTGGTGGCACCATTCTATTCATAGGGATCATATTAGTCCTTTATATTGTTATAAACTTAATATGGTTTGCTCCAAAAGGAGAAACTGAATTCCCTATCGGTGAAGTTTCTGAACATGCTGAGAAAACACCTATGGTACTGGAGAATTGGAAAATTTGGTTAACCATTTGTATTGCTTTAATTTTATTTGCTTATACAGTTCCCCTAATCGATATGATTCAAAATGCACCACCTGGATCAAAAGGATATAAATTCTGGTAATCGGTATCGTGAATAAAGTAATTTACAAAATTTACAGATAATTGAGCGAGGAGGAAGTGAATAACACACTTCCCTCCTCGCCTATTTTTGTAAATGGCCCATTTTAGATTTGTTAGTGATTGCATAATCTATTTTTCTTTCATAAATTTATTTCTAAGTTCAATTAGGGCATCTTCATGACCCTGATGAAACACACTTATGGCCATCTGGGATGAAACATAATCCAATGATTGCTTCAGAGACATAGTCTGTGATTCTTTCACAATTCGTTTTGTCATTTGGATTACTTCTTGAGGTTTCTTTAGTATCCCTTCACAGTAGTTTTGAATAAATCCATACAATTCATCATGAGGGACAACGTGACTCAACATTTTTAACTTTAGTCCTTCTTCGGCACTTAAAACTTTGCCTGTCCAAAGCATTTCCAATGCCATGTCCATTCCGATAATTCTTGGCAAATAATATCCTCCGCCATCACCTGGGACGATTCCGGCGTTTATATAGGTTTCACCTAATTTTGCCTGGTCAGAGGCGATTCTTATATCGCACATCAAAGCCATGTCAAGCCCAGCCCCCATTGCATGACCATTGATTGCCGCAATCATCGGTTTATCTATCTCTTCCATTAAGAGTGGAATTCGTTGGATGTTCTTCCAAAGGCTATTTTTCACATCCAATGGTGTACTTCTAAAATCAGTCTCATCTAATTCTTTCTTGGCTAAAAATCCTTTCTGATTTATCATTGACTTCACATCACCACCTGCACAGAAGGCACGTCCATTACCAGTAACTACTCCGATATGAATATCTGGATTATTCCTTATCTCCTCCAACGCCTTAATCCATAAATCAATCCTTTCTTTGCTAAAGGCATTCATCTGGAGCGGTCGATTCAAAGTAATCGTAGCGATATGATTTTTCACAAGAAATATTAAATCAGCCATAAAATACTCCCCCATATGTAATAGAGTCGGCACTAATGATGATAGCCGACTCTTCTTATTTATTTCCCGTCTTTATCCCGCAACTGAAGTCCCTTTAATAACTCTTCATTATGTTCTCCCAAGTTCGGTGCATAGCGGCTTAATTCGACAGGAGTTTCCGAGAATGTTACTGGGAACTTCATATCTCTTATTTCTCCTTCCGTCGGATGATGGACAGTTCTAAAGAAATTAATGTCATTCAAATGAGTATCCTTAAATAGGTCATCAGGTGTATTGATATTTGTGCAAGGAATATCAGCATTCACTAATAAGTAGAGCCATGTTTCAGTCGTTTTCTCAGCTATTATTTCCTCAATCATACTGTAAACATAATCTATATTTTGTGTCCTAACCTCCATATCAACAAATCTTTCGTCTGCTGCCAACTCTTGGTGACCCGACACTTCAAAGAAAGATTTCCATTGTTTATCATTGTAGATCATTACACCTATGTAACCATCCTTAGTCTTATATGGCTTTCGGTAAGGAGAAGTAACACGTGAATAATAGGTTGAGCCTTTTGCTGGAATAAATGTCTCCCCATACATATGCTCAATCATATTGTATGAAACCATCGTCTCAAACATTGGCACTTCAATTTCCTGACCGACCCCTTTTTGCTGGCGATAAAGCAATGCAGCCAAAATCGAACTGAGACCGACAAGCCCGGCAGTCTTGTCAGCCAAAACAGTTGCCAAGTATTGGGGAGATCCTGAAACCTTCCCTTGGGCAGACACAATTCCTGATGCAGCCTGAATAATGTCATCGTAAGCAGGCTTGTCACCATACGGCCCTTCTTTACTAAACCCATACATCCCACAGTAAATTAGTTGACTATTTACTTTCCTGAGGTGTTCATAGGAAAGGCCGAGTCTTTCCATCGTTTTAGGTCTCATCGTATGAACGAGAACATCTGCATCTTTTACAAGGGCCATCATCGTTTCCAACCCATCTTTACTCTTTAGATCAAGAGTAACGCTCCGCTTATTGCGGTTTAAATGGAGAAAGAGACTTCCCATTCCACGGTTTTTCGATGGTCCGAGATACCGTGTCGTATCCCCTGATGGGCTTTCAATTTTAATGACATCAGCCCCCATATCTGCTAACATGAGTGTGCAATATGGACCCATTACAACTGAAGTAAGATCAAGTACACGAATACCTTCCAACGGTCCACTCATCTGTTCTCCTCCTAAACTTTTAAATAAAATGATTAATTATTTACTCGTACTTGGTTTTTTTAACATAAGACCCGCTCGCTTTGTCTTTACCACCAACTCCCCATGCTGGTTATAGCCTCTTTGTTCAAACCAGACGATTCCAGTGCCAGCACGTGATTTTGACTCACGTTTACCAACAATCTCCGTCTCAGCGCGGAGTGTATCCCCGATTCGAACAGGTGCAGGAAACGTAGTCTCTTCAAAACCTAAATTACCTAGCGTTGTCCCTTCTGTTAATTCTGCAACTCCTACTCCTACGACAAAAGATAAGGTGAAAAGGCTATTAACGATTCGTCCTCCATGAATTGTCCCTTTTGAATACTCCTCATCTAAATGTAGTGATTGCGTATTATGGGTCAAAGTTGTAAACAACAAGTTATCCGTTTCTGTAACTGTACGTCCAGGCAGGTGTTTATAGACATCACCAATCATTAATTCCTCATAATATTTTCCGCCTGACATGGTTTCTCCTCCTTACTTGCTTGTCTGATGTAGGTGTTGATAGATATCCAATATTTCCCTTGCTGTTTTCACATGGGCATAATCAATATGCTCGCCCTGGTACATGATGGCCGTTTCGCCATTGCTTTCTGCTAACTCAAATGCATCCACCAAACCACGATAGTAGATGATTTCATCCTCTGAAGGAGAGTAAATTTCATTTACAATCGAGACATTAGATGGATGTAGAATCAGCTCGCCAGCAAACCCCAACTGTCGATTGAACGCTGCACTTCTCTTTAACCCATCTAGATTATGAACATCTTGCCAAAGACCACCAATTGGTAGGATTCCTGCAGCACGTGCAGCCATCACAACTTTAGAACGCATATATAAAGTCTCCAAGCCTTCATTCGTCCATTTATATCCGAGTGCACGAGCTACATCCCCATTTTTGGCACTTAAACCCGCTATTCCTATAACGCGTTCACAAATAGCAATTTCATACGCCATCTGCATCGATTTTGCTGTTTCAAGGATAGGTAGGAGTTTTACCGTCCCTCTAGGGATTCCTTGATCGTGCTCCAAATTTTCCAGAACTTTCGAAATCGATTCAATGTCATCAGGACCATACAATTTTGGCAAAACAAGACCTTTAATACCCTTCACTACGACAGCCCTTAAATCCTCCAAATCGAATTCTTCCTCTTTATTGATTCGGACAAATACATTTATACCTTTAGAGCATAGATGAGGAATCGCTTCAGCTACATAGCCCCGTGCCTCACCTTTCAAATGCAATGGAACACTATCTTCCAAATCGAGAATGACACCATCCGCTCCAAAGGTAGGAATTTTATCAAACCACTTTTGCTTAATCCCTGGTACAAAAAGAAACGTTCGATAGTTATTCAATAGAATCCTCCCTCCTTTCCACTTTCCTATAACCTAATTTATAGGAAATATTAAGAGCAGCCTCTTTTATTTTTTCTATATACGAACCTTCGAACTCTTTTTGATAATCACCTATAGGAATTACACAAATTATGCTGCCTATTACCTTACTACCAGCATCAAAAATTGGTGCTCCAATACTGAGAGCTCCTTCTTTCCGCTCATTAGCTGTAATTGCATACCCTTGGCTTTTAATTTTTTTAAGTTCCTCTTTAATTTCATTTCTTTTATCTTGTGATTCTCCTTCTTTATCAAATACATCTTCAATTTCAGAATCTGAAAGATATGCGAGTATCGTTTTACCACTGGCTGCAATGTGGACCGGCTGTAAAACACCGATTTCTAAGACATACTGGAGTGCAAATGAACTTTTAACACTATCAACAAACGAAAGCTTTGTATGTTGCGGATAATAAAGTCCAAAATATACGGAGTGCCGTAATTCTGATGCCAGACTTTCCAGTTGTGGACGAGCTACTCGTTTCACATCTACATTAGTAGAAACGATTGATGCCATTCTGATGAAGTCAGATCCGACTCTATATTTATTAGTTAACTCCGAATACTCTAAAATATGCTCGTCCTTTAACATGGAAATCATTCGATGGGTACTACTTACAGGCATCTTAAGATATCTGGAGAGTTCATTCACTCCCCACTCGTTTTGTATATCAGTAAATGCTCTAAGTATAGAAAAAGTTTTAGAGATGACATTTGAATTCATATTAATTTCCTTCCTAATTTTGCTTTATTTAATCATTAATTCGGGAAGCCATAATGTAATGAATGGCATTAAAATTAACAATACTAGTATAAACAGATCCATGATGACAAACCAAGTTACCCCTTTAAATCCTTCCGCAGTCTTAACTCCTGCAGCTCCTGTTGCAACAAAGACGTTCATACCGACTGGAGGTGTTACCAATCCTATTTCTACAGTTTTCGTCACAATAATTCCAAACCATACTGGATCGAAACCAAGCGATGTGATGATTGGGAATGTTAATGGAAGTGTCAAAATAAGAATTGCTATTTGGTCCATAAAGAATCCTAAAATTAGATAGATGATGATAATAATTGCCAATATCCAATATTTAGATGTATCCAACCCTTCAACTATTCCAACAATTCGCTGGGTAGACTGAGTCAATGTTAAGAAGTAACTGAAAATATGTGCCCCAATGATAATCGTCATTATCATCGTAGTAGATTTGATAGTATCAGTAAGTGCTTCTCCAAATTTGTTAAGATTCATTCTTCCCATGATAAATACAACGACTAATGTAATAAAAGCACCCATCGCTCCTGCTTCCGTAGCTGTTACTAGTCCGCTATAAATTCCTCCAATAACAGCAAGGATAATGATAAGCATCGGCCATATATTCTTTAGTGCAACAAACTTCTCTTTTATGGTAGGATTGATTTCAATTTTTGGTGCAATTTCGGGCTTAAATTTTACCCAAACGAAAATGACAATAATATAACCTAGAGCTGTAAGAACCCCAGGTATAATTCCAGCAATGAGTAGGGACCCAACACCTGTTTCAGTTAAAATTCCATAAAGGATTAAGATAATGCTTGGTGGAATCATGACTGCCAAGGTTCCGGCCATACTAACAACGCCCATAGTAAAAGCTGTATCGTAGTTGTATTTTTTCATTTCTGGTGCAGCTGCTTTCGACATGGCTGCGGCAGAAGCCTGACTCGAACCTGAAACTGATGCCATCATCGCCCCTGCAAACACTGTCGCAATTCCAAGTCCTCCTGGCAATTTTCCAAGCCATTTGTATGCAGCCTGAAAGAGATCCTTCATAATTCCACTGACTGTCATTAATGAAGCCATGAGAATGAACATTGGAATCGAGGTCATTATGAAACTTTTAACACTGTCATAAGGTGCTGTCTGCATAATTCCTAAAAATGAATCCCATCCGCTGTTCATAAGTAATCCAATAGATCCTGCAATTCCTAAAGCAAAAGCAATAGGCATTCCGAAGGCTAAAAATAGTAAAAGTAAAATAAGCGGTATTGCAACACTCATAGCATTTCACTCCCATCAGAAGGATCTGTTTCACTGTATTTACCTTTTCCTATAGCGAGAAGTAAAGCCAGTAATATCAACCTAATAACCAATAAGAATGAACCAATCGGAATCCATATATAAGATAGCCATAAAGGTAAATTGATAAGGCCAGCCGCAACATAATTAAATTGCAATGCTTCTAGTGTCATATTGAACCCTTTCAAACCGATGAAAAAAAACATCACTGCCGCGAACACGTAATAGATGATATTCAGAACATCCTGCACTCGTTTCGGAAATCGATCGAATAGAATGTCAAGGCGGATATGTCCGTCTATTTTCTGTACAAAGCTCATGCTTAAAAACACAAGTGCCACCATCAAATACAATTCAATCGTTTCATAAGCTCCTATAATAGATTGCTTTAAAAAATATCGGCTTATTGCATCTGCGGTCGTTAATAACATCATGATCACAACAGCTACTTGTGAAAGCCTCAATGAAAGAAATTCTAACTTGTCAAACCATTTTTCAATGAAGTCCATACTTCCACCTCCATAGGGACAGCGCTCTCGTTACAAGAACGCCTTTTATTTATTTAAACTAGCTTGTATTTCACGATACTTTTTGATTGTTTCTTTAGCATTGAAACCACGGCTTTCCAAATCTTGTGCCCAACGGTCCCATGAAGGTTCAAGAACCTTATCCCACTGGGCGGATTCTGCTTCACTTAACTCGTATACTTCCATTTCTTCGGCATATTGTTCTGCCAATTCCTCGTTTTTCTCATCCAGGAATTTCGATAAGTGTGCGACAGTTTCGTCCCCCGCTTGGGATATCGCTTCCTTCACTCCTTGAGGTAAAGATTGATAGACTTCATCATTAATGGAATAAACTACAGCAAAACTACCTAGATTGGCACCTTTAGTTGTGTACTTAGCAATTGCCTCAATTTGATAGGCGGCAAAACTTGTGAATGGAAATGTGACCCCATCGACAGTACCTCGCTCCATTGCTGTATAAGCTTCCGTAGCTGGCATGAAAATCGGGGAAGCGCCAAGTTCGTCAAAACCGAACTCCATTGTCCCTGTTACACGTGCCTTTGTACCTTTGATATCTTCAATACTTTTAATCGGCTTTTCTGCTGTCACGTACTGATATTGAGGTAAAGCAACTGCAAAGATTGGACGTACATCATGTTTCAAATACTCTTCTTCCGTTAAATAGTCTTTCATTAGCTTCCAAAAGATTTCGGAACCCTCTTGGGACGAACTATAAGCACCTGGCAGAGTTGCAACTTCTGTCAAGGGTAGACGCTCAGTAGAATAGGATGTATATCCGATGTCCACTGTTTTAGACAATGTCAAATCAAGATAACTGCTCGCTTTTCCAATCTGTTCGGCAGGATAATGTTCGAATTCTACTTTACCGTCTGTTAATTCCTCTACACGATTCATGAAGAACAAAGTACCTTCTGACGAAAGATAATTTGTAGTAGGAAGTGAATCCGCTATCTTCAGCTTAATAACCCCGTCTCTTTCATTGCCCTGAACTGTATTTCCACATCCTGAGACGAGTATTAAAATAGAAAGACTTAGCAAAGCTACTACTTTTTTCATTTCTTTCATTGCACCCATTCCCTTCAGTTATTATTTCATCCCTTCACTTTTTGAGGGGAATACATGAGGACAAAACGCAAAAGACTTTCTCCTATATTTTTCACTTCATGCATCGCCATTTTAGGAATCCAAATTACATCTCCTTTAGACAGGACTCCCTCCTTTTCATTGATGACAATATGCATCTTACCTTCCAATATGTACATGATTTGCTCCATATCCTTATGGAAATGTGGATCTGCTAACCCGCCTGGTTCCATCTCTCCAATAATGACCTCCAAATTCTCAATACCCTCAGCCGGTCCTACTAGACGACGGTTGTATGTTCCTTCATGTCCAGGTGGTGAATAAATCTCAACATCCCTCTCGTTCTTCCAATAAACCATTACCATTACCCCTTTCAAATTCTCTTCTGAATACGCTTACATTAAATTCAAAAAATAAACATCATTCCATTATTCGGAATACCGTTCCATTTACAAAATTAGTTTAACATAAGGAATTTTATAAAACAATATGTTTTCTGAAAATTCCTTCTAATGAAAAAGTATGATTTTTGTAACATGACTATTTACTTAAGTTGCTTTTATTATGACTGAACAATAAAAAAAGTATCCAAAACTGTCAGAGTGACAATTGGATACCTAGAAAGTTAAATGTATTTTACTGAAGCGGATGAAAAAACTATAGACAACTCGTTTTTAAGTTTGTCTACAATCTTGTAAAAAGTAGCAGTATTTTATAATTGATAAATTTTAGTATATTTATCTTCTAAATAATCTGCCAAGTAATTACCATTAAGCCCTTCACCTGTTGCATCTTTTAGTATTTCCAACGGTTTTTTAAGTGCACCGTACTGATGGACATTTTGGGTGAGCCAAGATTTGATAGGAGATAAATCCCCTTGTTCAAATAGTTCGTCAAAATTCGGGATATCCTTTAACATAGCCGCCTTAAACTGTGAAGCATACATATAACCTAAAGCATAGGAAGGGAAATATCCGAAGCTTGCTCCCGCCCAATGAACGTCTTGCAGTATTCCTTCTGCATTAGTAGAAGGTCGTACTCCTAAATATTCCTCATATTTCGCGTTCCAGATTTCAGGCAGTTCTTCAACCTTTAAATCTCCATTAAATAGACCTTTCTCGATTTCGTAACGAATCATTATATGAAGTGCATACGTAAGTTCATCTGCTTCAATACGAATAAGGGAGGGCTTGACTTCATTTATTGCACGCAAAAATTCCTCCATTGATACATTTCCGAATTGCTCTGGAGAATAGCTTTGTAACTTTTCATAGTTTTGTTCCCAAAACTTCGGGTTTCTGCCAACAAAGTTTTCATAAAATAGAGACTGTGATTCATGAATTCCCATGGATGCACCACCTGCTAGAGGTGTCCCCGTTAATTCTTCCCCAACATTTTGCTCATAAATGGCATGACCACACTCATGAATAGTACCAAATACAGCAGAACGAAAATCTGATTCATCGTATTTCGTTGTAATTCGGACATCTCCACGATTTAATCCGGTTGCAAATGGATGAACTGTTTCATCTAGTCTCCCCGCTTCAAAATCATAACCAAGTTGTTTTAATACATCTAAACTAAATGACTCCTGCTGCTTTTTATCGAAGTGCTTATATAAGAAATCTGTTTTCGGTTGATTTGGAGATTCTGAAATTTTCTTTAATAAAGGCACAATACGATTTCTTAAATCTCCAAATACTTTATCTAGTATTTCCGTAGTCATTCCAGGCTCGTATTGATCCAACAATACATTATATGGATTATTGTCTTTTACTCCCCAATAAGTCACAAATCTCTTTAAAGTGTCCACCATTTCTGTCAAATATGGCATGAACATCGCCCAATCGTTTTTGGACTTTGCTTCTTCCCAAACAGATTCGGATTTAGATTGAAGTATAACAAATTTTTTATATTCATCTGCAGGTATTTTTTTACTCAAATCATATTCTTTTTTCACTTCTTCAAACACACGCTTCGTTACAATATTTGCTGAAGAAATTGTAGGTTCTATTTCATCTAATAATTTCTTCAACTCGTCTGATGTGGAAAGATTAAATACATCTGTTGCAAGTACACCTACAACTTCAGAACGCTGGTCTATTCCTTTTTTCGGTGCCCCTGTGCGCATGTCCCAATATAATACACCTAATGCTTCATTGTACGCACCAATCTTTTTTACATAGTCTAAAAATTGTTGTTCTAACGTCAAAATAAATTCCCCCTTTTTTCCAACTCCACATTATCGTACCATATGACTATTATTGATGAATAGATGTTGGCAAGATTTTAACAAATCGACTTTGTAAATTTGCTTCTTCTGGGTTAAGTAGAATATGAATTTCTCCGTAATCGTTAGATGTTCTAATAAGTCTTCCGATGCCTTGTTGCAATCTTAGTAGCATAAATGGTAAATCAACTTCTTCAAATGGTTCGTTTGAAAAATTACGCTTTGCATCAAACAAAGGATCTGCTGGTGGAAACGGTAAATCTACAATAATAACTCTTGTTAAAGCTTTTTCAGGTAAATCTAGACCTTCCCATAAGTGGTAAGAGCATAATGTTGAGAAGTTACCTTCTTGAAACTCCTTAACTATTGTGGAAAGCTCTCTCTCCCCTTCAAAAACAATATCTTTAGTTAAAGGGATAGAATTTCGAAATTGGTCCATTGCTGCTTTTGATTTAAATAAAATTAATGTTTGCTGCTTATCTTCCAATAATTTAGCCACATGTTTAGCTTTGTCTTCTTGTTGTAGTTTTGTTACATTGATTTTCATCACTTCATCATAGTCAAATGGGGAAGCTACCGAAAACGATTGGTATTTTTCAACACCTAGTGAATCCGCTATATACGTAAAATCTTTTTCAATAGAAAGTGTGGCGGAAGAAAATACGATTGGCATTTTAGAAGTAAACAGTTTTTCATTTAAAATGTCTGTTACTAAACGCGGCATAATAATTAACGTTTCATGGCCATCAATAATTTCAAGCCACTCTACTCCATCCCCTTTTTCCGTGAACAAACGTAAAGAATAAACATACTGCTCTAAAAATTCTTCTACCATTCGAAGCTCATACTCAGGAATTGTAAATAATTCTGACTCAAAGACAAATTCTTCGAGTAGATCATCCGTTAAACTAATAGCTTTCTTGCATGTTTGAATAAGTAAATCTGATTTATTGATCGTCATTCGGTCTGAATCTCTGGCGATGCTATTTTTTCGAATTAAACCAAAAATCTCATCATGCGTTTCTTGTAGTTGCTCCATTAAATATAATGTTTTCTCTCTAATTCCATCTACCATGATTCTTTCTAATAAACGAACTAATGTCTCACTCTGTATTTCATACGTAAGCGCTTTTTGTGCAGCAAATTCTAATAGATGTCCCTCATCCAATACAATCATTGATACTTCTGGCAATAAAGGAAGCTGTCCCTCACGAACTCTCGATTCTTTTGTCCAAATATGTTCCATTAAAAATTCATGAGAACATATAAGCAAATCTGCCGATTCTCTATAATTTTGACGATGAATAGTTTGACCACAACGATTACGCAAATCACAAACCATACACTGCTGAGTCGGATGAAAATTTACTTTTTGCCAATCTTCATCACTTACCCCAGAAAATTGGCTTCTTTCTCCATAGGGAAATATTTTCTGAAGAGAGGAATGACCATAAACAAAATCCGGAATTAGATCCTCTATTTCCTCTATGAAATAATCATTATCTAAATCTTTTTGAGCATCCTCTAATCGTTTTAAACAAAGATATTGATTTCTTGATTTTGCTAGACGTACATCAATCTTAATATCTAAATAATTTTGCAGTTTAAAAATATCGCCTGCTTCTTTAACTAATTGTTCAATTAACGTTTCATCTGCACATGCGATTAAAGCAGGTTTTCCCGTATATCTTGCATAAGAAATTGCAGGTAACAAATAAGCAATAGTCTTCCCTGTACCTACTCCCGCCTCGGCAAATAGCACATTTTTTTCTTTTAGAGCTTTTTCAATTTGATAAGCCATAAATATTTGTTCATCACGGCACTCAAAACCTTTTTCTGGTAATTCATCGTATAATACATCTCCCATCCAATCACCTAATGATTCGAAGAAAGAGCGGTCCTTGGATAATTGAAATGGTAAAGCTTTTTTCATATATGAACTCCTCCAAAATAAAATAAGAACGGAAAGGAGTTCCTCCCTTCCGTCAAACTAATTTTTAATCTACACAAATAATCCTCTACTTAAGAACGTTTACCCCAAAATTGGTAATAATCTGTTCGAATAAATCCGTTAAATAATTTACGTTTTTTTGTTGCACGTTTACCATACAATTGTTCAAAGTTTTCCATGGATGAAAGCATATAAACAGACCAGGTAGGATACTTTTCCATTAAATATCCTAAATCGCTAATTGCTTTCTCTATTACTTCAACTTCTCCAATTCTCTCCCCGTACGGAGGGTTACCAATCATAACGCCGTCTGTAACCGTAGTGGAAAAGTCACTAGCTTGCATTTGTTTAAATGTTATAATGTCTCCAAAACCAGACTCAAAAGAATTCTGTTCCGCTACTTGAATCATTTTATGATCGATATCAGAACCTATAATTTGAAGCTCTTGATCATATCTCGCAAGATCTTCCGCTTCATTTCGTACATCATCCCATATAGTTTTAGAAATCCATGACCACGATTCACTATGGAAATCACGATTAAAGCCTGGAGCTATATTTTGTCCAATCATAGCAGCTTCAATCGGAATTGTTCCAGAACCACAAAACGGATCAACAAATGGGCGATCTGGATTCCATTTAGAAATTTTCACTAGTGCAGCAGCAAGAGTTTCTTTTAATGGAGCTTCTCCTTGTTCTTGACGATAACCGCGTTTATGCAGACCAACACCACTAGTATCAATTGTGATCGTTGCTATATCTTTTAAAATACTTATTTCAATTTTATATGTTGCTCCTGATTCATCTAGAAATCCTATGCGCTTATACGCTAGCTTAAGACGCTCTACAATTGCTTTTTTTACAATAGCTTGACAGTCCGGAACACTAAAGAGAGTAGACTTAACTGATTTTCCTTGTACAGGAAATGCAGCATCTACTGTTAAAAACTTTTCCCATTGAATTGCTTTTGTTTTTTCAAAAAGCTCGTCAAATGTTTTAGCTGGAAATTGTGCGACTACAATTTTCACACGATCTGCAACACGCAACCAAATATTTGCTTTGGCGATTGCTCTTTCATCACCTTCGAAATAAATTTTTCCATTTTCAGTAGTTGTTTCATAACCTAGTGCCTTTACTTCATCTGCTACAATCGATTCTAACCCCATTGCGGATGTTGCTACTAATTTAAATTTTGTCATTATACATTCCTTTCTTGCTTATGAATTTCCCATAATTCGATGAAATCCAAAAGCTCTGAGCTTGGAATTGGCCTGCTATAATAATATCCTTGGATGATATCACAATCCATTTCCTTTAAAAGCTTAACTTGATCTTTCGTTTCTACACCTTCAGCTACTACTTTTATATGTAAACGGTGGGCCATCATTATAATACAATCTACGATGGCTTGTTTATCTTTTAAAGAGGTAATTTGTTGAACAAAACTACTGTCTATCTTCAAAAAATTTAGTGGAAAACGATTTAGATAACTTAAAGAAGAATAACCTGTTCCAAAGTCATCAATAGAAATTTTGAATCCCATATTTTTTAGTTTGATTAATTTGTTGACTATATCTTTCGCGTCTTTCATAACCGTCCGTTCTGTCAACTCTAATTCTAATTGGCTTGGACTACAATTATATTGCACAAGAATTGCATTTATTCTTTCCATAAAATCATCTTGTTGGAAATGTAATGATGCAATATTAATTGAAATTGGCAAGTGGAGAATCCCTTTACTTCTCCAATCCATTATATCTAGGCATACTTTTTCCAGTATCAATTCACTTAATGGAATAATTAAACCAGTATCCTCTGCGTAAGGAATAAATTCTCCTGGTGAAACGTTGCCTAACTTATCATTTTCCCATCTAACAAGTGCTTCAACACCTATAATTTCTTGGTTACCAACTGATATTTTAGGTTGATAATAAATATGGAATTCTTTTGTTTGAATGGCTTTTCTAAGTTCTGCTTCTAAAAGAAGTAACCGTTTAGAATCTTTTTTTAACTCCTCGAAATAAAAAGCATATTGATTTCGTCCATTCTGTTTAGCAAAATACATTGCTTTATCCGCTTTATGAATAAGTTTTTCTGCATCTATACCATCTTGCGGAAAAATACTAATTCCTATACTTGAAGTGATATATATTTCGTTTCCATCGATATAAAAGGGTTTGTTTAAAGATTTAATAATTTCTTTAGCTTGACGAGCTGCATCTTTTTGATGGTGAATATCATTTAAAGTCAGTAAAAACTCATCTCCACCATATCGAGCAAATATATTTTTCTCTTTTACGATTAATTTAATACGATTGGCAACTTCTGTTAATATTAAATCTCCAACATCATTTCCTACTGTCTCATTGATATGTTTAAAACGATCTAAATCAATAAAAAGTAATGCATGTTTATGATTAAGTGATTGAGGAAAACTAATTAATTCATTTAATGATTCTTTAAACGTCGATCTATTAGCTAAATTCGTTAATTGATCCGTAAGGGTCAACTCTTCTAACTCTCTTTCTATTACTTTTTTACGAGATATATCTGAAAAAACTCCAAAATAATTGGTAACCTCTCCAGCGCTATTCACTATACTTGCAATTGATAATAGTTCTGGATAAATTTCACCACTTTTTCTTTTATTCCAGATTTCCCCCCGCCAAACACCTTTCGTATTAAGTTCATTCCACATATTTTTATAGAACGAAGCATCTTGCATACCAGATTGTAAAATACGAGGATTTTTACCTCGAACATCATCCATCGAATACCCTGTAACCATTTCAAAAGCAGCATTTACAAGAGAAATGTGCATTTGTCCATCGGTAATCATTATACCTTCAGTTGTAGAATGAAATACTTCCTCTACTAATTTATTTGGGTATAAATAAAATTGTTCAGGTTGTTGTTTTTTCTTCACAATCAAATACCTGCCTTTGTTTACGCTACAAAGTAATAATCAAAAATTTTTACTCCATAATTTTATGAAAAAGGTTATGTAAGATAAGAAAAGCTCTCCTCGAATGGAGAGCTTGTTTATATTATTATTTAGCCACTCATACACTCAATAAGCCATGTTTTGTCTCTACGGTACTCAAACGGTGCTTTACCTCGTACTGTGTAGATGGCAATCATCTATCTACAGAATAACTTCTGTTCTTCTATCCGTTCATTTCCTTCAAGAAGATGCCCCTACCATAATTTGGGTTTCTCACTCGTGGGGTTTACCTCGTTCCACCTGTATAGTTTCCTATACAGCTACGTCACTGTGGCACTTTCAGAGATTGTCAGCCATATCCTAAAAAGGACTTAGGCCTTCATCCCGCCGTCAGCTAAAAATAGCTGCCTTAGTTTATTTTTTCACTAAGCACGAACACTACATTCATCTCAGAATTGTGTGAGCATGGACTTTCCTCTACAATGTCTAGCATTGCAGCGATTGCCCGAATATATAAGTGGTATTCATAGTATACACGAAACTTGTCGACATTTCAACGCATTGAAATTAATATAATTATTCGTATAATTTACTTCCAAATACATGTTTCTCTAAATGTGAAAGTCGTTTCAAAATATCAAAATTCGTTGCACCAGTAGGTGGTGGTGGTGGTGCTTGCTGAGTTCTTTTCGGAGCCTCTGCCAATTCTTCTCTTAATTGCTTATTTTCTAATTGGAGTTGGGAAATTTTCTTTTCAAAAGCCTCGTAATCTTGAATAATATCATCTAAGAATATGTCAACCTCCTCTTGGTTGTACCCTCTTAAGCCTGTTTTAAATTCTTTTTCTAATATATCTGATGGTTTAAACTTCAATTCCATAGTACATCTTCCTTCCATCTACATTTCGCTAAACGTATTATAGCATAATGATGTCGAATAATGGAGTAATTTAAGGCATTTGTACGCGCTTTTTGTTATGTTGTGCGCTTGCCCGGGAAATAATTATTTTCCGGCTTATTCTTTCTCTTCTTTTAACTAGTTCTTTTTCGATGCGTAACTTTGTTTGTGTGGAAATACTATCGCTTAAAGAATCCATATATGCCGCGCTTTTTAAGGTCATTTTTAGCGCTGACTCAAAATCTCTTTGTTGATGCTCATACAATTTAGCTAATTCTATATAAACTTTTAAACGATATTTCCCGCTTATTTCCTTTAAAGATTCCTCAAAAGCTTGGATGCTCTCGATAAATAGCTTTTTGCGTTTCAAATGTAAGCCTAAGAACATATAGGCAACGCAAGCTTCCTCTTTTGGGAAATGATCCACGACAAATTTAAACCAGTCAAAGCTAACTTCGGTTGTTTTCAAATCCTGAAACCATTTTCCGATATTTGTATACGTCACAGAAGATTCAGCTACCTCATCTTTTTTGGTCATTAAATCCACTGTAATTATATATAGCGTTACCAAAGATAAAATATCCCATTCATTATGTTTTAAAACTTTCATCAAATTAACTGGACTACCTGTCTTTACCGCGTCAAAATAAATAATGGGAGCAAGATGACCTGGAATATCTCCGTTTCTATTAAAACCTAACTTTTGTTCTTCGATTTGCTTTAGTTTAAATCTTTCTAAATCACCTTTCCATATTCGTTTGGAAGTATGCATCAAGTCAATATGATCATGCTGTTTTAATTTTGGAAGAAAATTTCTATTCATTGTCCATCTTGTAATTAGTTGTGGCAAATCAAAGCTTTTTCCGTTATAAGTAATAATTGTTTGTGTGTCTTTCCAGAAATCCGAAGCATATAAAAATGCGGTTTCTTGACTTGGATCTGCAAGTACAAATTGTTTCAATAAAAAACCATCATTCGTTTTCGTTAATATTCCATTAAGAAATATAAGTACTCCTGTCCCCTTCAAACCAGTTGTTTCTGTATCATAAAAGGAAAAGCTATTATTTGAAGAAAGTGTTAATGGATGTTCTGGATAATTATTCTGCATAAATTTGATCGCTTGATTTAATTTACTCAATGCAATGTTTCCATGTATATGCTCATTTGAGTAGAAAGATTCTTTTACAAATAAAAAACCATGTTCGTTCTGAATTAGTTTAAGTCCGTGCTGAATCCATTTCTCTGTATAAAAAGGAAGCTGATAAGTAGAAACTTCCTTTTTAATCTGTTCGCTCGAATTCTTTTTTACGAGCCCTTTCATTTGTAATAACTTTTTTTCATAGGACATTTTCTTTTACCTGCAAAAAATGGAATAGTCTTAATACTTCTTTTTTCAAATTCAATTCAGCATCTTGGGCTCCGATACAAGCAGGACAACCATTACTACAAGAACAGCTTGCTACTTGCTCTGTTACTTTAGGAACTAATTCATTCCATAAATCAAACATTCTTTCTGATAATCCGATACCACCTGGATAACTATCATAAATATAAAAAGTTGGTTTTTCCATATTAGTTGATTTCACTTGTGGTACGACATGAATATCTTTTGAATCACAATGAATGAATAATGGAATAAATGCATGAAGCGCATATGCTGCTCCAGTCATTGCATCTGATAGTAGAGCATCCGTCCAATCATCTGGTTTTTCAAAGCTAAACCATGTAGAGGAAGTATGCAATTCTATTGGAGGTAAGTGAATCTTACCTGATCCAATGTTGTCGTGAGTATCAAACTTAATTTTTTTAAAGATAGTTGGTTGCGCTAATACAATGATGTCGCCAAATAACAGTGTTCCAACATTGGCTTCTTTTTCCTTATCCTCACTCAATACTTTTAACTCTACCGCAATGTTAGCATCTGTGAAATAGTCAACGTCTACCTCTCTAACAAATGCTTTTTTCTCTTCCCAGTCCAGTATTTCTACTTGAAATTGAGTTCCTTGATGTAAATATATCGCTTCCTCATGCAGTAAAGTCATCGCACTATATTGATCCATTTCACCAATCACTCTCGTTTTTGTTGGTATAGATTGGTCAATAATAATAACATTTTCTTGAGAAGCAGAACGTAAACTTACATTGCTCGCTGGAAAACTTTCAGACATCCAATGCCATTTCTCAGCTGTTTTTAATAAAACGCCTTCCTCCTCCAAAAATTCAAGTAACTCTTGAATTGAAAATTCGCCGTATGAATCCATCGTTGAAAATGGCAACTCAAATGCTGCACATTTCAAATGATCCATTAAAATTATCATGTTATCAGGATGAATACGTACTTCTTCTGGAGATTGACCTAAAAAGTAAGAAGGATGGTTCACCACATATTGATCAAGTGCAGTGGATTGAGCAACGTATATAATTAGAGCTTCATCCTGCCTTCTTCCTGCTCTTCCTGCCTGTTGCCATGCACTTGCGATATTGCCAGGGTATCCTGTCATTATACATGCTTGTAATTGACCAATATCTACCCCTAACTCTAATGCATTAGTGCTTACTACAGTTCTAATTAATCCGTCTCTTAAGCCTTTTTCAATTGTTCTTCTTTCAGAAGGTAAATAACCTCCTCTATAACCGCGAATTGTTTGGTCATTTATTTTTTTGCTAACTAGCCCTTGTAAATAAGTTACGAGCATTTCGACTCGAACTCTACTTTTTGCAAAAACAATTGTTTGAATCCCATTCACATATAATTCCTGTGCTAAATCTCTAACTTCTAATATTGCACTTCTTCTCACATTAAATACTGGATGAATAATTGGTGGATTGTAAAACACAAAATGTTTCTTACCTGCAGGGGCACCATTTTCATCGATTAATGTATGCGAAGCATTTGTTAAAGATTCCGCAAGCTCTTTTGGATTTTTAATCGTAGCAGATGTACAAATAAACTGCGGATGACTTCCATAAAACGCACAAATTCTCTTTAACCTTCGTATAACATGTGCAACATGACTACCGAAAACACCCTTATATGTATGGATTTCATCTATAACTATAAATTTTAAGTTCTCGAAAAGAGATACCCATTTAGTGTGATGTGGGAGAATTCCAGAATGAAGCATATCAGGATTTGTTAATACTATATGACCTGACTTTCTAATTTTCTGTCTTATACCAGGTTCTGTGTCTCCATCATATGTATAACTTAAAATTTCCTCTTCACTCTCTTGAATTAGTGCGTTTAAATCGCTTTTTTGGTCCTGGGCTAATGCTTTTGTCGGAAACAAGTAAATGGCTCGCGAGGTTGGATCGTCTAATATCGACTGAAGAACTGGTAGGTGGTAGCAAAGTGATTTTCCTGAGGCAGTAGGAGTGATTGTAGTATATGACTTACCAGACATCGCAGTATCAAAAGCTTGTCTTTGATGAATATACAATTGATTTACTCCACGACTGACTAATGCTTTTTGTAAAGAAGGATGCATTTGATCGGGAAATGGTGCATATTTTGCTTGTTTCTCTTCAGTTGTATGAACATGCACTATGCGTGAATTTCTATTTCCATCTAACTTCCAATCATCTAGTAATTGTTGAACGCTCTTTCGTTTATGCATGTTCATCCCCCACTTCCTTGATAGCTTGAATAATTGTTTCCAATGTATATTTTGATGAATGAATTGACTTTAGAAACCTTTTTTTACTCGTACCTTTATAGTACGATTGCACAATAAATTGCTTCATGGACTCAAGTAAAGAGTCAACCTGACTAGGATGGACATACTTAGGTCTCTTTTCTTGAATCCATTTTCGGACTAGTTGTTCCCATTCTTGCAAAAGCTCATCTATTTGATATGCATGTGGTTTTACATCTTGAAAAAAATCAGGATCTTTATCTTCTTTACGATAAGTTTCAAAACGGACGATACAATCATCACATTCTTTCAATAAATGTTTACTAAGATTTAATAGTGACAAAGTTATCCCTCACATTCTAGTAATAGTTTATCAAATAACAAAACTTTTTACTAGTTCTAGGCGAACGTATATTCTTTATAATTTTTTTTCCATTTTTTCAATTTTCGCTAGCAAATGAAAAGAGGACTGACTAAAGTTTTCCTCGAATTTATCTTGTTCATCGTGTAGTCGACTTTCGAGTAAATACTCAAGTAACTCAAGTTGGTCAATTAATCGTTCAATTTTATTCATAATAATTCCTCCTTTTTAGAGTATGTTCCTTGTTTTTCTATAAATACCTTCCCTCTCGACAAACGTTCTTTACAACAGACAAAACTAGTGTGCACTCGACAAAGTAAACTCGCTGTAACAGAAATGAAACTAAATATGAATAGTATTCGTCTAAGTAACTTGTGATAAACTAATAGCATAAAGAGGTGATCTGCTTGGCTATTCATTATCCAAATGGTAGAGTGTATACTCCCAAAAAAGAACCGTTAAAAATTAAGAAAAAGGATTATTCTTTTAGTAATAGGGGTAAGACGTTAGAGGATGAGTTAAATGATGCAAACGAATACTACCTTTTAAGTGGTCTAGCTGTCATATATAAAAAACCAATCCCTATTCAGGTCGTTAAAGTAGAATATCCTAGTCGAAGTAGTGCAGTGATTAGAGAAGCGTATTATCGAACACCTTCTACTACAGACTTTAACGGTGTGTACCAAGGTAAATATATTGACTTTGAAGCAAAAGAAACGGAAAATAGAACAGCGTTTCCCTTGAAAAATGTACACGAACATCAAGTAAATCATATGAGAAAAGTAACTAAACAAAATGGCGTATGTTTTTTACTTGTACGTTTCTCGGCATTTGATCGGTATTTTTATTTGCCTTTTGAACAATTAGAGCTTTTTTGGGAAAGAATGCAAACAGGTGGAAGAAAATCTATTGCTTTTAGTGAATTTGAAGAGCATGCAATAGAGATTATTCCCAAATATGCACCAAGGATTGATTATTTAAAAATAGTTGATAACTTGAACGTATAAAGTGAAAGTGAGGAGACGTTTATGAGTGAGCAAAAAAGAACTCGTGAACAAAGAAGAAAAGAATTACAACAAAAAAAACAACCGAAGAAACCTATAAAACTATGGATAAAACGTATTTTTGTTACTGTACTAGCTTTAGGTATTGTAGGACTTATAGCAGGAGGATCCCTATTCGCTTATTATGCAAGCACTGCTCCAGAATTAGACGAAAAATCTTTAAAAGATCCTATTAGTCCAAAACTTTTAGATGCAAACGGAGAAGTATTTGCTACAGTTGGTTCGGAAAGTAGAGAACATGTTCCCTACGATCAAATACCCCAACAAATGGAAGATGCTATTTTAGCGACGGAAGATGTTCGGTTTTATGATCATATGGGAGTCGATTTCCTACGTTTAGGGAAAGCGGTTTTAGCAAACTTCACAAGCGGTTTTGGTTCTCAAGGTGCCAGTACTTTAACACAACAAGTGATTAAAAACTCGTTTTTAACAAATGAAAAAACATTAAAACGAAAAGCACAAGAGGCCTATCTTGCTATTCAACTAGAACGCAAGTATGAAAAAGAAGAGATATTTGAAATGTACTTTAATAAAATTTTAATGTCTGGAAGAATATATGGATTTGGTACAGCATCCAAATATTTCTATGGTAAGGAATTAAAGGACTTAACTTTAGATCAATACGCAGTACTTGCAGGAATGCCACAAAGTCCGAATAATTATAATCCATTCAAAAATCCTGAGCTTGCTGAAAAAAGACGAAACATTGTACTTCATTTAATGAATTTACATGGCAAAATTACTGAAGAAGAAATGAAAACAGCACAAGCAGTACCTATAGAGGAAGGTTTATTACCTGAAGAGCAACGTGTAGCACGACAAGATTCTAAATATGATGCGTTCATTGATATTGTATTGGATGAATTAGAAAAAAATGGTGATGGGGATGCAATCTCCGAAGGTATTACTATTCATACAACTTTACAACCTGAAGCACAACAGACTGTAGAATCTACACTTAACTCTGATATGTTCCCTTCAGAAAAAATCCAATCAGCTATTGCAGTTATTGATACAAAGACAGGTGCAATCGCTGCAGTTGGTGGTGGTAGAAATTATGGAGCAGAACGTGGATTTAACTTTGCACAAGATATGAATGTTCGCTCTCCCGGTTCTACTATCAAACCTTTAATCGACTATGGTCCAGCAGTAGAGTATTTAAATTGGTCAACTGGTCAGACAATCGTTGATGAAAAAATCAATTACACTGGTACGGATCAAGTTGTTCGAAACTTTGATGGGAAATATAAAGGTGAAATGACAATGCGCGAAGCACTTTATAATTCTCGAAATGTACCTGCTGTTAAAACACTACAAGAGGTTGGCACAAAAAATGCGAAAGAGTTTATTAATCGTTTCGGAATAGATTTAGGAGACGTAACTGAAAGTAGTGCGATTGGTGGTACATCTAAAGCCATGTCCCCTATTCAAATGGCTGGAGCATACGCAGCATTTGGAAATAGCGGTATGCATACTGAACCATATGCGATAAATAAAATTGTTTACCGAGATGGCAAAACAGAAAAAAATTATCGTCCTGAATCTAAACCTGTCATGAAGGATTCTACAGCTTATATAGTGACAGATGTCCTAAGAGATGTGATGACGATAGGTACTGGTAAACGTGCAGCAGTGAGTGGATTAGATATCGCTGGAAAATCTGGTACATCCAACTATGACGCAAATCAAATGAAGGAATGGAATTTACCGGATAGCGCATTTCCTGATGTGTGGTTTGCTGGATACACTACAAATTACTCTATTGCTGTTTGGTCTGGTTATCCTGAATTAAAAACTCCAATGACTACAAACGAGGAGCGTTATTTGCCACAGCATATTTTTAAAGAAGTAATGGCTAATATTTCAGATGGAACAAATACAGAGCGCTTCAAAAAACCAAGTTCAGTAGTAGAAGCGACAATCGAGGTGGGAACTGATCCGTTACAATTAGCAAGCGATTATACACCTGACAATTTAAAATCCACCGAACTGTTTGTTAAAGGAACTGAACCTACTACTGTATCGGAAGAATATAAGCAACTTGAGTTAGATGCTCCTTCTAATTTATCCGTGGATTATGATGAGATAACTTCAACTGCAACATTATCATGGGATTTCAAAAAACCAGAAGAAATGGAAACAGATGTACAATTTGAAGTTTCCGTTGCTATCGATAATGGACCAAGTGAAGTTCTACAAACAACAAATCAACAGGGATTAATCGTTCAAAGTTTGATACCTGGTAGTACTTATGTATTTTCGGTTACTGCAGTTTCAGATGAAATTCGAAGTGAACCAGCTTCTATCTCTCTGACACTCGATGCCGTAGAAGAAGTAAATCCAGAAGATAACCCTTCAGACGATATTGATGAAAATGAAGGTAATGAGAATGGTAACGGTAATGGTAACAATAATGGAAATGGTAATGGCCAGGGTAATGGCCAGGGCAACGGCACTGGCACTGGCGATGGAAATTCTAATGGTGAGGATGGAACTAATACTGGAGAGGACGGTACAAATACAACACCTGAAGATGGTCAGGAAGAAACGAATCCTGATGGTACCACATCTGGAGAGGATTCCAGTACAACTCCATAAAACAAAAAAACGAGTTATCCTAGATGGATAACTCGTTTTTTATTTGTAAATATTAAAAACTTCCCAATATGTCATCTATCACTATTTATCATTCATGATTCTTTTCACTGCAATTTTCTTTTTCGCTTCTTTAAACAACTCATCAAGTTGACGATACGCAGTATAATTTGAACTATTCTTTTGAATAAATTCAAAGCGTTCGGTAAAATTGATTAAATTTACTCCATCAGCAACCTTAATAATATCTTTCAATAGCTGTATCCCATGCTCCATGATGATTTTTCTTGAATCATCATTTTCTTTAAAAAGCTGGACTAAACTATCTTTTAACAGGTCCCATTCTTCAAATTTACTCCGAAAATCGAAAGAATTATCTTTAGACAATTTTACTCATCCTCTTTTTCCCTTCTCGACAAACTGCCAATAAGGGGCATTCTGGGCAATTTGGATTTTGTGCTTTACAATGATAGCGCCCAAAGAATATTAGTTGATGATGTGCTTTTGACCATAGCTCCATCGGAGTTTTCTTCATTAATGTCTCTTCTACTTGCAAGACAGTATCTTTCCATCTACATAAACCTAAGCGTTTTGTTACACGTTCTACATGTGTATCCACCGCAATTGCTGGAATGTCAAAGGCTACTGAAACAACAACATTTGCGGTTTTGCGGCCTACACCCGGAAAAGTAGTCAATAGGTCTCTATTAGCAGGGACTTCGCCACCGTATAATTCAATCAATTGTTTACTTAATGCTTGTATATTTTTCGCCTTATTACGATATAGACCAATTGATCGAATATCTGATTGAAGTTCTTCAATAGAAACCATTAAATAATCTTCAGGCTTTTTATATTTTTGAAATAAAGTTTTTGTCACTTTATTTACTAAAACATCCGTACATTGTGCAGACAATAATGTAGCAACAAGGAGTTCAAATGGATTTTCATGAACGAGCTCACAATGAGCATCAGGGAACATTCGCTCCATCTCTTCAAGGCAATAATGCCATTGTGCTTTCGTAAGCAATTTTCCCCCTCCTACTCTCTTTCTTCTAACCAATTATAAAAAGATACTTTTGTAGAACTAGAAATTTGTTCAACTTGTTTTGGAACAGGTATTTGTTGTCTGAAATTAGACGACTCTTTTTCTGCAGCTTCTACTGTCTTAATATTTTTCTTTTTCCATTCAAATAAAATACGATCTATATAGCGTAAGCTAAGCTTTTGGGCAAGTACTGCCTCTTTAAGTGCTAAACGAATAAGTGAAGGAGAATGTTGATCCTGGTCAAACCACATGCCTATTGTTTCATATTCCATGGGTGATAACAGTCTGCCAAATTCTTGCTCGAATAACTTATAAATATTGCCTTCCTCCACTTTCACTTGTTGATCTTCTTCCTTGTTCTGTTCGTGCTCTGCATAATCCAAAAGTAAGTTCCAGAGACACTGAAAATCATAATATTCATTACGAACACCTTGTTCATCAATTTGCTGTTCAATTTGAACAAAACCTTTTTGCAAAAGTCGTTGTAAAATACTTACTACTTTATTTTCATCAAAATACGTCTTGTCCACTAGATTTTGGGGAGTTGGAAAATGGTTTCCAGCCTCACCATAAGCAATTAAATGAAGAAGAATGATAGCTTCTTCATCTTTCACATCAATCATCTTGTAGTAGCTAAAAAAAAGCTGGGAAATGGTTACATTTCCCTGCTCTGTCCAAATACGGAGTCGATCTCGCTTTTGCATACTCGTCTCCCTTTCTTTTTGATCCAACCGTGATGCCTTGTCCCTTTAAGTAAGAAAATATAGCGGTTGTTTTATCTTATGGATATAATCTGTTTAATAAACGTGGGAATGGAATAGACTCACGTACATGTTCTGCTCCACTTAACCATGCTACTGTTCTTTCTAATCCGAGTCCAAAACCTGAATGTGGCACGGAACCTTGTTTACGAAGCTCTAAATACCATGCATATGCTGCTTCATCTAAACCATGCTCTTCTAATCGTTGTTTTAAAAGATCATAGTCGTGAATACGCTCAGATCCACCAATAATTTCTCCATAACCTTCAGGAGCAATTAAGTCTGCACATAATACAACATCATCTCTATCTGGATGCGGTTGCATATAGAAAGGTTTGATCCCTACTGGATAATGTGTGATAAAAACAGGTTTGTCGTAGCTTTCTGCAATGGCTGTTTCATGAGGAGAACCAAAATCATCCCCCCATTGGATATCATCAAATCCTTTTTCATGTAAAAATTTAATAGCATCATCATAAGAAATACGTGGAAACGGTGCTTTAATATTTTCAAGTTTAGATATATCACGACCTAAACGTTCTAATTCTAATGTACAATTTTTTAATACTGCTTGTGCTATATATTCAACATATTGTTCTTGCACTTCTAAGTTTTCGTCGAATTCTACAAAAGCCATCTCAGGCTCAATCATCCAAAATTCAATTAAATGACGTCGTGTTTTAGATTTTTCTGCACGAAATGTAGGTCCAAAAGAAAATACTTTACCAAGTGCCATTGCAGCAGCTTCCATATACAATTGACCAGATTGAGATAAATAAGCATCCTCATCAAAATATTTTGTATGGAATAATTCGGACGTCCCTTCTGGAGCTGATCCAGTTAAAATAGGTGGGTCCATTTTTACAAATCCATTATTATTAAAAAACTCATATGTAGCACGAATAATTTCATTACGAATTTTCATAATAGCATGTTGTTTTCTAGAACGTAACCATAAATGACGATTGTCCATTAAAAATTCCGTACCATGTTCCTTAGGTGTAATTGGGAAATCCACAGCAGCATGAATCACATCAATTTGTTTTACCTGTAATTCATAACCAAAAGAAGAACGATCGTCTTTAGTTACTTCACCTATTACATACATAGAAGTTTCTTGTGTTAATCCTTTAGCAACTTGAAAAATTTCTTCTCCAACTTCCTCTTTCACTACAACTCCTTGAACAAAACCAGAACCATCACGTAGTTGTAAAAAAGCAATTTTACCACTTGACCGTTTATTTGAAAGCCATGCACCTAATTTTATTGTTTCGCCGACATGGTTCTCCATATCTTTAATCATAATTTTTTTCATGTTACCCTCCAAAAATTCAAAAGTTAAATTATAAGTTTGAAATACGTTTCCACCAATCTCCGTCATTAAATAATAACAAATACACATAACCAAGGTTATTGTCGTTATCTACAAACGTGATTTCCCAAACTGGACCTACTTCTTCTACTCCAAGTTTAGCATGTAATATTTTACTGTCCTTTTCCTCTTTCATAGCTAGTTCAATCGCTTGTTCTTTCGTTATTCCATCCTTTAAATTAACTTCCATTATAGCTTCATCTGTCTTTTTTTCAGGAATGAAAAACGCTTTTTCTTCCCCGTTATCAGTTGTACCTATAACTGTATGGAATGAATCAGAACTATTATATACATAAGAATCATTAATATCAGATAACAACTCATGTTTCATTACATAAGATTCAGCATCTTCGCTAGCAGTTTTGAAAGGATTTTTTGCTTGAAAGTAAATTAGTAAGCTTAGAACAACCGTTAGACTGATTAAAAAAATAACAATAAACAGGATCCATCTTTTTAATGCCATTAGTTAAGTCCTGTAAATTGTAAATACTGCTTTTTCTTGATCTTGCTTATCAAGTGCCAATCCAAACATTAAATCCTGTTCTTTTAATGTACGATTTAAAGCATCAACCACTTTATATAAGTCACCCTGATAATTTACCGTAACGGTTGATAGCACTTCAATTTTTTTTTCCATATTTCTACCCGCTTTCTAAAACTCATACTCCCTTAGTATACCAATTTTCCAGCTCTAAGACCATATTTTCTAGCGATACTTTCTTTACTGGAATATTAGGGATTGCTTGAATAAAATCGATTCCATAGGACTTTGTTTCAATTCTTCTATCTAACACGATAAAAACACCCTTATCGGATGATGAACGGATTAATCGACCAAAACCTTGTCTAAAGCGAAGAACTGCTTCTGGTAAAGAATAAGCAGTAAATGGGTTCTGACCGTTAATTGTTAATAATTCTGCTCTCTTTTTAAATAAAGGGTCCTCTGGAGAGGAAAAAGGAAGTCTCACCATAATAATTACAGATAATGCGTCTCCCGGAACGTCTACACCTTCCCAAAAACTATTTGTGCCAAATAATACTGATTTAGAAAAACGCTGAAATGATTTTAATAAGCGCATTCTACTTCCAGATGACATACCTTGTGCAAACAACATATAATCATCTAACAATTCTGTGTCTTGTATTAAGTCAACTGTTTTTCGAAGCATATCTTGAGAAGTGAACAAGACAAAGCATCTTCCTTCAGTAACCAGCACTGTTTGAACAATTGCTTCCGCGATTGATTCAATATAGTCACTTTGAGATACTTGCTGGATATCTGGCATATCGTCAACAATTAACAATTCTGCTCCTTTATAATAGTCAGCAGAAGCTTTAAATGTAGAAATGCTAATATTATTATCTAATCCTAACTGAGAAGTGATAAAGTGGCGATTTGTAGGAACCGAAAGTGTTCCCGAAGTCCATACAACCGCCCCTTCCTCTCTTAGCGGATCGAGGGCACTTTTAATATCTTGCTGATAGTTTAATGGTCTTTTAATAATAGTCAAGCTACCCGGTATGCTTCTTGTATCCATTTCCAACCACTTTGCTTCAAGTGTGGCATCCTGTAAAAATATTTCATCCCATTCGCTTACTTTTATTTCAAGCTCTCGAATCCAATATTCCCATTCGTTCAATATGATAGATGAATATAATTCTAATTGGTCCGAATATGAATGGATAATCGATTTTGCAGAAAAAATAAAAGTTTGAATGGAGTTTGCTACTCTTCTCAAACTGGATTCATCTATGTTGAATTCTCCAAGAAGAATAGATTTTTTTGTATTTTTATATCGAGTTTTTGTTTGGCTTGCAGAATGGACGATAGCAGAAATAGTATCATCAAAAGTATTTACTACTTCAACAAATTGCTTTTCTAAACGTACACGTAAAGCTAATGGAATATGCAAATCGGACAATTTATAAAGTAAATGTTCCGTATCCAATGTTCCAAATTGACCAAGCACATACTTCCAATTTGTATAAGAAAAAACGCGTTCTTTTCTAGACATACTGGCATGTATAAATTGATGTGCCTCATCAATAATAGTTGCACATCCATTTACCAATAACCTATTTTCTCTTTCCTGATCTGCTAATATCATGGCATGATTGGTAACTAAAATATCACATTTTTCACTTTTTCGAATAGCTTTCTGATAAAAGTCTACCTCTTTCAACTCTTTCATATTAAAACGATCAGTTCTTCTTATTTTATCAATAAAAAGTTGACCTCCACCTGAAACATTTAACTCGGTCAAATCCCCTTCTTCTGTTAGTGTTAACCAAACTAATATTTGCATAATAGTAAAAGTTTCATCATAAGATTCATCTTCTAATTGAAGATGCTGCCAAAATCGATATAAATCGATATAATGATGCATCCCTTTCAATTTTCCTACTTGAATTTGAATACCTAAGAGCTCATTTAATTTAGGTATTTCTTCCAAAATTAACTGATCAATTAAATGAGTTGTATACGTACTAACGATTACTGGTTTCCGTTGCTCCATTGCATAAATGGTAGCAGGAAGTAAGTAACCCAAGGTTTTACCAATCCCAGTCTCCGCCTCACAAACAATTTCTTTTTTATCCTTTAGTGCAGCGTGAATCTTATCCATTAATTCAAATTGACCTGGACGCTCTTCAAATCGTTCCATACTTTCATGGAACAAGCTCAATTTAGAAGATCTCTCTAAAGGATAACATTGCTGAATAGGCTGAAAATCAATCTCATCCTCTACATATTTTAAAGGTATAGAATGATAAGTTGGGTAATCTTTTGAGTCCAACTCTTTTCTTTTAGAAGTTAACACCTCAAAAAAAATTAAGGATAAGTTAGATTTCAAATGAAAAGATCTTTTATGTAATAATTCTATTGTTCGTAGTGGTAATTGAGAAAGTTGCTCTATGCACTTTAATAGCAAATGTGCAGTAGCCAACGCATCATCGTCTGCTCGATGTGCTGAATGCAACTCAATATGTAACTCAGAGGAAATATCCTGTAGCTTATAACTATACAAGTTGGGAAACATTAGTTTTGTAAATTCAACTGTATCCATATTTTTGCAAATTAACTTCGGAAGCCCAACTCTTTTAAGTTCACTTTGTAAAAATGGAAGATCAAAATGAACATTATGTGCTACAAATATATGGTCTTGAAGCATATCTAAAATTTGTGAACCAACTTCTTCAAAAAGAGGAGCATTCACTACATCTTCATCTTTAATTTTCGTTAAATCTTGAATAAAGAAAGGAATTTGTTTTTCCGGATTAATAAATGTTGTATACGTATTTGTGATTTTATAGTCATTTATAAAGACAATTGCTATCTGAATTATGCGGTCACCATTAGAAGATGAATGGCCTGTTGTTTCAATATCTACAACTGCATATTTATGATTTTCCACCATTCCTCAACTCACAATTCTAATTTTTAAAAGTAAGAACATTAAAGACTTTCTCTAAAAAATTGTAACACATTCACTAATAAGAAACGAAAATTTTGATGTAAACAATTGAAAATAAATCTTCATTAAAACAAGCATGAATTTTAATACATATATTTAGAAATGATTTATCAAATTTCAAACCCCTTTTAACACGGACGTGCGCTTGCCACACTCTGTGCATGAGACTCCGCAGGATGAGTCGCTCCTTCGTCGCTCCCACATCCTTTACGGGGTCTCATTCAACTCGCTCCTGCGGCGGGTAAGGCGCACATCCTGGATAATGCCCTTTAAGCATTCCCAATTTATTGAAAGAAGCAAATGTAGGGTCTAATTTCTTAAACATAAAATATGTTTCAAAACCATAGAAAATAGAATCACGGACGTGCGCTTGCCGCACGCTTCACATGAGCCTCCGCAGGATGAGTCGCTCCTTCGTCGCTCCCACATCCTTTACGGGGTCTCATTCTTCGCGGTCCTGCGGCGGGTAAGGCGCACATCCTGGTTACTCCCCTTCAAGTAGTGTCATTTTATTGAAAGAAGTAAATGTAGGGTCTAATTTCATAAACATAAAATATATTTCAAAACCATAGAAAATAGAAATTCGGATGTGCGCTTGCCGCACGCTTCGCATGAGCCTCCGCAGGATGAGTCGCTCCTTCGTCGCTCCCACATCCTTTACGGGGTCTCATTCTTCGCACTTTTGCGGCGGGTAAGTTGCACATCCTGGTTACTCCCCTTTAAGTAATGAAATTTTATTGAAAGAAGTAAATGTGGGGTCTTAAAATATTTAGAAATGATTTATCAGTATAAAACCGCATTTAACATGTAAGTGCGCTTGCGGCTAGTAATGCGCACATCTTAGTCACCACTGTTGATGAAAAATCAGCCAATATTTTGGAGTCCCAATACTATGTAGCTCATTTTAATAGAAAACCTTTTATTTGTAATGGCTGACACTTGCAGTTGCGCCTTCCGAACCGCATGACGTGCCGTATGAGACAGATGGATGCGCCTAGCGCATACAGCGGCTCATGCGGACGTGCGGCCAGCGCGAATGCATATAGATAAGTAGTATTCCATGTAACCTAAAACCTAATTAATTTGCTCTTTTAGGACTCGGGTGTGCGCTTGCCGCACGCTATGTATGAGCCTCCGTAGGATGAGTTGCTCCTTCGTCGTTTGCACATCCTATTTTTGATGAAAAATCATTGATAACAAGTAAAGTATTTTGGTCTTACACTACTATGTAGCTCATTTTAATTGAAAACCTTTTTTTGAAATTGATGATACCTCCAGTCGCGCCTTCCCAGCCGCATGACGTGCCGTATGAGATAGATGTATGAGCCTTAGCGCATACAGCGGCTCATGCGGACGTGCGGCCAGCGCGAATGCATATAGATAAGAAGGGTACCCCTTTATCACCATTTAAAGAATTTCTGTTTTCAAACTATTACTTTGTGCTTTGAACAACTTTTTCTAATTATTACTACAAAAAGATGCGAGGGACGTGATAAAGTCACGTCCCTCGCATTCAAGAATTTTAGTAATCTAATAAGTCTTTGGCCGGATAGTAAATTACATCACTGTAGCTTCAGGTTCGTAATGTATTATCTGTTTAATCGTATTATTATCATTCATAATGGCTACTGTAGGTTGATGTGTTTTGGCTTCATCATTCATCACGTAGGCATAGGAAAGGATAATAACAATATCTCCTCGTTGAACGAGGCGAGCAGCTGCTCCATTTACACAAATAACGCCGCTTCCTCTTTCACCAGAGATAATATACGTTTCAAAACGTGCTCCATTGTTATTATTTACAATATGCACTTTCTCGTTTGGCAGCATCCCGACTGCATCCAAAATATCTTGATCGATTGTGATACTACCTACATAATTTAAATCTGCTTGAGTCACAACTGCGCGGTGTATCTTGCTATTTAACATCATTCGTAACATCAATCACACTTCCTTTACTTCAACTATTATATTATCGATCAAACGGGCATTTTCAAAAAATACAGCTGTTGCAAACAATACTTGTTCCACATTATTCAGATCCGTTCTTAAATTTGGATAGGATAATGCTTGAAAATAATCGATTCGACCTGATGTGTTTTGTTCAATATGAGCCTTACCTTTTGCTAGCGCTTCCTGGATATTCTTTGTTTCCATCCATGTATCGGTCGCAATAGTTAATGCTTTATATAGATGAATGGCTTCTACTCTTTCTTTTTCGCTTAAAAAGACATTTCGTGAACTTTTTGCAAGTCCATCAGCTTCTCGAACAGTTGGCACTCGAACAATTTGAACAGGAAAATTATAAGCTTGAACAAATGTATCAATAATGGCAAGTTGTTGCGCATCCTTTTGGCCAAAATAAGCATTTGTCGGTTCTACTAAATGAAATAACTTAGTAATAACCTTTAATACACCATCAAAATGTCCTGGTCTGCTTTCTCCACAAAGTTTAGTGGAAAGCTCCCCTGCATGAATAGAAATACCGCTTTCAAAAGGGTACATTTCTGAAACAGACGGAACAAAAAGAGCATCTATCCCCGCTCCTATTGCAAGCTCTGTATCATGCTCAATATCTCTTGGATATCGATCTAAATCTTCGTTTGGACCAAACTGAGCAGGATTGACAAAAATACTAGAAACGACAATATCATTTTCCTGTCTTGCTTTGTTTAGTAGAGCGAGATGTCCTTCATGCAAGTATCCCATCGTAGGAACTAATCCAATCGTTTTTCCTTTATTACTATTTAGAAATTCTTGTAATTCATTAATTGTTTTTACTGTTTTCATGTTTTCCTCCATACAATTGTTGAAGTTGATCTTCTTTCATAGTAAATTGATGTTGCTCTGCTGGGAAAGATTTATGTTTAACCTCTTGTACATACTGTGTTATGCCATCTGCAATTGGTCCACCAATATTTGCAAATTCCTTTACAAATTTCGGTATATGATGTGTTCCATATTTAACCATATCATGGAAAACCAACACTTGACCATCCGAAGTAACACCAGCTCCAATTCCTATTGTAGGAATTGTTAAAGCAGTAGAAATGTTTTCAGTTAGCTGATGAGGGATACACTCTAAAACTACTGCACAAGCACCTGCTTGCTCACATTTTATTGCATCCTCTATTAATTTTTCTGCAGCTGCTGCAGTTTTACCTTGCACTTTATATCCACCGAGAACTCCAGCTGACTGTGGAAGTAAACCTAGATGGGCAACAACTGGAATACCTGCAGAAGTTAATCTTTGAATGACAGGAATTACTTCATCTGCACCTTCCACTTTTACTGCTTGTGCACTCGTTTCCTGCATAATTTTTACTGCATTCGAAAGTGTTTGGTCTAATGAACCATGATAAGTTGCAAAAGGCATATCTACTACTAAAAAAGTATTAGGTGCACCTCTTCTAGCAGCTTTTCCATGATGTATCATGTCATCTAGCGTCACAAGAACAGTTGAATCATAGCCAAGCACTACCATACCTAAGGAGTCTCCAACTAGAATCATATCCATTCCTGCATTTTCTGCAAACTTAGCAGTAGGATAATCGTATGCAGTAATCATTGCAATTTTTTCATTGTTTTTTTTCATCTCTACAAAACTACTTGTTGTTTTCATTGTGTATCACTCCTCTTTTTATTGAGAAGAAAACCGATAAAAAGCCCTTCAATCCCAGAAATGGGCAGAAGGGCAGAAAAAGTTAATTGAGGTTTTCTCCGTCCCTGTCGTTACATGATCAAGGCAGACTATTTAATTACAGTAAAATAATAAGCAGGTGCAGTTCAATTAAGATACTACCCTTCGCATACAGAATAACAGAATACTACAAAATAGTCCAAATTATTATTTGTCAATCAAGTTAATATCTGCAGAATAAATTCCTCTAATTTCCCCACTATCTAAACGAAGCTCTAGTACACCATCAGCAGTTATTCCAATAGCTACCCCTTCGAGTGTTTCTCTTAAGAGGCTGGCTCTAATTCTTTTTCCAATTGTACAGCTATAGCTTTCCCATAAAAGTTTTATAGGTTCAAATCCATTTTCTACATAAATGGACGAGTATTTTTCTAAATAAAATAAGATTTTAGCAACTAACTCAGCTCGATCAATCTCTAATCCTGTTTCCATTTTTAATGAAGTAGCAATGGATTGAATGGTCTCATTAAAAGATTCCGTATCTTGGTTTACATTTACCCCAATTCCAATAATGATAGATTGAACACGATCCATATCTGCTTGTAGCTCTGTTAATATTCCAGTTACTTTTTTTCCATTTAACAATAAATCATTCGGCCACTTGATCTCAGGTGCATAACCTGTTAATGATTCTATTGCCTTTGTTATAGCGACAGCAGACACAAGTGTAAATTGCGGTGCTTGATGTGGACTGATCTCTGGTCGAATAATAACACTCATCCATATTCCTTTATTCGCAGTGGAATCCCAAGCTCGTTCTAACCTACCTCTACCAGATGTTTGCTCTTCCGTAATTACTACCGTTCCATGAGAGACACCCTCTCTGGCAGACTCAGCTGCAATGTTTTGGGTGGAATCGCAAACAGGGAAATATAAGATATTATGACCTAATTGCTTTGTTTCTAATAGTGGAGTTATTCTCTCTTTCGATACAATATCCGGGATTGTTTGAAGAATATATCCTTTTTTCTTAACAGCCTCCACGACATACCCCTCTTCTTCTAGCGCTTTCAAGTGCTTCCAAATCATCGTTCGTGAGATAGATAATTCATCTGCAAGCTTTTGGCCTGATATCGGGTTTCCTTTTGCAGCAATCAATTGGGCTAGTATTTTTTCTTTATTCGTCATATTCACGAAAAAACCATTCCTTTATACTTTTTCGATTATTCGCTACTCGTCCATTAACAATAGCTTCCGTCATTTTATCAATAACGTCTTTTAACCAAGGTCCCCTTTTTTGTTGTTTCCATTCCATAATGTCATTTCCGTTTACTACAATTTCTTTCGAAGAAGAGATCGGAATAGCTTTTTTTAATTGTTGAATTGACTCATTTGTATAGGAAACTGAAATTCCAAATAAGAGCGCACCATAGTTAGCTGCCGCTATTAGAACATCTTCTTTAAATTGAAAAATTTCATAGGTAGTCCAATGTCCTTTTTTCAATAATTCTACTGCATCTGATACTTGTTTCACATAGGATTTTTCAGCATTGGAGCACTTATAAAAATTTATTAAAGCATTTATATCATCACTTTTTTGCATAAGTGAAAAAAATGCCCAACCATTTGCGGCATTACCAAAGTAATTAAAGCTATTCCATTTTTCCAAATAAGTATCCCAGTCACCTGGAAAATTTATTGCAAGTTTACTTGATACAAATAATTGCATTCCTCTTCCGACATAAGTACTTGTCCAAATCTTTTCGAGTTCAACCTTTACTCTTTCCATAGATACATGCTCAATCAAAGCATGCAACGAATTAATTGCATCCAATGTACATTCTTGTAAGGAAAAGTTCAGCTGAGCAGAGAAACGAACTGCTCTTAGCATTCGAAGTGCATCCTCTGAAAAACGCTTTTTCGGGTCTCCAACTGCACGTATTAATCTATTTTCAATATCCTTTTGACCACCAAAGTAATCTATTAACTCATCTGATTTTGTTAAAGCCATTGCATTCATTGTAAAATCTCTTCTTTTTAGATCTTCTTGAAGCGATCGAACAAATTCAACGTGATCTGGCCTTCTAAAATCGGAATAGGTTGCATCTGAACGAAAAGTAGTCACTTCGATTGTTTCATCTAATACAACTAGTACTGTTCCATGTTCAATCCCTACATCAATTGTGTGTTTAAATAATTGTTTGACTTCAATCGGTGTCGCGTTAGTAGTTATATCTACATCATTTGCATCGACTTCTCTTATGAAATCGCGGACTGCTCCTCCTACTACATATGCTTCAAATCCAGCTTGCTCTAGCTGTTCAATTACTTGATATGCAATCGGCCACCGATTCTTCATCATGTTATCTTCTCGCCACTCTTTCATATAACGATTCATACTGTTCAACAATACTAGCAGAACTAAAACGTTCTTTTACAATTTTTAGAGATGTTTCACTTAGTTCTTTATGTAATAATGGGTCTTGTAATATATTCAATCCATATTCAGCGACCTTATTTATATCTCCTAGTTCAACAAGATATCCATTTTCACCATGTGAGATGACTTCTGGTATACCACCAATTTTTGTACCAATACAAGGGACTTGACATGCCATTGCTTCCAATAATACTAATCCAAAAGATTCTTTTTGAGATAGCAGTAGCATTAAATCTGATATTGAATATAACTCAGATAAATTATCTTGCTTCCCTAAAAATAATATATCATTTTCGATAGATTTCCCTTTAACATATTCCATAATAGGGTGTTTTTCAGGTCCATCTCCAACTAATAATAATTTTGTAGGAATCTCATTTCGAATTAACTCAAAACTTTTGACTACATCTTGCACACGTTTTACTTTCCTAAAGTTAGAAACATGGATAATTACTTTTTCATCTTCTCTAATTCCTAATAATTCCTTTAAATTTCTATCTTCTTTTTTTGTATATTCATTTTCATCGACAAAATTATAAACAGTTTCTATTTCTTTTTTCGGAGAAATTAACTCCAATGTTTGGCTAACTAAGGAATCCGAAACCGCAGTGACAACATCTGATTTCTCAATACCATAACGAATGGCACCTGATAAGGAAGAATCCTCACCAAGCACAGTTATATCGGTACCATGTAATGTTGTAACAATGCCAATGTCTGAATCCGCCATATCGCGGGCTAAAATAGCACAAACTGCATGAGGAATCGCATAATGTACATGCAAAACATCTAGACCTTCATCTTCAATTACTTCAGCCATTTTGTTCGCTAATGCAATATCATATGGGGCATATTGAAATACAGAATAGCTATTAACGTCTACTTGATGAAACGTTATATTTGGATACATTCTGTTTAAACGGAAAGGCATACTGGAAGTGATAAAGTGAATGTCATGACCTTTTTCAGCAAGCAATTTCCCTAATTCAGTAGCAATAACACCTGATCCGCCAACTGTCGGATAACAGGTTATTCCAATTTTCAATTTGCGCATAAAATCACTTCCTTAACGTGTACGTCTCTCTTCAAGCAACCGCCAATCCAAAAATCCTTCTTCAATTCCCTTTAGTAATATCTCTGCAGTACCCATGTTTGTCGCTAAAGGTATTTGATACACATCACATAATCGGATTAAAGCAGATACATCTGGTTCATGAGGTTGCGCAGTAAGGGGATCTCTGAAAAAAATTACCATATCCATTACATTGTTTGCTATCGCTGAACCAATTTGTTGATCCCCTCCTAGGGGACCTGACTTGTATCTGAATACTGACAGACCTACTTCGTCAATTATTCGTGTACCTGTCGTTCCTGTTGCAAATAATTCATGTTCCTCAAAAATAGTTTTATATGCAGTAACAAATTGAATTAAATCATCCTTTTTTTTGTCATGTGCCACTAATGCTATTCTCATCATGTCACTCCTCTAAAATAATATCTTCTAAGCCGTAAATTAGTGTATTTTGTTTCATTATCTCAGTGATGGATAACACAATCCCAGACATAAAAGAAGTCCGGTCAAACGAATCATGTCGAATAGTCAATAACTGACCTTCTCCACTTAAAAGAACTTGTTGATGTGCAAGTAGACCTGGCATTCGTACGCTATGTATATGCATTCCGGAAAAGTTTGCCCCTCTTGCCCCTTCCATAATTTCTTTTTCATCTGGATGACCTTGCTTAAATGTAGTTCTCGTTTCATTAATCATCTGTGCTGTTTTTGTTGCTGTACCTGAAGGAGCATCCACCTTCTTATCATGATGCATTTCAATTATTTCTACATTCGGTAAGTATTTAGCAGCCATTTGGGAGAATTTCATCATTAGGACGGCTCCAATTGAAAAGTTTGGAGCGATAATGCATCCTATTTCCTTCTCCTCTACTTTGTTCCGAATCTCATCTAATTGTAAATCAGTAAAGCCTGTAGTACCAATCACAGGTCTTACTCCACTATCCAAAGCAATCATTGCATGTTCAAAAACAGAGCTTGGTACTGTTAAATCTACAAGTACATCAGGTTCGGTTTGATATATTAACTCTTTTAAAGAAGTGAATATCGGAATATTATCTCCTAAAAAGTCTTCATTTTTTTTATTGTCTAAAACACTAACTAATAAAAAGTCTGTATTTTTAACTATTGTATCTACTGCTTCTTTTCCCATTCTTCCTCTTGGCCCTGCTACTGCTACTTTTATAACCATAACTAGTCCTCCTTTTTAGTCCAACGATCCTTATCCCTTGTATTGTATTTATTTAATACCTTTTGCAAGGATTCTTGTAAGTCAATTCCTTCTGCATTTGCTAAACAAATTAACACAAAAAAGAAATCTCCCATTTCTTCTGCAAGTTCTTTATCAACTTCCGTACTCTTTTTTTTCTTCGTACCATATTTATGTTGTATCTCTCTGGAAAGCTCCCCTAACTCTTCTGTCAGTCTAGCTAACATTTCCATTGGTGGAAAATAACCTTCTTTAAATTGATTTATGTATATATCTACATCTTTTTGTAAGTCAACTAACGTTTTATTTTCAGACATATTTTCACACTCCCTTACTCATCCTAATAAAAATATACACTGGTTGTCAAAAGCAAACAAATGAATGATAATAATAAGTATACTATTATAGTGAGGTGGATTCATGGGGATTGGTTTAAAACTTAAAAATATTATAGCTATAATAATTGGATCCGCTATTTATAGTTTTGGTTTTGTACATTTTAATATGCAAAACGAACTTGGAGAAGGTGGATTTTCTGGTATTACATTAGTTTTATATTTCGTATTTAACTGGGATCCAGCATTGATGAACCTACTACTAAATATTCCAATGTTTATCATTGGTTGGAAATTGCTCGGCAGAAAAATGTTTGCTTATACTGTAATAGGAACATTCTCTGTTTCAGTATTCTTAAAGATATTTCATGTATACGAATTCCAATTAGGATTAGAGGATGATTTGTTTCTTGTTTCCCTGTTTGCCGGAGTTTTCGTTGGAATTGGTTTAGGTATTATTTTTAGATTCGGTGGAACAACGGGCGGAGTAGACATAATTGCTCGTCTAGTCTATAAATATAAAGGCTGGAGCATGGGAAAAACAATGTTTTTATTTGATGCTTTTGTTATATTACTTTCCTGGTTAACTTTTTTAGACGAAAGATCGATGATGTATACCTTAGTCGCAGTTTTTGTTGGGGCTAGAGTAATTGATTTCGTACAAGAAGGTGCTTATTCTGCAAGAGGTGCTTTTATCATTTCTGATCAGCAAAATGAAATTGCTGACCGCATTTCAGAAATAATGGACCGTGGAGTAACTATTTTTCGCGGACATGGTCATTTTACTAAGAATGAGCGGGAAATTCTCTACTGTGTGGTCGCTAAAAATGAAATTACTGCATTAAAGTCTATAATCACTTCCGTTGACCCACATGCTTTTGTATCTCTTATGGATGTGCATGACGTTATGGGTGAAGGCTTCACCCTCGATGACGAGAAAAAACCAATTGAATAAGAAAGGATTGTCCCATAACGACGAGGGACAATCCTTTTTAAATTCTATTCGTCTCTGTTTGCCATACCTGTGTATATTAAGATTAAACGTACTAACTCAAGAACTGCTACTGCTGCAGCAGCTACATATGTTAATGCAGCGGCGTTAAGTACCTTTTTCGCGTGAGGTTCTTCTTCATTGCGAATAATTCCTAACGACACCATTTGGTTCATCGCACGATTGGAAGCGTTAAACTCCACTGGGAGGGTTACTATTTGGAATACTACGCCCTACTGCAAGCAATACAATACCAAGTAACATTAAACTAGGGAAAGTTGCAAGCATACCTATCATGATGAAAATCCAAGAAGCATTTGAAGAAATGTTAGCGATTGGAACTAGTTTATGTCTAATAGTTAGAAAAGAATATGCTTCTTTATGTTGAATAGCATGTCCAACCTCATGGGCTGCAACTGCTGAACCAGCAACCGAAGACTCATGATAATTTTGCGAAGACAATGCAACAATTTTAGTCATCGGATTGTAATGGTCAGTTAAAAACCCACTACTTTCTACTACTTTAACATCTTGTAATCCATTTGCATCTAAAATTGTTCTAGCTACTTGGGCACCGCTCATTCCAGATGTCGAACGTACTTTTGAATATTTCTTAAACGTACTTTTTACTTTCATTTGTGCATAAATTGGCAATAACAAAATTATTGCAAAATATACAATGTAAGAAACCAACTAATTTTTCCCCCTCTCAATCTATACTACTATTTTAAATGGAATGCTCTCTTCAATCAACTAATTCGCTTTGACCTTTTTTGATAATTTACAATTGCAATTGTAATGCATGCAATTGATAACCAAAATGTAAAATATCCAATTTGATTGGAATAGCTACTTATACTTCTATATATAGGCATTTGGTCAAACACATAATCTATAATGTCATTATGGAGCGTCCATATAGAAGCAATTAAAATATGTACCCATCTAAACTTATAGAATGGCATATATAAGATTGCTTGAAGTGCCATTGCAAAGTGTGAGGCTACTAGCATCCAACCCATCCATCCGATTGATCCTGTTTCTACATAAGTCCAAAGATTCATTACAACTGCCCAAAGTCCGTATTTTACTAAAGTGATTAAGGCTAGAACCTCGATTAACTTCCAATTTTTCTTTAGTAACCAACCTAATAATGCTATCGTGAAAAATAAACTTGCTGTCGGGCTATCTGGGACAAATAAATAAAATTTTGGTTCCGTAATAGAAAGCTGAGATTCATACCAGTAGTAACCGTAAATTGTACCTAATAAGTTTACAAGGAATAATAGCCACATAAATGATTTATTGTAGAGTATTACTTTCAAAACCGTCACTTGATCTTTCATGTAAACGCTCCTCTTATATATAGGTAAAAAAAAAGAGCCAGTTTCCTGACTCTTTAAGACTGTTGACAAACGCTCGCAATCTTCGTTGTTTGCACTTCGTGCGTCACGTCTCGATTGACAAACGTTTTCATGACAGTCCTATAATAATTTAAAATATTATTCTGCTGGTTGAAGAGTTGTAATAAACTCTGCAAGTTTTTGAAGTTCTTCTTCAGAACCTTGGAAGGTACCACCTGGCATTCCGCCTTGACCTTCATGAGCAATTTTAACAATTTCTTCAGCAGTATATTCTAAACCAATTAACGGTTTTCCTAAACCACCTTCGAAGGCGTTACCATGACATCCAATACAGGACGAACCTTGGTAAATTTGATAACCTTCAGAAGTTTCATCAATCTCCACTGCAGCAACCTCTTCTTTAATTTCCCCTTGAGCTTTAGCAGCTTCCCAATCGTGGTTTGCAACTGATTCCCAAGTTAAGAAAATGATTGAAGCAATAGCAAGAAGCATAAATCCAGTTGGAAGTGGTCGTTTCCAAGGACTTCTTTCTTTACTTGTATCTAAGAATGGTACTAATAATAGCGCACCGAAAGCTAGTCCTGGCATAACGATTGATCCAATAACATTAAATGGACCAGAAGCGAACTCATATTTTAATAATTGATATAAAAACAAGAAATACCAGTCTGGTAATGGAATATACGCTGTATCTGTTGGATCCGCTTGACGCTCAAGTGGTGATGGATGCGCAACGGTTAAAACTAAATAACCAACTAAGAAAACTGCACCGACTAACCATTCCTTTAATAAAAAGTCTGGCCAGAAAGCTTCTGTTTTACCAGGATACTCAGAATAATCTTTCGGAGTTTTCTTTGGTCGGCTTGCGGGATCTGTTATTCGAGAGTCACCGACAAATTTCATACCTTTTCCGCGATGCATAATGTCCCCTCCTTTTAAGAATTATCTACTCCACTTACCCATTATAGTGGACCAGAAATACCTTGACGACGAATCATGATAAAGTGAGCTGCAAGTAATGCGAATAATGCAGCTGGTAAGAAGAACACATGAATCGCAAAGAATCTTGTTAAAGTTTGTGCACCGATGATATGTTCATCACCAGCTAATAATGTTTTTATTGCTCCACCAATAAATGGAACAGATGCTGCAATTTCAATACCTACTTTTGTTGCGAACAATGCTTTCATGTCCCAAGGAAGTAGGTAACCCGTAAATCCTAAACCTAACATAACAGCGAAGATTAATACTCCGACCATCCAGTTTAGTTCACGAGGTTTTTTATAAGAACCAGTAAAGAATACACGTAACGTATGTAAGAACATCATAACAATTACTAGTGATGCTCCCCAATGGTGCATCCCACGCACGATTTCACCGAATGCTACTTCATTTTGAAGATAGTAAACAGATTCCCATGCATTTTCAATATCTGGTACATAGTACATAGTTAAAAACATACCTGATAATATTTGAATTACCGTAATAAAGAATGTCAATCCTCCAAAACAATATACAAATGCTGAGAAATGGTGTGCAGGGTTTACGTGTTCTGGTACTTCGTGGTCTGCAATATCACGCCATATAGGTGTAATATCTAGACGTTCATCCACCCAATCATAGATTTTGTTCAGCACTGATGTCGTACCCCCTTACTTTAAACTAATGTGTTAGGCATAGCTTTTCCAATTTCTAAGAAACCGTCATTTTCACGTACTTCATATTGATCCAACGGACCTAGAGGTGGTGTTTTTGGAACATTCTTCCCGTTTTTCTCATAGCGACCTGCGTGACATGGACAGAAGAATTGATTTTTGTGAGCTGGGTCACCTTCCCAGTTCACTGTACAACCTAGATGTTTACATACCGGTGAAAGAGCAATGATTTGATCTCCTTCTTTATAAACCCATGCAGTATTTGTTACATCAGACTTGTACCATGCATCGACTTGTTCAAATGTGAAGTCAACACGTTCAGGAACTTCCGTAATATCAGCAACTTTTTTCTCCGTAAGTACAAAATCTCCGCCTTCTGTTTTTTGCAATACAGGATCAACTGCAAAACGTACCATAGGCATTAGCATACCTGCAGCCATGAATCCGCCAACACCTGTTAATGTATAACTTAGAAATTGACGTCTTGATACTTTATTGTTACTCATCCTTTTCCCCCCTCTAACTTAAAGGTCAGTCCAATGGACATACTTGCTTGAATTAATAATACTAGGACATATCAATGATATATCAATAAAAAAGGAAGGTCAATATTCCTTTGAAACGAATTATATACTTTGTGAACAATTAATGAAAGATATTGTCACTAATTCGCCCATTTTTTTGCGAATGTCGGAATAAGTTGACGAAGCTGATCTTCCAACACGGAATTTCTCAATTTTTGATCCATAGAATCGAGAGGTACAGAAGGTGTCCAAAAAATATTTTTCTCTTCTCCCAGTGAACTCCATTCTTTATCAGAAGTAATGAAAAATACATGTTTGAACTCGGCTTTATTCAACTCTTCTTTCCACTGATTATATAATGTGAGCTTGTCCTGATTTTTTGTGTAAGAGAAGGAAGGAAATAAAACAATCCTTCCTTTGAATTGATTTTCGATTATATTTGCTAAGGATAATGTAAAATCGGCAGCTGATGCTGCAAATTGGAATCCTTGCTCAGAGCCATCAATTAATGTTAATGGGACTACTGCTGTATCTATATATTCTTTTTGTGCTTGAAATACTGCGCTATCTTTACCGTTCCAATGCATCTCTATCTCTCCTAAATATCTTTATCTACTAGTGCTTTCCACATTGCTGATAGTTCTAAAAATTTAGCTTTGTTATTTTGGTCGATTGCTTCATCGATTTGTTTTTGTAAATGTTCTACTTGAAAGGAATACAAACTCTCAGATAAGATATCTTCTACAATTAGTTTATCCTTTTCGCTAATATGCAAATACTTCGGCATATAAGGATTTTCTTCTAGTACTGCTAAGTATTCAGGACTTGGTGGAACCGTTTGAAAATTTAACTGTATATACATTTCTTCTTCTGGGTGTAGCCTCAAATCATGAAATGATTTTTCTGCATCAGCTGTCATAACGCTTCCCTTATAAAATCGGAATGGTATTCCTGATGATGTCGTGACAGACATCACCATTGCTCTTGGGCAATAATGCGCTTCTTCTACAAAATGCACATTATTCAAAAGTGTCTCATGACTGATTAAGTAGTTCAAGATCCAGACGCATTCTCTTCTTTTCATCTGATATTTTTTCAAAAACCAACGGACAAATTCTTTCTTTTCGCCAACTGAAACAGAAGCAGTCACGTAACCTCTCCTTCCTTTTTATTCAACCATTTCAAACCAAGTACTATTTTCAGGTTCTAATTTCTGTAGTAAAGCCACTACTTCTAGTGCTTCTTCTCTTTTTCCGTCTTCCAAAAGGAAGTATACGTATTTCTCTAAAAATTGTGCATCGTCCTTATGGTCAGTATATGCTAACTTATAAAATTCGTATGCTTTTTCGTAAATTTCTAATCGGTCGAATGCTGAAGCTAAAAATGGATACATGGAAGACCATTCAAAGTTCTCTTTTTTAAGATCCTCATATAAACCAACTAATTCCTCGTCACGTTCTTCTGTTGCAAACAGTGAGGTAAGCGTAAATATTGCATCCATATATTCGGGATCTAGTGCAATGGCTTCACGTAAAAATGACTCTGCTTCTTTCACTTTACCCAATTTAAGAGAAATTTTACCGGCAAATAAATAATATTCTTTTTCAAATTCATCTCTAGCAATGCCCTCAGTAATTACTTTTAACGCTTCTTCATTCTTTTCCAGCATGGCATTCGATTCTGCCAGTAACATATAACCAGAAAAATAATCAGGATCTATTTCAAGTAAATTTTCTAAATACTTAATCGCCGTTTCATAATGTCGTACTTGAAAGGAAGCATATGCTGCATGAAATAAAACGTCTGGAGCAACCTCAGCTTTTAAGGCGTCTGCGTAATAAGGAATTGCCTCTTCATATGCGGCTCCTGCACTATAGATTTCCGCAAGCTTCAAAGGCAAGTCGACTCCTTGCAATGTATTCTTCTGTGGCAATAATTCTTCCATTATCCTAGCTGCTTCTAAATATCTCCCAGTTTCAAATAATAGTTCACCTTTAGCGTAAAGCAATAATGGTTCATTTGGTATTAATCCAATTGCCTCATTTATTTTTTGTTCTGCAACTTCATATAAACCTATCATTTGATAGTAGTCGGCTAAAGTAAGCAATGCTTGAGGATATGCTTCACTTGATTTATCAATACTTGTTAACAAGTTTAATGCTTCATCTTCTCGATCCATCTCTAAAAATAGCTGTGCCTGATCTATTTTTAATTGGCTTTCCTCTGGAAATAAATATTGAAGATGCTCTAAAATTTTTATTGCTTCTTCTGTGTAACCGTATTGGGATAATAAATCAGCAAGCTCGTAGTGTTCATCTGGATTTCCTTCGATTAAAAAACGATCCACTATTGCTCCTAGCTTCTCCGTATCCCCTTCCTCCATCGCTTGGATAAAAGGCATCATGTTCTCCATATTATCACCATACTTTCTTTATAACTTTATCGTACAAGAACATTTGCATATGAACAAGAAAAAAACTCTCCATAAATCGGAGAGTTCAAGAAAGTAGACAAAATTCTAATAAACCAGTTATTTACTGTCTTTTTAGGATAAATAGTTTTGGACCCGTTAATTTCCGTTCCAGGCGGACGCGTTCCGCCGGCATGGCTTCAGCCGCTTCCCTTGCTCCTGCGCAAAGCTCGTCGCAAAAAACAATGCTCCTGCGCAAGCTCGTCGCAAAAATTAATTTCACTACGCTCAGTCCAGTGTCTTCACCTCACGCACCTGACGCTTCGCTTTCGGTGCAGAAAACATTTGCTATTCCGGCTGGAGTCGCCGCCTTCCAATCCAACTATTATCCGCTTTACAATTAGAAAACTATCATGTCTTAATAGAGCAAGTTTTTATCACTTACATTATTACAATTAGTATTTATAGAAAATCGTTGAAAAAGGCGAAACTCCTGCGGGAGTAGCGTTAGCCGAAGACCCCGCAGTTGAGGGGAAGGCAATCTAAGTTCGCCGCATCCTGCGGCAACGATTGCATGACCAACATCGTGTTGGCCTAGGAGGCTAAGGCAACGCCCGCGGAAAGGGAGCCGTTTCAACGATTTTCTTATTTATCGGACGACATTATTTAGTAAAGTAGAATTCTATATACTTTTTCATTGCCCACGCTTGAGCGCTTTTTAAAAAAGCGAAATATAATACTAAGCCAACTTGGCAAAAAATAAATAGGAATAAAGAACAAAGCCTATACTTTATCTAATTACACTATTCAATTGCTCAAAAAAGTTAGGATAGCTTACAGAAATACATTCAGCATTATCAATTGTCACTGGGCCAGAAGTAATGAGAGAAGCAATTGCAGCCATCATTCCGATACGATGATCTCCATAAGTTCTTAAGTTTGCTCCATAAAGAGGGGTTGGTCCTTCAATTATCATTCCATCATCTGTAGCAGAAATATTGGCTCCCAATTTTTTTAGTTCATCGACAACAGCATCAATTCGATTCGTTTCCTTCACTTTTAACTCTTCTGCATCCTTAATAATTGTCTTTCCATGTGCTTGGGTAGCAAGAAGAGCAATAATTGGGATTTCATCGATTAGTTTAGGAATAATATCTCCACCGATTTCCGTACATTTTAGAGTAGATGACTCTATTACCAATGTTCCCATCTCTTCATGACTTTTAAAAGAGTTCATCTCCGTCTTAATATTAGCACCCATTTTTTCAAGTACCTCAATAATCCCAATTCGAGTAGGGTTTAATCCAACGTTAAGTAGTGTTAACTCACTATTTGGCACAATCGCTCCAGCAACTAAGAAAAATGCAGCAGAGGAGATGTCCCCTGGCACAACAACGTGTGTGCCAGTAAGATCCTGTCCACCAGTTAGACGAATTGTTTTATCTTCTACTGTTATGTCCGCGCCAAAATGCTGAAGCATTTTTTCTGTATGATCGCGTGAGGTTTCTATTTCTGTTACTACGGTTTCTCCTTCTGCTTGAAGTGCTGCCAATAAGATAGCAGACTTTACTTGTGCGCTAGCTACTGGCATTTTGTATTGAAATGAGTGAAGTTTTGTTCCTTCAACGGCAATAGGTGTATACTGAGCATTTTCTCGTCCAATAAATTTAGCACCCATTTGTTTTAAAGGCTCTGTTACCCGCTTCATTGGGCGCTTTTGAATCGAATCATCACCAATTAGTACAGAAGAGACATTGGAACCAGCTAAAATACCTAGCATTATTCGTGTCGTTGTTCCAGAGTTTCCTGTATATAAAATTTCTTTTGGCTCTTTCCAAGCGTTAATGCCTTCACTTAATATCTTGACGTTTTCACCTTCGATTGATATATCTACGCCTAGTTTAGAAAAACAATCGATTGTTGCTAAACAATCATCACTTTGTAAGAAACCTTCAACAGTTGTTGTTCCTTTCGCTATTGCTCCAAACATAATAGAACGATGGGAAACAGATTTGTCACCGGGTATTCGTAGAGTGCCTTTCAAGGAAGGCTGTCCATAATTTAAAATTCTACTCAAAATCATTTTCCTCCCTTACGCAATATATGTCTCAAATGTTGTATTTTTTGCAATACATTCTACTGCTTTGGCACGGTCTTCCATTGTTTGAAAACTAATAACAAGTATTCCAAAAATATCTTCTCTAGTCTCAACAATACGTAAGTTAGTAATACTAATACTGTCTTTAGCTAGATAGCCAGTGATTTCTGAGATCACCCCTGGATAATCTGGAACATCCACATATAAATCAAATACAGTAAACATGGCACCTTGTGTAGTAATAGGTAAATTGTCGCGGACTTCTTTAGCTCTGGAGAAATAAGCTTCTATTTCATCGGGTTCTGCATGCAATAATAAATTTTGTAGTCTAATCATTTCTTCCGTCCAGCTTTGTAGTTGGTTGCATAGTTCTTGACGATTTTGGACAGTAATATCTCTCCACATAATAGGATTCGAAGAAGCGATTCTTGTCAAATCACGAAATCCACCAGCAGCTAGTTGTTTTGTAAAAGGAAAGGCTTCGTTTTCACCTGCTAGCTGATGTACAAGCGATGCTGCTACTAAGTGAGGAAAGTGACTTACAACCGCAGTCATATGATCATGCTCTTCTGCATCCACTTGTACAATTTTTGCTTTCGTCACTTGCAAGAGATTCAAAAGTGTTTGTATTTGTTCTTCTTTTGTATCTTGAAACGGAGTTAGCATATAGTAGGCATTTTCAAAAAGATGCGCTCTAGCGGCTTCTACACCACTTTTATGAGAGCCAGCCATTGGATGGCCACCAATAAACGTAATACCTGCTTCTTTTAATTCTAAAGCAGCTTTCATAATTACTTTTTTAGTACTTCCAGTGTCTGAAACAATCACATTCTTTTTTAATTGCCAGTTATGCATCTCTTGGATCAAGCGAATAGTTTCATTGACAGGAGTTGCAAAAATAATAACATCCGCTAGCTCTGATGCATCTTTCATATGAACTGCCATTTCATCGATAATACCGATTCTCTTTGCCGTGCGAAGCGTGTGACTATCCGCATCATAACCGATGATAAAAGTTTCAGGATTTCTCTTTAAACCAAGTGCTAGAGAACCTCCAATTAGTCCTAGTCCTATGATGAAAACAGTTTGTTTCATTAAATAACGCCTTCCTCACGTAATACCTCATCAAGTTTTTGTAGGAGCTCTGTATTTTCTTCCTCTGTACCTATCGTTATTCTTAGATATCCAGGCACTCCTAAAGCATTCCCACTTCTGACGATAAATCCTCGTTGCATTAGTCCTTGGAACACTAAATCACTATCCGCTTTTACTTCCATTAAGATAAAGTTTGTATGAGATGGATAAAAATCTAAATTACGAACTTTACAATATTCTTCAAATTGCTTTTTCCCAGCATTATTTTTCATTTTGCATTCTTGAATAAATGATTGATCTTCTAGTCCAATTATTGCTACCTCTTGGCTTAAAACGGTATTGTTAAATGGCTCGCGAGTTGGTTCTAGTTGACTAATAACTTCCTCTGAACCAATGGCATATCCAACTCGGAAGCTTGCTAAACCGTATGCTTTCGAGAATGTACGCATAATTAGCACATTTGGATGCTTGTCTATAAGACCAATAGAGTCTACATACGTTTCATCCGTAATATATTCGGTGTAAGCTTCATCCAATACTATTAATACATCGCTTGGAACTTTTTCAACAAATTCTTTAATTTTTTGGCTAGGTGTTAATGTTCCAGTAGGATTATTGGGATTACAAATCCAAACGATTGCTGTGTTGTCATCGATAGCTTCATACATTTTGTCTAAATCATGTTCTCCATTTTTAAGAGGCACTTCTCTTACCTCAGCACCTTCAACAATTGCATTATGCTTGTATTGTCCGAAAGTGATGTTCGCCATAACCGTATTTAACCCTGGTCTCAAAATTGCTCTCGAAACTATTAAAATATTTTCATCTGAACCATTACCAAATAATAATTGGTTTTCTGAGACATTTAAATGTTTAGATACTGCAGATCGAAGTTTTGTTGCATATCCATCGGGATAAATTGCAAAATTTACTTTTGCGTTATCCAAAAAAGCTTTCACTCTTGGAGATGCTCCGTATGGGTTTTCATTCGATGCAAGTTTTACAACTTTATCTAAATTATATATTCTTTTTACTTCATCTGTTGTCTTTCCAGGTTGGTATGCTTGTAATCCTTTAATTTGTTTTTTAAATTTCATTTAAAGCTCCTCGATTCTTTTATTTACTTGACTAAGTCTGGTCTTAATCGGACTGCTTCATTTAAATAAATATGTTGGATTTCTTTTTGAGTTTTGTCAGTATTAATATGCATCAATAAACGAATACATTTCTCTAATGCACCTGGAACATTCATCTCATGAGTGCACATTACTGGTACATATGTCCATCCTTCAATACTTCTCACAGCTCTTGCAGGAAAAGCAGAGGAGATGTCCGTAGTAGTAGAGATGATTACAGATGCAATTGTTTCAGGGTCAATATTATTAGCTCTTGCCATTTCTGTCGCAAGACGAGCTGTTTCCTGAAGTACTTCTTCATTAGAGTCTTCTGTTACTGTGATTGCACCTCTAACTCCTCTTATCAATTAAATCTCCTCCTTTATCCATTTTCGTAATAGATCATCACATTTTTTCACTTCATCCATAGTAACAATTTGGATAAAAGGATCCCCAATATGGTTAAGTAAAGCAAAATGTAGTTCACCATTTGTCGTTTTTTTATCTTTCAACATAAATGTAGCCAACTGATCAAAGGGACTGTTTAAAACATGTTGAAAATTATATTCAAGCTTTTTAGCAAGTTTATATACATCACGAGCATAACCCGCTTTAACTTCCCCGTATATTTCACTTAACATTAGTGCAGGAATCATACCAATCATAACTGCTTCGCCATGAGTTATCTTTCCATAACCAACTGTAGCTTCAATTGCATGTCCATATGTATGACCAAAGTTTAAATATTTTCGATATGATTTCTCTTTTTCATCTAGCTCCACTATACGTGCTTTTACGCGTATTCCTTTTTCCAACCAAACGAGAAGCTCTTCTTTTTGAATTGCATCGATGCTTTCTAATTTCAAAAAGTCATTGGACCATGTTATATCACTAATTAGTGCATGTTTAATCACTTCTGCTAACCCTGAACGAACTTCTGATTTTGGGAGAGTATTTAAAAAATGAAAATCATATAAAACTTCTTTTGGCTGATAAAAAGCACCAATCATATTCTTTCCATTGGGATGGTTAATAGCAGTTTTTCCTCCAACTGCACTATCATGGGCAAGTATCGTTGTTGGGATTTGAATAAAAGGAATTCCACGCATAAAAGTTGATGCTACAAATCCAGTTAAATCTCCTACAGCCCCTCCCCCAAGGGCTAACAAAATACTATTTCTTGAACAATTTTCTTGTAGTAGGAATGTTTGTACATTGAAATAAGAGTCAAATGTTTTACAAGCTTCTCCGTTTGGTACAAGATGTACCTGATAGGTAAAGGAGAAGTTATCGTCAAAGTAATCTCGATGTAATCCCCAAACATTTTCATCGGTAATCACAACTATTTTATCTGCTTTTTCAAAACCCTCTGTATTTCTATCACAGAACGCTTTTAATATATTTTCGCCTAAATGAACTTCATAGGTGGAATCTTTCGTTCTTACCGGGATAATCATTCATTAAAACCCCTTTGTGTATGCATGGTGTCTTTCAATATCGGCCTTTAAAATGTCTATTTGATCACTATTAAAAGTATCTAGAACAGCAGTTGCTATTTCCCATGCAATTACTGCCTCTGCTACTACAGATGCTGCAGGGACAGCACAACTATCAGATCGTTCGATACTTGCTTTAAACGGTTCTTTCGTATCAATATCTACACTTTGAAGCGGTTTGTATAAAGTAGGAATAGGTTTCATAACCCCTCTTATAACGATTGGCATTCCAGTAGACATTCCACCTTCTAAACCACCTAAACGATTTGTATCACGAGTATAACCAACTTCTTCACTCCAAGATATTTGATCATGGACTTGGCTTCCAAATAAATTTGCCATTTCAAATCCGAGACCAACCTCTACCCCTTTAAAAGCATTAATACTCATCATAGCCATTGCTAGTTTGCCATCTAGTTTTCGATCATAGTGCACATAACTGCCAACCCCAGCTGGCATACCATCCACAATCACTTCTACTACACCACCAATGGTATCACCGGCTTTTTTGGCCTGATCAATTGCCTCTACCATTTTTGCTGAGGCTACCGGATCCAGACAGTAAACAGGATCAGATTCAACAACTTCACGAATTTCCTCAATCGTTTTTCCAGTAGCTAAAGTAAGGTCTGCTTCAATACCACCAATCTTTGTAACATGAGCAACTATTGAAATCCCTAATTGTTTTAGCAATTGCTTCGCAACAGCCCCTACTGCAACCCGAACTGTAGTTTCTCTTGCAGAAGATCTTTCTAGAACATTACGTAAATCTCGATGACCATATTTCATGCCACCAACTAAATCTGCGTGCCCAGGACGTGGTCTAGTAATTTGTCTTTTAATATCTTCTGGATCAATTTCTTCACCAAGTGGTTCAATTCCCATTATATTCGTCCAATGCTTCCAGTCATCATTATTTACAACTAGACAAACAGGAGAACCTAATGACTTTCCATGGCGTACACCAGAAGTAATAGCTACTGTATCTTTTTCAATTTGCATTCTTCTTCCACGACCATGACCACCTTGACGTCGCTTGAGTTCCTTATTAATATGTTCACTCGTAATTTCTAATTGGGCTGGTAACCCTTCAATGATTGCTGTTAGTTGTGGTCCATGTGACTCACCTGCTGTTAAATAACGCACAACACTTTCCCCCTTCAACTCGCTAAAGTATTTGTTTTCAACTATATCATAATTTTAGTTTCAAAGTATAGAAGAAAACTGCCCGATTTGGTATTTTTCTTCGGACAGTTTACTATTTATTTTTTCCGATAAAAAAATGTGTCTTCTGTTTCAAACCCGTATTTACCTGGATTGAAAATTTGTTCTGTACTACCAACAAAGAGTATCCCCCCTGATCGAAGAGAATTACTAAAGTTTTGATAGATTTGGTCTTTTGCTTCTTCCGTAAAATAAATCATGACATTTCGGCAAATAATTAAGTCATAATTTTTTTCGTATGTATCTTTTAATAAATTATGTTTTTTAAAGGTAACTGTTCTTTTTATCGCATCTTCAACTTTATAAAACTGCCCTTGTTTTTCAAAATATTTCATTATCATATCGCTTGGAACTTCTGCAAGTGATCGTTCAGGATAGATACCGACTTTTGCACGTTGTATTGCATTTTCATCTAAATCAGTCGCCTCAATTGAAATCTGTGATAAAGGTAGATAATTTGATAGCACCATTGCAGTTGTATAAGGTTCTTCTCCGGTAGAGCATGCAGCACTCCAAACCTTCAAACGCTTATTAACTGCTAATAATTTTGGAAATATTTTATTTTGCAAAACTTCCCAACGCTTCCCATTACGGTAAAACTCGGATACATTAATTGTCATTCTATCTAAAAACTCATTCATTAAATCCCTGTCTTTATCTAGAGCATTAAAAAAATCGACAAAATTTTTATATCCTTTTTTTTCATATAACGAAGTAAGTCGTCGTTTCATCTGCGCTTCTTTATAGGCTGCAAGATCGATTCCTGTTTTTCGTTTGATAGAATCCACAAATTTAACGTAGTCTGACAAAGTACATCGTTCCTTTCAAAAGGCCTATATCTAGTATATCGTATTCTAAAGATTATGGACATAATAAAAAGACAGTCAATTTAAGTTTAATTTGACTGTCTTTCATGTTATTTTATACGATTACTTATCGGAGTTTAATGTGGAACTTCTTCGTTCCACAAGTTAACTTACGAGATTCCGCATTTCATTGTCCAGCTACTTCGCCTTGCCCCTCGAGGTCAAATGAGTAATTACTGCGGTGGCTGAAAAACTGCCTCCTCATAATTTCTCATTTGCTTGTCGGGGCAGAAACAGGCGATTTCGCATTTCGTGTCCAGCTACTTCGCCTTGCCCCTCGAGGTCAAATGAGTAATTACTGCGGTGGCTGAAAAACTGCCTCCTCGTAATTTCTCATTTGCTTGTCGGGGCAGAAATAGGCGATTTCGCATTTCGTATTAGTTAATCCAGTTGTTAGCGTCTTTTGAGTAAGCAACTAATTCTTCTTGTTTGAAGAATAAACCAATTTCACGCTCAGCGCTTTCAGGTGAGTCAGAACCATGAATAATATTTTTTCCAACAGTTACTGCGAAGTCACCACGGATTGTTCCTGGAGCTGATTCTTTTGGATTAGTTGCACCCATCATAAGACGAGCTGTTGAAATAACGTTTTCACCTTCCCAAACCATTGCAAAAACTGGTCCAGAAGTGATGAAATCTACTAACTCACCAAAGAATGGGCGTTCTTTATGTTCGCCATAGTGTTGTTCTGCTAACTCAGTAGGAATCTGCATTAATTTTGCTCCAACTAATTGGTATCCTTTTTTCTCAAAACGACTTACGATTTCACCGATTAAGTTACGTTGTACGCCATCAGGTTTTACCATTAAAAATGTTTTTTCCATGTTTAACACTCCTTCAAATATGAAATGGGATATTATCTCCACCGTTACAAATAATATCATTATGATGTATTATTTTCAAATTAATTTCGTTCAAGATGCATTTTAGAGTTAGCGTTATCAATAAATCTTAATAGGTATCCTTAATCTAATCTATGTATTATACCAATCAAAACTTTCGTTTACTCATAAACAATGCAATGTTTTGTAAGGATTTTTTTGCCTGGATGGGAGGTAACTGTTTTACTTCGTTCAAAGCTTTTTGCAAGTACATATTACTTATTTGCTTCGCTTTATTAATAGCATCTGAGTTTCTTACTTCAGTTAATAGTCTTTGTTTATTTTCTTCTGAAATATTTCCATCTAATAATTCTTTTAATAATGGAGCGATTACAGGATCATTTTTTGCATAAAGTATAGGCAAAGTAATATTCCCCTGCAACAGATCACTTCCAGCTGGTTTTCCGAGTTGTTCATCTGTTGAGGTAATGTCTAAAATATCATCTATAATCTGAAACGACATTCCGACATAATAACCAAATTGTTTAAGATTTCTTGTCGTCTTACTATCTGCACCAGAGGCAATTGCCCCTAATTCACAACTCGCAGAGATTAAGATTGCCGTTTTCCGCTTTATTCTTCTTAGATAGTCTCGAACTGTTTGATCTAAAAAATGTTTATCCTCTATTTGAATAATCTCCCCAATACAAAGTTCTACCATTGTATGAGATAACACTTCATGTGCATATGTATTTTCTAGTACTGTTATGTATTCAATTGCCCTTGCAAAGAGAAAATCACCTGTATACATGGCAACTCTGTTATTCCACTGAGCCTTTACCGTTTCTCTTCCTCTACGTGTTTCAGCATCGTCTATTACGTCATCATGAACAAGTGAAGCCATATGGATTAACTCAATCGAAACTGCTACGTTTTTTATAGTGTCAATTGAATAATTGCCAAACTTAGCTGACAGTAAGGCAAAAACTGGTCGTATTCTTTTACCTCCAGCAAGTAGTAAATGAAGAGAAGCTTCATTCAATAAGTGAGATGAAGAATTCACCGCTGTTGCTAGTTCTTTTTCGATGACATCTAAATCCGATTTTAAATCGGAATAAAGTAATTTCAACTTCATCTTATCCACAAATAAAAACCTTCTCCCACTTAAATATCTTTTTTGAAACCAATATGTCTTGCTGCAGCACCACCACTATATGGCTTACTCGTAACATTCTTCATACCAACTTCTTCAAATAGTTTTGTTAAAGCTGCTCGATTTGGAAAGTCTTTTGCAGATTCCTGGAGCCAAGAATATTCTTTGTAACTTTTTGCAAATAGTTTACCAAACAGTGGCATGATATATCGGAAATAAAATCTAAAACCAGTGTTAAATAACTTAGAATCTGGTTGTGAAGTCTCTAAACAAACAATCATTCCACCAGGCTTTGCAACACGTTTCATTTCTTTTAATACTTGCTCATAGTCAGGAACATTTCTTAATCCAAAACCTATCGTTACATAATCAAAAGAATTATCTTCAAACGGTAATTCCATTGCATTACCTTGAACTAACTGTATTTGAGAAATATCTTTCACTTTCTCTTTCCCAACATTCAGCATGTTTTGACTAAAGTCTAACCCAATCACTTCTCCAGTAGGACCTATTGCATCGGCTAATGCAATAGTCCAATCTGCTGTACCACAGCAAACGTCTAGAGCTTTACTTCCTTTTTTAACTTGCATTTCTTTCATCGTATCCGTACGCCATTTTATATGTTGCTTAAAACTAATTACTGAATTCATAGAATCATAATTATCTGATATCTTTTCAAAAACTTCATGTACATATTGTTCTTTTGATTTACCCATTCTTTAACCTTCTCTCAACTGCTGTTCAAGCGAATGCTCACAAACCCGCTCTAAAATGGCATGTTTTAAGGACTCGTTTAATAATTCTGAGGAACGGACGTCAAGTACTAGTGCATGTTCTATTTTATCTATCTCTCGACGTAGTGCGTCCAAATTTCTTTGAAATAATTTCGATTTACTTATATAAAAAGTTTTTTCACTTTTTTCGTAAGCAACTAACTCTTTTTTTAATGTTGCTAGCAATAAAGCTTCTTTCATGATAAACACATATTCATGATAGGAGTAATATTCAAAGAATTGTTCAATTGGTTTGCTTTCTACTAGTTGAATGGATTGAATTAATTCTTCAAATGAGTAATCCTCTAAATCGTAAAATCTAGTTTTGTGCTCTGTTATTTTAGCAACACTATCAGATAGCTGTTGAATTAAAACAATCAGATTCTCTTTTGCTAATAACTGATAATAGCGGCCACTATAATAATCTCCGGCAAGCACCTGCAATTGTTGTGACTTAGCGGTAGCATTATCTTCTTTAACTAAATCATGCGCAGCAAGTGCAGCAAATATAATAGAAACAGAAATAGCAGACATTTTAACCGATTGATCCCAGTTTTCTCCATTTAGTAGTGGTAAAAGTGTAAAAAATAAACGTTTATCATCTACATCAGGTATACCTGTGTATTTTTGCAAAGTGTTTTGTTGAATTTGCATGAGAATATTCTTTTTATAAGTTTCGACATATTGTGTCAACAATGCCTCGTTCATACACTTTACTCCATTTCTCAATCGCAATTGATCTTTTAAAGTTTCTTACATTTTTTTCGTATCACTTTGAACAATACCATTCGCAGTGTGAATAGATGCTTTACCACGGATTTTCATAGCAGATGTGTGTTCAGTAAATTGAGCAATCATTACTTCCCCATCATCCAGTTTCTCCGAATGGTGGAATTTTGTATCAGTACCTCTTGTCAATCCAATAACATGCACGCCATCTTCTTCTGCTTTTATAACAATAAAATCTGAACTAGACATTTTAAAGTCTCCTTTGTTCACAGTCTTTTTCCATCATAACATATTCTTATCCATTCATCCAAAGCTGTTACTTCATCTGTATAAAAGACAATATTTCCGATCTTTTCACTTCATCTTTTTCTAAGATACCTTTTGCTACTGCAGTAATTGTTTTAGCACCAGGTTTCTTTATACCTCGCATTGTCATACACATATGTTCAGCTTCGATTACAACATAAACACCGTGGGGATTTAGCATATCCATTATGCTTTCCGCTATAGTGGATGTAATCCTTTCTTGAAGCTGTGGGCGTCTTGCAGTAGTTTCTACTGCCCTAGCTAATTTACTTAGTCCTGTTACTACTCCATCTCTAGGAATATACGCAACATGTGCTTTCCCATAAAAAGGAACTAAATGGTGTTCACACATTGAATAGAACGGTATGTCTTTGACTAATACTAGTTCTTCATGGTCCTCGTTAAAAACAGTTTTAAAATATTCTTTTGGATCTTGATGTAATCCTTCGAACATTTCAGCGTACATTTTTGAAACTCTTTTTGGTGTGTCTAGTAACCCTTCCCTAGAAGGATCCTCGCCAACAGCTTCTAAAATCATTGTAACTGCTTTTTCTATTTTTTTCAGATCGACATTTGTCATCTGTTAACCCCCTAGATACAATTCATCTAAAAAACGCATTGATATATACCATTAGCATCTTAGCATACGAATCGAATATAATAAATAACTTTCCCAATGGATAATTATGTTTTCTTCAAGATATGTTTATTTAAAGAAAAGAACGGCTACCCAGAAGCTAGCTTCAAGGCAACCGTTCTATGTACTACAACATCGATTATTTTACTGCGTCTTTAAGCGCTTTACCTGGTTTAAAAGCAGGCACCTTGCTTGCTGCGATGTCGATTTCTTTACCTGTTTGTGGGTTACGTCCTTTACGTGCAGCACGTTCACGAACTTCAAAGTTACCAAAACCGATTAATTGAACTTTTTCACCACTTGCAAGTGCAGTTTGAATTGATTCAAATACAGCTTCAACTGCTTTAGATGCGTCTTTTTTAGAAAGATCCGCAGCTTCAGCAACAGAGTTCACTAATTCTGTTTTATTCATACCATTCACCTCCTCTCAAAGGAAGATAGCTTCAACCTGTAAAAAGAGTATCACAACCAAAAAGGCTTAGCAACACTATTTGCACCTCTTTTGGGAACTTTAAGCAAAAATAATGGAATTTAATGAAATAACGGGACTTTTCGCATAGTCGCGAAAAGCCCCGTTATAAATTTTATAAAATAAATGTTACTAAACCTCTATCTCCTTCATTTACCATTCTTTCAATTGTTTCACGCATTCTCTTCTTTGCAATTTCCGAAACATTCTCTGTTTTATATCGCAAACTTTCTTTCATAACTTCTACAAGTGAAGTACCAAAGACTTGTGTTTGCCATAATGCATCTCGATCATGTAAATAGCCATGCTTTAAATCTTTTAACAGTTGTTGGCTATGGAATTCTGATCCTATCAGCGGCGCAAATTCAGCCTCCATGTCAACACGGATTATATGAAGCGAAGCTGCCTTAGCCTTTAAGCTAACACCGTAGAAATTATTTTGCTTTATAATTTCAGGTGCAGACGGTTGGAAGTCTTGGATAGTTGGTAGTGAAACCCCGTAACCATGTGTTTTGGCAGCCTCTAAAGCCTCTGAAAATTTGTTATATGCCTTTCTAGCTGTTGAAGCTTCTTTCACAAACAGGAGCCAGTCTTTTTTAGTTTGAATAGGTTCTTCTAACCATTCGTCACACACTTCTTGAAATACCTCAGGTTTTAAGCCAATTTGGATACATGCTGATCCACGCCCAGGATTAGCTTCCACAACATCTGCAGATTGAATGAAAGGAACTTGTTTAAATCGTGAAGCCAGCTCTTTCACGTCTCTCATTTTAGATACAATTTGAAGCCATTCCTGCAAGGAGGATGTAATTGCATTATTTACGAAATGATCTGGTTCTAATACATCAGTCCAATCAGGTTTAACTAGTTCAATATCCGTAATCGGAAATTCATATAGTGCTTGTTGGAGTATGTATTGAATTTCCTCCGCAGTCATTCGATCGACAGCAACCGCAATAACCGGCACTTCATGCTCTTTCTGTAAGTCTTCACATAATTGAATAGTATCAACATGACCAGGCAATTTACTATTTAATACAATAACAAAAGGTTTACCGATTTCTTTCAGTTGAGCAATGATTTCTCTTTCCGCACTTTCAGCAGCTTTTCTTGGAATATTATTAACCGAGCCATCTGTTGTTACTACTATACCGATTGTTGAATGATCTCGAATTACTTTATCTGTTCCAATTCTTGCAGCCTCTTCAAATGGGATGGCTTCACTATGCCAAGGTGTATGCACTAATTTTTGACCATCTTCGCCTGAATGCGTTTTTATACCATCAATCATATAACCTACACAATCTACTAATCTAATTTGTAAGCGTAACTGCTCTTCGCCCAGATAGATATTCGTTCCATGTGCAGGAACAAATTTGGGCTCTGCTGTCATAATTACATTACCTGGAGAACTTTGTGGAAGTTCATCCTGTGCACGTATTCTTTCCGATTCCTCTTTTATATTTGGAATAACTACAAGCTCCATTACACGCTTTACAAATGTAGATTTTCCAACACGAACTGGTCCTACAACACCAATATACACATCTCCATTAGTACGCTCTGCTATTTGTTCATAAAGTTTATTTGTCATGGATATTCTCCTTTCTTCGCAGTTTAATATATGCACAAAAAAAACGTTTCATGCATAATGCACGAAACGTTGGAGAGCTTATTTTGATAACATAAAAACTGGTTCATTATTCTCATTTACGGTATACGGTAAAGAGTAGGCAGGAACAATTGCAAAATTATCTGTTAATAGATGACGAATGTCCTCGCCTGGTTGAATTTTAGTTTCATTCTCTTGAAGTAAACGATTCAATTCAATTGAGTAATCCACGTATACTTTGCCATCGCCAGTTGCCACTAAAGGTAATTGAGTGTCTGAATAAGGGCTCTGTACGGATAATTCACTTTTATATCCCATCTTCTTGTAATCTAATTTGTAGACACCTTCCGTAATGATTTCAGCAACGGGTCCGTATCCATTAATACCTTTTCGATAGTTTATATCTCGTATAGTATCTGCAATTCGTAAATCTACTAATTTTACAGTCGGATTATCTTCTACATCCATTAACACGTATTGATAAATACCACCAACTTCATAAGAATTGGCTGGCGCCTTCCCTAAGTATGAAGGTACAATTTTTTTAAAGTCAATCGGATACTTAATATACAAGTCTGTTTCCATATCACGGGTTTTAATCGGTAATAATCCAGCCGAATCTTCTTTAAAGCTATCAACGGCTTTTTGGACAGCTTCTAACTGATCTTCATACGGTAATAGATTTTCAGCTTCTTGTCCGTTTTTAAAGCCACATCCAGCTAATACAAGAATAGCTATCATGAGCATACCAAGTAGTTTAATATTTCTCATCCTAATCTCCTTACTAAGCTTTTGTTGGATTAAAGATAATATATACCATTGTGATAAATCCAATAAATAATAATATGTATGCAATCAAACCAAATATAGCTTTTAGAAATTTGTTTTGTAGTTTCGTCTTAACAAAGAACATAAACAACATAGCTAAAAACATACTACCCATTGAACCAAATGAAATCCACATCTTATCCATAGATGATATCAATAACATGTGCTTACCCACCTTTCTACAACTAAAAAGTATATCACATCAAAAAAGAGTTGTAATTTGTACAACTCTTTTTGTATAAATTAGAAAGTTTTATAATCCTCTAACTCATGTTTCTTCGTTCTATGCATTAGTATATCTACTGCCTCTTTAGGACTTATATTTTCAAATAAAACAGAATAAAGCGCTTCAGTAATAGGCATATCTACCTGTTGTTTTTGAGCTAGTTGATAAGCAGCTTTCGTAGTTCGAACGCCCTCTACTACCATACCTATCTCATTTAGTACTTTTTCAAGCGATGCACCCTTGCCAAGCATATTTCCAGCTCTCCAGTTTCTAGAATGGACGCTTGTACACGTGGCAATCAAGTCTCCCATCCCAGTTAAACCTGAAAATGTATAAGGTTGTGCGCCTAAACTAATACCTAACCTTGTAATTTCTGCTAGGCCTCTTGTTATAAGCGCAGCCTTTGCATTATCACCATAGCCTAATCCATCAACAATACCTGCAGCTAAAGCAATTACATTTTTAAGGGCAGCCCCTATTTCTACACCAATCACGTCATCATTCGTATATACTCGAAAAGAATTGTTCATAAATAAGTCTTGAACCTGTTTAGCAGCTTCCATATTCACACTCGCAGCAGTAATAGTAGTAGGATGGTTTAAGACAACCTCTTCTGCATGGCTAGGACCAGATAATACAACAATTGCTTCCACATTATTAGTAGGTATTTCATCTACAATCATTTCAGAAATACGTTTGAATGAATCAGGTTCTATACCCTTCGATACATGTACAAACAGTTTTTTCCCATTTAAATGCTCTTTCATATCCCGACAAACATCTCGAATCGCCTTCGTAGGAACCGCAATTACAATGGTATTTGCATGTTTGATAGCTGTTTCAAAGTTACTAGTTGCTTTTAGGTTCCTCGGTAAAACAGTTTCTGGTAGATACTTTTTATTTGTATGATCAGTATTTATTTCAGCTGCTTGGTTTTCTCTATGTGACCAAAGGAGACAATCATGATTGTTATTAGCTAGAACCATTGCTAGAGCTGTACCCCAGCTACCAGCTCCTAATACAGTTATCTTCTCCATTACTATACGCCCCTTTAAAACAATTTAATCAAGTTCTTGCACGAGTAATGATTCGGATAGGAGTTCCCTCAAAATCAAATGATTCTCTAATACGATTTTCTAAAAATCGTTCGTATGAGAAGTGCATTAACTCAGGTTCATTTACAAACACAACAAATGTTGGTGGCTTAATAGCCACTTGCGTTGCATAGTAAATACGCAATCTTTTGCCTTTATCAGTAGGGGCCGGATTACGAGCTACAGAATCCTCAATCACTTCATTCAATATAGAAGATTGTACACGAAGTGAATGATTTTCACTTACTTTATTAATAATAGGTAAAATTGCATGCACACGTTGTTTTGTTTTTGCTGATACAAATACTATTGGTGCATAGTCTAAGAATTGAAAATGTTCACGAATAGATTTTGTCATTTCATTCATCGTTTTATCATTTTTCTCAATTGCATCCCATTTATTGACTACGATAATAACCGCTTTTCCGCCCTCATGTGCATATCCAGCAATTTTTTTATCCTGCTCCTGAATACCTTCTTCTGCATTTATAACAACTAAAACAACATCTGAGCGTTCTATCGCTTTTAGAGCACGCAACACACTGTATTTCTCCGTTGTTTCGTAAACTTTACCTTTTTTTCGCATTCCTGCTGTATCGATCATGACATAATCTTGTCCATCAAAGGAGTACTCAGTGTCTATAGCATCTCTCGTAGTACCAGCTATATCACTTACGATTACACGTTCATGTCCTAAAAATGCATTGATTAATGATGACTTCCCTACATTAGGTCTTCCGATTAATGAGAATTTAATAACATCCTCACCGTACTCTTGGTCCTCCAAATCAGGGAAATTTTTCGCAACTTCATCTAATAAATCCCCAAGTCCGAGTCCATGTGATCCAGAAATTGGATATGGTTCGCCCATACCTAATGCATAAAAGTCATAGATCATTTCACGCATATCAGGATTGTCGATTTTATTCACCGCTAAAACTACAGGCTTTTTCGTTTTGTATAAAATTTTTGCAACATATTCGTCAGCTGAAGTTACACCTTCTCGCCCATTTGTTAAGAAAACAATTACGTCAGCTTCGTCCATTGCAATTTCTGCTTGTTGTTTAATCTGCTCTAAGAATGGTTCATCACTAAGCTCAATACCACCTGTGTCAATAATGTTAAACTCATGTGTTAACCAATCTGCCGAGCTATATATACGATCACGTGTAACACCTGGAATATCTTCCACAATAGATACACGCTCTCCTACAATTCGATTAAATATGGTTGATTTGCCGACATTTGGCCTACCAACGATTGCTACTACTGGTTTTGTCATTGCTAATTCATCCTTCCAACTTCATCTATTCTGTATTATACAACATAGTGACACACAAATGCACATTCCCTATATATTAAACGAAATCCTAGACGTATCATTGTTTAGAAATTGTTAAAACTTACACAAAGCAAATTAATTGCCTACCACGTCTTGGGGCTAACAAATAAATTAACATAAAAGTCATAGGAGACATTATGTATAAGTTAAGAAAGCTAACTAACGGATATTACAAGCATTACTAATAAACATACTACAAATTATTGTTATCTTTATCTTTATTTGTATAACTATTCAGCTACACCCTCGGTGGGAATCGATTTGAGCACTCAATACTATTGATTCAAGGTCTTTTAGATTATAATCTGTGTAAAAAAATAATTGTTTTCACCAATTAGATATAATATGTTTACTCCGTTTCCATTTACAAGTAAGTTATAATAAATACCAAAATGGGATGGAGAGAATCATTTGAAAGTTTTTGCTTTGCTTTTAACCACTAGAAGTTGTTACTCATGAAAAACCTACCGAAAATGAAACAACTAATGAAGAAGAAACAACAAAAACAGAGGGAACTGAAGATATAACAGCACCTTTGGTAGAAATAGATAATACATTAACACGTGAAAACATAGATGCATTATTTTCAGTAGATCCAGTGGAAACGCAATATGAAAATGGTCAACTGGAATTTAAACAAGGTGAAATTGTACAAGTTGATTATATTTCTTATTTAGGAACAGATGGAATTGATTATGTAAGTGCTATGTTTTTTTAAGATGAATTAGTAAATATTCAATTAGATACTACATTATCAGATGAAGAATTAGAAAAACGGTTAGGTATAGATATTAATGAAGATTTAATGATTGAAGACATGCGAGAAAGAGGAGTTTACGAGATCACTTTTAATGATAAATTCAATGAAAGTGAAATAGCAAGATACCCTTTTGAAATGGATTAAATAACAAAAGCCCTTCCACTTTTTTTGTG